>NZ_QKSG01000001.1:0-640253 GCF_003234035.1 Curtobacterium sp. MCPF17_031 | reverse complement strand
TACTGGGTTGATAGGCCGGATGTGGAAGCGGGGACTAACGACCCGTGGAGCTGACCGGTACTAATAAGCCGAAGACTTGACACACACTTTTTTCCTGACCCCTTCGGGGGTTGGGGCTCGCGTCCACTTTGTGGTTCCCGACAGACGATCGGGAATCAAACTGAATAGTTCAGCTACCCCACCGGTGTGGGGTGTCGACAATCCGTTTTGCGGGTTGCAGGCACCAACCCGTTGCTGGGGGATGGCTGGAACCTGTTTGATCCGGAAATGATCGGGTCGATGGTGTTCCGGTGGTCATAGCGAGAGGGAAACGCCCGGTCACATTCCGAACCCGGAAGCTAAGCCTCTCAGCGCCGATGGTACTGCAAGGGGGACCTTGTGGGAGAGTAGGACGCCGCCGGACTTCTTTTCATGAAAACCCCTGACACGGGGAGCATCCGCTCCCCATGTCAGGGGTTTTCTGCATTCCAGCTGCTGTCCATTGCCACCCGCCAGTCGGCCGGGAGGTCGCGGTAGGATCAGGGCGTCATGACAGCGCCATTCTCTTCTGCCACCGGTTCCGACGTCCGCGTCCGGTTCTGCCCGTCGCCCACCGGGACGCCGCATGTCGGCCTGGTCCGTACCGCCCTGTTCAACTGGGCCTACGCCCGCCACACGGGCGGCAAGCTGGTGTTCCGCATCGAGGACACCGATGCCGCCCGCGACAGCGAGGAGTCCTACGCCCAGATCATCGAGGCACTGCGGTGGCTGCAGCTGGACTGGGACGAGGGCGTCGAGGTCGGCGGACCCCACGGCCCGTACCGGCAGTCCCTGCGCGCCGAGGTGTACGCGGACGCCATCGCACAGCTCACCGCAGCGGGGCACGTCTACGAGTCGTACGTCACGCCCGAGGAGATGGAAGCCCGCAACGTCGCGAACGGTCGTGACCCGAAGCAGGGCTACGACAACCACGAGCGCGACCTCACGGACGCCCAGCGCCAGGCCTTCCGTGACGAAGGCCGTGCGCCGGCGCTGCGCCTGCGCGTACCGGACCGCGACCTCAGCTTCCAGGACCTGGTCCGCGGTGAGATCACCTTCCCGCAGGGCTCGTTCCCGGACTTCGTCGTGGTGCGGCCGAACGGCAAGCCGCTCTACACGTTCACGAACCCCCTCGACGACGCGCTGATGGGGATCACGCACGTCCTCCGCGGCGAGGACCTGCTGTCGTCGACGCCGCGGCAGATCGCGCTGTACGAGGCGCTCCACGAGATCGGTCTCGCCCGGTTCATCCCGCAGTTCGGCCACCTGCCGTACGTGATGGGGGAGGGCAACAAGAAGCTCTCGAAGCGGGACCCCGAGTCGAACCTCTTCCACCACCGGTCGAACGGCATGGTGCCCGAAGGACTCGTGAACTACCTGGCGCTGCTCGGGTGGTCGATCGGCCCCGACCGCGACGTCTTCTCGATCGACGAGATGATCGCGGCGTTCGAGGTCACGGACGTGAACCCGAACCCGGCGCGCTTCGACCACAAGAAGGCCGAGTCGATCAACGGCGACCACATCCGCCTGCTCGATCCCGCTGACTTCCGTGGCCGGCTCCGGCCCTACCTCACGGAGTTCCTCGAGGAGCCGGCGACGGCCGAGCAGGAGCGCGTGCTCGAGCTCGCGGCCCCGCTCGTCCAGGAGCGCATGCAGCTGCTCAGCGAGGCACCCGCGATGCTCGGCTTCCTGTTCACCTCCGACGACGACCTGGTGGTCGAGGACGACGCCCTCGCATCCCTCAAGGGTGACCCGGCCCCGGTGCTCCAGGCCGGCATCACCGCACTCGAGCAGCTCGACGACTGGTCCACGGCCGCCATCGAGCAGTCCCTCCGGACGGCGCTCATCGACGGCCTCGAGCTGAAGCCCCGGGTGGCGTTCGGTCCGCTGCGCGTCGCGGTGTCCGGTCGTCGGATCAGCCCGCCGCTCTTCGAGTCGATGGAGATCCTCGGCAAGCAGTCCACGCTCGCGCGTCTCCGTTCCCTCGCGGCACGCTGACGTCCGTGGTCGACGTCGTCGTCATCGGCGCGGGTCCCGCGGGGCTCAGCGCTGCGCTGAACCTGGTGCGCGCGAGACGCACGGTGCTGCTCCTCGACGCGAACCGCCCGCGGAACGCCGCGACCCTCCGGTCGCACGGGTTCATCACACGTGACGGCATCTCGCCCCTCGAGCTGCGGAAGCTCGGGCGGGACGAGGTCGCCGGGTACCCGGAGGCGACGGTCACGCAGGCCGTCGTCGACCGGGTCTGGCAGACCGACGGCGCCTGGAACGTGCACGGCACTTGGCGTGGCGCCGAGGTGGTGGCCACCGCCCGTGCCGTGGTGATCGCCACGGGCCTCCGTGAGTCGTTCCCCGCACTGCCGTCGCTCCGGGCGTTCTACGGCACCGACGTCCACAGCTGCGTGGAGTGCGACGGGTACGACAAGGCCGGAGCGCCGCTGGCGTTCATCGGCGAGACCGACGACGTGGTCGACCGCGCTCTGCTCGTCGGGTCGTGGACCGACGACCTCGTCGTCTTCACGAACGGGGTGGCTCCGGTGTCCAAGACCGGGCGTGCACGCCTGGTCGCGGCCGGTATCCGCATCGACGAGCGTCCGGTGGCGGACCTGGAGGGTGACCGGAGCGGCATGACCGGGGTGCGGCTGGCCGACGGGGACGTGGTACCGCGTTCGGGCGCCTTCGTCCGGCCCGAGTGGCACGCGGACCTGGACTGGGTCGACGCGGACCTCGACCGCGACGAGCTGGGCTTCGTGCGGGTGGACCGGCTCGGTCGGTCGAACCTCCCCGGACTGTACGCGGTCGGGGACGTCACCCCGCCGGGGCCCGAGCAGCTCATCGTCGCGGCCGGACACGGTGCGTCGACCGCGGCGGCCGTGCACCGTGACCTGGTCGGTGGTCTCGGAGACCTCCGGGATGCTGTACAGTAGTTGATCGTGCCCCGGACAACGGGGCGCAGGGCTGCAAGGCCTTTGGGGTATGGTGTAATTGGCAACACAGCGGTTTCTGGTACCGTCGTTCTTGGTTCGAGTCCAGGTACCCCAGCAGTTGGACACACGAAAGCCCCCGGGAGACCGGGGGCTTTTGTCGTCTCGGGGCGGCCCGCTCGGGGTCGCGCGCACCGGCTCCGGCTCCCCGACTGTGGGCTATCGTCGTCGGACGAGGGTGGACACCGCGCCGCCACGCCCGGACACCGTTCGGGCGCGCCACGAGCAGGGGGCCCCATGATCATCTTCGGCAGCCGCACACGTTCCGCCCTCGCCGGGGTGCTGTTCTTCGCCTGCACCCTCTGCGGGTCGACCGCAGCGCAGCGCCTGCACCGACTGCGGACCTGGTTCACGCTGTTCTTCGTGCCGGTGTTCCCGTTCGGGCACGGACGGTACGTGCTGCAGTGCGCGTACTGCGGCGGCCAGTCCTCGATGCCCCGTGAGGGTGCCGAGCGCTTCATCGCCGACAGCGAGCGTGCCCAGCAGGCGCACCTGGCGCAGGAGACCCTGCCGCCGACAGGCGCCTGATGCGCCGGCAGCCGCAGGTGGCTGGAGCACTTCGACGGCTGTGTAACGCTCCGGTCACGGTGCTGGTGCAACCGGTTGCACGACCCCCGTCCGGGGCGTAGCGTCCTCGCTCAGCAGGCAGCGTCGCCTGCTCCAGTGCAGCGTCGCCGGGCACGGTCCGGCGACGCTCCTGGTGATCTCGATGAGGAGACAACGCTGTGAAGAACACACGTGCGAAGGGCCGCGTGGCCTCGATCGCAGGGATCGCGGTCGTCGGCCTGCTGCTCGCGAGCTGCTCGAGCGGGAGTTCGGCCTCGGACGACGCGAAGGGCGGCCAGGACAGCCGCGGGCCGATCACCTACGTGCAGGGCAAGGACAACTCGAACGTCGTCCGCCCGCTGATCGCCAAGTGGAACAAGGCCCACCCGGACGAGAAGGTCACCTTCAAGGAGCAGTCCGACCAGGCAGACCAGCAGCACGACGACCTGGTGCAGCACTTCCAGGCGAAGGACGACAACTACGACGTGGTCGACGTCGACGTGGTGTGGACCGCCGAGTTCGCCGCGAAGAGCTGGCTCACGCCGCTCACCGGCGACATGGCGATCGACACGTCGAAGCTCCTGCCGTCGACGGTCAAGACCGCGACGTACAACGACACGCTCTACGCGGCACCACAGACCTCCGACGGCGCCCTGCTGTACTACCGCAAGGACCTCGTGAAGACCCCGCCGACGACGTGGGACGAGATGATGCAGGACTGCTCGATCGCGAAGGACGCCGGCATCGGCTGCTACGCGGGGCAGTTCGCGAAGTACGAGGGGCTGACCGTCAACGCCTCCGAGGCGATCAACGGCGCGGGCGGCGCGGTCCTCAACGGCAGCGGCAAGCCGGACGTCGACACCTCCGACGCGAAGGCCGGCCTGCAGAAGCTCGTCGACGCCTTCGAGAACGGCAACATCCCGAAGGAAGCGATCACCTACCAGGAGGAGCAGGGCCGTCAGGCGTTCGAGGACGGCAAGCTCCTGTTCCTGCGCAACTGGCCGTACGTGTACAGCCTCGCGAAGACCGACGGCTCCAGCAAGGTGAAGGACACCTTCGGCATCGCCCCGATCCCGGGGGCCGACGGCGTCGGCGCCTCGACCCTCGGTGGTCACAACGCCGCGATCAGCGTCTACTCGAAGCACAAGGCCACCGCGCACGACTTCCTCGAGTTCCTCATCTCCAACGACACGCAGAAGTTCTTCGCGACCCAGGGCTCGCTCGCCCCGGTCGTCGGTGACCTGTACACGGACGAGGAGCTCACGGCGAAGCTGCCGTACCTCCCGACGCTCCTCGAGTCGATCAAGTCCGCGGAGCCGCGTCCGGTGACGCCGTTCTACCCGGCCGTGACCAAGGCGATCCAGGACAACACCTACGCCGCGCTCAAGGGGTCCAAGTCCGTCGACGCCGCCATGCAGGACATGCAGGCGGCCCTCACGTCGGCGACCGACGGCGGCAACTGACACCGAGGGCGGCTCAGGCCGCCTGCTGACGGGAGGGTCGTGGTCACGCGACCACGGTCCTCCCGTCCTCCCTCTGTGCGTTCCCGACACCGGCAAGGAGGCCGTGACGTGTCAGCAGCAACCGAGATCCCCGCAGCGATCCCCGAACCCCAGGGGATGGAGCCGCCGAAGCGGCGCAAGGGCGGGCTCAACGCCGACCACGGTCGGTGGGCCGTGTACCTCATCGGCCCCACGCTCGTGCTCCTGGCGATCGTCATCGGCTACCCGGTCGTCAGTGCGGTCATCCAGTCGTTCCAACTCGACCAGGGACTGGACAAGGCCACCGGCCTGTTCGTCGAGGGCGGCTTCGCCGGCGTCACGAACTACGTGCACTGGCTCGGACAGCAGTGCGGCACCGCCGCCTGCCCGCCCGGCAACCTCGGCTCCCAGTTCTGGACGGCGTTCGGCAACACGTTCTTCTTCACGGTCGTGACCGTGGCGCTCGAGACCGTCATCGGGCTCTGGATGGCCATCATCATGAACCGCGACTTCAAGGGCCGCGCCCTCGTACGTGCCGCGATCCTCATCCCGTGGGCCATCCCGACCGCCGTCACCGCGAAGCTCTGGTACTTCATCTTCGACGCGAACGGTGTGCTCAACCACGTCATCGGCCACCAGGTCCTCTGGTTCTCCGACGAGTGGGCCTCCCGCTTCGCCATCATCATCGCCGACACCTGGAAGACCACGCCGTTCATGGCGCTGCTCATCCTCGCCGGGTTGCAGCTGATCCCGGACGAGGTCTACGAGGCCGGGAAGATGGACGGCGCCTCGACCATGCAGCGGTTCGTCAACATCACCCTGCCGCTCGTGAAGCCGGCGCTGATGGTCGCGATCCTGTTCCGCGTGCTCGACGCCCTCCGGATCTACGACCTCATCGCGATCATGACCGGTGGTGGTGGTGGTTCCGGGAACGCCACCGTCTCGCTGTCCGTGCTGGTCGTCGACCAGATCCGGCAGGGCTTCAACTCCGCCTCGGCACTGTCCACCATCACGTTCGTGGTCATCTTCGTCGTCGCGTTCATCTTCGTCCGGTTCCTCGGCGCGAACGTCGTTCAGACCCAGGCAGCACAGCAGAAGGGCGAGCTCAAGTGACCCTCGCAGCAGACCGTCTCCACATTCCCGCCGAACGTGCTGGCGCACGCGGCGATGTCCGGGTGAAGCGCCACGCGGGGCCGAAGCTCCGCACCGGCATCCAGGCCGCCGTCATCGCCTTGTGGTGCCTCCTGCCGTTCTACTGGATGATCGTCACGTCCTTCCGCGACGTCGGCTACACGTTCGACCCGACGCCGTTCTTCACCCATGTGACGCTCGACAACTACGCGACGGCGTTCTCGACGGCGCTCGGCAACCACCTCGGACGCGCGCTGCTCAACAGTGTGTTCATCGGTGCCGTCGTCACGATCATCGCCCTGCTCGTCGGCACGACCGCCGCCTACGCGCTGGCCCGGCTCGAGTTCCGCGGCAAGTCCCTGATCGCCGGCGCGATCCTCGCCGCGTCGATGTTCCCGGGCGTCGCGCTGATCTCGCCGCTGTTCCAGCTGTTCACCGACATCGGGTGGATGGGCAGCTACCAGGCGCTGATCCTGCCGAGCATCTCGTTCGTGCTGCCACTGACGGTCTACACGCTGGCGTCGTTCTTCCGGGAGATGCCGTGGGACCTCGAGGAGGCCGCCCGCATCGACGGTTGCACCCGCGTCCAGGCGTTCCGACGGATCATCCTGCCGCTGGCCGCACCGGCCGTGTTCACGACCGCGATCCTGGCGTTCATCTCGTCCTGGAACGAGTACCTCATCTCGTCCCAGCTCTCGAGCGACGCCACCCAGCCGGTCACGGTCGCGATCGCGTCCTTCGCCGGGTCGCAGCCGCACCAGGAGCCGTACACCGCGGTGATGGCGGCGGGCACGATCGTCACGATCCCGCTCGTCATCCTGGTGCTCGTGTTCCAGCGACGCATCGTGGCCGGTCTCACCGCCGGTGGCGTGAAGGGCTGACCGTGGCACAGCGCGCACCGCTCCGGCCCACGTCCCGGATCGAGGAGGCCATCGGGTTCGTCGGGTGCTTCGGACTGCTGTTCTTCGGCGTCACCGTCTTCTGCGAGCTCACCGGGCGGCCGGCGCTCGCGTGGGCGCTCACGCTGCTCGGGACCGTCGTGGCGATCGTCCTCCTGGACCGGTGGCGACGGCGGGTACTCCGGCGGACCGACGCCGCTGCCCAGCCGGACCAGCCGGCGGTCGCGACGCGCGCGGCCGGCCGCTGACGAGCCTCCCGGGACGATCCCGTGGGGATCCAGGAGATCGCGCAGGCGACCGGGCTGTCGAAGGCGACGGTCTCGCGAGCGCTCCGCGGTCTGCCGACGGTGGCCGGGACGACCATCGACCAGGTCCGGCGGGTCGCCGACGAGCTCGGGTACGTCCCGAGCTCGGCGGCGGCGGGCCTGGCCACCGGTCGCCAGCGCGCAGTCGGGGTCGTCCTGCCGGTGATCGACCGCTGGTTCACCGTGAAGGCCCTGGGCGGCGTCGACGCTGAACTCCGAGCCGCCGGCTACGACCTCGTCCTCTACAACCTCGGCGGACCGGGTGGTGATCGGCATCGGGCGTTCCGGCGCGCGATGCTGCGACAGCGCGTCGATGCGCTGGTGCTGATGTCGCTGGCCCTCGACGAGACCGAACGCCGCGAGCTGCAGGTCAGCGAGCTGCCGACGGTCGTGATCGGCGGGCCGGCGCACGACCTACGGAACGTCGGTGTCGACGACCACGAGGTGGCTGCCCTGGCGGTCGTCCACCTCACCCGACTGGGACACCGCGAGGTCGCCTACGTCGGCGGGCAGGACGAAGCCGGCCTCAGCGTCGCCGTGCCCTACCGACGCCGGGACGGGTTCACCGAGGCGATGGTGTGCGCTGGAGTCCCGGTCCGTCGCGACTGGTACGCCGACGGTCGGTTCTCGTTCGCCGGCGGGGTCGCGGCGGGGACCGCGCTGCTCGACGTCGCGGCCCCGGACCGGCCGACCGCGGTGGTCTGCGCCTCGGACGAGATGGCGCTCGGCGTCGTGGTCGCCGCACACCGGCTCGGGCTCGACGTGCCGCGGGACGTGTCCGTCACCGGCGTCGACGGGCACGAGTACGGCGAGGTCCTCGGCCTCACGACGGTCGCGCAGGACCCGGAGGCGCAGGGGCGCGTGGCCGCACGGGCGGTCGTCCTGGAGGCCCAGGGTGCGTCCCCGGGGCCCCTCGCGCCGTCCGCCGTGCGGCTGGTGGTGCGGCAGACGACCACGCGGCCGTGCCGGTGACCGGGTCGCCCAGCGGGCGAGCGTCCCGCACCGAGCAACCGGTGGCGGGCGCCCCGTGACCGGCATCCGGGGGTCGGCTTCGGCTGGTCGGCGTCGGGGAGGCCGGCGTAGCCTCGGTCGCATGCTGGTCACGAAGCTCGAGCACGCCTGTCTCGTCGTCGAGCAGGACGGCGACCGCCTGGTCATCGACCCCGGCGCCTACACGCGCCCGGTCGAGGTGAGCGGTGTCGTCGCCGTCGTCGTGACCCACGAGCACCCGGACCACGGCACGGCCGAGCAGCTCGACCGGATCCTGGACCGGAACCCGGGCATCCCGGTGTTCGGCCCGGCCGGGGTCGCGTCGGCGCTGGCGGCGGCCGTCGAGGTGGACGTCGTGACGGACGGTGACACCCGGACCGTCGGGGCCTTCACCCTGTCGTTCCACGGCACGCGGCACCAGCTGATCCACTCGTCCGTGCCGGTCGTCGACAACACCGGGGTGTTCGTCAACAGCACGCTGCTCCACCCGGGTGACGCCTACATCGACCCCGGAGCACCCGTCGAGGTGTTCGCGGCACCGGTCGGGGCGCCCTGGCTGAAGATCGGTGAGCTGATGGACCACCTGCTCGCCGTCGCCCCACGACGGGCGATCCCGATCCACGAGGCCACGCTGTCCGACATCGGGTTCGCGGGGCACACGGACCGGATCCGGCAGGTCGTCGAGCCCGCGGGCGAGGTCGTCGTGCTCGCACCGGGGGAGTCGTTCACCGTCTGAGGGCCGGTAGCCCGAGCAGTCCGCCGAGCTCGAGTGCGTCCCACGGGGCGTGGCGTTCCGCGTCGTTGTCGAAGTACACCCAGACGTCGCGTCCGGCGGTGACGTGATGCCGGACCGTCTCCGCCCAGGTGAGCAGGGCCTCCCGGCCGTAGCCGTCGTGGTACGTGTGCGGCGCGCCATGGAGCCGGAGGTACGCGAGCGGCGCGTCGGTGTCGTGGACCAGGCGGGGGAAGTCGCCCGCGTGCGAATCGACGAGCGCGGTGCGGTGTGTGCGGAGGACGGCGAGGTGGTCCGGGGTGGTGGCGTCGGGGGAGCGGACCTCCAGGACGTGGTGGACCGGCAGTGCCGGGTCCTCCGCCGTGGTCGACGGCTCGACGACCTTCGCGTCGTGCCCGGCGGCGAGGGTGGCGGCCTCGCCGTGGGTGGCGGGCAGCAGGGCGAGGAACGCGTCGAGCACGTCAGGCGTCGGGACGACGTGCTCGGGGAGTTGCCAGAGCACCGGACCGAGGGTCGGACCGAGCTCCAGCGGCCCGGAGGCGAAGAAGTTCGCCAGCGCCGTGTCGACGTTCCGCAGCCGGAGCATGTGCGTCACGTACCTGCCGCCCTTCAGCGCGAAGCGGAAGTCCTCGGGGACCGCTGCACGCCAGGCCCGGTACCGCGACGGACGCTGCAGCGAGTAGAAGGAGCCGTTGACCTCGACCGTCGGGAAGTGCGTGCCGACGTGCTCGAGCCAGCGCCGCTTGGCGAGCGCGGCGGGGTAGAAGTCGCCGCGCCACGAGTCGTACTGCCAGCCGGACAGGCCGATGCGCACCGTCATCGACCCACCGTATGCCGACCCTCCGTGTGCCCTGGTCGGCATGGCGACACACCGGCGCGGACCCGGGCGTTTTGGCGCTCGCTCACACCCTGTGCCATACTTGTCGAGTTGTCGGAACGGCCCCATCGTACAGTGGCCTAGTACGCCGCCCTCTCACGGCGGTAACGCGGGTTCGAATCCCGCTGGGGTCACCACGAGTGACACACTCCGAACCGACACACGTCCCGATCCGGGACATCGCCGCGGCCCCATCGTATAGCGGCCTAGTACGCTGCCCTCTCACGGCGGTAACGCGGGTTCGAATCCCGCTGGGGTCACCACGCTCGAAGGCCCCCACCCATCAGGGTGGGGGCCTTCGTCGTCCTGGTGGCGGCCGTGTCGCCGTCGCCGTCGCTCTGTCGTTCAGAGCGAGACGGACACCGAGTCGAGGTTGACGTAGTTGCCGTTGCTGGCGGGCACGGCGATCGACAGGGCGTTCGACCCTGCTGTCAGCTGCACGGGCAACGTGACCGTGCTCCACGTCGACCACGATCCCGTCGCCGGCAGGGTCACGGTGGTCGCGGTCCCGCTGCCCACGCGGACGATGCGCGTCGCGGTCCCCGCTGCGGCCGCGTACCGGAGTGTCACGCTGTGTGTCCCCGCGCTCGCGACGTTGACGTGCGCCGTCGCCGCGGTACCTGCGGTGTTCCACCCGGCCAGGTAGCCGCGCCCGGTGTAGCCGGTACCGGTCGCTTCGGTCGGGATGCCCGGGTGGTCGATGTTCTCCGCCTGGTACACGCCGTCACCCTGCTCCACCACGGTCGAGCCGTCCGGTGTCGCCTGCTGCACGATCGCCACGGTGGCCGACGCTGCGAGGGACTGTTGCGGGGCGGTGCTGGTCGACGGGGTCGGGGCGGTCCAGTCCGGTCCGCCGATGCCCTCGGGCGAGACGTGCGCCGCTGCCTGCGATGCGTTCGCGGTGAGGACCGACTCGTACTGGGTCTGTCCGGCGTCGTCGATCAGGTCTCGGATGTCCCGGGTGAGGATGGCCTTGAACCCCTGCGTGTCGCTCGAGCCCTCGTTGAGGAAGGTACCGGCGACGGTCAGGTTCGCCACCGCCCAGTCCACGGCACGGGTGGCGTCGGTCAGGTACTGCTGGTCGTTCGTGAGCAGGTACATCTGCAGGGCGGCGCCGGCGTACTGGCCCTGGTTGTACGTCCAGTCGTAGTCGGTGAACTGCCCGGTGCCGCTGACGTGGTCGCGGATGTGCCCGTTCCGGTCGAAGTCGGTCTGCAGCCAGGCGAAGAGCCGCTCGGCCGTGTCCAGGTAGGTCGTGTCGCCGGTCGCCGCGTACAGCCGGAGCGCGGTCTGCACGGCGGTGCCGTTCGTCGCCACGTTCTTCTCGTTCTTGCTGCCGTCACCGACGTCGACGTTCTTCCACCAGATGCCACCGCCGTACGTCGTGTCCTCGTACTGCGCGATGAAGCCGAAGACCTCCTCCGATTCGTCGAGGAACCGCTGTTCCCCGGTCAGTTCGTACGCGCGGACCGCGCCACGGGCCCACCAGCCCATGTCGTCGTTCCAGTCGTTCTGCCGGAAGTCCGGGTACGCCGCCTGCCAGCCGTCGAAGACGTCGTCGATCATCTGCCGACTCGCCGCGTCGTGGGTGCGTTCGTAGCGGTCCATCACCGCCTCCCAGTTCTGGGCCTCCCACCAGTAGTCCGTGTACAGACCACCCTGCGGTCCGACCGCGTGCTCCTGGTGGACCTGGCGGTCGCTGTAGGTGGTGAAGTACTTCGCGTCCGCGTCCCAGTAGGTGGCGACGAACGCGTCGTACGCGTCGGTCGCCTGGGTGGTGGTCAGGGCGGAGGCTCGGCCAGGGTCGGTTGCGATGCCCACACCGGTGAGCGTGGCCGACGCGACGGCACCGGCCACGAGCAGGCTGACGAGTCTGTGCTGCATGGGATCTCCTTCGATCCGACCCTTGATCCGCCCTGCCCGGTGCAGGCGCAAAAAAGTATACTTGAACTACTTCTTGCGTGAATTGGGCCAATCAATATAGTTGGAGCAGTACCAGCGAAAGTCAAGGGAGCAACGTGGCTCAGATACATGCAGACCTCGTGGGCAGGGTCGCCCGGCAGGTCGAGGACCGGATGGGGTCCGACGTCGGCGCGGTGTTCGCGAACTGTTTCGCGAACACGCTGTCGACGACGATGACGGACATGCCGGACGGCACGACCTTCATGGTCACCGGCGACATCCCGGCGATGTGGCTGCGCGACTCGACCGCGCAGCTCACGCCGTACCTGCACTTCGTCGCCGAGGACGAAGCGCTGGCCGACACCATGGCGTCGGTGTCGCGGCGGCAGCTCGAGTACGTCCTCGTCGATCCCTACGCCAACGCCTTCAACCGCGCCCCCGATGGCGCCGGTCACACCGATGACGACACGGCGATGGACCCGTGGGTCTGGGAGCGCAAGTACGAGATCGACTCGCTCTGCTACCCGATCCGCCTGGCGTACGACCTCTGGGAGCGCACGGGGCGCACCGACCACCTCGACCGGTTCGCCGAGGTCGCTGCTGCGGCCATCGCGTTGTGGACCGTCGAGCAGGACCACGAGGCGGGCTCGCCGTACCGGTTCGAACGCCCCGACCCGCTGCTGCCGAGTGACACCCTCGTCCGCCAGGGCCGCGGCCCGCGCACCGCCCGGACCGGTCTGACCTGGAGCGCGTTCCGGCCGAGCGATGACGCGACGACGCTGGGCTTCAACATCCCGGGGAACGCCTTCGCCGTCACCGAACTGCGACACGTCGCCGTGCTCGCCACCGCGGTGCTCGACGACGCGCAGCTGGCTCGGCGGGCAACGGCCCTCGCCGACGAGATCGACGACGCCATCCGGACTCACGGCGTCGTCGACCACCCGGACCACGGCGTCGTCCTGGCCTACGAGGTCGACGGTACCGGCGGCGCCCTGCTCATGGACGACGCGAACGTCCCGAGCCTGTTGTCCCTGCCGATGCTCGGCTGGTGCGACCGTGACGACGCGCTCTACCGGCGCACCCGTGCCGCGGTGCTCTCGCCCACGAACCCGTACTGGTTCAGCGGTGCGACGGGCAGTGGCATCGGCAGCCCGCACACCCCCGGTCTCAACGTGTGGCCGATCGCACTCGCCGTCCAGGGGCTCACCGCCACCGACGCCGAGGAACGGGGCCACCTCCTGCAGCAGCTGTGCGCCACACACGCAGGGACGGGGCTCATGCACGAGTCCTTCGACGTCGACGACCCGACCACGTACACCCGTCCCTGGTTCTCCTGGGCGAACGCGATGTTCTGCGAGTTCGTGCTCGACCTCGCCGGCTTGCGCAGCGCTCCGGCACCGGTCCCGGAACGGAGCACCCGATGAGCGTCGTGACGACCCCCGAGGAGCAGGCCGTCGTCGCGGGTGAAGCCGACGGCGCCCTCGATTCCACACCTCCGAAGCGGCGCCGGACCGAGCGGGGAAGCGGCGTCAGTGCGACGCGCAAGCAGCAGACCCGCGCGGCCTGGGTGTTCCTCGCACTGCCGGGTGCGCTCTTCCTGCTGTTCACGGCGCTCCCGGTCGTCATCGCGGCTGTCGTGAGCCTCAGCGACTACGCCGTCATCGGGCCCCTCACCTGGACCGGTTTCGACAACTACGTCCACATCGCCTCCGACCCGTTCTTCTGGATCTCGCTCCGCAACACGGTGCTCTACACGGTGCTGTACGTGCCGCTCGGCCTGGTCATCGCGATGGCCACCGCACTGCTGCTGAACCGGAGCGCCCGGAGCGCGCGCGTCTTCCGCACGCTGTTCTACATCCCGGTCGTCTCGTCCACCGTGGCGACCGCGACGATCTGGTACTGGGTGCTCAACCCGCAGCACGGTCTGCTCAACGAGGCGCTCGGCTGGTTCGGCATCAACGGACCCGCCTGGCTCTACGACTCACACTGGGCGATGTTCGCGATCGTCATGATGAGCGTCTGGGCCGGCTTCGGCGGGAACATGATGATCTTCCTCGGCGGGCTGCAGGGTGTCTCGCCGGACCTCCGCGAAGCAGCACGACTCGACGGCGCCAACGCATGGCAGGTCTTCCGGTACGTCGTGCTGCCGAGCATCCGCCGCACCACGTTCCTGGTGTCGACGCTGCTCATCATCAACGCCTTCCAGGTGTTCGACCAGGCGTACGTCCTGACGAAGGGCGGTCCCGGCAACTCGACCGTGACGATCGTCTACTACATCTACGATCGCGGGTTCGGGTCCCTGCAGATGGGCTATGCCTCCGCGCTGTCGTTCATCCTGTTCGTGATCATCCTCGCGTTCTCCCTCGTCAACGCCCGCCTCACCAACAGGGACTCCGAACGATGACCACGACCGCCACTCCGACCGGATCCGCCAGTGCCCCGAGCCGCGACGGACAACAGCTCCGACGACGGGCCGCTGCCGTCCGCCGGACGAAGACGACCGCCTGGTGGATCGGCGTCTGCCTCGTCAGCATCGTCACCGTCGCACCGCTGATCTGGACACTCGCGACATCGCTCAAGCCCGCCGGCGAGATCCTCGCCCACTCGCTGTCCCTCATCCCGCAGCGCCCGACGGTCGACAACTTCGTGCAAGCCGTGACGACCGTCCCGTACGGCCGGTACTTCGTCAACTCGCTCGTCCTCGGCGTCGGAGGGGCAGTCGCCAACCTGTTCTTCGGCTCCCTCGCCGGGTACGCCCTCGCGAAGCTGCGGTTCGCCGGACGCCAGGCGGTGTTCATCACCTTCCTGTCGTCGCTCATGGTCCCGAGCATCGTCACGATGATCCCGACGTTCCTGATCCTCCGGCACTTCCCGCTGCTCGGCGGCAACGACCTCGGCGGCAACGGCGGACTCGGCCTCATCAACACGTACTGGGCAGTCATCGTCCCGGGAGCAGCGGGTGCGTTCGCGGTCTTCTTCATGAAGCAGTTCTTCGAGACACTGCCCGACGAACTCGGGGAGGCCGCGCGGATCGACGGTGCCGGCGAGTTCCGGATCTTCGCGGTGATCTACTTCCCGCTCACGAAGGCCGGGCTCGCCGTCCTCGGCCTGCTCAGCTTCCAGGCCGGCTGGAACAACTTCCTCTGGCCGCTGATCGTGCTCAACGACCCGAAGATGATGACCGTCCAGGTCGGGCTCGCCGGCTTCGTCAACAACTACACGACGAACTACGGCCCGTTGATGGCCGGGACGATCATCACGATGCTCCCCGTCCTGGTCGTGTTCATCCTCGCCCAGCGCTGGATCATCGAGGGCATCGCGCACGCCGGCACCAAGTAGTCCCCTCATCCACCCCGGGGAGTCGGCACGCTCGCCGCGCCCCGCACACCAGAAAGCACACGACAATGAAGTCACGCCACTTCCTCGGCGCGGCCGCGGCACTCGCTGCCGCCGCGCTCGTCCTCACCGGTTGCTCGTCCGGTTCCTCCGGTACCACGGGTGCCGGCGGCCGGCAAGAAGTCACCATGTGGGGCTCCTGGTCCGGTGACCAGGTCGATCAGATCAACACCATGACCAGTGCCTTCAACAAGGCGCAGACGAAGTACACGGTGAAGTACGTCCCGCAGGAACTCGTGGAGCAGAAGCTGCTCACCGCGATCGCCGGCGGGAAGGTCCCCGATCTCGTGCTCTGGGACCGGTACCAGACGTCCCTCTACGCACCGAAGGGCGCGTTGCAGGCGATCGACGACCGGGTCGAGGAAGACGGCGTCGACACCGAGGAGTTCTACCCGCAGGCACTGTCCGAGATGCGGCATGACGGCAAGCTCTACGGCCTACCGCTCCTGGTCGACAACCGGTCCCTCGTCTACAACGAAGACCTGTTCGCGAAGGCCGGCCTCACGCCGCCGACGACGTGGGACGAACTCAAGACCGACGCGCGAGAGCTCACCGTCATGAAGGGCGGGAAGCTGCAGCAATCCGGGTTCATGCTCAACGACCCCGGTCTGTTCTCGATGTGGCTCCAGCAGGCCGGCGGTCGACTCCTCAACAAGGACGGCACGAAGACCGCGTTCAACAGCCCCGAAGGCGTCGAAGTACTCGACTTCTGGAAGAGCCTGACGGACGACGGCGTGTACACGAACGGCTTCGGCGACAGCAACGACGTCTTCGCGGCGGGCCAGGCCGCCATGAAGTACGACGGACCGTGGGACGTGCCGAACCTCGAGAAGGCCGATGGCCTCAAGTGGGGCGTCACCGAACCGGTCGCCGGACCGAGCGGCGAGAAGGGTGCCGTGATGGGCGGGTTCGGTCTCGTGATCCCGACCGGCGCGCAGCAGTCCGACGGCGCCTGGGCGTTCGAGAAGTGGTGGGCGACGAAGCCCGAGAACGGTGTCGACTTCGCCAAGGTCTCCGGGTGGATCCCGGCCAACCGGTCCTCCGCCAACGACCCGTTCTTCACCGACGACCCGCGGTACGCCGGCTTCGTCAAGACGCTCGACTACGCCACCGTGCGGCCCGACGTCCCCGGGTACAGCGACGTCGAGGGCAAGGCACTCACCCCGGCGCTCGAGAAGTTCATGTCCGGCCAGCTGTCTGCCGAGCAGACACTCGCCCAGGCTGCGAAGCAGGGCGACCGCATCCTCCAGGAGAACCGCAAGTGACCGACACGATGACCGGCGTCTGGGCGGACCGCGCCGACCGCATGCAGGACAGCATCGAGCGCCTCTACGGAGCGCCGTGGCCGCAGTACCTCCACAACTCGTGGCCGGTGCAGGAAGCTGACGACAGCACGTTCAACTACTGGTGGCTCGCGCACCTCATGGACGTCCGTCTCGACGCGTTCGAGCGCAGCGGCGACCCGGTTCGACTCGAGCAGGCGCGGGCGGTGCACCGGAACATCGTCGAGCGGAACGGCGGCTCGCTGTTCAACGACTACTTCGACGACATGCTCTGGTTCGCCCTCGCGACCCTGCGGCTGCACGGCGCAACCGGGGAGCAGCAGTACCTCGACGACACCGTCGCCCTGTTCGACCACGTGGTGGAGCACGGCTGGAACGACACCGGCGGGACGAGCCTGGCGTGGCGCAGGCAGCAGCTCGCGTACAAGAACACCCCGGCCAACGGACCGCTCGTCATCCTCGGCGCACGGCTGCACCGGATCACCGGTGACGGCCGGTTCCTGCAGCACGCGGAGACGGCGTTCGACTGGCTGACCGACCACCTCGTCGACGCCGCCGACGGGTTCGTCGAGGACGGGGTCAACCGTGAGGGCGACGGCAGGGTGGACACGCAGTGGCGGTTCACCTACAACCAGGGGCTGTACGTCGGGGCCGCTGTCGAGCTGGCCGATCGCCGACCGGACGTCGACCTGCTCGCCGTCGCAGTCCGGACCGCACGGACCGCGGTCACCGAGCTGTCCGACGGTGTCGTCTTCCGCCAGGAGGGCGACGGCGGCGACGAGGGCCTGTTCAAGGGCGTGTACTACCGGTACCTCGGGCTCCTCCTGGAGCGGCTGCCGGACGGGGACGCCGACCGCGTCGCCCTGACGGCGTTCGTCCGTGCCAGCACCGACGCGCTCTGGGGGGCGTTCCCGGAGGAGCTCGACCGGCCTGCCGCCAACGACTGGACCGAGCGTCCCGTCGGCGCGGTGCCGTACTCGACGCAGCTCAGCGCCGCGATGGCGACCGAGTTGCGCGCCCGACTCGACCAGTAGGCGGCTGCGCAGTCGACGCGCCGGTCACCAGCTGCGCAGGCACGAGGATCTTCCGGGACCCGCTCTCGCCTCGTGCCTGCCGCAGCACCTGGGCCACCGCCTGACGTCCGACCCCGGGCTGGTCCTGCGCGATGTGCGTGAACCGGAACAGCTGGCGGTCGAATGTCGCATCCGGGTGGTCGAAGCAGACGATGGAGACGTCGTCGGGAACCCGCTTGCCCACCTGCTCCAGAGCGTCCCGGAGCAGCAGCGCGATGTTGTACTCGCCGGCGACGAACGCCGTCGCCTCGGGGTGGGCCTCGACGAACGCGACGAGCCGAGCGACGTCGTCCTCCGGGCGGTCCGTCGACCCCGGCAGTGTCGACTCGACGTCGTGGAACGCCAGCGCGTCGTCGAGCGCCTTGTCGTTCCGGGCGTGCGCACCGACCCAGCCGCGGCGACGGTCGTCGTTGGACGTCACCCGGCTGTCCGATGTGACGAGGGCCACCCGCCGGTGCCCGAGGCCGAACAGGTGCTCCGTCGCTGCAGCACCGGCACCGATGTTGTCCGTGGAGATGTCCGACACCGGGATGCCCTCGTACCGACGGTCGAGGATCACGACGGGGAACCCCGTGGGCAGGAGCTCGAGGACCCCCGGTGGGATGAACTCGGAGCTGCTCGGCAGCACGACCAAGCCCTGTACCCGTGCCGCCAGCGCGCGGATCGCCGCATCCTCGGCATCGTGGTCACCGTGGGTGCGCTTGACGATCACGTCGGTGTCGGTGCCGGCCTCGTCGAGCATGCCCTCGAGGACCCGGGTGCCGAAGGTGTCGTCGAAGTTGGTGAGGACCACCCCGACGTCGATCCGGTCGGTCGGCCGGAGACGTGCCGTCGGCTCGGTGCTCACGACGGTCGTGCCGACCCGTGGTCGCCGGGCGACGTACCCGTCCTCGCGGAGCATGTCGAGCGCTCGCCGCAGCGTGATCGCGCTGATGTCGTAGTGCGCCAGGAGGTCGGCTTCGGACGGCAGGCGCGCCCCCACGGGGAACTCTCCGGACCGGATGCGGGACCGGAGGTCTTCGAACGTCGACTGGTACAGCATCATCGGCTCCTCAATACGTACATTGATAATACGACAAGAGCAGATGAACGGGATGGATCCGCCCGAGAGTGCGAGAGCCGGCGGTACCATCGCGTCGGCAGGTCGGCGAGCGGAGACTCATGCGGGACACGGACGAAGCAGGCGGAGGTCGTCCTGCGCTGGACCCGCCGCCACACACCCGCTGGTCCCTCATCGCCCTCGTGGCGTTCGGCGGCGCGATCGGCACCGCGGTCCGGGCCGTGCTCGCCCAGGCGCTGCCGGCCGTCGACGGCATCAGCTGGACGGTCCTCGCGATCAACGTCGTCGGCGCGTTCTGCCTCGGCCTGCTGCTCGACGCCCTCGCCCGCCGGGGGCCGGACGTCGGACGACGTCGGGCACTGCGGCTGTTCGTCGGCACCGGTGTGCTCGGCGGGTTCACGACGTACAGCACGCTGGCCGACGACACCGCACGGCTGCTCGACGTCGGACGCTGGGCTGCCGGCAGCGGGTACGCGCTGCTGTCGGTCGTGCTCGGGCTCGCGGCGGTGGTCGCCGGGCTCGCGGTCGCGGGCGCGCTCACGAAGCGAGCAGCGCGATGACCGCCCTCACCCTCCTGCTCGTCGCGGTCGGCGGCGGTGTCGGCGCAGCGCTCCGGTTCGTCCTCGACGGGTTCCTCAAGGCCCGGGTGACGCGTTTCCCCATCGGCACGCTGCTGATCAACGTCACCGGATCACTCGTCCTCGGGTTCGTGACGGGCCTCGGGGAGTCCGGTGCGATCGCTGCCCCGATGGTCGCTGTGGTGGGGACGGGCATGATGGGTGGGTACACGACGTTCTCGACGGCGAGCGTCGAGACCGTGCAGCTCCTCCGATCCGGCAAGACCCGGCTCGCCGTCCTGAACGGCCTCGGGATGCTCGTCGTCTCGGTCGGCGCCGCTGCGCTCGGCCTCCAGCTCGGAAGGAACCCATGACCTCGGAACGCCCCGGCGAACTCGTCCTCGTCCGCCACGGAGAGACGGAGTGGTCGAAGAGCGGGCAGCACACCGGCCGCACCGACATCCCGCTGACGGAGAACGGTGTGGCCCAGGCCGAGCGCGCCGGTCGGTTCCTGGCGGACCGTGACTTCGCGCTGGCACTCTCCAGTCCGCTCGCCCGCGCCCGCGAGACCGCCCGCATCGTCGGCGTCGACCCGGAACTCGACGAGGACCTGTACGAGTGGGACTACGGCGCGTACGAGGGGCTGACGACGCCGCAGATCAAGGTCCAGCGGCACGGGCCGTGGGACCTCTGGACCGACGGGGTCCCGGCCGGCGACACACCCGGTGAGAACGCCGCCGAGGTACGCGTCCGCGTCGAGCGCGTGATCAACCGCGCCCGACCCGTCCTGGCCGAGGGGCAGGACGCCATCTTCGTCGCGCACGGGCACGTGCTGCGTGCACTCGGCGCCGCGTGGATCCGGCTGGCTCCGCAGGACGGCGCGGTGCTGAAGCTCGGCACGGCCACGGTCAGCACGCTCGGGTACGAGCACGGTCGACCGGTCATCGACGCCTGGAACATCACGCCGTCCTGAGGGTCGGTTCAGCCCCCGGCGCCGAGCACCATCGCCATGCCGAGGCTCGGCGCCACGTCGTCGAACCCGAGCGACCGGTACAGCCGCTGTCCGGGCGGGTCACCGATGAGCGAGACGTACGCCCCTGCGGGCGCGCGGTCGCCGATGTCGGCCAGGAGCCACTCCACCACGGCTCGACCGAGCCCCTGGCGCTGGTGTGTCGGGTCGGTGGCGATGTCGACGACGTGGAAGTACCACCCGCCGTCGCCGATCACCCGTCCCATCGCGACCGGCGTGCCCGCTCCGTCGACGACGTGACAGGCCGACCAGGCGCCGACGACGGCCGGTGCGCCCTGCTCCGCGGTGACGGGCGTCAAACCGGAGTCGCGACGCAGGCGCAGGTAGTCGTCGAGCGGCGGGGCCGTCGGGAGCAGTGTGTAGGTCTCGTCCATGCACCCAGGGTGCCGGACGCGGCCGACAGGGGCGGGCTTCCCGGCTGGCACGCGCGATCCGGACGGGAGGCCCGCTGCGGCTCGTCCGCACCGCGCGCGTCCCTCAGACGGTCCGGATGCTGCTGGTCGCGCCGAGCGCGCGTCCTCGACGCCGCTCGACGACCCGTCCCACGGCGAGGAGGCAGACGCTGACGACGGCGCCGAGCAGGGTCTGCCCGATCCGGTCGAGGGCGAGGAGCCCGGGCGCCTCGGGGAGGCTCAGCCACGACACCGCGAGGGCGAGGGGCGTGAGGAAGAGCAGGCAGACGGCGTAGTTCCGGGCGACGAAGACCTCCGCCATGAACTGCCCGACCACGGCGATCACGACGATCCACCAGGCCGAGGGCTCGAGCAGCAGGATGCCGACCGCGACGACGGTGCCGCCGACGGTGCCGACGACACGCTGCACGGCGCGGGAGACCGTGTGGCGCTGCCGGAGCGCAGGCAGCGTCGACACCACGGCGATCACCGCCCAGTAGGGGTGTCCGAGACCGGGCAGGACCTCGGCGACGGCGCCGGCGACGAGCGCGCCGAGGACGTTGAGCGCGATGGTCTCCCAGAGCGCCGAGGTGCCGAGGACCGCGAGGGACCGGTGCTTCCGGGCGGCGAGCGGACGGAACCGGTGCGGCGCGTGCGGGTGCAGGACGCGACGGAAGGCGGCTCCGGACATCGCGACCAGCCACGCCCAGACGACCGAGCCGAGGATGATCGTGGCGACGAGCGGCAGGTCGCCCGTGCGCACCGGGACGAGGGCGGACACGACGAACGCGAAGACCGGGAAGATCGGCTGCGCGGGGATCGTCCGGAGTGCGCTGAGCGTGGCGACCGCGACGACGAGCACCAGGACGAGCCCCGCGCCCTGCAACCACAGCGGCGCGCCGAGGAGTGACACCGCGATGCCCGCGGCCATGCACACGACCTGCAGCGCGCCGGCGACCCCGGTGGTCACGGCACGCTGCCGGTAGGGCTCGGTCGCGCCGAAGATCGCGGTGAAACCGGCGAACATCGCGAACGCGGCGTACTGCGGCATCCCGAGTCCGATGAGCAGCGCGAGCGGGACGCCGCCCGCGATCGCGGCGCGGGCCGCGCCCTCGAGGTTGGTGGTGCGGGTCGAGTGCGGAGCGGTCGTCATGTCCAGGCCATCCTCTCACCGCGACGGGTGTCGTCGAGGAGGGGTGGGCCTCCCGGCAGGGGTCTTTGATTGGTATACCAAGCTGCTAGAGTGCTTGCACGGTGCCGTGACAGCGGCATCGGAACGCGAACGAGGAGGCACGGGCATGGGCAGGACGCTCGCCGAGAAGGTGTGGGACGACCACGTCGTCGTCAAGGGAGAGGACGGCAACCCCGACCTCCTGTACATCGACCTCCACCTCGTGCACGAGGTCACGAGCCCGCAGGCGTTCGACGGCCTGCGGCAGGCCGGCCGCCCGGTGCGGCGGCTCGACCTGACGATCGCGACCGAGGACCACAACACCCCGACGCTCGCCATCGACCGGCCGATCGCGGACCCGACGAGCCGCACCCAGATCGAGACCCTCCGCCGCAACTGCGAGGAGTTCGGTGTCCGCCTGCACTCGCTCGGCGACAAGGAGCAGGGGATCGTGCACGTCGTCGGTCCGCAACTCGGACTGACGATGCCCGGCATCACGGTCGTCTGCGGGGACTCGCACACCTCGACCCACGGTGCGTTCGGTGCGATGGCGTTCGGCATCGGCACCAGCGAGGTCGAGCACGTCCTGGCCACACAGACCCTGCCGCTCAAGCCCTTCAAGACGATGGCCGTCACGGTCGAGGGCACGCTGCGCCCGGGCGTCACCGCGAAGGACGTCATCCTGGCGGTGATCGCACAGATCGGCACGGGCGGCGGACAGGGCTACGTGCTCGAGTACCGCGGCTCGGCCATCCGGGCGCTCTCGATGGAGGGCCGGATGACGATCTGCAACATGTCGATCGAAGCGGGTGCCCGCGCCGGCATGGTCGCCCCCGACCAGATCACCTACGACTACGTGCAGGGCCGCGACCACGCCCCGACCGGTGCCGACTGGGACGAGGCCGTGGCCTACTGGGACACCCTCGCCACCGACGACGACGCCGTGTTCGACGCCGAGGTCTTCATCGACGCCGACGCCCTCGAGCCCTTCGTCACCTGGGGCACGAACCCCGGCCAGGGCGTCTCGCTGTCCGAGTCCGTGCCGGACCCGGCGGACTACGCGGACCCGAACGACCGCGCCGCGGCGTCCCGAGCGCTGGAGTACATGGACCTCCAGGCGGGCACGCCGATGAAGGACATCGCGGTCGACGCGGTCTTCATGGGGTCCTGCACGAACTCCCGCATCGAGGACCTCCGGGCCTTCGCGTCCGTGATCCAGGGCCGCGAGAAGGCGCCCGGCGTCCGCGTCATGGTCGTGCCGGGCTCCGCCCGCGTCCGGCTCGAGGCCGAAGCCGAGGGGCTCGACAAGGTGTTCATCGACTTCGGCGCCGAGTGGCGGTTCGCCGGCTGCTCGATGTGTCTCGGCATGAACCCCGACCAGCTCGCGCCGGGGGAGCGCTGCGCCTCCACCTCGAACCGCAACTTCGAAGGCCGGCAGGGCAAGGGCGGTCGGACCCACCTGGTCTCGCCGCTGGTCGCCGCCGCGACCGCCGTCCGCGGGACGCTGTCGAGCCCGTGGGACCTGGAAGACGACGACGCTCGCCTGGCCGTGCCGGCGACCGCAGGAGGGAACCACTGATGGACAAGATCGGCACCGTCACCGGGATCGCCGCACCGCTGAAGCGGTCGAACGTCGACACCGACCAGATCATCCCCGCGGTGTACC
Organism: Curtobacterium sp. MCPF17_031; assembly: GCF_003234035.1. Lineage (NCBI taxonomy): Bacteria > Bacillati > Actinomycetota > Actinomycetes > Micrococcales > Microbacteriaceae > Curtobacterium > Curtobacterium sp. MCPF17_031. The sequence goes on along the minus strand of NZ_QKSG01000001.1, from coordinate 616,759 downwards.
TGAAGCGGGTCACGAAGACCGGCTTCGAGGACGCGCTGTTCTCCGGTTGGCGCCAGGACCCCGACTTCGTGCTCAACCAGCCCGCCTACCAGGGCGCGAAGGTCCTGGTCGCCGGACCGGACTTCGGCACCGGGTCGTCCCGAGAGCACGCGGTGTGGGCGCTGCGCGACTTCGGGTTCCGCGTGGTCGTCTCACCCCGTTTCGCGGACATCTTCAAGGGCAACGCCGGCAAGCAGGGCCTGGTCACCGCGATGGTGTCCGAGCCCGAGATCGAGCGGATGTGGGCGGCGATCGAGGCCCAGCCCGGGATCGAGGCGACCGTCGACCTGGCGACACAGCGCGTGTCGATCGGCGACATGGACGTGGCTTTCGAGATCGACGCTTACACTCGTTGGCGGTTGATGGAAGGGCTCGACGACATCGGGCTCACCCTCCGTGACGAGACCTCGATCACGGAGTTCGAATCCCGCCGCTCCCGTTGGCGGCCGAAGACATTGCCGGTGAAGTAGTGAACTCTCTCGTACAGGACGCAGCAGCTGCAGGGGCGCGCGTCGGTCTCAAGTCGGACGAGATCGTCATCCGCGGGGGCAAGCCCCTCGTGGGACGCATCGAGGTCCGCGGTGCGAAGAACCTCGCGACCAAGGCCATGGTCGCGGCGCTCCTCGGAGACACCCCGTCGATCCTCAAGGACGTCCCGGACATCTCCGACGTCAAGGTCGTCCGCGGCCTGCTCGAGGTGCACGGTGTGCGCGTGACCGACCCCGCACGGGGCGAGCTCATCCTCGACCCGTCGCGGGTCGAGACGGCGCACTTCGCCGAGATCGACGCGCACGCCGGTTCCAGCCGGATCCCGATCCTCTTCTGCGGCCCGCTGCTGCACAAGCTGGGCGAGGCGTTCATCCCCGACCTCGGGGGCTGCCGCATCGGCGACCGTCCGATCGACTTCCACCTCGACGCACTCCGTGCGATGGGGGCCGTCGTCGACAAGCAGGTCTCGGGCATCCACATCACCGCCCCGAACGGCCTCAAGGGCGCGAACATCGAGCTGCCCTACCCGAGCGTCGGCGCGACCGAGCAGGTCCTGCTCTCGTCCGTACTCGCCGAGGGCACCACCGAGCTGCGGAACGCCGCGATCGAGCCCGAGATCATGGACCTCATCGCGATCCTGCAGAAGATGGGCGCGATCGTCACGGTCGAGCCCAGCCGCACGATCTTCATCGAGGGCGTCAAGTCGCTCCGCGGGTACACGCACCGCGCGATCAACGACCGCAACGAGGCCGCGAGCTGGGCCTCCGCCGCGCTGGCCACCAACGGCGACATCTTCGTCGAGGGTGCCAAGCAGCAGGAGCTCATGACGTTCCTCAACGTCTTCCGGAAGGTCGGCGGCGGGTTCGACATCCAGGAGGACGGCATCCGGTTCTACCGCGAGCTGGACGTCCTCAAGCCCGTCGTCATCGAGACCGACGTGCACCCCGGCTTCATGACCGACTGGCAGCAGCCCCTCGTCGTCGCGCTCACGCAGGCCGAGGGTCAGAGCGTCGTGCACGAGACCGTCTACGAGAACCGCTTCGGCTTCACCGACGCGCTCAACGAGATGGGTGCCGACATCGTCGTGCACAAGGAGGGCCTGCCGGGTCACGACCGCCGTGTCGCCCGTCGTCCCTTCGAGCAGGCCGCGGTCATCACCGGCCCGACGAAGCTGCACGGTGCGAACGTCCGTGTCCCCGACCTCCGCGGCGGCTTCAGCCACCTCATCGCGGCGCTGACCGCCGAGGGTGAGTCGCGGATCACGAACGTCGGCATCATCAGCCGTGGCTACGAGCACTTCATCCCGAAGCTCCGCAAGCTCGGCGCGGACTTCGACTTCGCGGAATGAGCGCCGAGCCGGCCGACGCCCGCGCCGGTGCGGTGGAGCAGGTCACCACGGGCCTCCCGAACCCCGGGAGGCGCTGGAAGCGTGGTGACCTGAACGTCGCGTTCCGGATCACCTCGGTCTTCGTGATCCCGCTGTTCCGTGCGGTCGCGGCGTACCGCTGGCACGGCCCGAACCGCCTGCCGGCGGACGGGGCGTTCGTGCTCGCGCCGAACCACTACACGAACATCGACCCGCTGGTGGTCGGCACCGCCGTCTGGGTGAGCCGCCGACCACCGCTGTTCCTGGCGAAGGCGTCGATCTTCGACGTGCCCGTCGTCGGCAAGCTGATGTCCGGCATGGGACAGATCCCCGTCGAACGCTCCGGGCGGACCCGCTCCAGCAACCCACTGCAGGGCGGTGGCGGACTCGTCCGGAACGGCGGGGCGGTCATCGTCTACCCGGAGGGCACGCTCACCCGTGACCCGGACCTGTGGCCGATGCGCGGCAAGACCGGCGCGGCACGGATCGCGCTCGAGAACGACGTGCCGCTCATCCCGATGGCCCACTGGGGCACGCAGCGGATCCTGCCGCGGTACTCCAAGCGCCTCAACCTGTTCCGGAAGGCGAACGTCGACATCCTGTTCGGCGAGCCGATGGACCTGTCCGCGTATCGCGGCAAGCCGATCGACCAGGCGCTCCTGCAGCAGGTCACCGACGCGCTGATGGCCGAGATCACCAAGCTCGTCGAGCAGCTCCGTGGTGAGCGTGCTCCGGAGCAGCGCTGGGACCCGAGCGCCAACCGCCAGAAGGAGACCGGCAAGTTTGAGTGACGCAGCTGACCGGGGGACCGCCCCCGGTCTCCGACCGCACGACGACCGCCCGGACCCCTCTGTCGCCGCCCGTGGCGCCGTCGACACCGCCGCGATCCGCGTCGTCATGCAGTCGACGGACAAGCCACGCGTGGCAGTCATCGGCGCGGGCAGCTGGGGCACCACGTTCGCGAAGGTGCTCGCCGAGGGCGGCGCCCAGACCGTCCTCTGGGCCCGGCGGCCCGAGATCGCACGGGAGATCACCGAGACCAAGCGGAACTCGGAGTACCTGCCCGGCATCAACCTGCCGCGGACCCTGACCGCGTCGACGTCCCTCGCCGCGGTGCTCGCCGGCGCCGAGCAGGTGTACGTCTCGGTGCCGTCGCAGACCCTCCGCTCGAACCTCGCCGCGATCCGGGAGCTCCTGCCGGCCGACGTGCCGGTCGTCAGCCTGATGAAGGGCGTCGAGAAGGCCAGCGGGCTGCGGATGAGCGAGGTGCTCCTCGAGGGGCTCGGCATCGACCAGGACCGCATCGCCGTGGCCAGCGGGCCGAACCTGGCGCTCGAGATCGCCCGCCGACAGCCGACCGCCGCCGTGGTCTCGTCCTCGAGCGTGGACACCGCGACCGCCGTCGCCGCGGTCGCGACGAACCCCTACTTCCGCTCGTTCATCAACACGGACGTCATCGGCACCGAGTTCGGCGGGGTCCTCAAGAACCTCATCGCGGTCGCCATCGGCATCGTCGACGGCGTCGGCTACGGCGAGAACACCAAGGCCTCGATCATCACCCGCGGTCTCGCCGAGATGACCGAGTTCGCGGTGTCCCTCGGCGCGCAGCCGTCGACGCTGTCCGGGCTCGCGGGCCTCGGTGACCTCATCGCCACGTGCCAGTCGCCGCTCTCGCGGAACAACACCGCGGGCCGGCTGCTCGGGCAGGGGTACCGCTTCGACGAGGTCGTCCGTCAGATGAACCAGACCGCGGAGGGCCTGGCCTCGGTCGCGCCGATCCTCGAACTGGCCCGGGCGAACGGTGTCGACATGCCCATCGTCGGGCAGGTCGGCGAGGTCCTCGCCGGTAGGCTCGATCCGCGCAACATCGCGCCGCACCTCACGGAGACCGACGAGCCCCAGGGCGAGTGACCGGTCCCGGTACCCACCGCTTGGAGCGTCCATGAGCAGCACCGCGCCCGCACCCGAACCGATCGACGCAGCCGTCCCCACGGTGTCGACCGACGCCGAGCGGACCACCGTAGCCGTGCTGTTCGGTGGGCGATCGAGCGAGCACGAGATCAGCTGCGTCACCGCGGGCGGGATCATGGACGTCGTCGACCGCGACCGGTACGACCTGCTGCCGATCGGCATCACCAAGGACGGCGCGTTCACCCTGCAGCCCGACGACCCGTCGGACTGGGCGCTGCTCGGCCAGGAGCTGCCGACGGTGCCGGACAACGGCACCCGCGTCCGCTTCCCGGTCTCCGGCGACTCCCGGGAGCTGTTCGTCGAGCTGCCCGACGGGTCGGTGGAGTCCCTCGGGTCGGTCGACGTGGTGTTCCCGATCCTGCACGGCCCGTTCGGTGAGGACGGCACGATCCAGGGCCTCCTGGAGACCGCCGGCCTGCCGTACGTCGGCGACGGCGTGCTCGCCAGTGCCCTGGCGATGGACAAGCACGTCGCGAAGGCCGTCCTCGAACACGCCGGACTGCGGGTCGCGCCCTGGACGACCGTGCTCCGCCGACAGTGGCAGTCGGACCCCGTCGACGTCGCCGAGTCGGTCGCCGCGCACGGGTTCCCGCTCTTCGTGAAGCCCGCCCGTGCGGGGTCGAGCATGGGTGTCTCACGCGTCGACGACCCCGCACAGCTCGGGGCCGCGATGGACCTGGCGTTCGAGCACGACAGCAAGGTCATCGTCGAGCCCCGGGTGATCGGTCGGGAGGTCGAGGTCGCCGTCCTGGAGGGCCGTGACGGCACTCCGCGCACGAGCCTGCCGGGTGAGATCGTCGTCGCTGCGGACGGCTTCTACGACTTCACCGCCAAGTACCTGGGCGGCGACGAGCAGCTGCTCTGCCCGGCCCCGCTGAGCGAGTCCGAGACCGACGAGATCCGGTCGATCGGCGCCCGTGCGTTCGAGGCGATCGGTGGCGCGGGACTGGCCCGCGTGGACTGCTTCCTGACGGACGACGGCTTCGTGGTCAACGAGGTCAACACGATGCCGGGCTTCACGCCGTTCTCGATGTACCCGCGCTGCTGGGCGGCGTCGGGCCTGGCCTACCCGGAGCTGGTCGCCGAGCTCATCGAGCTGGGACGCATCGCGGTCCGCTGACGCTCGGGGACGTCGGCTGCCGGGACGTCGGCTACAGGGATCTCGGCGGGGCGGGACGTCGGCCGTGCCAGGGTCCTGAGCGCCCTAGCCGACGTCCTGCGGGTCGAGGCAGCGGTGCCCGTCCTCCGGCAGCGTCGACACGGCGTCGCCCAGGTCCTGCAGGGCATCCGACGTGGCCCGCTTCGTGTCGATGACGACCTGCACCGCGGGGGAGCGCCCGAACGTCGTGTAGACCACATTCTGCCCCCGGGCGTCGCGGATCCAGTCGACCGAGCCCTGTGCGAAGCACGGCAGGTCGGAGACCGTCGGTACGGCCACGCCGCAGTGGTAGAGCACCGCAGCGGGGGAGCCCCACGCGGCGGTCGCCTGCGCGGAGGTGTTCCGCAGCGGGAGCGTCCCGTTCAGGGTGGCGGGCAGCCGGACCTGCGCACCGGCGCAGGCGGCGGCGTTCGCCGAGGGCGCGGCCTGCATGGCGACCGCGTTGGTGCAGCCGGTCAGTCCCACCACGACGGCGGCGGCGAGGGCCACACCGCCCAACGCGCTGCCCAGCCGACGGCGGGCGTTCCGGGGGCGGCGGGGTGCGGTGTCCATCGACGTCCAGGCTACCGTTCTCGTGTGGACGCGACGCACGAGCACAGCCCCGGCACCCCGGCGGAGACGGTGGGAGCGCTCGGTGAACTGGCGGTGCTCGACCGCGTGACCCGGCGTCTGCCGCCCGGTTCGCCGCTGCTCGGCCCCGGGGACGACTGCGCGGTGGTCGCCGCTCCCGACGGGCGGTTCGTCGTCACGACGGACATGATGGTGCACGGTCCGGACTTCCGGTGGGCGTGGTCCTCGCCCGAGGACGTCGGCTGGAAGGCCGCCGCCACGAACCTGTCCGACGTGGCCGCGATGGGCGCGGCACCCTCGGGCCTCGTCGTCGCCATCGCCGCCCCGCAGGAGACCCCCGTGACGGTGCTCGAGGGCATCGCCGACGGGTTCCGGCTCGCGATCGAGACGCTCGCTCCGGGCATCGGCGTCGTCGGCGGTGACCTGTCGACCTCGGCGACGTTCTCGTTGACCGTGACCGCGTTCGGCGACCTCGGGGGACGCGCCCCCGTCGTCCGCTCGGGCGCCCGCCCCGGCGACGTGCTCGCGGTCTCGGGCGAACTCGGGCCCGCCGCCCGAGGACTCGCCCGCCTGTTCCGCGACGGGGTCGACGACGCCGGTGAGCCGGACGCCGGTCGGGTGCGGGCGAACGGTGCGGACGCCGATCCTGACGTCGCCCGGCAGCGCCGTCCGGTCCCGCCGATCACCGACGGACCGCTCGCCGCCGCCGCCGGTGCGACCGCGATGCTCGACCTCTCGGACGGCCTGGCGATCGACGCCGGCCGGCTGGCCCGCGCGAGCGGGGTGACGCTGGAACTCGACGTCGAGCCGGCGCTGGACCCGGTCGCGCTGCACGGCGGTGAGGACCACGGACTGTTGGCGACCTTCCCGGCGGGGGCGGGCCTCCCGGGCGGGTTCCGACGGATCGGACTCGTCCGCGCTCGAGTCGCGGACGACGACCACGGCGGTGACAGGGGCCACGGTGTCGACCTCGTGCGCGGTGGGGAGCCGGTCCCCACGACGGGCTGGGACCCCTACGCCGACTGGGACGGCGCGGCGGGCTGACGGCCCGCGCCCGACTGCGCAGTGGGCGGTCGGCGCGGATCAGCCGGCGGAGTCGGCAACGGCTTCCCACGCGACGGTGTCGCCCCATGACCGTTTGCTGAACGGCGTCAGCCCGGTCGGCCACGTCGGTTCCGGCGACCGCGTGCCCCGCTCGACGACGACGACCGCCTCGGCCGTCAGCCGGGACACCAGGGCGTCGAGGACGTCGGTGAGCTCGGACTCCGGGACCTCGTACGGCGGGTCGATGAACACCAGGTCGAAGGTCTTCGCCGTGGTCCGCAGGTACCCGAGCGCGGGCTGCGCGTGCACGGCGATGCGGACGCCGGGGACACGTTTCTGCACCGCCTTGGCGTTGTCGCGGCAGGCGGCCGCGGCGGGTGCCGCCCGGTCGACGAGGGACACCTCCACCGCACCTCGTGACGCCGCTTCGAGCCCGAGGGCACCGGTCCCGGCGTAGAGGTCGGCAACCGAGGTGTCGTCGATCAGCCCGCGCGCCTCCAGCGACGAGAAGAGCGCTTCGCGCACGCGGTCGCTCGTCGGCCGGGTGCCGGACTTCGGCACCCGGAGCGTCGTGGAGCCGGCGGCACCGGCGATGATGCGGGTCATGTAGTCACCGTAGCGGGCCGTCAGCAGCCCTCCGGTGTTCTCCACAGGCGTCCGGGAGGCCCGTGACGGGTCGGTCGTCCCGGGTACCGTTGGCGTGTGGTCACCTCCCGCGCCGACACCGCTCCGACGACCCCCGACGGCTCCGCCGACGTGCCGACCCCTGACGTGCAGTGGGGCACGGCGCCGCTCGACGTGAAGCTGGCGAGCGTCCTCGGCGGGCGGACCGCGAAGGCGATCGAGAAGGCCTTCGGGCACCGCACGGTCGGCGAGTTCCTGGAGCACGCCCCCCGGCGGTACGCCGAGCGCGGCGCGTTGACCGCCCTGGACTCGCTGGCCATCGGCGAGCCGGTGACGATCGTGGCCGAGGTGGTCGAGGTCCGCGAGCGCACGATGCGGGCGCGGCGCGGCTCGATCCTCGAGGCGAAGATCGGGGACGGCAAGGGCCTGTTGACGCTGACGTTCTTCAACCAGGGGTGGCGCACGAAGGACCTCGTCCCCGGCGCCCGCGGGGTGTTCGCCGGCAAGGTGGGCGACTACCGCGGCGCTCGGCAGCTGGCGCACCCGGACTACGAGTTGTTCGACCGCGACGACCCGCGGGCCACGGCGGACCCCGAGTCGGACGAGGCGATCCGGTGGTCGCGGCAGCCGATCCCGATCTACCCGGCGACCGCGTCGCTGTCGTCGTGGCAGATCGCGAAGGCGATGGGGATCGTGCTCGACACCCTGCCGGACGTCGCCGACCCGATCCCCGCCTCGGTGCGCACCCGTCTCGACCTGGTGCCGTTCCGGAAGGCACTCGAGATGCTGCACCGGCCCGAGAAGGTGGCGGACTTCAAGCGCGCTCAGGACGCCCTGCGCTACCGCGAGGCCTTCGTGCTGCAGACCGCGCTGGTGCAGCGCCGGATCGCGGCCCGTGCGACGGCCTCGGTGTCACGGACGGCCGCACCGGGCGGGATCCTCGAGCGGTTCGACGCGACCCTGCCGTTCACGCTCACCGACGACCAGCGGGCGGTCGGTGCGGAGATCGCGCAGGACATGGCGGGCACCTGGCCGATGCACCGACTGGTGCAGGGCGAGGTCGGTTCGGGCAAGACCCTCGTCGCGATCCGGGCGATGCTCACCGTCGCCGAGTCGGGCGGCCAGTCCGCCCTGATCGCCCCGACGGAGGTCCTGGCGGCGCAGCACCTCCGGTCGATCGTGAAGTTCCTCGGCCCCGACCTCGCCGCGGAGCTCCGACCGGTGATCCTGACCGGTTCGCAGTCCACCGACGAACGCCGGCGTGCACTGCTGGCGGCGGCCTCGGGCGGGTCCCGGCTCGTCGTCGGGACGCACGCGCTGCTCGGTGACCGCGTGGACTTCGCCGAGCTCGGTCTGGTCGTCGTCGACGAGCAGCACCGCTTCGGCGTCGAGCAGCGTGAAGCCCTGCGGACGAAGGGCGCGACCCCGCCGCACGTGCTGGTGCTCACCGCGACGCCGATCCCGCGAACGGTCGCGATGACGGTGTTCGGCGACCTCGACGTCTCGACCATCCAGGGCATGCCCTCCGGTCGCGCCGGGGTGGAGACCTTCACGGTCGGACTGGCCGAGCACCCGGGGTGGGAGTCCCGGATCTGGACACGGATGGCCGAGGAACTGGCCGACGGCCGACAGGCGTTCGTCGTCTGCCCGGCCATCGACGACGCCCACGGTGAAGACGACGGCGCCCCCGAGCCGACCGGTGGCGACCCGGACGGCACACCGGCCCGGAAGCCCGCGACGGTCCTGGCGACCGCCGAACGGATGCGCACGATGCCGGTGCTCGAGGGTCGTCGGATCGAGGTGCTGCACGGGCGGATGACGGCTGAGGAGAAGGACCGGGTGATGACGTCCTTCGCCGACGGGGCCGTCGACGTCCTCGTCGCCACCACGGTGATCGAGGTCGGCGTGGACGTCCCGAACGCCTCGATGATGGCGGTGCTCGACGCCGACCGGTTCGGCGTCTCGCAGCTGCACCAGCTCCGCGGACGCATCGGCCGCGGGCAGTACGCCGGCGTCTGCCTGCTCGTCACCCACGCTGAGGCCGAGACGGTCTCGCGTGAGCGTGTGGACGCGGTCGCTGCTTCCGACGACGGGTTCGAACTGGCCCGGGTGGACCTGGAGCTCCGCCGCGAGGGCGACGTGCTCGGCGAACGGCAGTCCGGCGGCCGGTCGTCGCTGACCCTGCTGCGGGTGGTGCAGCACGCCGGCGTGATCATCGACGCCCGGGAAGAGGCCGAGCGACTCCTCGAGCGCGACCCGGACCTCAGCGGGAGCCCGGCGCTGCGGGACGCCCTCGCACGACGCCTCGACGAGTCCGACGCGGCGTTCCTCGGCAAGAACTGACCGCTGGCCGGCCAGGACCGGGCTGGCCAGGACCGGGCTGGCCAGGACCGAGCCGGCCAGGACCGGGCTGGCCAGGACCGGGCGCAGGTATGGTCGCCTGCATGACGAAGATCGCCGTCGTGCCCGGTTCCTTCGACCCCGTGACGCTGGGGCACCTGGACGTCATCGCCCGTGCCGCCGAGTTGTTCGACGAGGTGCACGTGCTCGTCGTGCACAACCCCGACAAGAAGTCCGCACTGTTCGACGCCGGCGACCGCGTGCGGCTCATCGAGGAGTCCCTGACCGAGGTCGGCGTGCCCGGCACCGTCGTGGTCGGGGAGTGGACGTCAGGGCTGCTCGTCGACTACTGCCGACAGGTCGGGTCCAAGATCCTGGTGAAGGGCGTGCGCTCCGGCGAGGACGTGGCGTACGAGACGCCGATGGCGATCATGAACCGCCACCTCGCCGGTGTCGAGACGGTGTTCCTGCTGCCGGACGCCGCCCGTGCGCACGTGTCGAGCTCGCTCATCCGGCAGGTCTCCGGCCTGGGCGGGGACGTCACGCCGTACGTGCCCCGGGTCGTGGCGCGAGCGCTCGACGACCGGCACTGACACCGCGCTGCCGTCGACGACCCTCGCCACGGTCCGCGACACGCGTCGGGTGCTCGACTCCTCGGCTCGGGCGCGCTAGGCTGGTTGATCGTGTATTCCTCCGTGAACAGCCCCTATGCCCTGCGTGTGCGTGACCTCGCGCAACGGGCGGGCGACATGCGCGAGGTCTCGGTCGACATCGTCGTGCCGAGCACGCTCGGTGCCGGTCTGATCGCCGTGCGTGAGGGCGACCAGATGCACCTCGACGTGAAGCTCGAGGGTCTGCACGAGGGCATCCTGGTCTCCGGACACGCCCGGGCTGAAGCGACGGGGGAGTGCTCGCGCTGCCTCATCGACATCAGCGAGCCCGTCGAGGTCGAATTCGCCGAGGTGTTCGCGTATGATGCCTCGGAGGAATTCGACTACCAGGTTCACGACGACCACGTGGATTGTGAACCGGTGGTCCGAGACGCGGTGGTGCTGTCGCTGCCGTTCACCCCGGTCTGCCGACCGGACTGCCCAGGACTCGACCCGGTGACGGGTGAGCGTCTGGCAGACGTCGGCGAACAACCGGCTCCGTCGGCCGCCGATCCCCGTTGGGCCGCGCTCGGCGGGATCCAGTTCGACAACGACGAGCCCGACGACAACGACGAGCACGACGACAGCAACGAGCACCAGAACACCAGCGGGCACCACGACGCTGACCAGACCACCGCGGACGAGGAGCGGACGCCGGCCGACCAGGCCGAGTGACCGCCACCATCCGCGACTGACCACCGACCAAGCGAAAGAGAACCACCATGGCCGTCCCCAAGCGCAAGCAGTCCCGTGCGAACACGCACGCCCGTCGATCGCAGTGGAAGGCCGCACCGGTCCAGCTCGTGAAGACGATCGAGAACGGCAAGGTCGTCTACAGCCTCCCGCACCGCGCGAAGGTCGTCGAGGACTCCGCCGGCACCCCGCTGTACATGGAGTACAAGGGCCGCAAGGTCGCCGACGTCTGATCGGACTGCACTCATGACTGCGACGTCCGGCGCCGCGGGGTCCAGCCCCGTGGGGCCGGACGTCGTTCGTCTTCGTGACCTCCTCGGGGTCCCTGTGGACCTCGAGCTCCTCCAGCTCGCGCTGACCCACCGCTCGTACGCGTACGAGCACGGCGGGATCCGGCACAACGAGCGGCTGGAGTTCCTCGGCGACTCCATCCTCGGCCAGGCCGTGACCGTCAAGCTCTTCCGGGACTACCCGGAGCTCGACGAGGGCGAGCTCGCCAAGCGGCGTGCCAGCCTCGTGTCGACGGTCGCCCTGGCGGAGATCGGCCGACTCATCGGCCTCGGCGCGTACCTCCGGCTCGGCAAGGGCGAGGAGCAGACGGGCGGTCGGGACAAGTCCTCGATCCTCGCCGACACCGTCGAAGCCGTGATCGGTGCGACCTACCTGTCCGCGGGTGCGGACGCCGCGACGGACCTGGTACTGCGTCTCGTGGCGCCGCTGCTCGTCGACCCCGCGCGGTTCGGTGCGGCGATGGACCCGAAGACGAGCCTGCAGGAGCTGGCGTCCGCGCTGACCCTCGGCAACCCGGCCTACCGGATCACCGAGGCGGGCCCGGACCACGACAAGACCTTCCACGCCACCGTCGTGCTGCAGGGCGAGGACATCGCCACCGGCACCGGGACGAGCAAGAAGACCGCCGAGATGTCGGCCGCGCTGGACGCCTGGACGCGACTGTCCGGTCGGACCGCCGGAGCCTGACCAGGTGCCCGAACTCCCCGAGGTCGAGGTCGTCCGCGCCGGCCTCGAACCCGCGGTGACCGGCGCTCGGGTGCTGGACGTGCAGGTGCTCGACGAGCGCGCCCTGACCCGGCACGACGGCCCGGCCGAGGACTTCGCGCACCGGCTGACCGGCCGGACGATCGCCGCCGCCGTCCGCCGCGGCAAGTTCATGTGGTTCCCGCTCGAGGACGACCTCGAGGCCGAGCGCCCCGAAGCCGGACACCCCGCAGCCCAGCACCCCGCAGCCCAGCACCCCGAGGCTCTCGTCGCACACCTCGGCATGAGCGGCCAGATCCTCCTCGGCCGCGACCGGCCCGCAGCCCGACACCGGCGCATCGTCCTCGACGTGCAGCCTCCCGGCACGGACCGCGACGGCACTCCGGAAGCTCCCGTGCAGCTCGAGTTCGTCGACCAGCGCACCTTCGGGTCGATGGCGATCGACCGCATGCTGCCGACGATCGACGGTGCTCCCGCGGGGCTCGCCGGTGCCGTGGACACGACCGACCCGGACGCGGCCTGGCGTCGCCGGATCCCGTTCCAGGTGTCACACATCGCCCGCGACCCGCTCGACCCCGCGTTCGACGACGACCGGTTCCTCGCCGCCGCACGGAAGCGGTCGAGCGGCATCAAGCGGGTCCTCCTCGACCAGGGTGTCATCAGCGGCATCGGGAACATCTACGCGGACGAGTCGCTGTGGGCCGCGAAGCTCCACTTCGACCGCCCCGCCGACCGGCTGCCACGCGCCACCCTCCGAGGGCTCCTCGACGAGGTCCGGGCGGTGCTGCGGCGTGCGCTCGAGGACGGTGGCACGAGCTTCGACGCCCAGTACGTCAACGTGAACGGGCAGTCCGGCTACTTCTCGCAGCGCCTGGCGGTGTACGGGCAGCAGGGCGAGCCGTGCCCGCGGTGCGGGACGCCGATCGTGCGCGAGCCGTGGATGAACCGCTCCAGCCACCGTTGCCCCGTGTGCCAACCGAGACCCCGGGCGCGGCTGCGTTAACCTGACGCCGACCGAGGACCCGGAGACCGCATGTACCTGAAGAGCCTGACCATCAAGGGGTTCAAGTCCTTCGCGCAGCCGACCACCTTCGCCTTCGAGCCCGGCGTCACGTGCATCGTCGGTCCGAACGGTTCCGGCAAGTCGAACGTGGTCGACGCCCTGGCCTGGGTGATGGGCGAGCAGGGCGCGAAGACCCTGCGCGGCGGCAAGATGGAGGACGTCATCTTCGCCGGGACCGCCACCCGCGGGCCGCTCGGTCGTGCACAGGTCACGCTGACGATCGACAACGCGGACGGCCTGCTGCCGATCGAGTACGCCGAGGTGACGATCTCCCGCACGCTGTTCCGCAACGGCGGCAGTGAGTACGCCATCAACGGCGAGAACTGCCGACTGCTCGACGTGCAGGAGCTGCTGAGTGACACCGGCCTCGGCCGCGAGATGCACGTCATCGTCGGGCAGGGTCAGCTGGACAAGGTGCTGCACGCCACCCCGGAGGACCGACGCGGCTTCATCGAGGAGGCCGCGGGCATCCTCAAGCACCGTCGCCGCAAGGAGAAGACGCTCCGCAAGCTGGAGGCGATGCAGACGAACCTCACCCGGTTGTCCGACCTGGCGGGGGAGATCCGTCGCCAGCTCAAGCCGCTCGGTCGTCAGGCCGAGGTGGCCCGCAAGGCGCAGTCCGTCGCCGCGGTCGCACGCGACGCCAAGGCGCGGCTCCTGGCGGACGACGTGGTGCGCCTCCGCCGCGAACTCCGTGACCACCTGGCGGTCGAGACCGGTCGGAAGTCCGAACGAGGCGTCCTGCAGGAGCGGCTCGACCAGATCCGGCAGCGCCAGCAGCAGGTGGAGGCGAGCATGGTCGGCGACGACGTGGACCGCGCTCGCACCGTGGTGCACCGGCTCGAGAGCGTCCAGGAGCGCCTCCGCAGCCTGTCGATGCTCGCCAACCAGCGCCTGATGTTCCTGGCGCAGCAGGCCGAGGCGCCGCAGCAGGGTCCGACGATCACCCCGGAGCGGGTCGCCGGTGTCCGCGCCGAGGCCGACCGGCTCGACGAGCGGGCCCGCGACATGCAGGGCGGCACGACGAGCGTCGGCGACCAGGTCCGTGCCGCCCGTGCCGCGCTCGACGCCCTCGACGAGCAGATCGCCGCGCAGGCCGCCCTCGTCGCGCAGCACGACCTCGACGGGCAGCGTCTGGCCAGTGCGGTCGAGGTCGCCCGGTCGAAGCGCTCCGCGGCGGCGGGCGACCGAGAGCGTCGGGAGCGTTCGCTGACCGAGGCCGTCGCCCGCGCCGAGGAGGCGGCCACTGCGCTCGAGGACGTCGGCCGTGACCCCTCCCTCGACACGGACGAGGACGCCCTGTCCGCGACGCTCACCGCCGCGCGCGAGCAGCTGGACCACGCCCAGGGTGACCGTGACGGCCACCGTGATCGCCTGCACGCGCTCGAGCGGGAACGGGACGCGCTCGACGCCCGGATCGCGGCCCTGGCGCTGTCGATCGACGTGCGCGACGGGTCCCAGGCGGTCATCGACGCCGGCCGCGACGGCATCGTCGGTCGTCTTGCCGACGGCCTCACCGTCACGCCCGGGTTCGAGGCGGCCGTCGCGACGGCGCTCGACGGGTTGGCCGACGCCGTCCTCGCTGACGACCGCGCAGGCGCACTCGGCGCCGTCGAGCACGCCCGGTCCGCCGACCTCGGCCGCATCGACGTGGTCGTCGCCGACGTCGCCGGCTCCGGGTCCCGACTGCCGGCCGTGCTGCCGTCGTCCGTCCGGCGGGCACTCGACCTGGTGGACGGACCGCCGGCCCTCACCGCCCTGCTGGCCGACACGCTGGTCGCGGACACCGACGACGTCGACCTGGAGGCCGTGCTCGCCGCCGCCCCGGACTCCATCGTCGTCACGCGGTCCGGTGACCTGGTCCGTGCTGCCCGGGTGACCGGGGGCGGGGCACGGACCACCTCCCGCATCGAGCTCGTCGCCGACCGGGACGCCGCCGTGACGCGACGACGGACGGTCGTGACGGAGGCGGAGGACGCGGCCACGGGCCTCCAGGCCGCGCGCACGGCGGTCGAGGCGGCGCGACGTGCCGTGGACGAGGCCGACCGTGCCGCCCGTGAACACGCCCGCGCGAGTGCCGAGTACGACCGGGCCAGTGCGTCGGCCCGGGCCCGCGCGGAGAACACGGCCGCCGAGGTCGAGCGTCTGCGGGCCGCGCTGGCCGAGACCGACGGCACGACGGCCGTGACCGAGGCGGCGCTGGCAGAGGCGGAAGCGGCGCTCCGGCACTTCACCGACCGGCCGAGGCCGGTCGTCGACGCCTCGGCACGGCCGGCGGCGCAGGACGCGGTGGACGCCGCCCGGGCCGCGGAGATCGAGCACCGGCTGCAGGTCGAGACCGCCCGGGAACGGGCGCGCGCCGAGCGCCGACGTGCCGACCAGCTGGAACGGCAGCTCGAGGCCGAGCGGGCCGCGGCGGAGGAAGCGGCGAGGCTCGCGGTCATCCGCCGCGCCCAGATCGCGTCGGCCGAAGGGGTGCTCGCGGACCTGCCGGTCGTGCTGGCCGCCGTCGACCGGTCGCTCGCGGAGGCGCGGGTGCAGCTCGCGACCGAGGAGTCCGAGCGCTCCCGTCGTAACTCCGAACTGCAGACGATCCGGAACGAGGAGCGCGAGCTGCGCGACCGGCTGCAGACCCTCACGGACGGCGTGCACTCCCTCGAGATGGAGATCTACGAGAAGCGGCTGCACGTCACCGGGGTCCTGGACCGGGCGCAGAGCGAGCTCGGGTTGGGGGAGTCCGTCCTGGTCGCCGAGTACGGGCCGGACGTGCCCGTGCCGGTCGACGTGTTGGTGGACCCCCGTGTCCTGGCACGACGCCACCGAGAGGCTGCCCGTGCGGCTGCGGCGGCCGGAGCGCAGGCCGAGGCCGACGACTCGGAAGCCGCCCCGGACACGGAGGCCGACGCCGACACCGCGCTCGTCGACGCCGAGTCGACCCTGCCCGGTGGCCCCGCGCTCCCGGAGTTCGAGGCGCCCCACGTCGACCCGGCGGACGTCCCGACGACCCCCTACGTCCGCGAGGAGCAGGAACGCCGGCTCGCTGCCGCCGAACGCGACCTCGGGCGGCTCGGCAAGGTGAACCCGCTGGCGCTCGAGGAGTTCCAGGCGCTCGAGCAGCGGCACGCGTTCCTGTCCGAGCAGCTCGAGGACCTGCAGCAGACGCGCACCGACCTGCTCACGATCATCGAGGAACTCGACGGCAAGATGCAGACGATCTTCGCGTCGGCGTTCGAGGACACCCGGGCCGCGTTCGACGTCGTGTTCCCGATCCTGTTCCCGGGCGGTTCGGGCTCGATCTCGCTGACGAACCCCGACGACATGCTGACCACGGGCATCGACGTGCAGGTGAAGCCGGCCGGCAAGAAGATCGACCGGTTGACGCTGCTGTCCGGTGGTGAGCGGTCCCTGGCTGCGGTGGCGCTCCTCGTGGCGATCTTCACCGCCCGGCCGAGCCCGTTCTACATCATGGACGAAGTCGAAGCGGCCCTCGACGACGCCAACCTCGGCCGTCTGCTGACCGTGTTCGGCCGCCTGCGCGAGGCGTCGCAGCTCATCGTCATCACGCACCAGAAACGAACCATGGAGATCGCGGACGCGCTCTACGGGGTGTCGATGCGGCAGGACGGCGTCTCGGCGGTCGTCGGCCAGCGGGTGCAGCGACCGGAGCCGGGCACGGAGCCGAGGTCGGAGCCGGCGGTCGCCTGACCGCGTGACCGCCTGACCGCCTGACCGCCTGACCGCCTGACCCACGACGGACGGGAGGCCCGGTACCAGCTGGTACCGGGCCTCCCGTCGTGCGGTGCGGACGCCTACTTCACGTCGGCCTCGACCGGCTTGTCGCCCGTCGGGGTGAGGCCGCGCTGCTGACGGCGCTTCGACACCACGAGGCTCGCCACCGTGGCCACGGTGATCGTCACCAGGATGAACCCGAGCGAGAACCAGATCGGGATCTCCGGTGCCCACTCGACGTGCTGGCCGCCGTTGATGAACGGCACCTCGTTGACGTGCAGCGCGTGGAAGACGAGCTTCACGCCGATGAAGGCGAGGATGACGGCGAGACCCTGGCCGAGGTAGATGAGGCGTTCGAGCAGCCCGGCGATGAGGAAGTACAGCTGGCGCAGCCCGAGCAGCGAGAACGCGTTCGCGGTGAACACGATGAACGCGTCCTGCGTGAGCCCGAAGATCGCGGGGATCGAGTCGAGCGCGAAGAGCACGTCCGTCAGGCCGATCGAGACCATCACGAGGAGCATCGGGGTGAAGAGGCGCTTGCCGTTCACCCGCGTGGTCATGCGGTCGCCGTCGAAGTGGTCCGAGGTCGGGATGACGCGGCGGAGCAGGCGGATGAGCTTCGAGTCGCCGTCCTCAGCACCGTGCTCGTCGCCCCCCTTCGCCTGCGACCAGGCGAGCCAGAACAGCAGGAGACCGAACAGGTAGAAGACCCACGAGAAGTTCTCGATGATCGTGACACCGAGGGCGATGAAGACACCGCGAGCGACGAGGGCGATCGCGACACCGACCAGCAGGACCTTCTGTTGGAACTCCTTCGGCACCGCGAACGTCGTCATGATGATGAGGAAGACGAAGAGGTTGTCGACGGACAACGCCTTCTCGGTCAACCAGCCGGCGAAGTACTCGCCGCCGGCCTGTCCGCCGCCGAACACCCAGACGCCGACGCCGAACAGGATGGCGAGCGCGATGTAGACCACGGACCAGAAGGCCGATTCGCGGATGTGCGGCACGTGCGGGGTGCGCACGTGCGAGAAGAAGTCGAACACGAGCAAGGCGAGGATGCCTGCGATCGTGATGAGCCACACGTACAGGGGAACGTCCACTGGAACCTCCAGGTCAGGGGCGCACCACATCGTCCATCGACGAGCTCCGACCACGGAAGTGGTTCGGAAAACGGGTACGCCAGAGCCTGAAGGTCTCTTCCGCCGCGGTCCTGTCCGGTGTCCGACGAGGTCGGTTCCGATCTGGGCCGCGACCGACGCCCCGGGTCCGGGTCGTTCCGGGCCGTACTGACGGGGTCGCCGAGAGGGAATACTCCCCTTCGCGTCTCCGACACTACCGAAGGTCGCGCTCACCCGGGCCCCTCTAAGCTGGGAACATGGCGAGTAGTTGGTCACTGTCCTCCCGGCTCCGGGGTCTCTTCCAGCGGAAGACCATCGACGAGACGACGTGGGAGGACCTGGAGACCGCACTCATCGGCGCCGACTTCGGTCCGGACATCTCCGAGGAGATCATCGAGGACCTCCGCGCCCGGGTCGACCGGTACGGCACCACCGACCCCGCCGACCTCAACCGCATGCTCCGCGAGGTCCTCGAAGAGCGCCTGTCGAAGCTCGACACCACGCTGAAGCTCAGCGCCCGACCGGCCGTGGTGCTCGTCGTCGGCGTGAACGGCGTCGGCAAGACCACGACCATCGGCAAGTTCGCGAAGTTCCTCCGCACCTACGACCGCACGGTCCTGGTCGGCGCGGCCGACACCTTCCGAGCCGCGGCCGTCGAGCAGGTCGCGACGTGGGCGCAGCGCGCCGGCGTCGACGTCGTCCGGCCCTCGCAGCCCGGGCAGGACCCGGCCTCGGTCGCGTACCAGACCGTCGAGCAGGCGATCCGGCAGGGCATCGAGATCGTCGTCATCGACACCGCAGGCCGACTGCACACCAAGGCCGGGTTGATGGACGAGCTCGGCAAGATCAAGCGCGTCGTCGAGAAGCAGACCGAGATCGCCGAGGTCCTGCTCGTCCTCGACGCGACGACCGGCCAGAACGGCCTGGCGCAGGCGCAGGCCTTCATCGAGGGCGCCGGCGTGACCGGTCTCGTCATCACGAAGCTCGACGGGTCGGCGAAGGCCGGGTTCGTGCTCAGCGTGCAGGAGAAGACGGGCATCCCGATCAAGCTCATCGGGCAGGGCGAGGGCATCAACGACCTCACGGGCTTCACCCCCCACGTCTTCGTGCAGAACCTCGTCGGCTGAGCCTCCGCGCCCCTCGAGGCTGCCTGCCCCGGTCGTCGGGCACGGCGGGCGTGTACCGTCCGCCTGGTACGTGACCGACCGGGAGAGGAACCCCACATGCCTGCACTGTTCATCATCGCCTTGATCGTCGGCGTCGTCCTGCTGGTGACCGGCATCGTCAGCGCTGCGCTGAAGGTCCTGCTGTTCATCGGCCTGGTGCTCATCGTCCTGGCCGTCATCGGCTGGATCCTCCGCCGCGTCCGCGGTGGCGGGTCGCGCGTCTGACGCACGGCACGACGACGGACGGGAGGCTCCCCACCAGCTGGTGGGGAGCCTCCCGTCCGTCTGCGGCGGGGCCGGACCGGTCGACGGCTTGCCGCGCCTCCCGGGCCGCATGCCACGGACGGTAGGATGGTCGGATCATGGCGCAATTCGGTTCACTCTCCGATCGGCTCACCGAGACCTTCCGCAACCTGCGGAGCAAGGGACGGCTGACGCCGTCCGACGTGGACGGCACCGTCCGCGAGATCCGGCGGGCGCTGCTCGACGCGGACGTCGCGCTCGAGGTCGTGAAGTCCTTCACCGCCTCGGTGCGCGAGCGGGCGCTCTCGGACGAGGTCAACAAGGCGCTCAACCCGGCGCAGCAGGTCGTCCAGATCGTCAACGAGGAACTCGTCGGCATCCTCGGCGGGCAGCAGCGGCGCCTGGAGTTCGCGAAGCGTCCGCCGACGGTCATCATGCTCGCGGGCCTGCAGGGTGCCGGCAAGACGACCCTGGCGGGCAAGCTCGGCAAATGGCTCAAGAAGGACGGCCACACCCCGATGCTCGTCGCGGCGGACCTCCAGCGTCCGAACGCCGTGCAGCAGCTGCAGGTCGTCGGGGAGCAGGCCGGCGTGCACGTCTTCGCTCCGGAGCCCGGCAACGGCGTCGGCGACCCGGTCAAGGTCGCCAAGAACGCGATCAAGGCCGCGGTCGACCAGCAGTACGACACCGTCATCGTGGACACCGCCGGTCGCCTGGGTGTCGACGCCGAGCTGATGAAGCAGGCCGCGAACATCCGCAAGGCCGTCGACCCGGACGAGGTCCTCTTCGTCATCGACGCGATGATCGGTCAGGACGCCGTCACGACGGCCCGCGCCTTCCAGGAGGGCGTCGACTTCACCGGCGTCGTCCTGTCCAAGCTCGACGGTGACGCCCGCGGTGGTGCGGCCCTGTCGGTCGCGTCGATCACCGGCCGCCCGATCATGTTCGCGTCCACGGGTGAAGGACTGGACGACTTCGAGCCGTTCCACCCGGACCGGATGGCGAGCCGGATCCTCGACCTCGGTGACATCCTGTCCCTCATCGAGCAGGCGCAGTCCGCCTTCGACGAGGACGAAGCCCGTGCGGTCGCCGAGAAGATCGCGACCGACAACTTCACGCTGAACGACTTCCTGCAGCAGATGCAGCAGCTGCGGAAGGCCGGTTCGATCAAGGGCATGCTCGGCATGCTCCCCGGCGCGAAGGGCATGCGGGAAGCGCTCGACAACTTCGACGAGCGCGAGATCGTGCGTACCGAGGCGATCATCCAGTCGATGACCCCGCAGGAGCGCGAACTGCCGAAGCTCCTCAACGGGTCCCGGCGCCTGCGGATCGCGCGCGGTGCCGGCTCCACGGTGACCGAGGTCAACGCGCTCGTGAACCGCTTCGAGCAGGCCGCGAAGATGATGAAGACCGTCGCCCGTGGCGGGGTGCCGCAGATGCCCGGCATGGGCCCGATCCCGGGCATGCACGGCGGCAAGAAGCAGCAGCCGCAGGGCAAGAAGAAGAAGGTCGGCAACCCGGCGAAGCGCGCTGCGCTCGCCTCCGGTACCGCCCCCGCGCCGCAGCAGGCGCCGAAGGGCGCGGGCCTCGGGCTCGGCATGGGCGCCGGCAAGAACGGTGGGGTGCCATCCGAGGAAGAGCTCGCCTCGTTGCAGAAGTTCCTCGGTCGCTGACCCGACCACCTGACGGACGGGCGCGCCCCGCTCAGCGTGACGCGCCAGCGGCACGCGGGGCGCGCCGACCGAGCCTGCGAGGGAGGGGTACCAGCTGGTACCGGGCCTCCCGTCCGTCCGTGGTCGCGTCGCGACGGTTCAGAGCGAGTCGCGGAGTTCGCCGACCAGGTGCTGGACGACCGCGCGGAGGTCTCCGCCGTTCGCCTGCGCGACCGCCAACTGACGCTGGTACGAAGCACCGCGCTCGATCATCGTGTCGAGGTGGTGCAGTTCCTCCTGACAGCCGAGCCGTTCGGCGATCGGGTCCAGGCGGGTGACCAGGTCGTGGACCTCGTCGGTGACCAGCCGTTCGTCGCCGGCGACGTTCGTGATGATCTCGGCATCCATGCCGTAGCGGGCCGCACGCCACTTGTTCTCGCGGACGAACCAGGGCTGCATCGCCTGCAGGGTCTCGCCGGCGTCGATCCGGTCCGAGCTCTCGGTGACCAGGCACTGCACGAGGGCCGTGACCGCGCCGACCTCGTGGAGCGTGGAGATGCCGTCCGAGACGCGGTTCTCGAGCGTGCCCCAGCCCGGCGAGGGACGGATGTCCCACCGCAGGTCCTTCACGCCGTCGATGACGCCGGTGTGCACGAGGTCGCCGACGACCTCCTCGAAGTTCGCCCACGCCCCGAGCTGCGGCGGGAGCCCACCGGTGGGCAGCTGCTGGAACATCAGGGCCCGGTTCGAGGCGTACCCGGTGTCGGTCCCCGCCCAGAACGGGCTCGAGGCCGTGAACGCCTGCAGGTGCGGGACGTAGCCGAGCATCGCGTTCATGATCGGGACGGCCTTGTCACGGTCGTCGATGCCGACGTGCACGTGCACGCCCCAGATGAGCATCTGCCGACCCCACCAGCGGGTGCGGTCGATGAGTTCCGTGTAGTGCTCGCTGTCCGGCGTGATCTCCTGCTGGTCCCACACCGCGAACGGGTGGGTGCCGGAGCACATCACCTGCGCACCGAGGGGCTCGGCGGCGTCGATGACCTGGCCGATGATCCCGGAGAGCTCGCGGGTGGCGCCACCGACGCTGCGGTGCACGTCGGTGACGACCTCGACCGTGTTCGTGAGGAGCTCCTCCGTCACCCGGTCCGGATCGTCCAGGCGTTCCCGGACGGCGGCGAGCACCGCCGGGGCGCGCGGTGTGAGGTCACCCGTCGCACGGTCGACGAGGGGCAACTCCCACTCGACGCCGATCGTCGACGGGGCGGATTCGGAGAACCGGATGTCCATGGGGCCATCCTGCCCGTCCGCCCCGCGGGAACGACGGAGAGCCCGGCGTGTCCGGTCTGCCGGTGAGCGGGCACGTTCGCCTAGTGTTCGTTGCGTGACCGCTGTCGTTCCGCCCGTTGCCGACGTGCCCGCCGAGCTCCGCACCGTGGCCTCGTCCTGGATGCTCGGCCCCCTGCACCTGTCCAACCGGGTGGTGATGGGGTCGATGCACACCGGACTCGAGGTCCTGGACGACGGCGGGGTCGCGATGGCCGAGTTCTACCGGGAGCGCGCTGCCGGCGGTGCCGCGTGCATCATCACCGGGGGGATCGCGGTGAGCGACGAGGCTCGCGGCGGCCCGGACTTCGCCGTGTTCGGGGTCGGCGGTGCGGACGAACGCTTCCGCCGGGCGGTCGCGTCCGTGCACGACGAGGGCGGCACCGTCCTGGCGCAGTTGTTCCATGCCGGCCGCTACGCGCTCGTCGGCGGTCTGACGGACCGTTCCGGTCGACCGCAGCGCGCCGTGGCCCCCTCGGCGCTGCCCTGGGCGGCCGCGCGGGGCGTGCTGCCGGAGGAACTGACCGCGGACGAGGTCCGGCGGACGATCGAGGACTTCGCGACGGCCGCCCGGACCGCCGCGGCGATCGGCTTCGACGGCGTCGAGATCATGGCCTCCGAGGGGTACCTCGTCAACCAGTTCCAGTCGCCGCTGACGAACCTGCGCGACGACGAGTGGGGCGGGACCCCCGAGCGTCGGCGTCGTTTCGCGGTCGAGGTCGTCCGGGCCGTCCGCGCCGCGGTGCCCGACCTCGCCGTCACGGTCCGACTCTCCGGCGCCGACTTGATGCCGGGGTCCTCCACCGACGCGGACGTCGACGCCCTGGTGCGCGAACTGCTGCCGCTCGGACTCGACGCGATCTCGGTCGGCATCGGCTGGCACGAGTCGCGGACCCCGACGATCCAGGCGTCCGTGCCACACGGCGCGTGGATCGAGCAGGCGGCGCGGATCGCGGACGTGGTCCGGGCCTCCGACCACCCGGAGGTGCGGGTGATCGCGTCGAACCGGATGACGGACCTGCGTGACGGCGAAGCGGTCCTCGCCGACGGTCGGATCGACGCGGTGGCGCTCGCCCGGCCGTTCCTCGCCGACGCGGGGCTCGTCGAACGCTCCCTGGCCGGACGGTTCGACCTCGTGAACACCTGCATCGGGTGCAATCAGGCGTGCCTCGACCGGTCCGTCGTCGGCGCGCCGGTGTCGTGCCTGGTGAACCCGCGGGCCGCGCGCGAGGTGCAGTTCCCGCTCCGTCCGACGACCGCGCCGAAGCGTGTGGACGTCGTCGGCGGGGGACCGGCTGGGCTCGCCGCCGCCGTCGACGCTGCTCGGCGTGGACACGACGTCCGGCTCTGGGAAGCGTCGGACGTCCTCGGCGGACAGTTCGGACTCGCCGCCGAGATCCCGGGGAAAGAGGACTACGCCGGCCCCGTGCAGGCCGCGCGCGCCGAACTGGTGGAACGGGGCGCGACGATCCACCTGGGTCGCGCCGCCACCCTGACGGACCTCGGGGACAGCGACGCCGTCGTGCTCGCGTCGGGGGTGACCCCGCGCGTGGTCGACCTCCCCGGGGCGGACCTGCCGCACGTCCTGACCTACGAGCAGGCCCTCCGCGACGGCGTGCCCGACGGGACGGTCGCGGTGATCGGCGGCGGCGGGATCGGCGTCGACACCGCGGCGTTCCTCACCGAGTCCCCGGACGAGGCGGTCCGCGCCACCGAGTTCGGCGCGCGCTGGCAGGTGCCGGTCTCCGACGAACTCGTCGGGGACCGGCCGCAGCGCCAGCCCACCGCGCACCGTACCGTGCGGCCCGGGTCCCAGGTCACGGTGCTCCGCCGGACCGGGAAGTTCGGGCAGGGGATCGGCCTCACCTCACGCTGGGTCGCGCTCGGACGGCTCCGGGACGCCGGGGTCCGCATGGTCGGCGGGGTGCAGGAGTACCTGCGGATCGAGCCCGGCCGGCTCTGGATCCGGGACGAGTCCGGCAACGACGTCGCGGTGCCGGCCGACGTCGTCGTGGTGTGTGCCGGACAGGAGGCGCGGGACGAGTTGGCCACGGGCCTCCAGGCCGCAGACGTCCCGTACGCGGTCGTCGGCGGAGCACGGGACGCCCGCAGCGTCGATGCGGTCCGGGCCACGAGCGAGGCCCTCGAGGCCGTCCGACACCTGGCGCCGTAGCGGTCCGCCGACGCGCCGCGGGAGGTGGCTCGCTTCCCGCTCCGGAATCTGCAAGAATGAACGGTCGAATCGTGTCCGCTCGACCCTCTATCCAGCGGATCACGATCTCATCGAGCTTCCACCGTGTGTGCCCCCACGCCCGCGGTTCCGGTTCAACCACAACACGTACGCAACAGGAGTCATTGTGGCTGTCAAGATCCGTCTCAAGCGCCTCGGCAAGATCCGAGCGCCCTACTACCGCATCGTCGTCGCCGACTCGCGCACCAAGCGCGACGGTCGCGTGATCGAGGAGATCGGCAAGTACCACCCCACCGAGGAGCCCTCGTTCATCGAGGTGCAGTCCGAGCGTGCGCAGTACTGGCTCAGCGTCGGTGCGCAGCCGACCGAGCAGGTCGCCGCGCTCCTCAAGCTGACCGGTGACTGGGCCAAGTTCAAGGGCGAGAAGGACACCGAGTCCAAGGTCAAGGTCCGCGAGCCGAAGCCGGCCTTCACGGTCGACAGCTCCAAGAAGGCCGTCCTCAAGCCCAAGTCGGAGAAGACGGCCCCCGCCGCTCCGGCCGCAGCCGAGACCGCCGACGAGACGACCGAGGCGTAGTCCTTGCTCGAATCCGCGCTGACGCACCTCGTCAAGGGGATCGTCGATCACCCTGACGACGTGCGCGTCGCCAGCTCCACCTCTGCGCGTGGCGAGGTCCTCGAGGTGCGTGTGCACCCCGAGGACCTCGGCCGCGTGATCGGTCGCGCCGGTCGCACTGCGAAGGCGCTCCGCACGCTCGTCACGGCCCTGGCCGACGGCAAGCGCGTGCGGGTCGACGTGGTGGACAGCGATTCCTAGGGAGACGACCCAGCTCCGGGTGGGTCGCATCACGAAGGCGCACGGGCTCAAGGGCGGCATCAAGCTCGAGCTCTACACCGACGACCCGGATCGTCGGTTCACGCCGGGAGCGGTCTTCACGCTCCAGGTCCCCGACGACTCTCCCTGGTCGGGGAAGACCATCGCGCTCGATGAGTTGCGCTGGTACAACTCGCACCCGGTCGCCTTCTTCGAGGGCATCGCCGACCGGAGCGCCGCCGAGACCCTCGCGCGCGCCATCCTCTGGGTCGAGCAGGACACCGAGGAAGAGACCGGCGAGGACGACGCCTGGTACGACCACCAGCTGGTCGGCCTGAAGGTGCTCCGCGACGGCGTGCAGGTCGGCACCGTCGCTCGGGTCGACCACATGCCGGCCCAGGACCTGCTCGCGGTGGACACCGAGTCCCGCGGAGAGGTCCTCGTGCCCTTCGTCGCGGCGATCGTCCCCGCGGTCGACCTGGAAGCCGGCACCGTCACGGTGACGCCCCCGACGGGTCTGTTCGAGGACCCCGAGGACCTGAGCCGTCCCGAGACGGTGACGCCGTCCGAGCCGGCTCCCGAAGCGCCGGCTCCCGACACCGAGGACTGATCCGTGCGGATCGACATCGTCACGATCTTCCCGGAGTTCTTCGGGGTGCTCGACGTCTCCCTGCTCGGCAAGGCACGGCAGGGCGGCCTGCTCGACCTGCACGTCCACGACCTGCGGTCGTGGACGACCGACCGCCACCGGACGGTCGACGACACCCCGTACGGCGGCGGCGCCGGCATGGTCATGAAGCCCGAACCGTGGGCCGAGGCGCTGTCCTCGATCCTGCGGTCCGACGGCTCCTCCACCCTCGTCGTCCCGACGCCCGCGGGCACGCCGTTCCGCCAGACCATCGCGCGGTCCCTCGCCGAGCACGAGCACCTCGTCTTCGCCTGCGGACGGTACGAGGGGATCGACGCCCGGGTGTTCGAGTGGGCCGCGACCCGCAGCACCGTCGTCGAGCTCTCGCTCGGGGACTACGTCCTGAACGGCGGTGAGGTCGCGGCGATGGCCATGATCGAGGCCGTCGGCCGGCTGGTCCCCGGTGTGGTCGGCAACCCCGAGTCCCTGGTCGAGGAGTCCCACGAGGACGGCCTGCTCGAGTACCCCTCGTACACGAAGCCGGCGTCCTGGCGTGGTCTCGACGTACCCGACGTCCTGCTCAGCGGGCACCACGGCCGGGTCGCCGCGTGGCGGCACGACCAGCAGGTGGAACGGACGCGACGCGTCCGGCCGGACCTGCTGCCGGACTGAGCGGGTCGCGCACCGACCACGGACACCACGGGAGGCCCGTCACCAGCTGGTGACGGGCCTCCCGTGACGTCTGTGGTCCCGGGTCAGGCGTCGCGCTGGGCGCGACGGAGCGTCAGGACCTCGGGGCCCTGCTCGGTCACCGCGACCGTGTGCTCGACGTGCGCCGCGCGCGAGCCGTCGACGCTGCGGAGGGTCCAGCCGTCCTCGTCCTGGTAGAGCTCGTCCGTGCCCTGCATGAGCCAGGGTTCGATGGCGACGACCAGGCCGGGGCGGAGCTTCAGGCCGCGGCCGGGCCGCCCGTCGTTCGGGACGTGCGGGTCGCCGTGCATGGTGTGTCCGACGCCGTGGCCACCGAACTGCAGGTTCACGTCGTAGCCGGCACCGCGGGCGACCGAACCGATCGCGGCCGAGACGTCACCGAGCTTGTTGCCGGGTGCCGCCTGCGCGATGCCCGCGGCCAGGCACTGCTCGACGGTCGCGATGAGTCGCTGGTCCTCGTCGCGCGGGTTGCCGACCTGGACCGTGACGGCGGAGTCCGCCACCCAGCCGTCGACGCTCGCCGCGAAGTCCAGGCTGACCAGGTCGCCGTCCTGCAGCACGAGGTCGTACGGCAGACCGTGCAGGGCGGCGTCGTTCACCGAGGTGCAGAGGTTCTTGCCGAAGGGCGACTTGCCGAACGACGGGTGGTAGTCGACGTAGCAGCTCTCCGCGCCGCGCTCGGCGATCATGCGCGCGGCGACGCGGTCCAGGTCGAGCAGGTTCACACCGACGTCCACGGTCTCGAGCAGGGCGTCCAGGACGTCGGCGACGAAGCGGCCGGCGACGCGCAGTCCGTCGAGTTCGGCGGGGGTGCGGAGTTCGATCATGGGACCATCGTGCCGGTTGGCCGCAGTGCACTTGTTGTGGCATGATGATCGATCGTGCCCTGGCTGGACTCTGCCACGGGGGAGTCGCCGACACCTGGCACGTCTCGTTCTTTCCGAAATCGATCCGCGGCGACCCGTGTGCGTCCGCAGGAAGTGACACCATCATGCAGCTCCTCGACCACGTGACCGCCGGTGCCCTGCGCACCGACCACCCTGACTTCCGCCCCGGCGACACCGTCAAGGTCCACGTCAACATCGTCGAAGGCACGCGCTCGCGTGTCCAGGTCTTCCAGGGCGTCGTCATCGGCCGCCAGGGCCACGGCATCGGCGAGACCTTCACGGTCCGCAAGGTGAGCTTCCAGGTCGGCGTCGAGCGCATGTTCCCCGTGCACTCCCCGATCATCGACCACGTCGAGATCGTCACCCGCGGTGACGTCCGTCGCGCGAAGCTCTACTACCTCCGCGAACTCCGCGGCAAGGCGGCCCGCCGCAAGATCAAGGAGAAGCGCGACAACTGATCGCCTTCACAGGGAGCGCCGGAAAGCCGGTTCCTCTGCGAGCCCCTCGCCCATGTACGGTTGTGCATCGGCGGGGGGCTCGTTCGTTCCTGGAGTCCGTCGCCACCGGGGCAGAACCATCTCGGGAGCAGTGCCGGGAACAGGTCGACGAGAGCGGAAATGACGGACACGACAGAGGGTGGAGCCCGTCGGCCCCGGACGGCGAAGAAGCCGCGCAACGGGGTCCTGACCTTCCTGCGAGACCTCGTCATCATCTTCATCGCGGCCCTCCTGGTCTCCTTCCTGGTCAAGACGTTCCTGATCCGGTCGTTCTACATCCCGTCCGAGTCGATGCAGAACACGCTGCAGGTCAACGACCGCGTGATCGTCAACGAACTGGTCCCCGGGGCCGTCAAGCTGCAGCGCGGAGACGTCGTCGTGTTCAAGGACCCGGGCGGGTGGCTCACCGGAGAGACCCTGCCGAACGTCCAGCCGACGACCTCGATCGGCAAGGCGGCCGACTGGCTGCTCACGCAGGTCGGACTGGGCACCGGCGACAGCGACGACCACCTCATCAAGCGGGTCATCGGGCTGCCGGGCGACACCGTGAGCTGCTGCAACGACCTCGGGCAGATGTCCGTCAACGGGGTCCCGCTCACCGAGCCGTACCTCAAGCTGCCTGCGGGCGACACCCGTGCGTCGCAGACCGACTTCTCGGTCACCGTGCCGAAGGGCACCATCTGGGTGATGGGCGACAACCGCAACAACTCGCGTGACTCCCGGTACAACGGCGACACCCCGTCGAAGGGGTTCGTGCCACTGTCCGACGTCACCGGTCGGGCTTTCGTGATCTCGTGGCCGACCAACCGCTGGACCTGGCTCGACGACCACCCCGAGGTCTTCGCCGGCGTGGAGGAGCGGGACGAGTGAGCCCGGTCCGGCCCTCGCTCCGGCTCGAGAAGTCGCTCCTCGCCGCGGGACGGGTCACCGTCATCGGCGTCGACGAGGTCGGCAGGGGAGCGATCGCCGGTCCGGTCGGGGTCGGCGTCGCCGCCGTCACGCTCGACGTACGACGGGTGCCGCAGGGCCTCGCCGATTCCAAGCTGCTCAGCCAGGCCCGGCGGGAGGCGCTGGTCCCAGTGGTGACACGCTGGGCGCGGACCGCGGTCGGGATGGCGTCGGCCCAGGTCGTCGACGAGCAGGGCATCGTCGCCGCGCTCGGTCTGGCCGGAGCCAGTGCGATCGGGGCGCTCGTGCAGGACGGCGTCCCGCTCGAGGGTGCCGTGGTCGTCCTCGACGGGTCGTTCGACTGGCTCACCCGTGCGCTGCCGGCCGAACACCGGTCGCTCGACGTCCAGGTGCGTGTGAAGGCCGACCGTGACTGTGCTTCCGTCGCAGCGGCGTCCGTCGTGGCCAAGGTCGCGCGCGACGACCTGATGATCGCGGCCCACGACGAGGCGCCGCACTACGCGTGGGCCTCGAACAAGGGCTACGGGTCGAGTGCGCACTACGACGCCATCCGCGCGGTCGGCCCGCACGAGCTGCACCGGAAGACCTGGCTGCATGCGGCGTCGAGTGTCGCGCTCGACGGGTTCGAGGAACTGGGCGCGGTCGGCGGCTGAGCGTGACGGTGCTCCTGTGCCGACGGGTGCGGGTCGTGCGTGCTCGCGCGGTTCTGCACGGTCGGGCGGTCAGGAGGCCGTGGTCGCTCTAGACTGGGCGGGCCATGGATGACGAAGAATTCGACGACTACGACCGCGAGGTCGAACTGGCCCTGTACCGCGAGTACCGCGACGTCGTGGGGCAGTTCCGGTACGTGGTCGAGACCGAGCGGCGGTTCTACCTGGCGAACGAGGTCGAACTCGTCCGCCGGGACACCGAGCATGACTTCTACTTCGAATTGACGATGAACGACGTGTGGGTCTGGGACGTCTACCGATCCGACCGCTTCGTGAAGTCGGTCCGGGTGTTGACGTTCAAGGACGTGAACGTCGAAGAACTCACTGCGCGTGAACTCGAACTCCCGAAGGAACTCGCACTCGACGAGTAGGGCTCGCCGGGGAATGTGACCCTTCGGCATTGTGCTGCGATACTCTGAGTTGCAATCCCGACTCTGAAGGAGTGAGAAATGGCGCAGAAGGTCACTGTCCAGCTCGTCGACGATCTCGACGATTCGCCGATCGCCGCTGGCGATGGCCGCACGGTCGAGTTCGCGTTCGACGGTTCGTCGTACGAGATCGACCTGTCGAACGACAACGTCGACAAGTTCCGGGACGCGATCTCGGACTACATCGCCGCGGCACGCAAGACCGCTGGTCGTCGCACCGGTTCGACGGGCAAGAGCCCGTCGGCCGCGAAGCGCGGGAACTCCGAGGAACTCGGCAAGATCCGCGAGTGGGCGAAGGAGAACGGGTACGAGGTCTCTTCTCGTGGTCGTATCTCGACGCAGGTGCAGGAAGCGTACGCAGCCGCGCACTGAGCATCTGACCGGCGTTCAGTCGCTGGTCTCGGCAGGAGCCGGACATTTCCGTGAGGAATTGTCCGGCTTTTGTCATGGTGCGTGAGATGTCCACGCATTCGTTCCTGCACAGGACGGTCGTTCCGCTCATCTGTCCACAGATTTCCGCTGCCGACTCGATCGATTCCTGACCCGGTTCATCGTTGGTCCATGACGAATCGTGCAGACCGACCGGATGCCGTCCGCTGCCGTCCCGGCCCTGATCCGCGCCGTGCGACGGGCAATGCCGGAGAAGACCACGCCGTGGAATGGCTCGAGCGCCACGGGTTCTCGATCATCGACCGGAACTGGCGATGTGCGCGCGGAGAAGTGGACATCGTTGCGCGAGAGGACGACACGATCGTCTTCATCGAGGTGAAGACCCGAACCGGGCAGAGCGCTGGACACCCGTTCGAGGCCGTGACGCCGCGCAAGCTCGCACGGATCCGACAGCTCGTCCCCGCGTGGTTCCACGCGCACCGCGACCAGACGGCGCGAGCGATCCGGATCGACTGCATCGCCGTGACCATGGTCGAGGACCACGTGGCGGTCGAACACGTCGAGGCACTCGGGTGAGCGACATCGGACGGACCTCGGCGGTCGCGCTGGTCGGGGTGCAGGGCAGCCTCGTCGAGGTGGAGGCGCACCTCACCAGCCAGCTGCCCGCGTTCAGCATCATCGGGCTGCCGGACACCTCGCTCGGGGAAGCCCGCGAACGAGTGCGGTCGGCAGCCGCGATGGCGGACTGCCCGCTGCCCTCACGGCGGATCACGGTGAACCTCACCCCGGCCAGCGTTCCGAAGCGCGGCTCCGGGTTCGACCTGGCGATCGCGATGGCCGTCCTCGCGGCCGCCGGTACCGCTCCCGGGGCCGACCGCCGTGTGGTCTACGTCGGGGAACTCGGACTGGACGGGCGGGTGCGACCAGTGCCGGGGATCATCCCGGTGGTCCTGGCCGCGCGCGCCGCCGGGATCGAACGTGTGGTACTGCCGGTGGGCAACCTCACCGAGGCGCGGGTCGTGCCGGACATCGCGCTCACCGCAGTGGACTCACTCCGCTCGGCTGCGATCGACGCGGGTGCCGACCTGCCGGCGGGCTTCACCGACCCCGTCCTGCCGCCACCAGTCCCGGACGACACACTCCCGTCGCTGGAGCTCGCGGACGTGGTCGGCAACGCGATCGGCGTGCGTGCGGTCATCGCCGCGGCCGCCGGCGGACATCACGTGCTGCTGCTGGGACCGCCGGGCGCCGGCAAGACGATGCTCGCTGAACGGCTCCCGGCCCTGCTGCCCGACCTGGACCCGGACGCCGCGCTCGAAGTCGCGGCAGTTCGCTCCGTCGCCGGCCACGGGGAGCGCTCGTGGACACTGCGACCGCCGTGGGAGGCCCCGCACCACTCCGCCTCGGCCGCCGCCCTGATCGGCGGGGGGACCGGGCAGCTCCGGCCCGGTGCGGTGTCGCGAGCCACCCGCGGCGTGCTGTTCCTCGACGAGGCCACCGAGTTCCCACGGGCCGTGCTCGACGCGCTCCGACAGCCGCTCGAAGCCGGACGCATCACGGTCCACCGTGCAGGAGGGTCGGCGGAGTTCCCCGCGCGCTGCCAACTCGTGTTGGCCGCGAACCCGTGCCCGTGCGGCAACGCCGGGTCCACCGGCGGCGCCGCCTGCTCGTGCGTGCCGAGTGCGGTCCGACGCTACCTGGGGCGGCTCTCCGGACCGCTGCTCGACCGGATCGACATCCGCGTCGCGGTCCCGCGGGTGACGACCGGCATGCTCCGGGCCGACGAGGGAGCGACGCCGACCACCACCGCCGCGCGAGGGGTCGTGCTCGACGCCCGGAGCCGGATGGGGGACCGGTTGCGGGGGACCGGCTGGACCCGGAACGCTGAGGTGACCGGGTCGTGGTTGCGCGAAGACGGCCGCGCGGCCCCCGGTGCGACGGACCTGCTCGACCGGGGGCTCGACCTCGGGACGTTGACCATGCGGGGGTGGGACCGGGTGATGCGGCTGGCGTGGACGATGGCCGACCTCGACGGGGACGACCGACCGGAGCGGCGGCACGTCGAACGGGCGCTGGCGTTGCGGACCGCGCTGTGAGCGGCGTTGCGGACTCGCGGTCGCAGCGGGATCGGGATGCCGCCCTTGACCGGCTCCGGGGCGCCTCGGCCCATCGGTCCGGCGAGCGCGACGAGGTCCTCGCCCGTGTTGCGTGGTCGACCGTCGTCGAACCGGGGGACGCCGATGCAGGACAACTCGTCGCGCGACTCGGGGCTGGCCGGTCGATCCGGGCCGCCCTCGCTGCCCTCGACTCCGGGCCTGCAGAGTTGGCGGAGCTGCTGGTCGGTGCCGGTGCCGGTGCCGGTGCTGTTGCTGGCGCGGGTGTGGGTACCGGCACGGATGCGGGAGCCCGGGGCTCCGTGGACTCCGTGGACTCCGTGGACTCCGTGGGCTCCGCGGGCTCCGCTGTCGGAGCCTGCGACGAGGACGAGGTCCGCGACCGGCTGGTCGAGTCGACGGCCGCGGCGCTCGTCCCGGCGATCGCCCGGTGGCGGCCACGGCTCCTGCGGTTCGACGTCGACGCCGTGCTGTCGGCAGCGTCCGTCATCGGTTGCGCGCTCGTCGTCCCCGGCGACCCGGACTGGCCCGCGGGCGTCGACGACCTCGGACCGCACGCCCCCCTCGTCCTCTGGCGACGCGGTGCACCGTGCACCGCCGGACGGCCCTCGGTGGCGGTCGTCGGGTCCCGGGCGAACACGGTCCTCGGCGCCGAGGCAGCGGCCGAGATCACGTCCGCCGCGGCCGACGTCGGCTGCGTGATCGTGTCCGGAGGTGCCCACGGCATCGACGCCGTCGCACACCGGGTCGCGATGGCCGCCGGTGCGCCGACGGTCGCCGTGCTCGCCGGCGGGATCGACCAGCTCTACCCGGCCGCGAACACGGCGATGCTGCGGGCTGTCGCCGAGCACGGCGCCCTGCTCGCCGAGTGTCCGCCGGGGACCCGACCCTCGCGCTGGCGGTTCCTCGCGCGCAACCTTTAACAGACGGTACCGTTGCGCTGTGATTGCTGCCGCCATCTACGCCCGCCAGTCGAAGGACAACGACGAGGGTATTGAACGTCAGCTAGAGCGCATTCGAGCCCTCGTCGCCGCGCGCGGCTGGCAGGTCGTCCGCGAGTACAGCGACAACGACCGCTCAGCATCCAAGCCCCGCGGTGCCGGTTCCGATTGGGCCGCACTACTGGCCGACGCAGACCGAGACGTCTTTACGCACCTGGTCGCCGTGGACCTCGACCGGCTAGTGCGGTCGCAGACTGACCTACTTGGACTCATCGAACGCCGTCTTGCCGTCGTCACTGTGGACGGGGAACTCGACCTATCGACCGCGGATGGTGAGTTTCGGGCCAGCCTCGCCGCTTCCCTGGCACGGTTTGAGGTTCGCCGCAAGGGCGAACGAACACGCCGCGCTAACCAGTATCGGCGTTCACAGGGCAGGCTTACGCCCGGTCGCCGCCTGTACGGGTATGAATCGGACGGCGTGACGGTCCGCGAGGCAGAAGCGGCGATCGTCCGCCGCGTATACGCACACGTCGCCGGCGGCGGGACCATCTACAGCATTGCCGCCGCCCTTCGGACCGAGGGCGTTCCCATGACGACAAGCGCCGCCGCCCGCCGCGACGATCCGGCCGCAGGATGGATTCCAGCCCGCATCCGGGACATGATCCTCAATCGACGCTATTCGGGCATGGTGCCCCTAGTCCCGGATACGAACGAGGACGGTGACCCGCTGACGGCAACGGAGCGAGCACGTGCCCGTCGTGACCCGGCCAACTGGCAGCCATCGTCTAACGTGCCCTCCGTCGTCCCCGCCGACGATGCTGAGCGCGCACGCGCTATCGTGCTCGATCCGACGCGCCGAATCACGCCGGGTCCTGCGCGCCGCCACCTGTTGTCCGGGCTTGTGACTTGCGGACACCGGAACGACGACGGCTCGGTGTGCGGCGCTGGCCTAAAGCGCACGCGCACTGAGTACAGGTGCTCCAAGACGCCCCGACACCCGTCGATCCTCGCTCGCACGATCGAACCGATGGTGCGGGCGGCGGTGGTCTGGGACATTGCGACGAGTGGGCCTGAGCTCGTGTCACGCGCAGAACCGATGCGGGATGTAGGCGGCTTGCTCCGGCGTCACGCGGCTAACGAGCGCGCACAAGCTCAGACCGTGCGCGACCGGGACGACGGGTTGCTGTCGGCCGCGGTGGCGCACGCTCGTCTCGTCGAGCTACGCGCTGAACGAGAGAGCGTGGAGGCCGAGCTTGATCGGCTCCGCACCGAGCAGTCAGCACTAGGCGCGCTACTGACGATCGCCGCGGGCCTGCTCGGCAGCACGCGCTCGCCGTCGTCGCTCGCGATTGCTCGCGCTGGCAGCGACGTGCGCGAGGGCGTCGCCGCACGATTCGACGCGCTCGACCTCGACCGTCAGCGTGAGGTCATTCGGGCGCTACTCGACGTGCAGTTGCAGCCGGGTCGCGGGATGCGCCGCGTGATCATAGAACACCGGCTGACTGGCGACCTCGACCCCGCCGAGTGAGGACAGCCGAGTGACACGAGTGCGCTTAGTCGTTCGCGTCACTCGGCCTCGGCTCCAACACCCCTGCAAACGGGCCACCACGACTTGACACGACCCACCCGGAAGTGACGTCCCGCGGCCGCACGGTGCCCGTTGCCGCGTGAGTGACGCAAGTACCTGTGTGCGCGCGTCACTGCACGGGTTGCTGGTCCTGTAGCACATTAACGCGCCACTCTTGCCCCCCGACGTCCTCGGTTCGGCCTGTTTCTGCGGATCGCCTCTACGGCTGGGGGGCAATCCAGGGGCAGTCTTTCCGCCCTGGCCGCACCGCACCTGCACCGCACCGGTGATCCTGAGTGAAGTATCACCGTTCGGAATCACGCATCCCAGGCGGTTCTCAGCCAGGGCGGGCCGCACGGGTGATTACCCATATGTACCAAGCGAAACGTGACGCTTGCCCCCGACAGCTCAACCGCAACAAGAGAGGCCACCCATGCGCCATCAGCTCTCGTGCGCGCGGTGCGGACGTAGCTTCCAGGCCGCTCGCTCGCACGCCAAGTTCTGCACCGACTCGTGCCGGGCACTCGCCTCAGCGGAGCGCCGCACCGCCCGGAAGGACCAGCTCGCCGCCGAGCTGGCAGCGCTCGCCGCCACGGCAACCGATGCCGATACCCCCGAAGCGATCGAAGCGCTCCGTACCCGGCTGCTCGCGCCGGACACATCGGCACTCATCGAGCCGACGCTACTCGGCGCGATGCTCGCACTAGCAACGCTCGGCATTGTGCAGGCCAAGGCGAGGGGGTGACCATACCCGTGCCATCCCTCATCGACTGGGCAGCGGACCCGCTCAACTCGACGCCACCGATCGCACTCGATTCCCCGACAAGCCCTGACGGTGCCCTACTACTCGGATTCCTTAACCCCGATGTCCTCGCCGCGGACATCGCCCGTGACGGCTTCACCGCGACCCCCGGGGCGCGAACGGTCTACCGCCGACACGGCACGCGCGTCCGGGCGTATGACGTCGGCGACGCTATCGCTGACGCGCTCAGCACGGCCGCCGATTGGCTCCGTGCAGCTCTGACCGACGACCCGAAGCTCAGCGCCCACGCCGCCGCTGTAGCCGCTGCTGACGCCGCCCGCCCCCGGGGGGACTGGCGCAGCTCGACCGAGGCCGAGCTAGACGAGTACCACCACCGCGACGCCCACGCCGACGCACTCGAAGCGGCGTTCCCGATCGACCCGGCCAGCGGTGCCCCTGTCAGCTCGACGCGGCTCCGCATGCTCGCCGACGCCCTCGGCCACACCGCATTCGCGATCCGCGCCTACACGCGCGTTCGTAGCGCCGCTGTCACCCGCGCCGCCTCGGCGCTCCCCGTCCCCGACTCCGAAGACCTCGCCGTCGCCGACTGGCTCGATGCGCTTCCGGCAGGCCGCGTGCGTCGCTCAGAGCTGCACTCGCAAGCCCTGGACGCTGGCCTCGACGTGTCGCCCCAGCGCCTCTACGCCCTCGCTGCCACGCGTCCGCGCATCGGCAGCCCGCGCAAGCAACACGGCATCTACTACTTCACCGTGTCCGCCTGACGGCGTAGCCGTCCCCCTACCTCGCACACCCGGTCCCGCTGCACCGGCCGTGCCCTTTCGCGCGCCCGCGCACCAACCCGCAGCCCGAGCGTCGGCAGGACCGACGCAGATAAGGAACACCGCACCCCCATGTCCGAAGCTCTGAACGCCAACACACGGATGCAGGCCATCCGCAGCGCCGCGCGTGCGAAGGCAACCGCCGAGGTAGACCGCATCATCGGCCGCGACCGCACCGGAGTCGATGCCGCCAAGGCTGCGCTCGATGCCGCAAACGCCCGTGTCCGCGAGGCCCGCGCCCACCGCGACGCGCTCACCGACGGTCGTCGCGACCCGGAGACCGGCCGCTTCCGGCGCGCCCGCGGCGTCTCGATCGACGAGTGGGAGACCGCGCACGACGACGCAGCCGCCGCCGCTGCTGTCTGGAGCGTCGCTTCCAACCGCTACACCGAGGCGCACGCCGCGCTCCGACGTCAGCGTCCTGCCAACCTCGACACCGCTGTCGCCGCCGCGTCCGAAGCCCTCGACGCTCACCTCGACGCGCTGCCCGAGGCAATGACGGCCGCGGTCGAACACCTCGAAGCTATCCGCGCCCTGTCGGAACTCGCCGGTCGGCCGGTCACTTCCGCACTCGGCAGCGACCCGATCGCCGCAGTCGATCACCTCATCCCCGCCATCGCCGACGCCATGCGCCGCGCGCAGCGAGAGCGCGCCGCGTTCGCTCGCGACGCAGTCGCCCACGCCGAGCACGTCGGCCCGCAGGTCCCTCAGCCCGCCGCCCGCGGGGTTGACCTCGACGCCATCAACGCACAGCTCGCCGCTCACAAGTAAGGAACCGACATGCCTACCGCAGACCACGCCCGCGCCATCGCCAACGCCGTGCTGGTGAATACCTCGCCCGACACAGCCCACCCGTACTCCGCCCTCACGTGGGGTGAGCAAGTCGTCATCCGCGGCGAAGCCGACCGGCAGGGCGTCACGCCCGAAGTGCTGTACGCCGCGCAGCTCGCCGCCCTGACACAGCATCAGACCGCAGAGCGGTCCCGCATCGCCAGCGCTCAGGCCATCGCCGCCGCGATCCGCGAGGCGCGCCGATGACGCACTCACCCGACCGTCCGGCTTACCCGTCATCCGTGACCGTGTACCCACGCCCGAAGCCGCGCCCACTGACCTCCGATGAGTGGGACGGATGACCCGAGGAACGATGACCACGCACCGCCCGCCAATCCACCCAGCCGACCTACCTGACCTGCCCGGGCGTGAGTCGCGCGCCGACCGGCAACGTCGCGCCGACCGCCTCGCCCGCGACGGTATCGCCGTCGTGGTCCCCGGCCGCTACGGGCTGACACCCGCACTGCCCACCAACGTCCTCGCATCACTGCTCGCCCCGCGTCCGCAGGCCGGCCCAACGTCCGAGCCGCCGCGACGACCGACGCTCAGGCCGGTCGCGGGCATGCGCTACCGCATCCCGTGTGCGCACTGCGGCAAGTTCCGCAACTGGGACAAGCCGACGGCTCCGCGACCCGTCTACTGCAAGGACCACCAGACGCGCGCGAGCCGCAGGACCCAAGCGGTGTAGTCGGGCCACTCGCACTCATCCGGGCGATTTCTCGTCTGTCAACGAACCAGCCGCACCGCGGCCGACAGATAGGGAGCACCCAATGCCCGCAACCACCAGTCAGCCCCCCGCCGAGGCCCTGCCCCTGGCACTGACCACCGCCCAGGCAGCCAGCATGCTCGGCACGACGCGTGCACACGTCGGCGTGCTCTCGTCGCAGTATGGCCTGCCGTACTTCTATCTCGGCGGCCAGAAGCGCTATCGGCCGAGCGACCTCGCACAGTATGTCGATGCACAGACGACGACCAAACAGCTCAATCCGACCTGGTACTAGCAACAAGAGCGAACGCCGCCACCGATCCCACGCATCGGCTGGCGGCGTTCGTGTGTCCGCCTCAACGAGTGCCAGCGACGCGCGCGTGTTCGCATCGTTCGCGTGCGCACGCGTTGATCGATCGCCAGGACGGCGCGCACGTCCAGGCTCACCGCGGCCCGCCCGAGCGCGTCGGACTCCTCCCCGCCCCGGTCGCCCTGATCGGGACGGCATAGCGCTTCCGTGTATGTCTCGTGCGCCCTCTGGTTTTTGAAGCCCTCCCAGAGTCGCACTGGCCTCTCATCTGGGCTTTCCCCGAACACGACGTCCCCTAGTCGGGTGCAGAAACCGCGACTCAGAGCACCGCTAGTCGCCGCTGCCGCCCTCGCGTCGCCCCTCACCCCCGAACGGATACCCCATGACCTCCGACCTCTACGTGCCGATGGCCGTGCCGGACGACGACGCGGCTCCGGCGCTTCCGCGCCACTGGAGCGCCGAGGCCAAGCGCGCCCACGCGCGCATCCTCGCCGAGCGCCCCGCCATCGCCGGTGCTGACCTGTCGTCGCTTCATCAGGCATGCACGATGATCGCTACCGCCGACCGATACGACCGGACGATCCGAGCCGACGGTTCGACGGTCCCCGGCTCGACCGGCCAGCTCGTCGCTCATCCTCTCGTCTCCGAAGTCCGCCAGCTCCGGACCGCCGCCGCGTCGATCCTCGATCGCCTGTCGCCGGTGCAGTCTCGCGCCGAGAAGCGCCAGCAGGCGGGCCTCAACCGCACCGGCCGGACCACCCGATGATTGCCGTAGACGTTCCCACGCTGCCCCGTGTCGGCCCCCTGCCGATGCTCCGGCTCCGCGCCCTGCCGACGACGCTCGACGCTGCCGCCGCCGTCGCCGTCGCCTACGCAGACGACGTGCGCATCGGCTCCGGCGCGACGCGCGCCGAGGTCGCCGACATCGCCATGCGAGCACTGCTCCACAACGCCGGACCGGCTCAGGCTGGCCCCTCACCGCTGGCGTTCGCCGACCTACGCGCCCTCATGGCGCGTGAGCCGAGCGCCGACGATCACCTACGCGCCGCGCTCGCTCGCAGCTAGCTACCACTCATCAGTCCCGCCTTGGTCCCACCGAGCGGGCCTAGGCGCTCATGCCCGACTACTCGGCCTCCTCTACTGGCGTGGACACTGCTTCCGCATCCACAGCGGCGTCTTCCCTCGCGTTGTCAAGCGCACCGACCACGGCGCAACCGCTTCCGAGTTCGTGGACATCGCACTGCGACCTGAGCGAGCTGGCGGCTGTCCTCCACGAAGCCCGCCGCCAGCCGTTCCCGAAGGATGACCCAGAGCATGACGGGCTGTCGCGCCGGCGGCCCGGCCGCATTACTTCAGCCTTGCCGCGTCCCGCGTTGTGGCTGGTGAAGGCAACCCGGCCAACGGCACCTCCGCGTAGGCGCGAACTTGACCCCTGTGCGAAGACCGGACGCGCGGAAGGTCTCTGGGGTCTTGCGGCTCAGCGGAACCTCAGCGGGGTGACGTTCCCGGCTAGCGCCAGCCCGTCATCGTCAGCAGCTGCGGCTCCGAGCCACTGGCGCAAGCGAGACGGCTCAATCCCCAAACCGTGGGAGGCCGCGAAGGGCCCCGCTGGATAGACCTTGGTGAGCGCTTGCTTGAACAGCATCGGTCGCTCCGGTACGACCTCCACAGGTTCCTGGTCGCGCCAGCCTCGGGAGGCTATCTGAATCTGGAGTGTCCGTGCCCTCGCGTCGCTGATGACCCCCAGTCGATTCGCGTAGTAGACGATCGCGCCCACAGAGATACCGAACTCGGACTTGAGCCCGAGCAGTTGCTTCAGGGTGGACGACTCCCTGACCCGGCTACGCACCGTTGAGGGAGGCATGAGTAGCGCGCGCCCGAACGCGAACGCCGCTTGCTCCTGCGGGCTCCGAGTCGAACAACTTACAGTTGGCGCATTCCGATCGAGAATGAGGTGTCCCAACTCATGCGCGAGAGTGAGGCGCTGCACGTCGCCTCGCCCGATGGAAAGCGTGGCAACCAGTGGCCGGTGATTATGCAACGACGGCGCGGTGATCCCCGAGACCTCGGACGCACTGTCCCCGTCAGGCCGGACATCAAGGTCCGCAACGACACCGACGCCGAGTCGTTCCATCAGCCGCGTAACGTTCCGGACCGGCTGATCCCCAGAGAGGCCCGCCTCAACGCGAACGGCTGACGCAGCTGACTCCGGGTCGTCAAATCTTCCATCGAAGTTAGCCGTGAACTCGTGATACCCGGATCGGTCGCTGACAGTTGCGAACGCGCGGGAGGCCTCTCTGTAGAGTGCCGTGACACGGTCACGCTCCGCGGCACGCATGGTCGACTTGCGTCGGAACGCAGTGGGGCCGGCTGTTGCCAGCGATGGCGTTACCCGGAAGAACTCCAATGGCTCGGAGAAGCTGGAGCTCGCCACTGCTGCGAGTTCTGCGGACAGGGTCGCATCCCCCCGTTCGATCCGGGAGAGCTGAGACTGCGTTACCCCGATTCGAGAGCCCAGCTCTCGCTGGGTAAGGCCATGAATGTGTCGAAGAGTTTCGAGCCGGGCACCGTTGAAGGCGTCAGACATCACCAAGGCCCGCCTCGTCCTCGCCCTCGACGTTCGCGAAGAAGTCCAGGTGCTCCTCTTCGGTGTCGAACACTGCGTTCCCGACGTCATCGAACTCACGGATCATCGAAACGAGGAAGTCACACGCGACCTTCCCCTTGTACTTGCCTTCCTCGATCGGGTGCACGATGCGCAAGGACGGCTCCTCCGCACGGGTGTCCATGAGAAGGAGCAGGTCACGATGGCGGCGGGCAACCTCCTCCGCACCGAAGAACGCAAACTGTGCCCACTGCGCTCGTCGCGCCCGGCTGGTTCCGGCGTGAGGAACGCCGTTCATCGTGACGCGACTCTCGGACAGCAGGCGAAGCGTGGTCCCGTACTGGACGTTCGTCAGGAACGTCTGGCCGGTGGAACGCGTGTTGCCGGTCACAGTCCACCCTTCGGGCAACTCCTCGTGTTCCAACGCCCCCCGGAAAACTGCACGCACGTGCATTGCATGAGCGTGCGGGAACCGGTCGCGCGGGTAGGGCAGGCCCGCGGCGGACGCGACGGCCTCATCGAGGCAACCAAAGAGCGACGGGCTCAGGGAGCTCGCCTCGCGCTGGATCAGCTGTCGAGTGAACTCGTCCATGGTGCCTCCAGGGTTACATCCGGCCGGTTTATATGCAGACTAGCACCTTGGTGGGTATTACGCGCCCACATGTAACACCCGGCGCGACAAACCAGCCGGCTCGGGAGCCCACGGTTGACCGAGGTGCTGTCCTCCACCCGCACTCGAAGGGATGCTGACCGACATGAGTACTTAGCGCCCCAAGTCATCCACCCCGCACGTCGCTTGCGCTCGTCCCGGCTCAGCACTCCGCTGCGCGCCGCGACACTCCGTGGGCGGCGGCACCAACGTGCGCAGCGCCGACTCCGACCGCGTTCGCTCGCTCCGCGCTACTTACCAAGAACGAGAAGGTTCACGATGCTCAGACTCTCCCTACCGGATACCAAGGCCGCATCCGCGCACACCCCTCGCGCTGTGCGCGAAGCTCAGGCTCGCGGCGGCGACCTCGCGACGCTCCGCCGCGCGCAGCAGTACGGCACGCACCCAAGCGCCCCACAAGAACCATCCCGATTCGTGCCGGGTCTCGACTACGCGTACTAGCCGACTAGGCCCAACCGGCTAGCGTGTGATATTTGCCACACTGGGTAGACTTGCTTTATGGTGCTGCCGGTGCCGCAAGGTGCGACGCCAAGAGTCACCGGGAGGCACCAACCATGCAGCTCTACGCCACCGACGCAGCCAACGTCATCGACACCACCACCGGCGCGACCGCGGCGTTTCTCGACGCAGACACCGCGGAACTCGCTGCCGCTGACCTAAACGCGGGCTACCTCGACCCCGCATGTCTCGCCTGGCAAACCAACGCCCCGGCCGACATGCTGCTCGCCATCCCCGACGTGCAGGTCCGCCTCGCCGTGTCCCGCGCAACCGTGTACCGGCTGCTCGACGACAACGCGCTCGCAAGCGTGTCGCTCGGCACCGCACGCCGGGTCCGCGAGTCCGAGGTCAACCGCTACATCGCAGCCCTGCCCGCCGCGTAAGACAGGCCGGGAGTGAAGTACGTATCCCCGGCCGTCGCGAGCAACGTACAGCCCCCGACCTCAACCCGAGGCCGGGGGCTTGTCGTGGTTCTATGCCCCACCGATGGCGTGGAGGAAGGCTTTCCCCGCATCGAGTGCAGTTTGACCTGTCGTGGCCAGCCCTCCCGCGATGACGACAAGCTGTCCGACGACATCAAGCAGCTTCTTGGCTTTGTCCATCTTGCCGGCCGTTGACAAGCTTCCCGCCGCACGAAGCAGCGCGCCGTTCAGGACGTCCAAGTGGTCCCGGAGGTCCGAGTCCGACAGGACGGATCGTTCTTCCAGCAATGCCCTTGCCGCGGACAGAAGCTTGAGGACGTAGGAGCGCTCATCTTCCGTCAGGTCCGCGCCGACCTCTGCCATGAGGTCGTCAAGTTCCTTCAACACCCGGCTGAAGTCGTGGCGCTGTGCAGCGGTTACAGACCCGCCCCAGTTCCTCGCCATCCAAGGCGATAGCTGGTGAAGTGCGAGCAGCGCCGACTTGCCGATGGGAGCGGAAGCCCCGTTCGCTCCAGCCCTCCAGCCTAGGTTCTCGCTGAACGCGGCGGCATACCACTCGTCTACGTAGTAAGCGAGACCGCGCACCTCAATCCCAGCGCGCTCCATCGCCTGAACCGCCGCATCGCAGTCGCGCACGAGCGTTACGGCCCGCGCCTGGTCCCGCCAAAACGACAGGGCATCGTTGTCCCCTGCGCGCACGCTTCGAGGGGTTGAGCCCGATGGGACGACCCAGCTTTCGAAGAGGGTGGCAAGCTCGCTAGCAGGGTTCGACATAGCCTCAGATCATATCGCGGAGGAAGAACGCACGGGCGAGTTGCAAACCGTCTAACTGATCTTGCTTGCCCGCAACCGGTTGATCGCGGCCCTCGCGACCACGACCGTGATCGTCGAGGCCGGAGCCCGATCCGGGGCGCTCAACACCGCGAACCACGCCGGACAGCTCGGACGGCCGGTGTTCGCCGTGCCCGGCCCGTACTCGTCGTCCGCGTCGGTCGGATGTCACCGACTGATCGCGGACCGGCGTGCCGAGCTCGTGGTGCAGCCCCGCGACCCGGCGGAGACGGCGGTGCGCCTGTGCTCCGGGGACCGGATCGTCGCCGGGGCCGAGGTCCCGATCGCGGGCGCGCGGATCGACCCGGAGGTGCTCCGCGTGGTCGACGCCCTCGCTCCGCGTCGGCCGACACCGGCGGACGAGGTGGCTCGGCGGTCGGGGTTGTCCCTCGTCGACACCACGGACGCCCTGGCGCTCGCGGAGCTGCAGGGTCTGGTGCAGCACGGCCCCGGCGGATGGACGACCTCGTGACGCGGGCGGCGGGACGAGTCCGGCGCGGGCGCGTCGATGCGCGAGCCCGCCCGGCGCGCCTACCCTGGCGTCATGCGGGACACCGAGGGCGACCGGGAGCGACAGCGCGGCATGCTCGGCGACGTCGTCCGGGTGTTCCTGGGCCACTGTCGGCACGGTCGGGGCCTCAGCGAGCAGACCGTCCGGGCGTACCGCGCCGACCTCGACGACCTCGTGGCGTTCGCGGCCGAGCGCCAGGTCGTCTCGGCGGCGGGTCTCACGCTCGAGGTGCTCCGGGACTGGCTCTGGGCAGCGACGGAACGCGGCCTCGCGCGGTCGACGATCGCCCGACGCAGCGCTTCGGTCCGGGCCTTCACCCGGTGGGCGAGCGAGACCGGTGTCCTGACGGTGGACCCGGGCGTCCGGCTCCGGGCTCCGAAGGGCGCTGCGCACCTGCCCCGGGTCGTCGCGCAGGACCAGGTGCGCTCGATGCTCCACGGGCTCGCCGTCCGTGCCGCGGATGACGATCCGGCAGCGCTCCGCGACCGCGCCGTCGTCGAACTGCTCTACGCCGCCGGCATCCGGGTGAGCGAACTCGTGGGGCTCGACCTCGGGGACGTCGACCGGACCCGGCTGACCGTCCGCGTGTTGGGCAAGGGCGGCAAGGAGCGGGTCGTGCCGTTCGGTGTCCCGGCACACGACGCCCTCGAAGCGTGGCTCGACCGCGGACGCCCGGTGCTCGCCGCAGCGGCAGCCGGAGCCGCGGGCGCGGTCGGAGCCTCACACGCAGCCGGTTCGGCGGGCACCGCCCTGTTCCTCGGCGACCGGGGGGCCCGACTCGGCACCCGGAGCGCCTACCGTGTCGTCGCCCGGCTCCTCGAGGCGCTGCCCGGTGAGGGCCCGAGCGGACCGCACACCTTCCGGCACACCGCGGCGACGCACCTGCTCGACGGGGGAGCGGACCTCCGTGCGGTGCAAGAGCTCCTCGGGCACGCGAGCCTCGGCACGACGCAGATCTACACC
Organism: Curtobacterium sp. MCPF17_031; assembly: GCF_003234035.1. NCBI lineage: Bacteria > Bacillati > Actinomycetota > Actinomycetes > Micrococcales > Microbacteriaceae > Curtobacterium > Curtobacterium sp. MCPF17_031. Next base: position 571,803 of record NZ_QKSG01000001.1, on the reverse strand, counting down.
CACGTCTCGTCGGCCCGGCTCCGCGAGGTCTACCGCACCGCTCACCCCCGCGCCTGACGGTCCGGCAGCAGCACCGGCCACGCGGGGCTCGGCAGCAGCGGCAACGGGTCGACGTACGCGCCGTCGACCCGGGCACCGAGGTGCAGGCACGACGTCGTCAGCGGGCAGTGCCCGGCGCCGACCGTCCCGACTCGATCGCCCCGACGGACGAGCGTCCCCGCTGACACCGACGGCTCGACCGGGTCGAGTGTGCTCACCAGCCCGCCGCCGTGGTCGATCGTGACGACCGTCCGTCCGCCGACCTGCCCGGCGAACGCCACCATGCCGTCCGCTGGTGCCGTCGCCGGGGTGCCGGGTGGGGCCGGGACGTCGAGCCCGCGGTGGCCCGGCCCGTAGTCGGTGGCGGGAGCGTCCCACGGCCGGAGGACGACCCGGGTCGTCGTCGGCCACGACCACGGTGCCGGTGACCCGGGGGCCGCGTGCTGCGCCGGGTCCGATGCGGCGCCGGTGCCGGCGACGAGCACCAGCAGGACGATCAGCACCGCTGTCACCAGCACCGCCAGTACCACGAGCACGGCCCTCCCCGGAGGCACCGGACCCGCACGGACCCCCACCTGCCATGCCGCCTCGCACCGTCGCATCCCGACCTCCCGCATCCCGTCCTCCCGCTTCCGCCCTTCCCGCATCCCGACCTGCGCGTCCACGTTCCCGCGTCCGACGCGGCCACGGGGCCGACCGGACGCGGTCTGTGGAGGGCGACCCGGGCCTCCCGTCCGGTGCAGGACAGGTCGGACTGCACCACACCTGATGTGCTGAGCAGTCGCGGAAGGGGTACTGTCGGGGCCGCTCCGGACACCGCAACGCCGCTCGGACGGCGATCCAGCCGACCGCCGGGGCACCGTGCAGCACCCGGCACGGCGGCGGGAACCCAGGAGCATCGTGTCGACCACGACCACCGGACACGGCGACGACCGTGCGTTCAAGGGGAAGGTCACACTGTTCGCCATCGCGGCGGCGGTCGGTGGCTTCCTCTTCGGCTTCGACTCATCCGTGATCAACGGTGCGGTCGACGCGATCAAGGGTGAGTTCGACCTCTCCGACGCCGCCAGCGGCTTCGCGGTCGCCTCGGCCCTCATCGGCTGCGCCTTCGGCGCCTACTTCGCCGGCCGCCTCGCCGACCGCTTCGGCCGCACCAAGATCATGTTCTGGGCCGCCGTCCTGTTCTTCGTGTCCTCGATCGGCAGCGCGTTCGCATTCGCGACCTGGGACCTCGTCATCTGGCGCCTCGTCGGTGGCCTCGGCATCGGCACCGCCTCGGTCATCGCACCGGCGTACATCTCCGAGGTCTCACCGAAGGCCATCCGCGGGCGTCTGGCGTCGTTCCAGCAGCTCGCCATCACGCTCGGCATCTTCGCCGCGCTGCTCTCCGACCAGCTGTTCGCCGTGACCGCTGGCAGTGCGTCCTCAGAGGTCCTGGGCCTCGCCGCCTGGCGCTGGATGTTCCTGGTCGGTGTGATCCCGTCGATCGTCTACGGCGTCCTCGCGATCACCCTGCCGGAGTCGCCGCGCTACCTGCTCACGAAGGGCCGGAGCGACGACGCGCGCGAGGTGATGGGCAAGATCGTCCCGCGCGACACGGTGAACACGAGCCTGGAGGAGATCCAGGACGGCATCAAGAAGGAAGCCAACGAGAAGAAGGGCTCCATCCGGGGCAACCGCTTCGGGCTCCAGCCGATCGTCTGGGTCGGCATCATCCTGGCCGTGCTGCAGCAGTTCGTCGGCATCAACGTGATCTTCTACTACTCGACGACGCTCTGGCAGGCGGTCGGGTTCAAGGAGGAGCAGTCCTTCCTCATCTCGACGATCACCTCGGTGGTCAACGTCGCCGTCACCTTCATCGCGATCTTCCTGGTCGACAAGGTCGGTCGGAAGCCGCTGCTCATCGCGGGTTCCGCGGGCATGTTCGTGTCGTTGACGATGGTGGCGATCGCCTTCTCGCAGGCCTCGATCGTGAACGGCGAACCGCAGCTCCCCGGAGCGTGGGGCGTCATCGCGCTGGTCTTCGCGAACCTGTTCGTCGTGTCGTTCGGCGCCACCTGGGGTCCGCTCATGTGGGTCCTGCTCGGTGAGATGTTCCCGAACCGCATCCGAGCCACAGCGCTCGGCGTCGGCTCGGCCGCCAACTGGATCGCGAACTTCATCGTCACGATCTCGTTCCCGGTGCTCTCCGGCTTCAACCTCACGGTCACGTACGGCATCTACGCGCTGTTCGCCCTGCTCTCGCTCTTCTTCGTCATCGCGAAGATCCCCGAGACGAAGGGCCGCTCCCTCGAGGAGATGGGCATCAGCGCCGAGGGCGACGCCGTGAGCGCCAAGTCCTGATCCGCTCCGTCCCCGTCCGGGAGGCCCGGATCAGGTCAGCCGCTCGGCTCGCGTGATCCGGGCCTCCCTTCTGTTAGCATTTCCCCAGCAGCGCGCCGAGCGCGCTGACTTCGCGTGTCCACGCAGTACACACGGTCATCGGTCCCGCTCTCGCGAGCGGGCGGCTGTGTGTCAGGGCACCAGGGACCATGACCTCCGGTCGTGGTCGACACAACCGCACCAGGTGCACGGTCATGCCGTGCGCCTAGAAGACAGAAGGAGGACGGCACATGGCCGTCGTCACCATCCGCCAGCTGCTCGACAGCGGCGTCCACTTCGGACACCAGACCCGTCGGTGGAACCCGAAGGTGAAGCGATTCATCCTCGCTGAGCGCTCCGGCATCCACATCATCGACCTGCAGCAGTCGCTGGCCTTCATCGACCGCGCGTACGACTTCGTCAAGGAGACGGTCTCGCACGGTGGCACGATCCTCTTCGTGGGCACCAAGAAGCAGGCGCAGGGCTCCATCGCCGAGCAGGCGACCCGCGTCGGCCAGCCGTACGTCAACCAGCGTTGGCTCGGCGGTCTGCTCACGAACTTCCAGACGGTCTCCAAGCGCCTCGCGCGCATGAAGGAGCTCGAGGAGATCGACTTCGACGACACGACGAAGGGCTTCACCAAGAAGGAGCTCCTCATCAAGAAGCGCGAGCTGGACAAGCTCCACAAGACCCTCGGTGGTATCCGCAACCTCACGCGGACCCCGAGCGCGCTCTGGATCGTCGACACCAAGAAGGAGCACCTCGCCGTCGACGAGGCGCAGAAGCTCGGGATCCCGATCATCGGCATCCTCGACACCAACTGCGACCCGGACGAGATCACGTACCCGATCCCGGGCAACGACGACGCGATCCGCTCCGTCGGTCTCCTCACCCGCATCGTCGCCGACGCGGCGGCCGAGGGTCTGAAGGCCCGTCACAACGGTGGCGACGACGACGCAGCCGCCGAGCCGCTCGCCGAGTGGGAGCAGGAGCTCCTCGGTGGCGACAGCGCGACCCCGGCCGCCGACGCCGCTCCGGAGGGCGCGACCGTCCAGGAGAACGACGCCGACGCACAGGCCGCGGCGAAGGAGATCGGCGAGCCGATCGCCGACGCCGACAAGAACGCCGAGCCGACGGCCGAGGCCGCCGCCGCTGCGGAGGCCACCCCCGCCGAGTGAGCACCCGGGGCGCCGGACCGTCACCGGTCCGGCGCCCCTGCTCCGCTCCCCACTCTCCACACACGCACAGTCCAGAAAGGACTCCAGGCAATGGCAAACTTCACCGCTGCTGACGTGAAGAAGCTCCGCGAGGACCTCGGCGCCGGCATGATGGACGCCAAGAACGCCCTCGTCGAGGCTGACGGCGACTACGACAAGGCCGTCGAACTGCTCCGCATCAAGGGCGCGAAGGCGGTCGCCAAGCGCGACGACCGTGCGACCTCGGAAGGTGTCGTCGTGGCATCGGCCGACAACGGTGCCGCCACCGTCGTCGAGCTCGCCAGCGAGACCGACTTCGTCGCCAAGAACGAGAAGTTCACGACCCTGGCCGACAAGGTGCTCGGAGCGGTCGCCGCTGCCGGGGCCACCGACGTCGCCTCCGCGAACGCCGCGCCGCTCGACGGCAAGACGGTGCTCGAGGTCGTCAACGAGAACGCCGCCGCACTCGGCGAGAAGCTCGAGGTCCGCACGGTCCGCCGTGTCGAGGGCTCGGCCTTCGAGATCTACCTGCACAAGACGAGCCAGGACCTGCCGCCGCAGATCGCCGTCGTCGTCGCGTACGAGGGTGACAACGCCGCCGAGGCGCGTTCGATCGCGCAGCACGTCGCGTTCGCGAACCCGTCGTACCTGACGCGCGCCGAGGTCCCGACCGAGGCCATCCAGAAGGAGCGCGCGACCGTCGAGGCGATCACGCGCGAAGAGGGCAAGCCCGAGGCTGCGCTCCCGAAGATCGTCGAGGGCCGCGTCAACGCCTTCATCAAGGGCATCTCGCTCCTCGACCAGGACTACGCGAAGGACAACAAGATCTCCGTCGCGAAGGCCGCCGAGAACGCCGGCATCACGATCCAGGGCTTCGCCCGCGTCAAGGTCGGCGCGTAACGAACCCATGACGGGGCCAGGAACCAACCGGTTCCTGGCCCCGTTGTCGTGCGCCCCCGCGCACCGAGTACATTTCCACGAGACCACGACGAAGGGTGCCCCGACATGACCGACGAGAAGACCGGACGCCGACGAGTCCTGCTGAAGCTGTCGGGAGAGGCGTTCGGTGCCGGATCCCTGGGCGTCAACCCGGACGTCATCAGCACCATCGCGAAGCAGATCGCCAGCGCCGCCCGAGAGGTCGAGGTCGCGATCGTCGTCGGCGGTGGCAACTTCTTCCGCGGCGCCGAGCTGTCGCAGCGCGGCATGGACCGCGGTCGCGCCGACTACATGGGGATGCTCGGCACCGTCATGAACGCCCTCGCGCTGCAGGACTTCCTCGAGCAGGCCGGCGCCGCCACGCGCGTGCAGTCGGCGATCAGCATGACCCAGGTTGCCGAGCAGTACATCCCGCGGCGTGCCGAGCGTCACCTCGAGAAGGGCCGTGTGGTCATCTTCGGCGCGGGCGCGGGCCTGCCGTACTTCTCGACCGACACCGTCGCGGCGCAGCGTGCGCTCGAGATCGGTGCCGACGAGGTGCTCGTGGCCAAGAACGGCGTCGACGGCGTGTACTCCGCGGACCCCAAGAAGGACCCGACCGCCGAGAAGTTGCACCACGTCACCTACCAGGACGCGCTGCTCAAGGGCCTCAAGGTCGTCGACGCAACGGCGTTCTCGCTCTGCATGGACAACGGCATGCCGATGCACGTCTTCGGCATGGAGGGCGAGGGCAACGTCCGCGCCGCGATCCAGGGCGAGCGCATCGGCACCGTCGTCAGCAACTGACCGGCGCACCGCCGCCGACTGACTAGACTCGACCCGTACCGAAGGAGAACCACCGTGATCAGTGACGTCATGACCGATGCGACCGAGAAGATGGCGAAGGCCGTCGACGTGGCGAAGGACGACTTCGGCACCGTGCGCACCGGACGCATCAACGCCGCGCTCTTCCAGAAGATCCCGGTCGAGTACTACGGGTCCCCGACCCCCCTCGCGCAGCTCGCGTCCCTGCAGACGCCGGAAGCCCGCACGCTCATCGTGACGCCGTACGACAAGACGGCGCTCAAGGAGATCGAACGTGCCATCGCGACCTTCCCGAACCTCGGTGCGAGCCCGACCAACGACGGCGAGATCGTCCGTGTGACGATCCCCGAGCTCTCGGCCGAGCGCCGCAAGGAGTTCGTGAAGATCGTCAAGAGCAAGGGTGAGGACCACAAGGTCGTCCTCCGCAACATCCGACGCAAGGCGAAGGACGACCTCGACGCGCTGAAGGGCGAGGTGTCCGACGACGACATCGCCCGCAGCGACAAGGAGCTCGACGCCCTGACGAAGAAGCACGTCGACCAGATCGACGAGGCGCTGAAGAAGAAGGAAGCCGAACTCCTCGAGGTCTGATGCGCCGTCCCGACCAGGGCGACGACCGCCCCACATCTGATGACCGCCGCACGTCGGGGTTCCGACAGGACTTCGACGCGCGGGCGAGGGCGGCCCGGAACGACTTCGAGGCGCAGATCCGTCAGCGCCGTGCCGAGTTCGGTGCGCGGAACGAGGCACTGACAGCGCGGACCGGACGGAACCTGCCGGCAGCCATCGCGATCGCCCTGGCGTTCGCGGTGGTCATGCTCGGGTCGCTGCTGCTGTACACCCCGTCGTTCATGGTCGTGGCCGCGTTCCTGCTCGGGCTCGGCGTCTACGAACTGGCGAGCGCGATGCGGTTCGCCGGTCGTGACGTCCCCCGGATCCCGAGCGTCGCGGTCGCGATCGCCACGGTGCCGGCGGCGTTCCTGGGCGGGCAGATCTGGGCGCTGTTCACGCTGCTCGGCGGTGTCGTGTTCATCTCGCTCTGGCGTCTCGTCGAGGTCGCGGTGTCGCGCTCGAAGCCGCCGGCGGCGAGCGTGGCGCGGGACCTGACGAACGGCCTGTTCGTCCAGGCGTACGTGACCCTGCTCGGCGCCTGCGTGGTGCTGCTGTCCGCGCAGGAACAGGGGCAGCTCTGGGTCGTCGGGTTCATCCTCGTGGTCGTCGCCGTGGACACCGGGGCCTACGCCACCGGCATCAACCTCGGCAAGCACCCGATGGCTCCGCGGATCAGCCCGAAGAAGACCTGGGAGGGCTTCGGCGGCTCGGTCGGTGCGAGCATCGTCGTCGGCATCCTGGTCACCTGGCTCATGCTCGGTCTGCCCTGGTGGACCGGGATCATCCTCGGGGTGTTGATCTCCGGGTCCGCCACCCTCGGCGACCTCACCGAGTCGATGATCAAGCGAGACCTGGGCATCAAGGACATCTCGTCGTTCCTGCCCGGCCACGGGGGACTGCTCGACCGGATCGACAGCATCCTGCCGTCCGCGGCCATCGCGTACCTGATGTACCTCGTCGTCAACCACTGACAGTCTGCTCGCCCCGTCGCTCCTCCTGAGCGGACGGCCCCGCGCGTCCAGGTGGCGCACTGGTCGGAGCCTGGCACAATGGCGCCGTGCCATCGACGTTCCCGACTGCCCCCCGCTCGGTCCTCGGCTACGACTCCGACGAGGTCGATCACTTCCTCGAAGACGCTCGTCGCGCGTACACCGCCAACGACAGCGCCCCGGGGATCGAGGCCGCCAAGATCCGTGCGACGGCCTTCTCGATGAAGAAGGGCGGGTACTCGACCGTGCACGTCGACGCCGCGCTCGAGCGACTGGAGGACGCCTTCGCCGCCCGTGAGCGTGAGCGCGAGATCGCGGACGTCGGCCAGAAGGCCTGGTACGCGGAGGCGCGGGGGAAGGCCTCGGACGTCGTCGCGCGACTGGGACGTCCCGACGCGCAGCGGTTCCAGCGGGTCAACTTCCTGACGACCGGGTACCACCCGAAGGACGTGGACGCGTTCTCCCGTCGGCTGCACGGGTACTTCAAGGACGGCAAGCCGCTGAGCCTGACCGAGGTGCGATCCGTCGTGTTCCGTCCGAAGCACGGCGGGTACCGCGAAGCCCAGGTCGACGCACTGCTCGACGCCGTCATCGAGGTCATGCTCGCCGTCCGCTGAGGCCGCCTCGAGGACCTGCACCGGGCCTCCCGTCCGCACCGGACCGACTCACCTGGGTCAGGTGCTTCGCTTTCCGTGATCGTTCCGTTATCCTGGACAGACTCATGGGCAGGCACACGGCAGACAACCGATCCGACCGCGGAACCCGCGCACCGGACGATCTCGCGATCGTCAGTGAGCGCCGAGCGGCGAAGAACCGAATCCGCACGACGGAGACCTCGGTCGCCCGTCCGGTGACCGCACCGCAGGCGCAGCAGCACGTCGCTCCCGTCATCGCGCCGGTGTCCGTCGCGGCGAACCGTGTCTCGGACGCCTCCGCGGCCCGTGCCGCCGTCGCGCCGACCCTCACCGCACCGCGTGTCGTGCGTCGTGCACGCAGCCGCGCGGTCGCCCCGGTCAAGCCGTCGGCGCCGCGGTCCTTCGGGGGCTTCGTCCGGCAGCGCTCGACGATCCCCGTGCTCTCCTTCTTCGCGGTGTCTGCCTTCGTCGGCGGGTCGCTCTTCAACCCGATGCAGACGGACGCCGCGTCGGCCGCGCCCGTGCTGGCACCGGCACCGATCTCGGTGCCGCAGCAGTTCTCGGCGCACGGCACGTACGGCGACTTCGACGCAGCGCGTGACGGCTTCGACGTGACCAAGCCGGCGCCGAAGCCGGTACCGACGCCGAGCCCCACCGCGTCGCCGGACACCGACGCGACCGACACTGACGTGGCGACGACGTCGACGTCCGCCCAGAAGCCGGTCGCCAGCACGCCGGTCGCGCCCGTGGCCACGCCGGACCCGGGCAGCGCCCAGGCCATCGGCCAGCAGATGGTCGCCGCTCGCGGTTGGGGCAACGACCAGTACAGCTGCCTCGTCTCCCTGTGGAACAAGGAGTCCGGCTGGCGGGTCAACGCCTACAACCCGAGTGGCGCGTACGGCATCCCGCAGTCGCTGCCGGGCAGCAAGATGGCATCCGCCGGTGCCGACTGGCAGACCAACCCGGCCACGCAGATCACCTGGGGTCTCAACTACATCACCGGTGTCTACGGCACTCCCTGTGGCGCCTGGGCGCACAGCGTCTCGTACAACTGGTACTGATCGGCGATCGGGGTGCCGCGGAGCAACCGGCCGCGGAGCCCTCGCGGTCGTGGTCATGACGTCGAGCCGGAGGACTCCGGCTTCAACCGCATGCTCAACGGCTGGCGGCGCACCGAACACCGGCGTGGTCGCGAGTGGTCGGTCCAGCCGATCTCGGCAGCGTCCGCGCAGAAGGAGTACCTCTGCCCGGGCTGCGGCCTGACGATCGAGCCCGGCGTCGCACACGTCGTGGTCTGGCGTGCGGACGGCGTCCTCGGCGACGCAGCCGACCTGGCAGCGCGGCGGCACTGGCACCACCACTGCTGGAGCATCGCATGACGTCCGAGCCTGCACCCACCGCAGACAGCGCCGAGATCCGGTCCGGCACGGTCCTTCCCGCCACTCGTACCGACATCGAGCTCGTCACCGACGACCACCTGACCCTCGTCGGCGAGTTGGCAGAACCGCTCGACCGGCCCGCGCGGGGAACCGTCGTCGCCCTGCACCCGCTGCCGACTGCGCAGGGCTTCATGGACTCACACGTCCTGAAGAAGGCCGCCGCGCGCCTGCCCGCGCTGGCCGACATCGCGGTGCTGCGCTTCAACTTCCGATCGGTCACCTCACCTCGCGGTACCTCGGAGGGTGTCTTCGGCGACGGCGTGTCCGAGGGGTTCGACCTCCGTGCCGCCGTGCACGACGTCGTCGAGCGGCGGCTGCCGACGCCGTGGTTGGTCGGCTGGTCGTTCGGCACGGAGGTCGTCCTCAAGCACGCCCTCGAGCACGTCGAGGCGGGGCACGTCGCCGGTGTGGTCCTGCTGTCGCCGCCGTTGCACCGGACCTCCGACGAGGAACTCGCGCGTTGGGCCGCGGTCGAGGTGCCGGTGGTCGCCCTCGTCCCCGAGCACGACGACTTCCTGCAGCCCGACGAGGCAGCCCGACGGTTCGCCATCGCCCCGACGGTCCGGGTCGTTCCCGTTGCGGGGGCGAAGCACCTGTGGGTGGGGGAGAAGTACGTGCGGATCGTCCTTGACGCGATCGCCGATCTCGTCGTCCCGGGCAGCGCTCCGCTGCCGACCCACTGGCCCGCGGACGACCAGCGCCCGTAGCCCGGCCCCGTCCGAGGACGGGGCCGACGCCGCGGACGGCGTCGTCAGCGGACCCTGTCGTCCCGCTCGTCGGAGTCCGACCGGTCGCCCTGCGCCGGCGCCTGCTCGTCGATGACGCCAGCTGCATGGCTCAGGACGCCACGGAGGTTCTCCAGGTACCCCGCCACGGCTTCCCGCTCGGTCCGGATCGCCCCGAGCCGGTCCTCCGCATCGGCCAAGAGCTCGGCGGTCCGGTCCTCGGCGTCTGCGACGAGGCGGTGCGCACGCTCCTGTGCCTCGCGCACCAGGTCGGCGGCGTGCTCCTGCGCGGCGGTCTCCTGTCGGCGGGCGAGGTCCGTGGCTTCCCGCTCGAGGCGGTCGGCGGTCTCACGTGCCGTGGTGGCGCGGCGGGTGGCCTCGGCGAGCTGGAGGTTCGCCTCATCCAGGTACTTCTGCGTCTCGGTGACCGTGGCACGGTGCCGGTCGAGGTACTCCTGCTCGGCGTCGTCGCGGCGCGCGGCGAGTTCGGTCTCGAGGGCCGCGCGGGCGTCGTCACGTTCGCGGGCGATCTCGGCACGCACCTCGTCGCGTTCCTGGGCGAGACCGGCGCGGGCCGTGTCGATCTCCTGGCGGAGGGCGGTGCGCTCGGCCAACAGGTCGTCGAGTTCCGCCGTGCGACGGTCGGCGATCTCGGTGTCGACCTCGGCGTGCTCGCGTTCCCGACGGGCGGCGAGTTCGTTCTCGTGTTCCCGGGCGGCGCGCTCGGCCTCGGCGGTGGCGGCGGCGCGCTCACGTTCGATGCGGGCGACGTGCTCGGCGGTCTCGCGCTCGATCCGGTCGGTGGTCTCCTGCACCCGGCGGGCGTTCTCGGCCGCGGTCTGCTCGGAGTCGACCCGGAGCTGGGCACGCGCGGCCGCGATCTCCTGCTCGAGGTCGGTTCGGGCGACGGCGAGCTCGCGGTCCCACTCGGCGCGGGCGGCGGCCAGCTCCTCGTCGAGGGCACTCCGACGGTCGTCGATCTCGGCGGCGAGTCCGGCCCGGCGCTGGTCGACCTCCGCGGCCAGTTCCGCCCGACGGGTCTCGAGTTCGAGTTCGAGGGCGCGGCGCGCCTCACCGTGCTCGCGCTCCCATGCGGTGCGGGCTTCGGTCAGCGTGCGTTCCAGCTGCTCACGGCGGGTGCGCTCCTCGCGGTCGAGGTCCTCGAGGCGACGGGCCTGGTCGGCCTCGAAGACGCTGCGGCGGTGCTCGGTCTCGCGGTCGAGGTCGGCGGCGGCACGACGGGCATCGGCGGACTCACGCTGGGCGACCTCGCGGAGTTCGGCGACCTCGTGCTCGACCTGGGCGCGGAGGGCGTTGGTCTCGCGGATGGCGACCGAGCGGACCTCGGCGGCCTCGGTGACGGCGGCTCCACGGATGGCGGCGGCTTCGTTGCGGGCGTCCTGCACGAGGATGCCGGCCTCGGAGCGGGCGCGCTCGACGGTGTCGGCGGACTCGGCGCGGGCGCGGGAGAGCTCGTTGGTCGCACGGGTGCGGGCGTCCTCGAGCGTGACCTGGGCTTCGTCGCGGGCTTCGCGCAGGGTGCGCTCGGCCTCGGTGCGGCTGGTGGCGCGGAGCCGCTGGGCGTCGATGTCGGCCTGGCTGATCAGTCGGGTGGACTGCTCCTCCGCGACGCGGAGGGTGGACTCGAGCCGGGTGCCGAGGCCGCTGTAGGTGGGGGTGCCGGCCTCGTCGAGCTCGCCCTGCAGGTCCGAGACACGGGACTGCAGGAGACGGATCTCCTTCGCCGCCTCGGCCCGGTCGGTGTTCGACTTGATCAGTTCGCGGCGGAGGTCGTTCAGAGCCCGTTCGACCTCGTCCTTGCGGTAGCCCCGCAGCTCGGTCCCGAACTCTGCCTCGTCGTTCGCCACGTGTCGCTCCCTGTGGTCGTCCCGGACCACCCCGTGCAGTCCGGACCCCGATTGTAGTGGTGCGTCCGCGTCGGCTCCTGAGGCATGCGGCGGACCCGGGGATGCGCCTCCCAGCTGTCCTGGGTACCCTGGGCCGTTGTCCTGCGCCGATCCACCCACCCCGGCGCGGAGGGAGAGAGATCCGTGCGATTCGTCCTGGCGATCGTCAGCTTCGTCATCGGGGTGCTCCTCGTCGGCCTGGGAGTCGGGCAGCGGACCGTGTTCGCGCCACCCACCTCGATCGTCGCGGCGACGAGCGGGACGAACGCCGCTCCCGTGACCGTGCTGCCCGGCAGCGTCCTCAACGCGAACCCCGGCTACCAGCGCGTCAACGTCTCGGGCTCCGGCAAGGTGTTCGCCGCCTACGGCAAGACGTCGGACGTCGACGCGTGGATCGGTGACGCCGAACACACCACCCTCCGCTACGACGCCGAGGACGCCTCCCTGCAGTCCCGCACCACCGGATCCGGCTCCGACCTGCCCGACCCGAAGGGCAGCGACCTCTGGTACCAGGAGTACGACGATGCCCGTCAGTTCACCGTCCGGCTGCCGGCCGACGTGTCGCTCGTGGTGATGGGCGACGGCTCGGACGCCGCACCCTCGGACATCTCCGTGACGTGGCCGCGCGACACCGCCACGCCCTCCGTGGGTCCGCTGCTGACCGCCGGAGGGGTCTTCGTGCTCGGCGGCCTGGTGCTGCTCGTCTGGGCCTTCCTGCACCAGCGCCGGTCCCGTGGCCCGCGTCGTCGGAGCGGGGGCGGGCGCCCGCCGCGCGTGCGTGCCTCCCGTCGAGCCGCCGCGGCCGGAGCCCAGGTGCCGGCCCGCAGCCGACGTGGTCGCCGCGCGATCATCGCCGTGCCGGTCCTCGTCGCCGGTGCACTCGTGCTGAGCGGCTGCTCCTCGGAGTACTGGCCGACCGGCGGTGGCGCGGACGTCACCCCGACACCGACCGCCACGGCGACCGGTGCCGCTGCCGCGGACACCTCGACCGCCGCGACGAAGCAGCAGATCGGCCGCATCGTGTCCCGCGTGGCGGAGGTCGCCGAGAAGGCCGACGCCGACAAGGACGCCGACCTCGCCGCCACCCGCTTCACCGGTCCGGCGCTCGAGATCCGCAAGGCGAACTACACCATCCGCGACAGTGACGACAAGGCGCAGGCCCTGCCCGCCGTGGACGCCGACGACGTGTGCGTCGCGCTGCCGCAGCAGACCGACACCTGGCCGCGGACCGTGTTCGCCGTGGTCGCCGCGGACTGCACCGACAAGAAGACGGCCCCGCAGGCGCTGACCCTCGTGCAGCAGGACGCCCGTTCCGACTACAAGGTCGAGTACGCGGTCTCGCTCGAGGCCGATGCACAGTTGCCGTCGCTCGCGCCGACCTCCGTCGGTGCCGCTCAGCTCGCTCCGGACACGAAGCTCCTGGCGCTGGCGCCGAACGCCGTCGCCGCGGCGTACGGCGACATCCTCTCGAAGGACACCGAGAGCGAGTCGGCCGACCTGTTCGACAGCGACGGGGACGACCTGCGATCGCGCATCGGCAAGTCCTACAAGGACGAGAAGGCGAAGGGGCTGCCGGACACCGCGAAGATCGAGTACTCGTCCGAGGTGCCCGAGGACACCGCCCTGGCCCTCGCGACGAACACCGCCGGTGCGCTCGTGTCCGTCGACCTCAACGAGGTCGAGAAGGTCACCCCGACGGCGGACGGTGCCGAGGTCAACCCCGAGGGTGCTGTCAAGGCGCTGTCGGGTGTGGACTCCAGCACCAAGGGCGTGACGGCCACGTACGGCGTCCAGTTGCTCTTCTCCGTGCCCCCCGTGGGCTCGGACGACAAGATAGAACTCCTCGGGTTCACTCAGGGCCTGATCGCAGCGAGTGAGGTGCAATGACCAACGTCCCCCCGACCCCGTCCAGCTTGCGTGGAGCGGTCGACCTCTCGTCCCTCGTCGACCGGGCGCAGCGTCCGCCGCAGGGCCCCGGCGTCCCGGCGGCGGCAGCCCCGAGCGGGCCTGCCGCCGGTGCTCCGGCAGCCGGAGCCGCTGGTGACGGCGTACTGAGCGTCCCGTCCCTCGTGATGGACGTCACGGATCAGAGCTTCCAGGACATCGTCCAGCTCTCCACCGTCGTCCCGGTCATCGTCGACATCTGGGCCGAGTGGTGCGGCCCGTGCAAGCAGCTCTCGCCGGTCCTCGAACGACTGACCGAGGAGTACGCGGGTCGCATCGTCCTCGCCAAGGTCGACGCGGACACCAACCCGCAGCTCGTCCAGGCGTTCCAGGCGCAGTCGATCCCGACGGTCGCCGCGGTGATCGGTGGCCGCCCGCTCGGGCTCTTCGTCGGCGCACTGCCCGAGGCCGAGGTCCGCGACGTGTTCGAGCAGGTCCTGCAGGCGGCGGAGCAGAACGGCATCGCCGGCCGGGTCCAGGTCGACGGCGCGATCGAGGCGGACGACGCCGAGCAGGGCGAGCCGGAACCGGAGCCGCTGCCGCCGCACCACCAGGCCGCGTACGACGCGATCGAGGCCGGCGACTACGCCACCGCGATCAGCGAGTACCGCACCGCGATCCTGCAGGATCCGCACGACCAGATGGCCGTCGCCGGTCTGGCGCAGGTCTCGCTGCTCGACCGTCTCGCCGGCAAGACGGCGGACGAGATCCGGGCAGCAGCCGGCGCCGGTCCGTCGGACGTGGCGGCGCAGCTCGCGGTCGCCGACCTCGACATCAGCGGAGGGCACGTCGAGGACGCCTTCGGACGTCTCCTCGACCTCGTCCCGACGGTCTTCGGTGAGGACCGTGAAGCCCTCCGCGTGCGGCTGGTCGAGTACTTCGAGCTGATCGGTGCCGAGGACCCGCGCGTCGTCGCGGCGCGACGGCGACTCGCCAACGCTCTCTACTGAGCCGCGGCGCGCTCGACGCGACACAGGACAGACGGGAGGCCCGGTACCAGCTGGTACCGGGCCTCCCGTCCGTTCCGTGTGCCCCCGCGGGGGAGGTGTGCGTTACTCGGCCAGTCGCAGCCAGACCGCGCCGAGCGGCGGCACGACCAGGTTCGCGGAGGCGGGGCGGCCCGCCCACGGGACGTCCTCGGCCTCGACCGAGCCGAGGTTGCCGACACCGGAACCGCCGTACGCCGAAGCATCGGTGTTGAGCACCTCGTTCCATGTGCCCGCCGTCGGCAGCCCGAAGCGGTGCTCGACGGGGACGCCGGAGAAGTTGACGAAGACCGCCAGCTTCTCGTCACCCGCCTTGCGGAGGAACCCGAGCGTCGAGTGCGGTGCGTCGCCGCTCTCGAGCCACTCGAAGCCCTCCGCGCTGGCGTCGAACGTCCAGAGCGCCGGGTTCTCCTTGTAGACGCGGTTCAGCTCGGCGACCAGGTCCTGCACGCCGCGGTGCCCCGGGTCGTCGAGGAGCCACCAGTCGAGGCCGTTCGCCTCGCTCCACTCCGAGGGCTGCGCGAACTCCTGGCCCATGAAGAGCAGCTGCTTGCCGGGGTGCGCCCACATGAACGCGAGGTAGGCGCGCACGTTGGCCAGCTTCTGCCACTCGTCGCCGGGCATCTTGCCGTAGAGCGAGCCCTTGCCGTGCACGACCTCGTCGTGGCTGATCGGCAGGGTGAACTGCTCGCTGAACGCGTAGACGAACGAGAACGTGATCTCGTCGTGGTGGTACGAGCGGAAGGCCGGGTCACGCTCGACGTACTGCAGCGTGTCGTGCATCCAGCCCATGTTCCACTTCTGCCCGAAGCCGAGCCCGCCGGCGCTCGTCGGCCGGGTGACGCCGGGCCACGAGGTCGACTCCTCGGCGATCATCACGATGCCGGGGTAGCGCTTGTAGGCGGTCGCGTTCGTCTCCTGCAGGAGCGAGATCGCCTCGAGGTTCTCGCGGCCGCCGTGGATGTTCGGCAGCCACTCGGTGCGGGAGTAGTCGAGGTACAGCATCGAGGCCACCGCGTCGACCCGGAGGCCGTCGATGTGGAACTCCTCGAGCCAGTACAGCGCGTTGGCGACGAGGAAGTTGCGCACCTGCGGCTGCCCGAAGTCGAACACGTAGGTTCCCCAGTCGAGCTGCTCGCCGCGGCGGGGGTCCGGGTGTTCGAACAGCGCGTAGCCGTCGAACTTCGCCAGCGCCCACTCGTCCTTCGGGAAGTGGCCGGGGACCCAGTCCATGATCACGCCGATGCCGGCCGAGTGCAGTCGGTCGATGAGGTACCGCAGGTCGTCGGGGGAGCCGAACCGTGCCGTCGGTGAGTAGTAGCCGGTGACCTGGTAGCCCCACGACCCGCCGAACGGGTGCTCGGCGAGCGGCAGGAACTGGACATGGGTGAAGCCCGTGTACTGGACGTGCCCGATGAGGTCGTCCGCGACCTCGCGGTAGCTCAACCCCGGACGCCACGAGCCGAGGTGCACCTCGTAGACGCTCATCGGTGCGTCGTGGGTGGTCGTGGTGGCACGCGCGGCCATCCACCGCTCGTCACCCTCCGACCAGGTGTGGTGTGCGCTCGTGATCACGGAGGCGGTGAGCGGCGGGACCTCGGTCCGGCGGGCGAACGGGTCGGCCCGCTCCACCCAACCGCTGTCGGTGAGGATCTGGAACTTGTAGCGCTGCCCCTCGAGGGCACCGGGCCAGAACAACTCCCACACGCCGAGGTCGTTCAGACGGCGCATCGCGGTGGTGCGGCCCTCCCAGCCCTCGAAGTCGCCGATCACGCGGACCGCGGTGGCACGCGGAGCCCACACGGCGAACGCCACGCCGTCGACGCCGTCCACGGTCTGGACGTGCGCACCGAGGTGGTGCCAGAGCTGCTCGTCGCGGCCCTCGCCGAACAGGTGCAGGTCGAGCTCGCCGAGCGTCGGCGGGAACCGGTACGCGTCGTCGGTGGTCCAGGTCTCGTCGTCCTCGTAGTCGGCCTCGACGCGGTAGCGGCCGAGCTCGCCGCGGGTCGCGCCGGCCCAGACGCCCTCGCCCTCATGACGGAGTTCGACGTCGTCGCCGTCCGGTCGGACGATGCGGACCGCGGTCGCCAGGTGGCGGACCACGCGGACGCTCGTGCCACCGTCGACCGGGTGCGGGCCGAGCACGTCGTGCGGCTGGGACCACCGGCCCTCGGCGACCTGCTGGCGGATCCACTCGTCGACGGGACCGGGTACCGGTTCCGTCGTGGCGGCGGTGGTGCTGGGGGACGTGGCGGGCGCGCCGTCCGTCCGGGAGGCGGCGGTCGCCTCCGTCTCGTCCGGTGCGTCCGTCGTCACTCCGCCGGCGAGGGTGGCCGACTCCGGCACGTCGCGTGAGGGTGTCTCGGGTGCGGCGGCCGGAACGCCCGGGAGGTCCTCACCCGGTGCCGAGGTGTTCGGCTCGGTGCGGACGACCTGACGGGGGATCGCGGGCGGCGGCGGCGGGACCGGCGGCAGGCCCGGTCCACGGGGCGGCTGTGGTGCGCCGTCCAGTGCTGCGCTGTTCTGCCCGGTGCTGTTGGGATCGGTCATCGGTGCGGTCCTTCCACGACGAGCAGGTGCACGGGCTCCTGGAAGGCATCCAGGCGCACGTAGTTCGAGGAGCCCCAGGTCCAGCGGGCACCGGTCACGACGTCGCGGACGTCGAACTCGGTGCCGGGCTCGAGCCCGAGGGCGGTGAGGTCGAGGTGCACGGTCGTCTCACGAGCGGAGTGCGGGTCGACGTTCGCCACGACGATCACCGTGTCGTCCCGACCGGACCGGGTGAACCGGCCGGGCAGGTGCTTGGAGTACACGACGATGGCGTCGTCCTCGGCACTGTGCACGGTGGTGTTCCGCAGCTGCCGGAGCGCAGGGTGCGCCGACCGCAGGCGGTTGAGCATCGTCACGTAGGGGGCGAGGCTCGCGCCCTCCGCCTCGGCGAGCGCGAAGTCACGGGGCTTGTACTCGTACTTCTCGTTGTCGATGTTCTCCTCGGAGCCCGGGCGGGCGACGTCCTCGAAGAGCTCGTACCCGGCGTACATGCCCCACGTCGGGGCGCCGGTCGCGGCGAGGGCGGCGCGCACCTTGTAGCCGGCACGGCCGCCGTACTGCAGGAACTCGGTGAGGATGTCCGGCGTGTTCACGAAGAGGTTCGGGCGCAGGTAGGCGCTCGTCTCGTGGGAGAGCTCGTCGAAGTACGTCTCGATCTCCTCCTTCGTGTTCCGCCAGGTGAAGTACGAGTACGACTGCTGGAACCCGGTCTCGGCCAGGGCGCGCATCATCGCCGGGCGGGTGAACGCCTCGGCGAGGAACACGACGTCCGGGTGCTCGTCGCGGACCTCACGGATCACGCGCTCCCAGAACCACAGCGGCTTGGTGTGCGGGTTGTCGACGCGGAACACCTTGACGCCGAACGTGATCCAGTGGCGCAGGACACGGAGCACCTCGGCGACCAGGCCCTCGGGGTCGGTGTCGAACTGGATCGGGTAGATGTCCTGGTACCGCTTCGGCGGGTTCTCGGCCGTGGCGATGGAGCCGTCGGCGCGGACCGTGAACCACTCCGGGTGCTCGGTGACCCAGGGGTGGTCGGGGGAGCACTGCAGGGCGAAGTCGAGTGCGACCTCCATGCCGGTGTTCTTCGCGGTCTCGACGAAGGCGCGGAAGTCGTCCTCGGTGCCGAGGTCCGGGTGGATGGCGTCATGGCCACCCTCCGGCCCACCGATCGCCCAGGGGCTGCCCGGGTCGTCCGGTCCGGCGGTCAACGTGTTGTTCGGGCCCTTGCGGGCGGTCCGGCCGATCGGGTGGATCGGCGGCAGGTAGACGATCTCGAAGCCCATCCGGGCCACGGCGGGCAGACGACGGGCCGCGGTCCGGAAGTCGCCGCTCTTCCACGAGCCGTCCGGGTTGCGCTTGGCGCCCTCGCTGCGGGGGAAGAACTCGTACCAGGCGCCGACGCCGGCGCGGGTGCGCTCGACGTCGAGCAGCTGCAGGGCGGAGCTCGTGCGCAGCGAGTCGATCGGTGTCTCGGCGATCTCGGCGACGACGCGCGGGTCGTCCACGGCGGCCAGGCGTTCGGCCGCGTCGAGGTCGGTGTCCCGCAGGCGGGCCGCGGCACGGGCGGCCACGGCGGAGCCCTGACGGTCGAGCAGTGCGGCACCGTCGAGCAGGGTCGCCTCGGTGTCGACGCCGGCGGCGATCTTCAGTCGGGCGCCGTGCACCCAGGTCGCCCAGTCGTCGGAGTACGCCTCGACGTGCCACTCCCAGACACCGGTGCCCTCGACCTGCACGGTCGCCTCGTAGCGATCGGTGCCCGCGGCGACGAGCGTCAGCGGGACGCGGAGGGTGCGCTCGTCGACCTGAGGCGCCGCGGGTGCAGGGGTCTGCTGGGCGACGGCCTGCGTCGTCTCGGGCTTCTGGCCGAGGGGCCGGACGAGGACGAGGTCCGCGCCGATGATGCCGTGCCCCTCCCGGAAGACGGTCGCTCCGAACGTGATCACCTCCCCGTCGAAGCCCTTGCCCGGGAAGCCGTTCGGCGTCGTCGGGGCGAGTTCGGTGATCGGGATGCGCCCGATCTTCGGACGCCGGGGTCGGTCTACGGAGGCCACGGAGCAGACGCTACCCGGCTGGGCCGTCCGTGTTCCCCGGGAAGCGTGTCGCGCCTCCGGACCCGGTGTTGAACGGGGCCGTCCGTCAGACGACCTCGAAGACGTGGATGCCGGGGCCGTAGGCCGTGAACCCGGTGCCGGCGGGGCGGTGCCGGGAGTGGTCGCGGTGCTTCTCGCTGGACCAGGCCAGCCGGTACGCGAAGACGTCCTCGCGCGTCGGCAGCGTCAGGTCGCGGGTGCGTCCACTGCCGTGCACCACCACCAGCACGCGGTCGTAGGGCTCGTGCTCCGGCGTCGACTCGACGAAGTACTGCAGGGCACGGTGGATGGGCTGGTCCCAGCCCTCGGCCGTCATCGCCTGTCCGTCCGGGCCGTACCAGGTCATCCGCGACGCCGAGGGCGTGGTCTGCCCGGGGACGCCGAACCGCGACGGACGGAGTGCCGGGTGCGCCGCGCGGAGCCGGGTCAGGGCGGCCATCGCCTCGGTCATGGACTCGGCGTCCTCGTCGTCCGACCAGTCGACCGGTGTCAGGTCGTCGGAGACGACGTAGGCGTTGTTGTTGCCGTTCTGGGTCCGGCTGCGCTCGTCACCCGCGGTGATCATCGGCACGCCGGCGGAGAGCAGCACGGTCGCCATCAGGTTCCGCATCGAGCGCCCGCGCGCCGCACGGACGCCCCGGTCCGCGGTGTCGCCCTCGATGCCGTGGTTGAACGAGCGGTTGTCGTTCGAGCCGTCGCGGTTCTCCTCGCCGTTCGCCTCGTTGTGCTTCGCGTCGAAGGACACCAGGTCGTGCAGGGTGAAGCCGTCGTGGGCGGTCACGAAGTTGACGCCGGACAGCGGGCCACGCTCCGCCCCGAACAGGTGGCGCGAACCGGTGAGGGCCCCGGCGAGCGCCCCGATCCCGGCGTCCGGGGCGCCGCGGCGGCGTTCGTCGGCGATGTCCTCGAGCCAGAACTTCCGCACCGTGTCGCGGAACCCGTCGTTCCACTCGAGGGTGCGGGCACCGAAGGAACCGGTACGCCACCCGTCCGGCCCGACGTCCCACGGTTCCGCGATGACGAGCGTGTCCTGCAGGTCGGGGTGGTTCCGGATCCGCTCGAGCAGCGGGTGCTCGGGGTCGAACACGTGGTCGGCGTCGCGGGCCAGCGACGCCATCAGGTCGAAGCGGAAGCCGTCGACCTGGACCTCACGCGCCCAGTAGCGCAGGCTGTCGAGGACCAGGTCGGCGGTCGCCGTCACCGAGGTGTCGAGGGTGTTGCCGCAGCCCGTCGTGTCGTAGTAGGTGTCGGTGTCCGACCAGCGGTAGCGGCCGGCACCGTCGATCCCGCGGAGCGAGGTCGTGGGGCCGCCGAGACCCTCTTCCGCGGTGTGGTTGTAGACGACGTCGAGGACCACCTGGATCCCCGCCTCGTGCAGCAGTCGGACCATGCCCTTGAACTCGCGGAGCACCCCGTCGGCACCGGCGGCCCGGGCTCCGGCGGAGGCGTGGCCCGCGTGCGGGGCGAAGAAGCCGAGCGTGTTGTAGCCCCACGCGTTCTCGCGCCCGGCCTCGCGCAGCCAGCGCTCGGTGTCGAACGCCTGCACGGGCAGCAGCTCCAGCGTCGTCACGCCGATGCGCTGCAGGTGGGCGATGGTGCTCTCGTGCGCGATGCCGGCGTACGTGCCACGGAGCTCCTCGGGGACGGCCGGGTTCGCGCTCGTGAAGGTCCGGACGTTCGCCTCGTAGACGACGGCCCGGTCGAGGGGGACGACGGGCTTCGTGACGCCGCCCCAGTCGAAGTCGCCGTCGACGACGACGCTGGTCCAGCGGGTGCCGTCGGCGCCGGCCTCGGCGTCGGCGTCGGCGTCGGTCGCGACGATCCCGCGTGCGTACGGGTCGAGGAGCGGGCGCGTCGGGTCGAAATCGTGCCGTGGCCCCGACGGTCCGTCCACGAGCAGGTGGTACGTGTCCCCGACCTGCACGCCGGGCGTGCTGGCGCTCCACTCGTCGGTGTCGCCCTGGCGTGCCAGGGGGAAGGCGCCCCGGCCGTCGACGACCACCGTCACCGCGGTCGCCGAGGCGGACCGCACCGTCATCCGGGGGTCGCCGTCGTCGACCCGGAAGCCGGGCGTGGTCTCGGTCGCGGTCTCGTACACGCCCCCAGGGTACGAGGCCGACCGGGTATCCTGAAAACGCTCCAGAAAGGGGTACCCCGTGCCCGTCTACCTCGACCACGCCGCGACGACGCCGATCCTGCCCGCGGCGCTCGCCGCGTTCACCGACGCGATGGCGACGGTCGGCAACCCGTCGTCGATCCACAGTGCCGGCCAGCACGCCCGGATGCTGCTCGAGGACGGTCGTGCCCGTGTCGCCGCGTCGCTCGGCGCCGACCCGGTGGAGGTCGTCTTCACCTCGGGCGGGACCGAGAGCATCAACCTCGCGGTGAAGGGGCTGTTCTGGGCGCGGCAGCGCGACCGTCGGCGCCCCCGCATCGTGGTTCCGGCGGGGGAGCACCACGCCACCGTCGACACGGTCGACTGGCTGGAGCGCCACGAGGGCGCCGTCGTCGACGTCGTCCCGCTCGACGCGCAGGGTCGCGTCGACCTGGCCGGACTGGAGGCCCGACTCGCCTCCGCCGACGACGTCGCCCTGGTCACGTTCCTGTGGGCGAACAACGAGGTCGGCACCATGCAGCCCGTCGAGCGGATCGTGGCGCTCGCGCACGCGGTCGGCGTCCCGGTGCACAGCGACGCGGTCGCCGCCTACGGGCAGGTCCCGGTGGACTTCGCCGCCTCCGGGCTCGATGCGCTGAGCGTCTCGGCGCACAAGATCGGTGGTCCGGTCGGGGTCGGCGCGCTCGTGCTCGGCCGACGCGCGGTCGTCGAACCGCTCATCCACGGCGGCGGCCAGCAGCGCCAGGTGCGGAGCGGCACGCAGGACGCCCCGGGTGCCGCGGCCTTCGGGGTCGCCGCCGCCGCACCGCACCCCGACGTCCGGCACCTGCGGGACCGGTTGGTCGACGGGGTCCGGGCCGCCGTGCCGTCCGCGGTGCTGATGGGGGACCCGGTCGACCGGCTGCCGAACAACGCGCACTTCACGTTCCCGGGTTGCGAGGGGGACTCGCTGCTGTTCCTGCTCGACGCCGCCGGGGTCGCCGTGTCCACCGGGTCGGCCTGTCAGGCCGGGGTGCCCGAGGCCTCGCACGTGCTGCTCGCGATGGGCCTCGGTGAGGACGACGCCCGCGGCGCACTCCGGATCACCCTCGGGCACACCTCGACCGAGCAGGACGTCGACGCCTTCCTCCGGGCGCTGCCGGTCGCCGTCGAGCGTGCCGGTGCGGCGGGTCTGGCGCGCCGGGAGCCGTCGCTCGGGCGCTGAGTCCGGCGTCGAGCCGGACGCCCGGCCGGTAGGATCGGGGACCATGGTCGAACTGGACATCAGCGAGCAGGTCAACGCCCTCCGAGTGACCTTCGGGAACATCCGCTCCGTGGTCGACGTCGACCGGCTGGAGCGTGAGATCGCCGAGCTCAGCGAGCAGGCCGGTGCGCCCGACCTCTGGGACGACACCGACCACGCGCAGCAGGTCACGAGCGCGCTCGCGCACCGACAGTCCGAGCTGAAGAAGCTGACCGCCACCGCACAGCGCCTCGACGACCTCGAGGTCCTGGTCCAGATGGCGAACGAGGCCGAGGACCAGGAGTCCGCCGACGAGGCGGCCGAGGAACTCAAGGCCATCACGAAGACCATGGGCGAGCTCGAGGTCCAGACGCTCCTCGACGGTGAGTACGACGACCGTCCGGCCGTGATCACGATCCGTGCCGGTGCCGGTGGGGTCGACGCGGCGGACTTCGCCGAGATGCTCATGCGCATGTACCTGCGCTACGCCGAGCAGCACGACCAGAAGGTCACCGTGATGGACACCTCCTACGCGGAAGAGGCCGGCATCAAGTCCGCCACGTTCGAGGTCGACGGCCCGCACGCGTTCGGCACGCTGTCGGTCGAGGCCGGCACGCACCGCCTGGTCCGGATGTCGCCGTTCGGTGCCGCGGGCAAGCGCCAGACGTCCTTCGCCGCGGTGGAGGTCATCCCGCTGATGCCGGAGACCGCGGTCATCGACATCCCCGAGAACGACATCCGTGTCGACGTGTTCCGCTCCTCCGGCCCCGGTGGGCAGTCCGTCAACACGACCGACTCCGCCGTGCGCCTGACCCACCTGCCGACCGGCACCGTCGTCTCGATGCAGAACGAGAAGTCGCAGATCCAGAACCGTGCCGCCGCCATGCGCGTACTGCAGTCGCGCCTCCTGCTCCTGAAGAAGGAAGAGGAGAGCGCGAAGAAGAAGGAACTGGCCGGCACGATCACGGCCAGCTGGGGCGACCAGATCCGCAACTACGTCCTGGCGCCGTACCAGATGGTCAAGGACCTGCGCACCGAGTACGAGGTCAACAACCCGTCGGCGGTCTTCGACGGTGACCTGGACGGCTTCATCAACGCCGGCATCCGGTGGCGCAAGCGTCCCGACGAGGACTGAGCCCGATCCGGCACCGATCTGAGCGACCCCGCGGGTTCCTGAGCCGCGCGCCTGGAGCAGGAACACCGGTTCGCGACCTACCCTGATCCGGTCATGATCAAATTCGACCAGGTCACCAAGGTGTACTCGGGCAACCCGAGTCCCGCTCTCGACAACGTCACCCTCGAGATCCTCAAGGGTGAGTTCGTCTTCCTCGTCGGTGCGTCCGGCTCCGGGAAGTCGAGCTTCCTCCGGCTCGTCCTCAAGGAGGAGAAGCCCTCCCGCGGGCAGATCCACGTCCTCGGACAGCGTCTCGGCGCGCTCTCGTCCCGCAAGGTCCCGTACTTCCGCCGCAACCTCGGCGTCGTGTTCCAGGACTTCCGACTGCTGCCGAACAAGAACGTCTTCGACAACGTCGCGTTCTCGCTGCAGGTGATCGGCAAGAGCAAGGGCTTCATCAGCGAGTCCGTCACCGACGTGCTCAAGCTCGTCGGGCTCTCCGGGAAGGCGACCCGCATGCCGCACGAGCTCTCCGGCGGCGAGCAGCAGCGCGTGGCGATCGCCCGCGCCGTCGTGAACAAGCCCGCCGTCCTGCTGGCCGACGAACCGACCGGCAACCTCGACCCGACGACGTCGGCGGGCATCATGGCGCTGCTCGAACGCATCAACCAAGGAGGCACGACGATCCTGATGGCGACGCACGACGCGAGCATCGTGAACCAGATGCAGCGGCGGGTCATCGAGCTCTCCGGCGGCACGGTCCTCCGTGACGAGCAGGCCGGCGGCTACCAGACCCAGGCCCTGCCCATCCAGCGTGGCGGCGTCTCGAACACGACCGGCATCCAGACCATCCCGGGGCTCATCCGATGAGGCTCGGACTCGTCATGGCCGAGGTCGGTTCCGGCCTCCGTCGGAACGCCTCGATGGTCGTCTCCGTCGTCCTGGTGACCTTCATCTCGCTGACCTTCGTCGGCACCGCGATCCTGCTCCAGATGCAGATCAACCAGATGAAGGGCTACTGGTACGACCGGGCCCAGGTCGCGGTCTACCTCTGCACCGACACCGACACCACGGGCAACTGCACCGGGGCGAAGGCGACCGACGACCAGCGTGCCCAGATCAAGCAGCAGCTCGAGTCGTCCACGCTGAAGCCGTACATCGAGAAGGCGTACTTCGAGGACCAGCAGGACGCGTACACACGGTTCAAGCAGCAGTTCAAGGACTCGCCCGCCACGGAGTTCGTCAAGCCCGAGTACCTCAACGAGACGTTCTGGGTGAACCTGAAGAACCCGTCGCAGGCCGACGTCCTGGTCGAGAGCCTGTCCAAGGTCGCGGGCGTGCAGAGCGTCGTCGACCAGCGCGGGTACCTGCAGCCGATCTTCAACCTGCTCAACGCCTCGTCGTACACGGCGATCGGCATCGCGGGGCTGATGCTCGTCGCGGCGGTCCTCCTGATCGCCACCACGATCCGGTTGTCGGCGTTCTCGAGACGACGGGAACTCGGCATCATGCGGCTGGTGGGAGCCTCGAACCGGTTCATCCAGACGCCGTTCGTGCTCGAGGGGGTGATCGCCGCCGCGGTCGGAGCCGTGCTCGCGGGTGGTGCGATCACGGCCGTGGTCTGGTTCTTCGTCCGCAACTACCTGACGAAGCGGTTCTCCGGGACGGCGTTCATCGGGATGGACGACGCGGCGGTCGTCGTCCCGGCGGTCATCGTGATCGGTGTCGTCCTGGCGGCTGTCTCGGCCTCCATCGCGATCCGTCGGTACCTGAAGGTCTGAGCCGAGCACCGGCCCTCACGCAGGTCGTCACGTCGAAGGCCCGCACACCGAGACCGGGGAGATCCCGGGAAGGTGCGCGGGCCTCCCGGCGTTCGATATGCTGGGCGGCTCGCGCGCAGCGCGGACACACCGAACGAAGAGGAGCCGGGCATGGCGAAGGAACGCGGGGAGAAGGTCGTCGCGACGAACCGTCGTGCGCGCCACGACTACCTCATCGAGGACACGTACGAGGCCGGCATGGTGCTCAGCGGGACCGAGGTGAAGTCGCTGCGCGAGGGTCGGGCGTCGCTCGTCGACGGGTACGCGTTCGTCGACGCGGGGGAGGCGTGGCTCGACGCCGTGCACATTCCCGAGTACACCGAGGGGACGTGGAACAACCATGCTCCCCGTCGGAAGCGGAAGCTGCTCCTCCACAAGCAGGAGATCGTGAAGATCTCGCACAAGACGGCACAGGGTGGCTACACGCTCGTGCCGATGAAGATCTACTTCCACGACGGTCGGGCCAAGGTCGAGATCGCGGTCGCGAAGGGCAAGCGCGAGTTCGACAAGCGCCAGGCCCTGCGCGAGAAGACCGACAAGCGCGAGGCCGAACGGGCCATGCGCTCCCGCAACCGTCTCGGCGAGTGACCAGCCAGCTCGACTAGCATGGGACGCGTTCAGTCGGTAGACTGAACAACTGCCTGGCCCGGTTCGTCCGGGCACCAGGCTTGGCAACTCAACAGCGTGACAGTGGTTCGCACGACGGCCTGCATGGGGATGATCGGTTTCGACATTGCCTGTGTGCCGACGGGAAGCGGGCCGAGGACCCACGGTCATCTCGTCAACGATCCGTGGAAAACAACAAGTGCCAATTCCAAGCGCACTGACTTCGCTCTCGCTGCGTAAGCAGCCCAGCACATGAAGTCCGTCGGCCAGGTGATCGTCTTCTAACCTGAGTTCCGGCGTCATCCAGAGGACTTGCTGCACGGTTGCGCCTCAGGGCCGTGCGGGACTTGCACTGAGACTGGGCCCGTCGTCCGAGAAGCCGGTAGCAACGGACGGGGCCGAGCAGAACGAACATCCGGATACGCCCGTAGAAGACGTCGAATTGCAGCGATGGACGGGGGTTCGATTCCCCCCATCTCCACCACCTGCCGATCGTCGGACCGCTGTCACGTGAGTTGCCATCGAAGGCCCTGCACCGTTCTCGGACGGTGCAGGGCCTTCGGCATGTCCGGGACCGGTGTCGGGACGGGCCCGATCCTGTCCTGCCGGGTGCGAGGGCTACGCTCCGGGACACGGCGCCGCACCCCGTCGGCGCCGTCCCGAACGAGAGGTACACCGTGCAGGAGATCGCGATCCGAGTCCGTCTGCGGGAGCAGGACCGTCTGGGCCTGGCCGAGTACGAGCGCATCGTGGGGTCGGTCGCCTCCGTCGCCGCCGTGGTCGCTTGGCTGCCGACGCCCGACGCACGGCTGGTGCTGCGCGGTCGTGGTGCCGAGCCGGTGCGTCTCGAGACCATGTCCTACGGCGCGGTGTTCGAGATGCTCGTCGTGATGGACCAGCACACTCCGGGTGTCGAACGTGCGGCGGCTGCGGTCGCGGCGTTGCTCGAGTCGGTCCGGCACGAGCACGTCGAGGACGACGTCGCCGGGATCGCGGGGGAGCTGGACCGCCTGGACCGTTCCGCTCCGCGTGGACGGTCGGCGCCCGAGCGTGCGCTCCGGACGTTCCTGGAGGGTGCCCGGGCGGATGCGTCGGCACGGAAGTCCACGACGCGACTGCGCGCTGCGCAGGCGCTGCTGCGGCTCGCCGAGTCCGGTGCCGAGGTCCTGGTCGAGCGGGTCGAGGACGCTCTGGCACCGGTCGTCAGCGAACAGGCGGTCGACGTGCTCGTGGACACCGGTTCGGCCGTCGTCGTCGAGCCGGTCGACGGTGTCGAGTCGGCCGCTGCGCCCGAGCCTGTCCCGCTGCAGCAGGAGAAGCCGTCCGCCGAGAAGGACAGCAAGAAGAAGGACAGCAAGAAGAAGGACGGCAAGAAGAAGAACGGCAAGAAGAAGGACAGCAAGAAGAAGGACGGCAAGAAGAAGAAGAAGTAGCTTCGCGAGACGCAACCCCGGCGTCAGGACGCAACGCTGTGACGTGCCGTCCCGACGCCGGGGTTGCGTCTTGCGGAAGTCAGAAGTCGAACAGGTTCTGCCGCAGACCGCCCGCGCCGTACTCGCGACGGAGGATCCCGCGCTGGCGGAGCACCGGCACCAGGTCGCCGAGCATCCGGTACACCTGCGCCGGGTGCAGGTCACCGGACAGGATCACCCCGTCGTTGTCGGCGTCCGACCCGAGCTCCTCGATGAAGTCCGCGAACTCCTCCGCCGTCCCGACGAAGCCCGAGCGGTCGGCGACACGGCCGAGGCGGGCCTTCCGCGTGAGCAGTTCGCGCAGGGGTGCGTCCGGGGTGTCCCCGAGGAGCCCCCGGACGGTGCCGGCCGAGACGTGGTCGGCGAAGGTGCCGGCCGGTATCGGCGCGTCGAGGTCGAGGGCGAGCAGGTCGGTCTCGGAGTCGCTCGACCACGCGAGCGCGACCGTGCGGAGGTCCTCGTCGGTCGGGTGCCGGGATGCTTCTACGATGCGGTCGGCCTCCTCCGGTGAAGAAACCACGACGGGCTTGAGCACGAACAGGACGCGCAGGTCCTCCGGTCGGCGTCCGACCTCGGCGGCGGCGGCGTGCACCTTCGTCCGGTAGGCGGCGACCGCAGGGGCCGACAGGGGAGCGAGCGCGAGCTGCACGTCGGAGTGCGCGCCCGCGAAGCCGAGTCCGCGGCCGGAGCCACCGGGGGAGACCACGACCGGGTCGGACTCGAGCGGCAGGGCGTTCAGCGGCCCCGCGGTCCGGAAGTACCGGCCCTCGTGGGTGAAGGCGTCGAGTTCGGATCCGTCGGCGAAGTGCCAGTCCGACTCGGACTGCAGGTGTCCCGACCCCCACGAGTGCCAGAGCCGACGGAGCAGGCCGATCCACTCCTCGGCGCGGTCGTAGGCGGCGTCGTGCGGCAGCGGTTCGAGACCGGCGTGCCGAGCGCTGCCGACGTCGGTGACGACGTTGACGCCGAGCCGGTCCGACGACAGGTGCGCGAGCGTCGCCAGCTGTCGGGCTGCCAGGTACGGCGGGGTGACGCCGGCGTTCACGGTCGGGGCGATTCCGATGTGCCGTGTCGCGGCGAACAGCCACGGCGCGAGCAGCAGCGGGTCGTGCTTCGGCCCGCCGTACGCCTGCCGGATCCGCAGGTCGAGGGTCGTCGGGTTGCCGAGCGAGATCGCGTCCTCGGCGATGACCAGGTCGAGGCCGGCGTCCTCGAGGGCACGGACGGCCTGCTGGTACATCTCCGGTCTGGTCCAGTCGTGGCCCCAGTGCCAGTCCGCTCGACCCCATGCCTGCGGGCCGAAGCCGCGCGAGAAGAAGTACCCGACGTGCTGCATCCTCGCCATCAGTGGGCCCCGTCGAGGACGGTGACCGCCGTGCCGGTCGCGGGGTGCCCCTCCCGGCCGACGACCCGACCGTCCGTCGTGACCGCGCGCACCGCGGCGAACCCACGCTCGAGGTCGCGGAGCAGGTCGGTGGCGTCCTCGATGCCGATCGACAGGCGCACGAGCCCGTCGTCGATGCCCTGCGCCGCCCGCTCGGCGGCCGTGCGCCCGGCGTGCGTCGTCGTCGCCGGGTGCAGCACCAGCGACCGCACGTCGCCCAGGTGGGTCATCCGGCTGAACAGCTCGACCGCGTCGATGAACGCGTGCGCGGCCGGCTCGCCGCCGGCGAGCGTGAACGCGAAGACGGAACCGGCTCCGCGCGGCAGGTAGCGCTGGGCGAGGTCGTGGTACGGACTGGAGGCCAGACCCGCGTGGTCGACACTCGTCACCTCGGGCTGCGCCTCCAGCCAGGTCGCGACCGTCAGCGCGTTCGCCACGTGCCGCTCGACGCGGAGCGACAGCGTCTCGATGCCCTGGCGGAGGAGGAAGGCGTTGAACGGCGAGGGGGTCGGTCCGATGCGAGAGGCGACGACGTCGCGCGCGTAGGCGAGGAAGGCACCGGTGCCGGCACGGTCGACGTAGCTGGCGCCGCCGAGGGCACGGTCGGGCTGGGTGAGGTGCGGCCAGCGCTCCGGGTTCGCGGTCCAGTCGAACCGGCCGCCGTCCACGACGACCCCGCCGAGGCCGGCCCCGTGCCCGGAGAGGAACTTGGAGGCGGAGTGGATGACGATGTCGGCTCCGTGCTCGACGGGCTGCACGAGGTACGGCGTCGCGAGGGTGTTGTCGACGACGAGCGGGACGCCGGCGCGATGGGCCACCTCGGCGACGCCGGTGATGTCGAGCACGTCGTTCTTCGGGTTCGGGATCGACTCGGCGAAGAACAGCTTGGTCTCGGGCCGGACGGCTGCGGCCCAGGCCTGGAGGTCTCGTGCGTCGGTGACGAAGTCGACCTGGATGCCGAGCCGGCCGAGGTTCTGCAACAGCAGGCCGCGGGTGCCCTCGTAGATGCTCGCGGCGCTGACGACGTGGTCCCCGGCGGCGAGGAGCCCGAGGAACGCGACCGTCGCCGCCGCCTGACCGCTGCTCACGAGGATCGCGTCGGCGCCCCGCTCGAGGAGGGCGACACGCCGCTCGACGTCGGCGTTCGTCGGGTTGCCGAGCCGGGTGTAGGTGTAGCCGTCGTCGGTCCCGGCGAACCGGTCGCGGGCCTGGGCGGCGTCGTCGAACAGGAAGCCGGAAGACATGTGGATCGCGGGCACCCGTGCCCCGTGGGCGGTGTCGGGCATGAAGCCGCCGTGCACCTGCTCGGTCGCGAAACCGGGTCGTTCGTCCGTCATGCGTCCACCTCCGTGCCGGGTCGTCCGGCCGCTCGCGCGTCCGGTCGTCGCCGTACTCTCGCAGGCCCGGCGTGGTCGCGGGCCGATTGCGGCGTCGGGTTACGGAGCGGGAAGCGGTGCGGCCGCCGTCCGTCCGGCGGCGACGCGCGGCACGACCGCGAGTCGTCCGGCGAACCCGGGCGCGGGCGGTGCGGGCAGTGCGTCGACCGGGAACCACCGGACGTCGTCGCTCTCGGCGCCGACCGTCACCGTGCTGTCCACGGGAACGGCCGCCAGGAAGCCGACGTCCCAGTGGGTCGCAGGTCCTGGCCTCCGTCGTGCCCGCTAGGTGCCGAGGAGGGCTCGGACGCCGGTGAGGACGGTGTCGCCGACGGCGAGCAGCGGCCCGCGGGCAGCCCACACCGCGATCCCGTTCACGGCGAGGAACAGCACGAACCAGACGACCGCGGGCAGGTGCATCTCGGCCGCTGCGATGTGGAAGTCGGTCTGCACCCGCGACCCGGTGAGGAGCCACCGGACGACCTGCACGAGCGAGCGGAGCCCGTCGACGAGGAGCGCGGCACCGAGGGCCGCCACCACGAGGAGGGTGAGGTCCGACGGGCGGACGGCGACCCAGACGGCGAGCGCGTCGACCCCGATCACCACGAGCAACCCGAACCAGTTCCGGACGAACAGCAGGGCGACCAGGCCGACGACGCCGAGCACGGCGACGGGCAGCCACGGCGAACCGACGACGGCGCCGGTGACGAGCAGCACGCCGGCCCAGATCGGCGCGCTGTAGCCGGCGAAGAGGTTGAGCAGCCGCACCAGCCAGCGGAGGCCGTCGGGGACCCGTCCGAGTTGGACCCAGGCCTCCCCGGAGCCGTCCGGGTGCAGGTCGATGCGTCGGATGCGGCCGCCGAAGGGGACGACGACGACGCAGTGCCCGACCTCGTGCACGATCGTCGCGGCCAGGCGGGCGACCCGACCGAGGAACGGCACGAGGGGCAGCACGGCGCCGATGAGCAGGGCACCGAAGACGGCGGATGCGGGCAGGGAGGTCAAGCCGACATCGTCGCAGACCGTCCTCAGCGGTTCACTGGGAGCAGACCTCTCGGGAGTGTGCTCGTCGCAGGTGCGCTCACTGCGACACCTGGCTGGTCGTGACGATGCGGCGCCACGGTCCGTTCGGGACCTCGTCGGCCTCGACGAACCGCCAGCTGACCCGGTCGTCCTCGCCGTCGAGCTCGGCGTACCCGAGACAACCGTTCAGCGCGGGGGAGACGTCGACCCCGGCACCGTTGTACCGCTTGTTGACCGGTCGCTCGTTGCCGGGGCCGAAGACGTAGGCGCTGTCGTGGTAGGTGCCCGGGCCGGCGTCCTGGACCTGGCCGTAGCAGGTCCGCCCGTCCTTGCTCAGCTGCACCCACCGGTTCTTGAGGTAGCTGAAGCCGTCGTCGCCGCGGTGCTTCCGGTAGGCGGGATCGCCCGCCCAGGGGACGACCCGGTCGCGGTCGCGGAACCCGGTGCGGTCGTTGACGTCGTCGTACGGGACGTCGAGGTAGAACGGGTTCTCCTTCGGCTTCATGTGCGTCGGGAAGTACCCGTTCGCGGCTCGGCGTCGTTCGGTCTGGCAGACACGCTCGACGATGGCGCCGTCGCAGCCGCCGTAGCTGCCCTGCCAGTCGTCGTCGTAGGTGGAGTAGACCTGGCTGCCGTCGTCGGCGTCCGGGTCGAAGACCTCGCCGACCCAGAAGGTGGTGGAGACGATCCTGGTGTGCCACGGGTAGGTGCGGGCCACCGCGCCGCCGCCGGAGGGACTGCCGCAGCCAGCGAGCACCGCGGCGAGCGCGAGCGTCCCGACGAGTGCCGCGGCCGTGCGCGGACGCGCACCGCGGCCCCGGGAGCCGCGGGTGCGGGTCTCCCGGGGTCGGGGCTCCGGTGTCGTGCTCACGTCACCGGGCGATCGTGCCGGGCAGCGCCGACGATGCGGCGGTTGCCGATCCGGCAGGCGTGGACGGGGTGTCGAGCTGGCCGGGCATGCCCGACGTGTCGAGCTGCCCCAGGACCGCACGGGACCGGACGGTCAGGGCGTCCACGGCCGGGGCGATCCGGCTCACGCTGCTGCTCGCCTTCGCCTTCGCCTTCGTGGTCGCGCTGTTCGTCGTGGTGGTGGTGGTCGCGAGTGGCGGGGCGCCGACGGTGTCGTACGCGGCGACGTCGTCGGTTGTCAGCGTGCCGTTCGAGAACAGGTTCAGGCCGAAGCTGATCCCGTCGAACCCGGCCGGGATCTGGTCCGTCGTCCACACCGCCTGCGTCCATGTCGAGGCCGAGGCGTACCAGGGGCTCGACGTCCAGTAGTGCCAGGAGCCGGTCGTCGAGTCGCGCAGGTAGACGGTGAACTGCGTGACGGTGTTCGACTTGTAGTACTCGCGGAGCGAGTACGTGTGGCCGGCGACCACGGTGGGGGCACAGTCACCGAGGTCGAACGTCGGCAACCACTTGGCGTCACCGTCGACGTGGTCGCTCACGGTGAGCGACGTCGCCTTGGTGGTGGTGCCGGTGCGGCCCGGGGTGACGGTGCTGAACGCTGCCGTGTTCGAGCCGTACCCGCCGTACTGCCAGCACTTCTGCCCGCTCGGGCTGGTGGTGGAGGTCGTCTGGAAGGACGGGTTCTGCACCGCGTTGACACCGGGGGCTGCGGGTCCCGGGACCGGGGACTGCACGACCGGCTGCACCGGGGTGCCGACGGCGTCGCCGACCGTCTTCACGGTGGTGGCGTTCGCGGGGTCCGCGGAGTAGGCGGCGAGCCACTGGGCGAACTGCGCGAACAGTGCCGGCGAGGTCGTCGGGTCGAGCGAGGTGTCGTCGCTGATGTGGTGGAAGGTGAGCTGCACCCAGCCGCCCTTGTCGGTCTTCGCCTGGGTGACCTGCTGCTGCAGGTCGGCCAGGGTCCAGTTCGCCTCGACCTGGCTCGGTGCCCGGGTCAGCATGACGTTCCGCGGCGGCAGGGTCTCCGCCGTGACGCAGCCGGCGCAGTCGTACGGTGTCCGGACGTCCCCGAGGCCACGGGCACTGGCGTACCCGCAGGCGCGGACGGCGTCACGCGTCTTCGTGGTCGACTCCGCGAACGGGTAGGCGAAGCTCCGGACCGTGTAGCCCCATGACGACAGCGTGGCACGGGACTGGCAGGCCTGCCGCTGCGCCTCGGCCTGGGACAGCGCGGACATGTCGGGGTGGGTGACGCTGTGCCCGCCGATCTCGTTGCCGGCCGCTGCGAGGGTCGCCAGGTCCGACTGCTGCATGTAGCCGGGGGCGTTGAGGTAGCCCGTGATGATGTAGAACGTGCCGGTCAGGCCGTTCTGCTGCAGCGCCTGCGCGGCCAGCATCTGGTCGGCGTCGCCGTCGTCGAAGGTCAGGCTGACCGTGACGGGCTTCGTGGCCGTCGCAGCGCGTGCCGGGGCTGCCCCGAGGAGGCCGGTGACGACGATCGCCACCGCCGCCAGGACGGCGAGGACCACCGTCAGGCGGTTGAACGACTGGTCCTTGGTCATTCGACCGTCACCGACTTCGCGAGGTTGCGGGGCTTGTCCACGTCGCAACCGAGTTGCAGCGCGAGCTCGCGGGCGAGCATCTGGAGGGGGACCACGGACTCGAGCGGCCCCCAGAGCGACATGCCCTGGTCGGTCACGTCGGTCCGTCGCGAGACCAGCCGGCCGGCGTCGCGGCGGAGTGCGGGCACGTCGGTGCCGACGCCACCGATGGTGATGACGAAGCCGCCGCGGGCTCGGACCTCGGCGACGTTCGCCTGGATCTTGTGCTCGCCGTTGTCGACGACGACCACGGGGGTGCCGTCGGTGACGAGTGCGAGCGGACCGTGCTTCAGCTCACCGGCCGGGTAGGCCTCGGCCCACCGGTAGGAGAGCTCCTTGAGCTTCAGTGCACCCTCGGCGGCGAACGGGAGGCCCGCCCCACGTCCCAGGAACAGGAACCCGGAAGCGTCCCGCACGCTCGAGACGAGCAGCGGGATCCGGTCGAGCGACGCTTCGGCCGCACCGGCGAGGAGGCCGGGGAGCCGCTGCATGTCGCCGACGAGCGCCAGTGCCCGCGACCGGTCGATGCGGTCGGACGCCACGAGCGCCGAGATCATCGCCGAGACGCCGACGACGACCTGCGCCGTGAACGTCTTCGTCGCGGCGACGCCGATCTCGGGCCCGGCGTGGCAGTCGAGCACCGCGTCGGCTCGTCGGGCGAGCGAGGAGTGCAGGTTGTTCGTCAGCGCGAGCACCTGGTACCGGTCCGCGAACCGGTCGAGTGCACGAAGCACGTCCGCGGTCTCACCGGACTGGCTGATCGCGACGACCAGCGTGCCCGGTGTCAGGACGGCCTGGTCGGCCTCGCTCCCGACGACGGTGTCGGTGGGGACGCCGCCGAGCCCGCGGAGCGCGGTCGAGATGACCTGCCCGGCGTTCAACGACGTGCCGCACGCGACCACCGCGACGCGCTCGAACGGCGCGAGCCCGAGGCTGCGCCACATGCTCCCGTCGACCACACGACCGGCGATGCGGTCGAGGATCTCCGCCACGACGGTGGGCTGCTCCTCGATCTCCTTCGCCATGTGGTCGGTGTGGTCGCCGAGCTCGAGTGCCTCGGCGGCGAACGGCGACGGCGTCGCGAACGGCACCGCCACGACCTCCCCGCGGGACGACCAGGTCCAACTCTCGCCGAGCTCGACGACGTCACCGTCACGGAGTGCGACGAAGGTCTCGGCCCAGGTGGCGATCGCTCCGATGTCGCTCGCGACGAAGTCACCGCGGGCGGCACGGGCCACCACGAGCGGGGACCGGTCGGCCGCGACGACCATCCGGCCGTCCCGTGCGTCGAGGACCACGATGGCCCAGGACCCCTCGAGCTGTGCGGTCGCGATCTGCACCGCGAGCATCAGGTCAGGGTCGACCGCCAGGGCACGCTCGACCAGGTGCGTGATGACCTCCGAGTCGACCTCGGACACGAACACGTGCCCCTGGGCGCTCAGCTGCCCGCGGAGCAGGTCCGCGTTCTCGATGATGCCGTTGTGCACGACGCTGATCCGGCCGGAGCAGTCGGCGTGCGGGTGCGCGTTCGTCTCACGGACGGCGCCGTGCGTCGCCCAGCGGGTGTGTCCGATGCCGATCCCCGTGAACGGGTCTCCGGAACGGGCGGCGACCAACGTGCGCAGGTCGCCGACCCGGGACACCGAACGGATCGTCTCGGTGCCGCCGGTGCTGGTACGCACGGCGATGCCGGCCGAGTCGTACCCGCGGTACTCCAGGCGCTCCAGGCCGTCCAGGAGGTACGGGGTGGCATCGTCCGCCACCCGTGCCGCGATGATGCCGCACATGTTCAGACCACCGCCGTCGCACCCGCCGGCGCGCCGGCCGCGGCGGCGTCGGCGTCGGCGGAGGAGTCGGCCGTCCGGCTCCGGACGTCCTCGGCGACCAACCGGACCACGGCCTCCAGAGGGGTCACCGGGGCGAACCCGACGGCGGCCTTCGCGCGGGTGTTGTCCGGGACACGACGACGCATGTCCTCGTAGCCCTCGCCGTACGCCTCGTCGTAGGGGACGTAGGTGATCCGGCTGTCCGAGCCCGTGATGTCGATGACGAGCTCCGCGAGTTCGGCGATGCTGATCTCGCGCTCGCCGCCGAGGTTGAACGCCTCGCCGTAGGCCTCCTCGTGCTCGATGAGCGCGACCATCGCGGGGACCACGTCGCCGACGAAGGAGAAGCAGCGCGACTGGACGCCGTCGCCGTAGACGGTCAGCGGTTCGCCGCGGACGGCCTGGCCCACCAGGTTCGGGACGACCATGCCGTAGCGGCCGGTCTGGCGTGGGCCGACCGTGTTGAACGGACGGGCGATGGCGACGCGCAGGCCGTACTCCTTGAAGTAGGCGTGCGCGAAGGCCTCGTCGATGCCCTTCGCCGCGGCGTACGTCCAGCGGGCCACGAGCGGCGAACCGAGGACGCGGTCGGCGGTCTCGTGCAGCGCGTCGGCGGTGTTCTTGCCGTAGATCTCGCTCGTCGAGACGAGGAGCAGCTTGGCGCCGGCGGCGACACAGGCGTCCAGGACGTTCTCGCTGCCGTGGATGTTCGTGCGGAGCCCCTGCAGCGGGTGGTCCACGATGAGCTTCACGCCGACCGCGGCGGCCAGGTGGAACACCCGGTCCGACCCGGCGACCAGTTCGGTGACGAGCGCACGGTCGAGGATGCTGCCCTCGACGACGCGCAGCCGGTCGTGTCCGGCCACGGCGGCCAGGTTGTCAGCACGACCGGTGGAGAAGTCGTCGAGCACGACGACGTCGTCGCCGTCGGTGAGCAGGCGTTCGACGAGGTGGCTGCCGATGAACCCGGCGCCTCCGGTGACGATGGACTTCATGGCCTTCCCTTTCAGAGGAGGATGCGGCCGGTGAGGTCCGCAGCCCGGTAGGTGGTGTCGATCACGAGCTGCTCGCCGGTGATCCAGGACAGGTCGGCGTCACTGTGCCGGGTGTGCAGGAGCACGACGTCCGCGCCGAAGGCGGCCTCGTCGACGACGTCGTCGAGGACGGTGCCGTCGTGCAGGCGGACGGAGTCGAAGCGGTGGTCGGCGAACCCGACGTCGGCACCGGCGGCGATCAGGCCCTCGAGGATCTCGAGCGCGGGGGACTCGCGGAGGTCGGCGACGTCGCGCTTGTACGCGATGCCGACGACGAGCACCCGCGCGCCGCGGAGACCACGGCCGGCGTCCGAGAGGACCTCACGGGCGCGGTCGACGACCCGACCCGGACGAGCCGCGATCTCGGCCATCGCCTGGGTGATCATCGGCGCGGCCTGCCGGTCCGCCTTGAGCTGCCAGAGCAGGTAGTGCGGGTCGCACGGGATGCAGTGTCCGCCGACACCCGGACCCGGCATGAACGCCATGAACCCGTACGGCTTCGTCGCCGCGGCGTCGACGACGTCCGCCACGTCGATGCCCATCGTGCGGCAGATGTCCGAGAACTCGTTCGCCAACGCGATGTTCACGGCGCGGAACGTGTTCTCGAGGAGCTTCGTCATCTCCGCCGCGGCGAGCGAGGGCACGCGGTGCACCCGGGCGTAGCGGCCGAGCATCTCGTCCGCGATCTCCGCACACTCCGGCGTCGCGGCGCCGAGGACGCGGGGGACGTCCTCGTGCGCGACCGAGGCGTTGCCCGGGTCGATGCGCTCCGGGCTGAACGCGACGAACACGTCCTTGCCCGGCAGCAGCCCGCGCTCGGTGAGGGGTTGCACGAGCAGGTCGTCGGTGCACCCGACGTAGGTGGTGCTCGTCAGCATGAGGAGCTGCCCGGGGACGGCGTGCTCGACGACCGTCGCCGCGGCGCCGCGGAGGATCGTGAGGTCCGGCACCAGGTACTCGTCGACGGGCGTCGGCACGCACACGATCACGGCCGCGGCACGTGCCAGCATCGAGGGGTCGTCGGTGAGGACGAAGTCGTCCGCCAGGAACGCCGACTCCAGACGCACCCGGTCGTCCTCGAGCAGGTCGGCGCCGCGGGACCGGATCGTCTCCAGGCGACGCTGCGACACGTCCACGCCGATCACCGAGGTGCCCGAGTGGTGGTACGCCAGGGCGGTCGGCAGCCCGACGTAGCCGAGGCCCACGATCGCCACGTCGAACTCGAAACCACGGGTACCGCCGGCGGCGGTGGTGCCGTCGGTGCCCGGCACGATGCGGTGCAGGGAAGCGGGGACGTCCGGGGACGTCGGGACGGCCGACGTCGCCGGAGCGACCGGCGACGTGCGGACCGACAGGGCGTCGGACGGCGATGGTGCGATGGACATGCGGGTTCCCCTCGGATCGGGACACAACCGGGAGGGTCGTCCCGGCAGGCACCGACCGCCGCCGGGTGGACCGCGGGATCAGGTGGGCCTCGTCCGGGCCGTCGTCCGTCCCCGGATCAGGCGGGGACGGACGACGGCGGTCCGGGTGCGGCCGGTCGGGTACCGATCTCGGGTACGCGGTCCTGCCCCGATGACGGGGCCGGCGGTCGGTGCGTTGCCACCATCACGGGTCGAGCGCCCCTCCGGCAACGCCCCCGGACCGGTCTTGCGGTGCTCCGCAGCACCGTGGCGGCGACTGCGGCACCGCATGCGGACTCCCGCAACCGCATGC
The DNA here is from genome assembly GCF_003234035.1 of Curtobacterium sp. MCPF17_031. Classification (NCBI taxonomy): domain Bacteria; kingdom Bacillati; phylum Actinomycetota; class Actinomycetes; order Micrococcales; family Microbacteriaceae; genus Curtobacterium; species Curtobacterium sp. MCPF17_031. Next base: position 533,365 of record NZ_QKSG01000001.1, on the reverse strand, counting down.
GGCCACGGCTGCGGGAATGCGGTGCGCGGCCCACTCCGCGCGGCTTAGCGTCGCCCCATGCTCACGTTCGTCGTCGCCCTCGTGCTCGTCCTCGGCGTCAACACGATCCTCTGGACCACGGTCGGCGCGACCCGCGTGGTCACCGCCCGCCTCCACCGCATCGGCGCCGACGGCCGCGGTCGCCGCGCCCGCCGCCGCGGCATGCCGGCACCTGTCCCGCGCGGCTACCGCCCACCGACGACCGCGGACGTCGCCGTCCTCGTCGCCGCGCACAACGAGGAACTCGTCATCGAACGGACCATCCGCTCCGCCGCCGAACACCTGCCGCCCGAGCAGATCCTCGTCGTCTCCGACGGGTCCTCGGACCGCACCGTCGAGATCGCCCGTGCCGCCGGCGCGCAGGTGTACGACCTGCAGCCGAACCGCGGCAAGGCCGGGGCGATCGCCGCCGCCATCGAGCAGTTCGCGATCCCCGAACGATTCGAGGTGATGATGCTGCTCGACGCGGACACACACCTGTCCACCGACTACTTCAGCACCGGACTTCCCGAGTTCTCCGCACCCGACGTCGTCGCCGTCGCCGGACGTGCCACCACCATCCTGGAGCCCCGAGCCCCCACCGTCTTCGGTCGCCTGCTCGTCGCCTACCGCGAACGCGTCTACGTCGCCGTCCAGTACCTGCAGAAGTTCGGCCAGGCCGCCCCCGCCGCGAACGTCGTCGCCATCGTCCCCGGCTTCGCCTCGATGTACCGCACCCGGATCCTCCGCGACATCGACATCACGGCCGAGGGGCTGGCCATCGAGGACTTCAACATGACGTTCGAGGTGCACGCGAAGGACCTCGGTCGTGTCGCCTTCCGCCCCGGCGCCGCCGTCGCCTACACGCAGGACCCCGACACCCTCCGTGACTACGCCAAGCAGGTCCGTCGCTGGAACCTCGGCTTCTGGCAGACCCTCCGGCGCCACCGGTTCGGCCTCCGCCGCTTCGGGCTCGCCACCGGACTGTTCGTCCTCGAGCTCCTGACGTCGAGCCTGATGATGCTCCTGCTGCTGCCCGCGGTGGCGCTCGCCGGGACCGCCGCGATCCTGGTGGCCCTCGGGATGGGCGCCGGCTTCCCGGACGCGGTGCTCGCCGTCGACCCGGTCACCGGGATCGTGATCGGCGTGCTGCTGCCCGACTACCTGCTCACGATCGTCGTCGCGGTGGTGTCACGTCGGGGCGTGTACGTCCTGTACGGGCTGACGTTCCCGCTCCTCCGGGTGCTCGACTCGTACCTGTGCCTGCGCGCACTCGTCCTCGCGTTCCGCGGTGGCTCGAGCGGCGTGTGGCACAGCCCGACGCGCCGCGCGGCGACCGTCTGACCGTACGACGACCGGACCCGGCGACCCAGTCGGCACCATGACGGACGGGAGGCCCGGTACCAGCTGGTACCGGGCCTCCCGTCCTGTGTGCCGTCGCGGCTACCCCAGCAGCGCCACCAGGTGTGAGCGTGAGCGCGCCCCCACCTTCCGGTAGATCTGGGTGAGCCGGAGCTCGACCGTCCGCTGCGACATGTACAGGGACGAGGCGATCTCGCGGTTCCGGTAGCCCTCCGTGACCTTCTGGACCACGGCCTGCTCCTCGGCCGTGAGCAGGGTCAGCACCGGCGTGCCGTCCGGCGCGCTCCGCGGCGTCGTCGGTGACGGCGTCGAGTCGTACTGCGACTGCCGGAGCGCGGACGAGCCGACCGCCGGCGGCATCGCGGCGACGCCCTGCGGCGTGACGAGCGGACGACGGAGCCCCGCTGCCTCGTACGCCGCCGCCGATGCGGCACCGAGTCGCGCACGGTCCGGACCGGTGCCCGTCGAGGCGAGTGCCGCGAGGGTCCTGGCTCGTTCGAACTGCGAATCCGTGGGCTCGAACAACTCGAGCGCACGGTGGCGTGCGGCGTCCCGGGTGGTGTCGTCGCTGACGAGCGCCAGGCTCCGGGCCAGGACGAGGGCGCCCCAACGCGACGGGTGTGCCCGGTGGTCGGCGGCGAGCCGGGCCGTCATGGTCCGCGCGTCGTCGGTCCGTCCGAGCCGGACGTAGGACTCGATCAGGTCCCCGAGGTGCCGGAGCACCGTCGGGTTCCGGACGGTCCGTCCGATCGCGTCGGCGGTCTCGAGTGCCACGGCGGCCTCTTCCGCGCGGCCCTCGAACAGCAGGACCCGACCGCGGAACGCGTGCAGCTTCGCCGTCGCGCCCCAGAGCCCGCTCGTCGAGCGGAGCGCCAGGCACCGGTCGAGCACCTCGAGGCTCGCCATCGGGCGTCCCTCGAGGAAGTGCCGCCAGGCGATCGCGATCGCCCGCGAGGGCTCCCGCAGTCGCTCGACGACGCTCGACCCGGTCTCCCAGGCGTCGATCGCACGGAGGGCGAGCCGGAAGTTGCCCGAGCGCACCTCGTTCTCGGCGGTCAGGTACCGGGAGGCCTCGACCCACACCGGTGCGGTGTGCGAGGAGCGGGCGAGGACCAGCGCGAACACGCGGCGGGCGCTGCGGTACCGCTCGGACAGGCTGAGCGCATGGGCGAGGAGGAGCAGTGCCGGGTCGGAGAGGGCCAGCAGGCTGGTCATCGCGAGTCCGTCGTGCAGGTCCCGGTCCGGTGGCAGGTGCCCGTCGACCGCGGCGACCATCTGCCGAGCGGCCTGCAGGATCTGCTCCGTTCCGGCAGGCAGTGCCGACTCGAACGGTTCCGCGCGGTGCAGCAGGTCACGGGCGTGCTCCAGTTCCCAGGCCTCGGCCCGGAAGCTGGCGACCAAGGCCAGGAGCCCCGTGACGGCCTCCGCCTCGTCGGCGTCGCTCGCGTCGGCGGGGAGGAGGAGCTCGTCGGCCTCCACGGCTTCGCCGTTGAGGTACTGCACCGAGTAGTGCAGCCGGAGGCGGCGCACGTCGTCGAGGCGGGACCGGAACGGAGCGATCGCGGCGAGGTACCGGGCCGCGTAGCCGAGGAGCCGGTGTGCGAGCAGGACCTCGGCGACCGCGAGGAGCGCCAGGTGCTCGCTCTCGGAACGGGCGCCGACGTGCAGGGCGCGCTCGGTGAGCATCACGGCGGCACCGGAGTCGCCGTCTGCCGCGTACGCCAGGGCGGCGTGCAGCAGGGCGACGGCGTCCGGGACGTCGTCCGTGAAGCTCTGGTGCCACGACGCCGAACGCGGATCGTGGGTCGCGGCGGACACGGCGAGCTCGGCGTGGGCTGCCCGACGGTCGCGGGCCGTCATCCGCCAGTGCAGGAAGGAACGCACGAGCGGGGAACGGACCGAGATCGACTGACCGCGGACCGTGACGAGGCCGACGGACGCGAGGTCCTCGACGACGTCGCGGTCCCACTCCGGACCGGCGGCCTTCGTGACCGGCACCAGGGCGAGGCGGGCCAGGACGTCCAGATCGCGTCCTGCGACCGCCGCGAACACGGGCGCTGCGACGCGGTCCGTGGTCGGCGTCGGGCGCAGCGGCAGCACGAGGGGCTCCGCGCCGAGCAGCTGCTCACGGCGAAGCATGCCGAGCTGTTCGCGGAGCACGCCGGGGTTGCCGGCGGTCTGCTCCGCGATGACCGCCAGCACGCCGTCGTTCGCGTCGTCGGCGGCCATCTCACGGGCGAGCAGCAGCGCCTCGTCCGGGTGCAGGGCCTCCAGGCGCAGCGCCGGCAGGGCCGCGAGCGGGCTGTCGGGCAGCACGCTGGTCACCGTGGCGACGACACGCAGGGACGTGCCGACGAGTCGACCGGCGAGGAACGCGATGAGGGTCTGGCTCGCCTCGTCCATCCGGTCGAGGTCGTCGATGAGGACCAGGGTCGGCGCCATCTGGAGAGTGCGCAGCGTGTCGAGGAGTTCGTGCGCCACGACGATGACCTGTGCGGGGTCCGCGTCGCGCACGGTGCCGAGGATCCGGGTGACGTGTGCGGCGGCCCGAGGGTCGTCGAGTGCGCTGAAGAGCGTCGTCACACCACCGAGCGGCCAGCGGGATTCGCTGCCGTTCACGCCGATGCGGACGACGGGGAGGGAGACGCGGCTGCTGGCCGCGTCGAGGACGCTCGTGCGTCCGGAGCCGGGATCGCCGACGACGACCAGCGCGGACTCCCGAGGGAGTACGGCGAGGGTCGTGATCCGGTCGACCTCAGTGCGTCGACCGGTGAGTTCCATCAGGACTCACCGGCCTCCGGCGCCAGGGCCAGTGACGGGCACGGGGGAGCGAGACGCGCCGGCGGGGAAGCCGGCGACGTGGGAGCCCGCAGCGGAGTGGGTGGCTCCGCGGTGGGTGGTGCCGGCGGACGACGGGTGGGTGACCCGTTTCGCTGGCAGGGTCGACGTGTGGACAGATCGCGGATGACGAGCCTGGGTGGGCTCGGTTCCGCTCGGGAACGATGATGTCATCGTCTTGATCACCCCTCGGGTTAGGGTCTTCGGACGAATGACGGTGGTCCGGTGCACGCTGGGACTAGGGATCCCGTTGCACCCACCTGGACTTCCGTCGTGAGAACGGTAACCCCTCATCGGTCGTGCTGAGCGGTCCGTCAGGGAAAGGTCTCGATCCGCGTGCCCCCAGTCCGGGGGGACCCGCGGACCCCCGTCCGGACGCCGTGATACGGGTCGGGGTACAGAACCGTGGGTCTGCCCGGAGCACGTCCCGGGTACGAACGGGTCGATGAGTGACCGAACGGGCGAACAGACGAGCGACCGGACATCGGACCGGCAACGATGGAGGGCGTTCGGGGTGTGCGTCGCGGTGGCGGCGCTGACGATCCTGGACCTGTCGAAGGTCAACGTGGGGCTGCCCTCCATCGAGGAGTCCCTGCACGCCACGAGTTCAGCACTGCAGCTCATCGTCGCCGGGTACGCGCTCGCGTTCGGGCTGGCCCTGGTGCCGGCGGGACGTCTGGGTGACCTGACCAACCGACGCCGGCTGTTCGTCATCGGGCTCGTCGCCTTCACCGTCTCCAGTCTGCTCTGTGCGCTCGCACCGACGATCGAGGTGCTCACGGTCACCCGGATCCTGCAGGGCTTCGCCGCCGGGACGCAGATGCCGCAGGTGATCGGCCTGGTCCAGCAGCTGTTCCGCGGCGAGGAGCGCGGCCGGGCCTTCGGCCTGTTCGGCGCGGTCATCGGGGTGTCCACAGCGCTCGGCCCGACCATCGGCGGCGGGCTCATCGCGCTCGGCGGCGAGCAGGACGGATGGCGGCTGCTGTTCTGGATGAACGTGCCGCTCGGCCTCGTCGCGCTGGTCTTCGCCTGGCGGCTGCTCCCGCGCGGGTCGCAAGGGAAGGCAGCGGACCGCGAGCTCGACATCGTCGGGATCCTGCTGCTCGGAGTCGCGATCATCGCGTTGATGCTGCCGTTCGTGACCACGTCCGGCGGCGGTGGATCCGCCGCCCGGTGGCTCTGGCTGGTGGTCTTCGCGGTCTTCCTGGTCGGGTTCGTGCTGTGGGAACAGGGGTACAAACGCCGGGGGAAGTCGCCGGTCGTCCACTTCGAGCTGTTCCGCCGTTCGTCCTACCGGAACGGCCTGGCGATCGTCGCCGTCTACTTCGCGGCCCTGCCCGCGTCGTTCCTCATGGTGACGCTGTACCTGCAGGAGGGTCTCGGGCTCGCCCCGGTGTTCGCCGGCATGGTGAGCATCCCGTTCGCGATCACGAGCGCCGTCGGCTCCTACGTCGGCGGCCGGCTCGTGAACCGCATCGGTCGGGCACTCGTCGTCGCCGGGCTCGGGGCCGTCGTCGTCGGCTTCGTGCTGCTCATGCTCGCCGCGGTCCTCACCCCGCCGGAGGTCACGCCGTGGGCGATGGCCGGGGCGTTCCTGGTCGGCGGCCTCGGAGGCGGATTCGTCGTCTCGCCGAACCAGACCCTGACGCTCGCCGAGGTCCCGGTCGAGCAGTCCGGCGTCGCCGGCTCGATGCAGCAGCTCGGGCAGCGCGTCGGGACGGCGATCGGCACCGCGGTGGCGACGAGCATCTTCTACGGGATCGTCCGGAGCGAGTCCGCCGGGTCGGGGTCCGGCGGCCGGCTCGAGGCGTACCACGACGCGTTCCGCAGTGGCACGACCTTCACGGTGTCGCTCATCGCGCTGGCGCTCGTGCTGGCGGTCGCCGACCTGCTGGTCCGCCGTCGTGCGGCGCGGCGGGACGGCGGGGAGGCCCGCCCCGCCTCCGACGAGCGGGCGGACGACGGGACGGGGTCGGCCGGGCGCGTCGCGGAGCCGCGCCGACAGGACTGAGCGGGTCGGGCCTCCCGTCCGTCAGTCGCGGCGGACGACCTCGACGACCGCGTCGTGGACCAGGCCGTTCGAGGCCAGGGCGCTGCCGTGCCACGGCCCCGGGTCGCCGTCGAGCGAGGTGAAGCGCCCGCCGGCCTCCTCCACGATGGGCACGAGGGCCGCCATGTCCCACGGCTTGAGGTCCGGCTCGCCCGCGACGTCGAGTACCCCCTCGGCGACCATCATGTACGACCACATGTCGCCGTAGGCCCGGGTGCGCCAGACCTTCCGGGACAGCGCCACGAGGGAGTCGAGCCGGTCGTCGTCGTCCCACTGCTGCAGGGAGTTGTAGCTGAGGCTGGCGTCCTCGAGTGTGCGGACACCCGACACCTGCAGCGGCCCCTCGAGCGAGTGCGCGCCGAGACCCTCGGCGGCCCACCAGCGCCTGCCGAGCGCCGGGGCGCTCACCACGCCGAGGACCGGACGTCCGTCCACCGCCAGTGCGATCAGGGTCGCCCACACCGGCACACCCCGCAGGTAGTTCGCGGTGCCGTCGATCGGGTCGACCACCCATTGGCGATGACCCGCACTGACGGCCTCGGCACCGCTGTCCGCCGTGGTCTCCTCGCCGAGGAACGCGTCGTCCGGTCGCTCCGCGGCGAGTCGATCGCGCAGCACCCGTTCGACGGCCTGGTCGGCGTCGGTGACCGCGGTGTGGTCGGCCTTCTCGGTGACGTGCAGGTCCGCGGCGCGGAAGCGGTCCAGGCTGATCGCGTCGGCGGTGTCGGCGAGGGAACGGGCGAAGTCCAGGTCGGCGCTGAGGTCCACGACCCGAGCGTAGCGGCGGTCAGGCCGCGACGACCTCTTCCTCCTCCAGCCGGGTGACCGCACGCTCGCGGCCGATCCGGCTCCGGCGGGCGACGAGCCCGTGGACGAGGACGCAGAGCAGCACGGCGGTGACGAGCCAGAGTCCCAGGACCAGGCCGCTCCGACCGAGCGAGGCGCCGGGGAAGTACTGCAGGTCCTGTGCGGCCTGCAGCCAGGCCGCGCCGCTCCAGAAGGTGTTGAGGCCCGCGAAGAACCCGGGCTGGAACGCCGGCTGGAAGATCCCGCCCGAGGACGTGAAGTTGAGCATCACGAACAGCATCGTCAGCACCGGGGTGGTCCACCGGCCGATGAGCGGGTGCAGGCCGACGCCGAGCGCGATGATGACCGCGTCGTACAGCCAGGCGAACAGGAACACCTGCCACTGGTGGGTGGTCAGCACGCCGTACACCGGGCCGGCGACGACGATGCCGATGCCCGCGACGACCCCCGCGGTGACGAGTCCGACGACGGCGGTCCACACCGGGCGCAGGCGCGTGGCGAAGGCGGCGACGGCGATCGCTGACGAGTACCCGCCGACGCTCAGGCCGACCAGCAGGAAGAACAGGCCCTGACCGGTGGTGTCCTCGGCACCGGTCGGGACGACGTCGACGACGTGGAACGGCAGGTGTTGCTCGAACGCGATCGGCACGAACACCTCCTCCGCAGCCGAGGCCGTGGTCTCGCTGGCGGCGGTCGAGACGTAGAGCGTCGCGTCGGCGTCGCTCGGGGCGTAGACCGCGGCGAGCTCCCGGTCCCGGACCTGCTGCTCGGCGGCCCGGCTGGCGTCGACGACGTGCGCGACGAGGGCACCGTCGGACTGGTCGGTCACCGTCTGCGCGAAGACCTGCGTGCTCGGGGTGGTGCCGACGATCCCGACCGGGAGGTCGTGCGGGGTGGGGGCGTGGAAGGCACCCAGGTAGGCCAGGGTCATCCCGACCGCGAGGAAGAGCGGGACGAGGATGTGCGAGCCGAACGAGCGCAGCACCTGCCCGAGGCCCTGCGGGCGCAGCACGCCGGGGGAGCGGTGCGGTGGGCGTGGGGCCGCATGGCCGTGCACGGTGGGAGCGATGGGGGAGGACGACGCGTTCGGGGACGCGTAGTTGTACTTTGCAACTTCGGACACGAGGAGCGAGACTACGCCCCCCTCGACGCGAAGTCGAGGGGGGCGGCGCGGGCTCTACGCCGTGCCCGGGTCCTCGGCGCCCATGCCCGTCAGCAGGGCCCGGAACGAGTCGAGGCGCTCGACGCCGGTCGTCCCGAGTTCGCCGCTCTGTACCCGGTCGACGATCTCCCAGTCGTGCGCCTGGTCGAGCGGGATGCCGTCGGGGGCGTCCTGCACGGTCACCGCATGCGAGGCGAACGCGCGGAACACGTTCTCCGGCTGCACGTGCCCCAGGCCGAACGACCGGACGCCCGGGGTGTCGATGATCCAGCCGCCGTCCCGCACCCGCAGCGCGATCGAGGACGACGACGTGTGCCGCCCACGACCGGTGACGGAGTTCACGACGCCGATCGCCCGCGTCGACCCGGTCAGGGCGTTCACGAGCGTCGACTTGCCGACGCCGGAGTGCCCGACGGTGACGGTGACCTTGCCGTCGAGCAGCTCGTGCAACGCCTCGAACGGCACGTCGTCCGCGCGGCTCGTCACGATGCGCAGGTCGAGGCAGGCGAAGTGCGCCAGGAACGACGTCGGGTCGGCGAGATCGGTCTTCGTGATGCAGAGGATCGGGTCGAGCCCCGCGTCGAACGCCGCCACCAGGTACCGGTCGATGAGCCGGGTCCGGGGCTCCGGGTCGGCCGCGGCGACGACGATGAGCATCTGGTCGGCGTTCGCGACGATGACGCGCTCGACCTCGTCCGAGTCGTCGGCGCTGCGTCGGAGCAGCGAGGTGCGCTCGGCCACCCGGACGATGCGGGCCAGGGAGCCCTCGTCACCCGAGACGTCGCCCGCGAGCGAGACGTGGTCACCGGTCACGACGGACTTCCGACCCAGCTCGCGTGCCTTCGTCGCGGTGACGACGTGCTCGCCGTCCTCGCCGGTCACCAGGACGCCGAACCGACCGCGGTCGACGTTCGTCACCCAGCCGGTCGGGGCGTCGTCGTACGAGGGTCGGGTCTTGGTGCGCGGCCGGTTGCCCTTCGGGTTCGGGCGGACACGGACGCTGGACTCGTCGTACTGGCCGTACGGCTCGTCCTCGTCGGTGCCGCCGTCGGTCTCGTCCCACCAGCTCATGCCGGATCCCCTTCGCTCGTCCGCGCGGTGCTCGTCGCCAGCAGGTCGGCCCACAGCTCGGGGAACTGCGGCAGCGTCTTCGCGGTCGAGCCGATGTCGTCGACGGCCACGTCCGCAGTCACCAGGCCGACGACGGCTCCGGCGGTGGCCATGCGGTGGTCCTCGTACGCGGCCCAGTCGCCGCCGTGGAGCCGTGCCGGCTCGATCCGCAGGCCCTCCGGTCGTTCCGTCACCGCGCCTCCGAGACCGTTGACGTCCGCCGCGAGCGCGGCCAGCCGGTCCGTCTCGTGGCCCCGCAGGTGGCCGATGCCCGAGACCTCGCTCGGTCCGTCGGCCAGGGCCGCGAGCGCGACCAGCGCGGGGGCCAGTTCGCCGCCGCGGGTCAGGTCCAGATCGACGCCCGGTACGGAGGCCCCACCCCGGATCCCGACGCCGCCGTCGAACACCAGGTCGTCACCGTCCCGCGTCACGGTCGCGCCCCACAGCGGCAGGAGCGTCTCGAGGTCGGCACCGACCTGCGTCGTCTCGGTCGGCCAGGTCCGGATCCGGACCGTGCCTCCGGCGACGAGGGCGGCGACGGCGAAGGGGGCCGCGTTCGAGAGGTCCGGTTCGATCGTGACGTCACGCGCTGCGATCGACCCGGGGTGCACGACCCACTCCCCGACCGACGGCTCGTCGACCTGCACGCCGCGGGCGCGGAGGACCTCGACCGTCATGGCGATGTGCGGCAGGCTCGGCAGTCGCTCGCCGGTGTGCCGGAGGTGCAGTCCCTCGGTGAAACGCGGCGCGGAGAGCAGCAGCCCGGAGACGAACTGGGACGACGCCGACGCGTCGATGTCGAGCGCGCCGCCCCGGACCGCGCCGGTGCCGACGAAGGTGAAGGGCATCGCGCCGCCGCCGTCGTCGGTGACCTGCACCCCGAGGTCGACCAGGGCCTGGACCACCGCGGCCATCGGACGCTTCCGGGCGTAGGGGTCGCCGTCGATCGTGACCGGTCCCTCGGCCAGGGCGGCGAGCGGCGGCAGGAAGCGCATCACGGTGCCCGCGAGACCGCAGTCCACCCGGACGTCGCCGTGCATCGGTCCGGGCGTGACCCGCAGGTCGGGACCGTACGGGTTCTCCGGGTCGCCGGCCGCGGGGCGGACCTCGTCGATCCCGACGCCGAGCTGCCCGAGCGCGGTCGTCATCAGCGACGAGTCCCGCGAGTGCAGCGGCAGGTGGATCGTCGACGGGCCGTCGGCCAGGGCGGCGAGGACGAGCTCCCGGTTCGTCAGCGACTTCGAGCCGGGCAGAGCGACGTCGCCGGCCAGCGGGCCGCGCGCGACCGGGGCGGTCCAGGGGTGGGAATGCGTCGTGGCTGCCATCGGTTCACAAGACTACTGAACCCATCGGGAGGAGCACGGTGATCGCACTCGCACCGTCACGAACGGCCGACACAGCACTGCTGCCTCGGGTCGTCACGACGCTCGCCGAGCCACATGGCCCGGACACCACCGTCCGCCTAGACTGGCGGGCGATGACGACCGACGAACCGCAGCACGCACCGGACGACCTGGTCGACGAGACCGAGGCGCAGCTCGACGCCGTCGAGGACGAAGACCTCGCCGGACTCGGCTCGGACGCAGGGACCGTCGACGCAGCGCCCGAGCCCGTCGACGCGAAGACCGTGTCCGAGCACGAGCTGCGTCGTCTGTTCGAGGACCAGGCGCTGCCGTTCATGGACCAGCTCTACGGTGCGGCGATGCGGATGACGCGCAACCCGGCCGACGCCTCCGACCTCGTGCAGGAGACCTTCGTGAAGGCGTTCGCCGCCTTCCGACAGTTCCGCCAGGGCACGAACCTCAAGGCGTGGCTCTACCGGATCCTGACGAACACGTTCATCAACACGTACCGCAAGAACCAGCGGAACCCGTACCAAGGCACGATCGACGAGCTCGAGGACTGGCAGCTGGGCGGCGCGGAGAGCGTGACCCAGTCGATCTCGGCGCGCTCCGCCGAGGCCGACGCCATCGACCACCTGCCGTCCTCCGCCGTGAAGGACGCGCTGCAGGCCATCCCGGAGGACTTCCGGATGGCCGTCTACTTCGCCGACGTCGAAGGGTTCTCCTACCAGGAGATCGCCGACATCATGAAGACCCCCGTGGGGACGGTCATGAGCCGCCTCCACCGTGGCCGCCGGCTGCTCCGCGGACTGCTGGCCGACCACGCACGTGAGACCGGTGTCGTCCCGGACGCAGCGTCGACGGCGACGATGCGCGGACGAGGCCGAGGTGCAGGCACGCGGGCGGCCACGACGGCCGGCACCCGCACGACCCGGAAGGACGCACGATGAGCGGGTGTGACTGCTCGAAGGCGAAGGCGGAACTCGAGGAGTTCCTCCACGACGAGCTGCGACACGAAGACGCTGCGGACATCCGCGAGCACATGGACGGCTGCGAGGACTGCCTCACGGAACACCGCGTCGGCGTGGTGCTCATGGAGACCGTCAAGCGCGCCTGCCGCGAGACCGCTCCGGAGCAACTCCGCGACGAGGTCCTCGCCCGGCTCCGCGCGGTGCAGTCGGCCCACTGACGCCCGGTCCAGCGCGGCCGGGGTCGTCACGCCCGCGGTGACGGCGGCGTGAACGGGTAGGGTGCGGACATGACCGACGCCGAGCCGATCAGCACCTGGACCGAACCCGACGTCGCCGCGGTGACCGATCTGCTGCGCCTGCTCGGCCACCGGGTCGAGCCCGCCGCGATGCAGGCCCGTCTCGACCGGCTCACCGCCGAGGCCGGCCACCGAACCTGGGTGGTCCGTGGCGACGACGGTCGTCCGATCGCGGTCGCTGGCGCGCAGGTCACGTGGACCTACGCCGGTGACGAGCCGACCGCGCAGCTCCTGCTGCTGGTCGTCGATCCCACGTTCAGGAGGCACGGCACCGGTTCCGCACTCCTCGGCACGTTCGAGACGTGGGCGGCCGAGCAGGGCGCGCGGCGGCTGTCTGCCGTCAGTGCCGCTGCGACCGACAACGCGCACCGCTTCTACCAGCGCCGCGGGTACCACGAGGCCGGCGTGCGCTACACGAAGATCGGGTAGCGCCGGCACGCAGACGACGCGCACCTTCCGCGAGAGCGCGTTGCCCGCCGCCGGTCTACGCCGAGCCGGGCGCGATCGCGAGCGCCGCGCCGATGGCACCGGCGTTGTCGCCGAGAGTGGCCGCGCGCAGGTCGACGTCCACCCGGTAGTCCTCGGACCGGTCGAGTGCCGTGAGGACGTCATCGCGGATGAGCGGCAGACAGACCGCTGCGCTGCCTCCGAGCACCGTGACCCGCGGTTGCCAGAGCGTGTGCAGCGCCGCGAGCCCGCGCCCGACGGAAACCGCGTACTCGTGGAACACCGCACGCACCCGGTCGTCGTCCTGTGCTCGCGTCATCGCTTCGCCGATCAACCCTCGCTCGATGGGCTTGCCGCGCATCGCCTCGCTGAGGCGGCGCTGCAACGTGGTGCGCGAGGCAGCCTGCTCGAAGCAACCGGTGAGGCCGCAGTAGCAGCGCTCAGGGGCACTGCTGATCGGGATGTGGCCGCCCTCCGGGTGAGCGCCGTCCGCGCCGCGGACCGGGCGCCCGTCGACGAGCATGGCGACACCGACGCCGGTGCCGAGCGTCACCATGAGGAGCCGGTCGGACTGCTCCCCGGCACCGCCGCCGCGTTCACCGAACGCCGCGGCGACTGCGTCGTTGTCGATGCCGACGGGCACGCGCAGACGGGCTTCGAGCCGTGCGACGAGGGGGAAACCGGAGAACCAGGGCAACGTCGCTCCGTTGTGGACCACGCCAGTGACGACGTCGACGGGTCCGCTTGCCCCGATCCCGACCGCGGTGAGTTCTGCGCCCGCGGGCACCACGTCCTCGATGAGTCGAGCCAGTCGATCGACGCGTTCCGCCTCTGTCCCGGCACCGAGCTCTGCGGTGGGGACGTCGAGCGCCTTGACGATCTCGCGGTCGACCACGCCGATGGCGCGGGATCCGGTACCACCCAGGTCGACCCCGACACGGCAGGGGCGCGGGACGTTCACAGGGCGGCCGTCACTTTCTGGCCGAAGCGGAAGCGCCCGGCGACCTCACCGGTGGCCTTCGCGAATGCGAGGGTGAGCAGCTGGGTGCGGACCGACCCGACGGTGAGTCGGGCGAGCGCGCTGTCCCGGTCCGGGGTGGCGAGCAGCTCGGTCCCGGGGTACGCCCGAGGCCCGACGGTCAGGACGGTGGCACCGGAGCGGACGAGGTCTCCGGCGAGCCCGGGCAGGAAGGGGTCTGCCTCCGCACCCTGGCCGAACAGCACCGCGGTCAGCCCCGGGCCGGCCAGTTCGTACGGGCCGTGGCGGAAGGCGCCGCCGACGAAGCCCTCCACCGGGACCTTGCTCGACTCCTTCGTGATGAGGGCGCCGGTGAGTGCCGTCGCCGCGTCGTCCCCGATGCCGATGTAGGCGAAGCGAGCGCGAGGTGCCTCCCAGGCCTGCTGTGCGAACGTGTCGGCGTTCGGCCACTCGGTCAACAGGGCCGAGACCTCGTCGGCGATCCTGCGGACGTCCGCGTCGACGTCGTCGACCGATCCGCCGGTCATGCGTGCGAGGGCGCGGTGCTGTGCTGCGAGGGTGTTGAGGTAGCTCTTCGTGCTGACGGTGGCTTCCGGGCCGCTGTGCAGTTCGAGCACGATGTCGGCCATCGCGGCGAGCGGACTCGACGTGTCGTCGGTCGTGGCGATGGTCAGCGCTGGCTTGCTGGACCCGGTGAGCACGTCCGCGAGGGCGGCGACCTCGCCGCTCCGCCCTGACTGGGACGTCGCCCACACCAGCGTCCGGTTCGTGACGCGCTGGGGGACGTCCAGGAGTTGACCGGCGTCGATCCGGACGACCGGCAGGCCGGCGGAAGCGAGCGCACGTTCGATCGGGACGGCGGCGTAGTCGGACGACCCCATCCCGGTCAGGATGATCCGGTCGTGGTCGCGGAGGTCGACGTCGCGGAGTGCCTCGGGCAGCGGAGCGTCCGCCTGCCGGTGGAGCGCCGCGGGCTGCTCCAGGATGTCGTCGATGTAGGAGGAGGTCTCGGCGGGGCCGTTGGACATGGTGGTTCCCTCGTTGTCTCTGAGATGGGTGAGGTGGTGCGGTGTGCCGCGAGGTCGCTGCGTCAGCGGGGGACCGGGACGCAGCGGAGCACGTCGCCGTACGCGGCGCGGTCCTCGACCGGGATGCCGTCATCGGTGATCACGGCATCCACGTCGTCGAGTGCGCACACGGTCGCGAGCGAGCGCCGGCCGAGTTTCGAGCTGTCCGCGACGACCGCGATGTTCCGCGCGGCGGCGATCATCGCGCGTTTCAGGGGGAGCTCGACGACGTTGATGTTCGTGATGCCCGCGTCGGGATCGACGCCTTCGGCACCCAGGAACGCCCAGTCCACGTGCAGGCCCTCGACCGCTTGTGTCGCCACGGGGCCGACCAGGGTGAACACCGTGTCGAGCAGCAGCCCGCCGGTGACGTGCACCTGGTGGACTCCCTGGCTCCGCAGGCACATCGCGACCATCAGGTCGTTCGTGACGACCGTCAGGTCCCGGTGGTCGCCGAGCGCTGCAGCGACCTGGAAAGCCGTGGAGCCGTTGTCGATCAGGACGGACTGACCGTCACGCACGAGGCCCGCCGCGGTCACACCGATCGCGGTCTTCTCAGCGAGGTGCTGCGAACGCCGTACCTCGTAGGGCGTGTCGATCGTGTCGGCCGGGTCCGCGGGGAGCGCGCCGCCGTGCAACCGCCGGATGAGGCCAGCCCGTTCCAGGCGTTCCATGTCGCGACGGATCGTCGACGAGTCCACGTGCAGCGCTGACGTCAGGTCGACCGCTCTGACGTACCCGCTGTCGCGCACCCGGTCGAGGATCGCCTGACGGCGCTCGGCCGGCGTCTGCGGCATCGGCGACCCCCAGGAGTGGTGTGCAGGTGCTTCGATCGTAGTCATGCTCTGACGTGGCTCTCGTCATCGGCGCCGGTCCGGACGGAACCCGCGCGGAAGTGCTCCTCGAGCTCTTCGAGCGTCCGCCCCTTCGTCTCCGGCATGCGGAAGCAGAAGCCGACGAACACCAGGCAGATCACGGCGAAGATCGACATCGTCGCCGGTGCGCCGATGGAGTCGAGCAGTGGCAGCGAGAACAGTCCGATGAGCAGGTTCGTGACGAAGATCACGAACGTGGCGGCTGCCGTCGCCTTGGCACGGACGTGCAGCGGGAAGATCTCGGAGATCACCACGTAGGCGACGAGGCCTGGGCTGACGGCGTACACGACGATGTAGACCGCCAGGCAGACGAGGGAGAGTGCTGCGGTGCTGCCGCTCGCGGGGAGGGCGAGCAGCACGGCGAGGGCACCGAGCGACCCGGTCATGCCGATCGATCCGATCAGCAGCATGGGTCGGCGGCCGACACGGTCCACGAGTGCCATCCCGACGCCGGTGAAGACGACGTTGACCACGCCGAGACCCACGGTGGCGAGGAGTGACGCCGACGCGCCCATCCCGATGGACTGCAGGATCTGCGGGGCGAAGTAGACGATGAGGTTGATCCCGCAGCCGTTCGCGAAGAAGGCCACCAGGATGCCGATGACGACCATCGGGCGGACCCATCCGCGGAACAGGTCACGCCAGCGGCCGCGCTGGGCCGACTCGTCCTCGTTGTCGACCGCCTCGATCTCCGCCACCTCGTGTGACACGTCATCGCGTCCACGGATGCGTCGGAGGACCTGCAGTGCCGCTTCCCGGCGCCCCTGGACGATGAGCCACCGCGGAGACTCCGGGATGAGCAGGACGCCGAACGCGAGCAGGACGCCGGGCACCGAGGCCAGACCGAGCGACCATCGCCATGCCTCCGTCGATGCCAGGGCAGCGTTGATGCCGTAGCCGACCAGGATCCCGAGGGTGGTGAGCAGCTGGAAGCCTGCCACGAGCGCTCCGCGGAGACGGGCCGGTGCGAGCTCGGCGATGTACACGGGCACCAGGACCGAGGCCGCGCCGACACCCACACCGACGACGATCCGCCCGGCCATCAGGACCGACAGGTCCGGAGCGACCGCGGAGACCAACGCCCCCAGGCTGAAGAGGACCCCGGAGAGCAGGAGCGTCCACCGGCGCCCGAACCGGTCGGCGAGCGGGCCGCCGGCCAGCGCGCCGATGGCCCCACCGAGTGTCGATCCGCTGACGACCGCGCCTTCGAGGAAGCTGCCGAGGTGGAAGTCGCCTGCGACGAAGCCGCCCGCGCCACCGGAGACACCGATGTCGTAGCCGAAGAGGAGTCCGCCCAGGGTGCTGACGGCGATCGCGATGTACACGTACCCCGTCATCCGGTCGCGAGTGGGAGGCACTCGGGTCATCGATGTCATCTGTCGTCGTCCTTGCTCGTTCACGTCACTGGGAGAGATGGGACGCTTCCGGTGGAAGCGGCGGTGCACCAGTCAGTGTTGCTGCACGAAATCGTGCAGACAAGAGCAAAAGCGTGCGCGTTATCGTGCACGATCTGGACACCCGCCCGAAACGGGATCCCCGTAGCATCCGCCTGTCCTGCGCTCCGACCCGCCCCGACAACGAACAACGCGCCCCGTCGGAACGGGGCGCGTTGTACGTGCGGGTGTGCGAAGGGCTACCGCAGCGCGCGGTCGATGACGTCGGCGGCCTCCTGCGCACTGCGCTTCGACGAACCGGTGGCCGGGGCCGCGCTCGCGGAACGGGACGAGACGGACAGCGGCCGACCGTCGAGGTGCGGCGAGAGGTTCATGCACACGAACGGCCAGGCGCCCTGGTTCTCGGGCTCCTCCTGCGCGAAGACGACCTCGGCCTCCGGGTAGCTCGCGAGCACCTCGAGGATCCGGTCGAGCGGCAGCGGGGCGAGCTGCTCGAGTCGGACGAGTGCGACGTCGGTCGTGCCGCGCTTCTCGGCCTCGGCGCGCAGGTCGTGGTGGATCTTGCCCGAGTGCAGGACGACGCGGCGCACCGAACGACGGTCGATGCCGTGCGACTGCAGGCGGTCGTCGTCCAGCACCTCCTGGAACGAGCCGGACGTGAAGTCGGCGACGGCGCTCGTCGCCTGGCGCAGGCGGAGCATCGCCTTCGGGGAGAACACCACGAGCGGCTTCTGCGGCTTCGCCCACGCCTGTCGGCGGAGCAGGTGGAAGTACGACGCCGGGGTCGACGGGCGAGCCACCACCATGTTGTCCTGCGCGCAGAGCTGCAGGTAGCGCTCGATGCGGCCGGAGGAGTGGTCCGGTCCCTGACCCTCGTAGCCGTGGGGGAGCAGCAGCACCAGGCCGGAGCGCTCGCCCCACTTCTGCTCCGCCGAGGAGATGAACTCGTCGATCACGGTCTGGGCACCGTTCGCGAAGTCGCCGAACTGCGCCTCCCACAGCACCAGGGCCTCTGGGCGCTCGACCGAGTACCCGTACTCGAACGCCATCGCCGCGTACTCGCTGAGGAGCGAGTCGTAGATGAAGAAGCGTGCCTGATCCTCGGTCAGGTTGGCGAGCGGCAGCCACTCCTGACCGTTCGTGCGGTCGTGGAAGACCGCCTGACGCTGCACGAACGTGCCGCGGCGGGCGTCCTGTCCGGCGAACCGCACGGGCTTGCCCTCGACCAGGACCGAACCGATCGCCATGAGTTCGGCCATCGCCCAGTCGACGCCGCCGGCACGCGTCATCTCGCGGCGCTTCGTGAGCAGCTGCTGCAGCTTCGGGTGGATCGAGAAGCCCGACGGCGGGTTGCCGTGCGCATCGCCGATGAGTTCGACGAGCTCCTGCGAGATCGCCGTCTCGCGCACCTCGAGTTCGGAGTCGTCACGCTGCGAGGTCGGACGCTCGAGACCGTTCACGGCACCGGAGTCGTCGACCGAGACCATCGGCATGGTTCCGGTCTGTGCCTCGTGCGTCTCGGCGAACGCACGCTCGAGGCGGTCCTGGAAGTCGCGGTGCGCGTCGTCGTACTCCTGCTGCGTGATGTCGCCGCGGCCGACGAGGGCCTCGGTGTACAGCGTGCGGACGGAGCGCTTCGCCTCGATGAGGTTGTACATCAGCGGCTGCGTCATCGAGGGGTCGTCGCCCTCGTTGTGGCCGCGGCGGCGGTAGCAGACCAGGTCGATCACCACGTCGCGGTGGAACTCCTCGCGGTACGCGAACGCCAGGTCGGCGACGCGGGACACGGCCTCCGGGTCGTCGCCGTTCACGTGGAAGACCGGTGCCTGGATGGTCTTCGCCACGTCCGTCGAGTAGACGGACGTGCGGGCGGACTCGGGCGGGGTGGTGAAGCCGACCTGGTTGTTGATGACCAGGTGCACGGTGCCGCCGGTGCGGTAGCCGCGCAGCTGCGACATCTGCAGCGTCTCGACGACCACGCCCTGTCCGGCCATGGCCGCGTCGCCGTGCACGAGCACCGGCAGCGTGCCGAACGTCCCCGCTGGCTTCCGGTCCTGCTTGGCCCGGACGATGCCCTCGAGCACGCCGTCGACGGCCTCCAGGTGGGACGGGTTCGCCGCGATCGTCACCGGGATGGCCGTGCCGTCGGACGCGCGGAACACGCCCTCGGTGCCCACGTGGTACTTGACGTCACCCGAGCCCTGCCCGGAGACGGTGCCGGGCAGCTGGGTGCCCTCGAACTCACGGAAGATCTGGCCGTACGTCTTGCCGGCGATGTTCGTCAGGACGTTGAGGCGGCCGCGGTGCGCCATCCCGATCGCGACCTCGTCGAGGCCGGCGCCGGCGGCGTTCTGGATCAGGGTGTCGAGGAAGGCGATGGTCGACTCGCCGCCCTCGAGCGAGAAGCGCTTCTGGCCGACGTACTTGGTCTGCAGGAAGGTCTCGAACGCCTCGGCCTCGTTGAGCTTGCCGAGGACACGCAACTGCTCGTCCTTCGACGGCTTCGAGTAGGGCACCTCGATGCGCTCCTGCACCCAGCGGCGCTGCTCCGGGTCCTGGATGTGCATGTACTCGATGCCGACGGTGCGGCAGTAGGCGTCGCGGAGGATCCCGAGGACGTCGCGCAGGGGGGCGGTCGTCGTGCCGGCGAGCCCGCCCGTGACGAACTCCCGGTCGAGGTCCCAGAAGGTCAGCCCGTGGCTCTCGATCTCGAGGTCGGGGTGCGTGCGCTGCCGGTACTCGAGCGGGTCGATGTCGGCCATCAGGTGCCCGCGGACGCGGTAGCTGTTGATGAGCTCCTGCACGCGTGCGGTCTTGTTCACCCGGTGCGCCAGGTCGACGTTGATGTCGTTCGCCCACTGGATCGGCTTGTACGGGATCCGGAGCGCGGCGAAGATGTCGTCGTAGAAGCCGTGCTGACCGATCAGCCGCTCGTGCACCTTCTTGAGGAACTCGCCGGAGCCGGCGCCCTGGATGACGCGGTGGTCGTACGTGCTGGTCAGCGTGATGGTCTTGCCGACGCCGAGCTCGACCAGCGTCTTCGGTGCCGAGCCCTGGAACTGCGCCGGGTACTCGAGCGCTCCGGCGCCGACGATGCAGCCCTGGCCCTTGGTCAGGCGCGGGACGGAGTGCTCGGTGCCGATGCCGCCGGGGTTCGTCAGGGAGATCGTCGTGCCCTGGAAGTCCGACGGGGTGAGCTTGTTGTCCCGGGCGCGCTTGACGACGTCCTCGTAGACGGAGAGGAACTGCCCGAACGTCAGGGTCTCGGCCCGCTTGATGCTCGGGACGAGCAGGGAGCGCGTGCCGTCCTTCTTCGGGACGTCGATCGCGATGCCGAGGTTGACGTGCGCGGGGGTGACGAGGAACGGCTTGCCGTCGCGCTCCTCGTAGGAGACGTTCTGGCTCGGGAACTCCTTGAGCGTCTGGACCATGGCCCAGCCGATCAGGTGCGTGAAGGAGATCTTGCCGCCGCGGGCCCGGCGCAGGTGGTTGTTGATGACGATCCGGTTGTCGATCATCAGCTTCGCCGGGATCGTCCGGACGCTGGTCGCGGTCGGGACGGTCAGCGAGGCGTCCATGTTCGACGCCAGGGTCTTCGCCATGCCGCGCAGCGGGGTGGCGACGTCCTCGTGGGTCTCCTCGTGCTCGTCGGCGGAGTCGTTCGCCTCGGCCGGGATGGGGGGCGGCGTCGGCTGGCGCGAGGTGGTCCGGGCCTGGAGCGGGGTCTTCGCCTCACCGGTCGCGGGCTGCTGTGTGCTGGACGGCCCGGCGACGGCGGCGGGCTGCTCGGCGGGGGCGTCCGCGGCGGCAGCGGCCTGCGCGGGGGCTTCGGCGGTCGAGTCGGTCGCGGCGGTCGAGTCGGTCGAGGTGGTGGAGGCGGTGCTGCTGAGCTGGGTGCGGTGGTAGCTCTCGAGGACCGGCCACCAGGACTCGTCGACGCTGCTCTTGTCGGCGACGAACTGCTCGTAGAGCTCGTCCACCAGCCACTCGTTCGCGCCGAATTCGCCCGCGGTCTCGTCAGTTCCGGTCAGATGGCTCGACACAGCCGATCGCCCACTCTCCGTCGATTGATGCTCGTGTGTGTCGTGCAGGGCAACCCTGTCCCGCACGCCGTCAACCCTAGCCGCTCATCCGTGGCCGTGAGGTGGGAGACGGCGGGTGAGTCGAGCCTCCAGACCCGGTCCGCGTGGCGCTCCCCGGCGACCCTCCGCAGGCCGCCGTACAGTGGCCGTCATGAGGTTCTACGAGACGCGGCCGACCCACGACCTGACCTACTCCGACGTCTTCCTCGTCCCCAGCCGGTCGAGCGTGACGAGCCGCTTCGACGTGGACCTGGCCACGAACGACGGCACCGGCGCGACGATCCCGATCGTCAGCGCGAACATGAACTCCGTGACCGGTCCGCGGCTGGCCGCGACCCTCGCTCGGCGGGGCGGCCTCGGCGTGCTGCCGCAGGACATGCACCTGCAGGACCTCGACGCGGCGATCCGCTGGGTGAAGGCACAGCCGGTCGCGTTCGACTCCACGCTCGACCTGGGCGCCGACACCACCGTCGCCGAGGCGCTCGAGCAGCTGCTGCCCGTCGCCGGCCGTGGTGTCGTGGTCCGCGACGAGGCGGGGGAGTACCTCGGCTGCGTGCCCGCGACCCGTCTCGCCACCGCCGGTGCGGACGCGGTCCTCGGCGACCTGCTGCACGGCGCGACGACCGCGATCGACGCCGAGGACGCCGGGTCCTCCCGCCATGTGTACGACGTGCTCACCGCGGCCGGCGTCGACTTCGCGCCGGTGATGCGGCACGGCAAGGTCGTCGGCACCGTCAGCCCGACGAGCGCCATCCGCTCCGACATCTACCGGCCCGCGGTCGACGCCTCCGGCCGACTGCGTGTCGCCGCGGCCGTCGGCATCACCGGCGACGTCGCCGCGAAGGCCGCAGCGCTGGCGGACGCCGGTGTCGACGTCCTGGTCCTGGACACCGCGCACGGTCACCAGGAGGGCATGATCCGCGCGCTGCGCGCGGTGTCCGCGCTCGACCTCGGCATCCCGCTCGTCGCCGGCAACGTCGTCACCGCCGACGCCGTGGCCCACCTCGTCGCCGCGGGTGCGTCCATCATCAAGGTCGGGGTCGGTCCCGGGGCGATGTGCACCACGCGCATGATGACGGCGGTCGGTCGTCCGCAGTTCTCCGCCGTCCTCGAGACCGCCGCCGCCGCGCGTTCGCTCGGCGCGCACGTCTGGGCCGACGGTGGCGTCCGCTACCCCCGCGACGTCGCGCTGGCCCTGGCCGCGGGTGCGTCGGCCGTGATGATCGGCTCGTGGTTCGCCGGCACGCTCGAGGCACCCGGCGTGCTCCGCCGCGACGACGCCGGACGCGCGTACAAGGAGAGCTGGGGGATGGCGTCCGCCAAGGCGGTGCGGGAGCGCTTCGAGCGCCTCGACCCGTACGAGCGGGCGCGCAAGGCGCTCTTCGCGGAGGGCGTCTCGTCCTCGACGATCTACCTCGATCCCGAGCGGCCGAGCGTCGAGGACCTGCTGGACATGATCACGACGGGCCTCCGCAGCTCCGCCACCTACGCCGGCGCGACGAGCCTGCCCGAGTTCGCCGACCGTGCCCTGGTCGGCATCCAGTCCGCCGCCGGTTACGAGGAGGGCAAGCCCCTGCCCGTCAGCTGGTAGCGGAGCACCGACGGACGGGAGGCCCGGTACCAGCTGGTACCGGGCCTCCCGTCCGTGAGGGCGTCGCGTCAGCGGCGGGCTCGGCCGTCCTCACCGCGGAAGCGACAGTCCAGCGCCGATGACCGGGACACGACTGACGCTGCCACGAGTGGAATCACGACGTCGGGTCAGCGACGCCGGGTCGCGTCCTCGACGGTGCCGATGAGTTCCTCGAGGATGTCCTCGAGGAACAGCACGCCCGTCGTCCGGCCGTCCGCGTCGAAGGCCCGCGCCACGTGGCGTCCGGCCCCGCGCATCGTCGCGAGCGCGTCCTCCAGGTCCATCTCCGTGTAGAGCGAGATGAGCTGGCGGATGCGCTTCGGCGGCACCGGGTCGTCGAACTCGTCCGGCCGCAGGTCGATGACGTCCTTGACGTGCACGTACCCGGTCGGGTCGCCCGCGTCGTCGACCAGGACGTACCGCGAGAAGCCGCGCTGGGCGACGGCCCGTTCGACGTCGGCGGGCGTCGCGTCCTCGTGGAGGGTGACGAGCCCGGACATCGGCACGGCGACGTCCTTGACCTTCTTCTCGGTGAACTCGAACGCCATCCGAAGTGTGCCGGAGTCATCGGCGAGGGTGCCCTCGCGTCGGGACTGCTCGACGATGGTCTGCACCTCTTCCACCGTGTACGCACTGACGGCCTCGTCCTTGGGCTCCACCTTGAACAGGCGCAGCACCGCGTTCGCGACCTCGTTGAGCCCGACGACGACCCAGTGCAGGCCGTGGCCGATGTACCAGAGCGTCGGGACGAGCAGCAGCGCCGCCCGGTCCGGCATCGAGAACGATATGTTCTTCGGGACCATCTCGCCGAAGACCACGTGCAGGAACGACACGAGCAGCAGCGTGAAGACGAACGCGATGACGCCGATGACCTCGCCGCTCCAGCCCGTCAGGTGCAGCGGGACCTCGAGCAGGTGGTGGATCGCCGGCTCGGAGACGTTGAGGATCAGCAGCGAGCAGACCGTGATGCCGAGCTGTGTGGTCGCGAGCATCCGGGTGGCGTGCTCCATCGCCCACAGTGTCATCTGTGCGGCTCGCGACCCCTGCTCCGCACGCGGCTCGATCTGCGAGCGGCGGGCCGAGATCACGGCGAACTCGGCTGCGACGAAGAACGCGTTGCCGCCGAGCAGCACGAACAGCCAGAAGATGCCCCACCAGTCGGAACTCATCGGGTGGCCTCCTGGTCCGTCGTGGTGGTGCGCTTGCCGTTGCCGTTGCCGTTGCCGTTGCCGGCGCTGCTGCCCAGGGTGTCCTCGCCGACCGGGTTCGGCGTGTACCGAATCCGGTCGATGCGCCGGCCGTCCAACCGCTCGATGCGGAAGACGCCGGAGTCGATGGCGACCTCGTCACCCACGACGGGCAGGCGTCCGAGCTCCTGCATGAGGAACCCGCCGACGGTCTCGTAGGGGCCGTCCTCGGGGACGGTGACGCTCGCGCGGTCCTCCAGCTCGTCGGGGCGCAGCAGCCCCGGGAAGGTCAGCCAGCCGCGGCTCCGGACGACGTCGATGCGCGCCCGGTCGTGCTCGTCGGACACCTCGCCGACGATCTCCTCGACCAGGTCCTCGAGCGTGACGACGCCGGCGGTCCCGCCGTACTCGTCGACGACGATGACCATCTGGTAGCCGCGACCTCGGACCTCGGTGAGCAGGGTGTCGCCGGGCATGGTCTCCGGCACTCGTTCGGCGTCGGTCATCAGGGCGCCGACCGGCACCTCGGCGCGCTTCTCACGCGGGACCGAGACGGCCTGCTTGACGTGCACGAGCCCGACGACGTCGTCCGCGTCCTCCTCGATGACGGGGAAGCGGCTGAAACCGGTCTTGCGCGCCAGGGCGATGACCGCCTCGGCGCTGTCGGACACGCGGATCGTCGACAGGCGCGGACGCGGCGTCATCACGTCGCTGGCGTTGAGCTCGGAGAAGGACAGCGTGCGCTCGAGCAGCGTTGCGGTGTCCTGTTCGAGCGAGCCCTCGGACGCGGACCGGCGGAGCAGTGACGTGAGCTCCTCGGCACTGCGGGCGCCGGAGAGCTCCTCCTGCGGTTCGATGCCGATCGCGCGGAGGACGGCGTTCGCGGTGCCGTTGAGCAGGGCGACGGCGGGCTTGCACACCGTCGTGAAGCCGACCTGCAGGGGCACGACCAGGCGTGCGGTCTGCAGCGGCAGGGCGAGCGCGAAGTTCTTCGGCACGAGTTCGCCGAGGATCATCGACAGCAGGGTCGCGATGACGAGCGCCACGATCGAGCCCACGGTCTCGACGACGCCCTCGGCGAGGTTCATCGCGAGGAACGGCGCTTCGAGCAGCGTGGCGATCGACGGCTCGAGCAGGTAGCCGGTGAGCAGCGTCGTCAGCGTGATGCCGAGCTGCGCGCTGGACAGGTGCGTCGAGGTGACCTTGAGCGCACCGATGACGGTGCTGAGACCGGTCTCACCGCGGTCTCGGCGGGCTTCGACGTCGGCGCGGTCGAGGTTCACGAGCGCGAACTCGGAGGCGACGAAGACGCCGGTGCCGAGCGTCAGCAGGATGCCGCCGATCAGCATGACGATGTCGACGGGGCTCACGAGGCACACCTCGGAGTCGGGCAGCTCACTGTGTGAGCGGCGGGCATGTGATGGTCAGAACTAGGAGGGTCGTCCACAATGCCTCGATGGTACCGGGCGCTTCCTCGGAGGAAGCGAGAAGGCGTCAGGAGGTGAGCCATGCCTCCCGTCAGATGCTGGCCGCGAGCTCCTCGAGCGACCGGCGCAACCCGGCGGCCGAGGTGAAGTGCACCCCCACCGCGCCGACGGCGTCTGCGCCGGCGGCGTTCTCCGCGCGGTTGTCGACGAAGACCATGGCACTCGGCTCGATGCCCAGACGTGTGCAGGTCTCGCGGTAGATCGAGGCGTCCGGCTTCAGGACGTGTTCCTCCGCGCTCACCACGACTGCCTCGAACAGCGAGCCCATCGGCGAGCGTCGGTACGGGTCGCCGAAGTCGAAGCCCGCGTTCGAGAGCAGCGCCAGCCGGGTGCCGCCGTCGTGGAGCTCCTCGACGAGGGCCAGGACCTCGGGGTCGACCTCGAACCAGCCGGCGAAGTCGAGCGCCCACAGCCGGTGCACCTCGGTCACCGACCAGGTCCGGCCGGTGCGCTCGGCGATCGCGCGCCAGTACTCCAGCACCGTCAGGTCGCCGCGGTCCAGGTCGTGTCGGAGCTCCTGGTACACCGGGAACAGCGTGTCGGCGTCGAGCCCGGTCGCGTCGAGCAGTGCGGCACGGGCGGCGTGCGGGGTCCGGCTGATCACCTCGCCGTAGTCGAAGACGACGACACGACCAGGCAGGGACAGGCTCATGCCCGTCACCGTACCGTGGGCACGATGAACGACTTCGTCTCCGTCCGACCCGTCGACGCCGCCCGCTGGATCACCGTCCCCACCGGCGACACCTCGAAGTACCGACGCGGGGTCCTCGGCGTCGCCACCGGGTCCGCGCAGTACCCGGGTGCGGCCGTGATGGGGGTCGACGCCGCCGTGCACACCGGCCTCGGCATGGTCCGCTACGTCGGCCCGGAGCGGGCCACCGACTTCGTGCTCGCCCGTCGGCCCGAGATCGTCGCCGGCGTCGGTCGCGTCCAGGCGTGGCTCCTCGGGTCGGGCACCTCCGCCGGTTCCCTCGACGAGCTCGACGAGACGACCCGCGCCGGTTTCACGCACGCCTCCGACGACGGTGTGCCGGTCGTCGTCGACGCGGGGGCGATCCCGCTCGTCGACCTCGGCCCGCTCGCGGTGCTCACCCCGCACGCCGGGGAACTCGCGTCGCTCCTCGGCGTGTCACGGGACGAGGTCGAGGGCGACCCGCGCGGCTCAGCACTCCGTGCCGCCGAACGGACCGGGAGCGTCGTGCTCCTCAAGGGCGCCGACACGCACGTCGTCACGCCCGACGGCGGGGTCCGGCTGGTCGCGTCGTCGGCGACCCCCTGGCTTGCGGCAGCGGGGGCCGGGGACGTGCTCGGCGGGGTGCTCGGCGCGCTCGTCGCCGCCCGCGCCGGCACGTCCGAGGTCGGACCGGAGGACCTCGCGCACCTGGCGGCGGCGGCAGCGGTCGTGCACGGGGTCGCTGCCCGTCGGGCCTCGCGTGGTGGGCCGTTCCCGATGACCTCGCTCATCGAGCAGCTGCCCGGGGTGGTGCGCGACCTCGCGGTGACGGGCGACGCGCAGGTCGACTGACGGGGCCGCGGGACGGCCCGTCGGACGGGAGGCGCGCCGGCGGGCCGGTGCCGTGCCTCCCGACTGTCAGCCGGTCGCGCCGTGACCCGCCCGGTCACCGGTCAGGACGACGGCGAGGCGTGCACGAGGAACTCGACCGCCCCCGCGTCGTCGACCTTCACGAAGCCCAGGTTCGGCGCCTGCACCGAGTAGTCGGAGAACGTGATCGGGACCGTGCCCGAGACGTCGACGCCGTCGCCGCTGAGTCCGACCTGCAGCGTCGCCGTCACCGGCTTGGTGACGCCGTGCAACTCGAGGGTGCCGGTCGCGGGGACCTCGGTCGTGCCGCTGCCGGTCGGGACGGCGTCGGACACCGGCTCGGTCAGGGTGAACGTCGCCGTCGGGAACGCCTGCGTGTCGAGGGCCGAGTCGCGGAAGTACGAGTCGCGCTGGGCCGAGTCGGTCGCGATGGTGCCGACCTGCACGGTGATCGTCGCCGCGCTGATCGTGGTGCCGTCGACGGTCGCTGTCCCGGTGACCTCGGACGTGCGGCCGGTGACGGTGACGTCCGATCCGTTGAGGACCTCGTGGACGCGGTAGCCGGCCTCGGACCCGTCGCCGACCGTCCAGGTGCCGGACAGGTCCTGCGCGTCGAGCGTGGAAGGAGCACGGCTGGCGGCGACCGTCGGTGTCGCTGACGCCTTGGCGTTCTCACCGGAGGTGTACGCGCGGGTGCCGATCGCGACGGCGACCACCGCGACCACGGCGACGACGACGAGCACGACGAGCACGACCACGAGGCGGCGCCGGGGGCGGGGGGACGGGCGGTTCGGAGCGGAGGTCACCCGAGGACGGTGACACGTCACTCTCGGGATCGGCTGAGGATCTGTGCCCGGTCGGTACGCTCGTCCGGTGCGCAGGAACCCGTGGCCCGAGATCGTCGTCTTCGGGGTGGCGTTCGTCACGGTGCACCTGGTCCTCTGGTACCTGACGCTCGTCGTGCCGAACCAGCCGATCGGTGACGTCACCATCACCTACCGACGGTGGATCGAGTCGGGGCAGGCGTCGCACTTCTGGGTCGGCATCGACTCGGCGTGGGTGTACCCGATCCTGGCGATCGTGCCGATGGCGGCCGCGGCCCTCGGCGGCACCGCGTCGATCGGCACCGGATGGCTGCTGCTCATGGTGCTGTTGAACGCGGTCGCGGCCGCGGTCCTCTGGCGCTTCCGGGCGTTCGGCGTCCGGGTGGTCTGGTGGTGGCTGGTGTTCCTGCTGGCCCTCGGTCCGATCGGCCTCGGACGGATCGACACCGTCGCCACCGCGGTCGCACTGGTCGGCGTGGCATTCGTCGCCGCACGACCCGAAATCGCCTCCGCGGTGTTCACCGTCGCGGCTTGGATCAAGGTGTGGCCGGCCGCCCTGGTCGGGGTGCTGTTCGTCCTCCGCCGCGGGCGTCGCGTCGAGGTCGTCGCCGGTGCGTTCACCGTCACCGGGCTCGTCGTCCTGGTCGACGTGCTGTTCGGCGGTGCGACGCACCTGCTCTCGTTCATCGGCGAACAGACCGGTCGTGGGCTGCAGATCGAGGCGCCGCTCGCCACCCCGTTCCTCTGGGCCGCCGCCGCCCACGTGCCCGGCGCTGCGGTCTTCTACGACCGGGAGATCCTGACCTTCGAGGTCTCCGGTGCCGGCACGACGGTCGCCGCGGCACTCTCCACCCCGCTGATGGCGGCCGTCGTGGTCGTCGGCGTCGTGCTCGCGCTGCTCGCCGTCCGGACCGGGGCCCGCCGCACCCAAGTCGCCCCGGTGCTGGCGCTGCTGTTCGTCGCGGCGCTCATCGCGACGAACAAGGTCGGGTCGCCGCAGTACATCGGGTGGTTCGCGGTTCCGGTGGTCTGGGGGCTCGCCGCCGGACGGGGGAGTGCCTGGCGGTTCCTGCCGGTCGCCGCCGCGATGCTGCCGATGGCCTTCCTCACGCAGCTCGTCTACCCGGGCTACTACGACCAGGTGCTCGCCGTGCAGCCGTGGATCCTCGTCGTCCTGTCGGTGCGGAACGCCCTCGAGGTCGCCGTGCTGGTCTGGGCGGTCGTCGTGCTCGTCCGGCTGTGGCGGCAGGGGATCGAGCCACGCGCCTCCCGTCGGGCCGCCGACGCGACGCAAGCGGACCCCGTCGCGCGTTGACGTGTGGCGGGGCAGGATGGGGGCATGATCGTCGCCTTCTCCATCGCCCCGTCCGGTGGGCCCGCCGCAGCCGAGGACGGCTCCGTCCACGACGCCGTCGCCGCAGCCGTGCGGGTCGTCCGTGAGTCCGGCTTGCCGAACCGCACCTCGTCGATGTTCACCGAGCTCGAGGGGGAGTGGGACGAGGTGTTCGCCGTGGTCAAGGCCGCCACCGACGCCGTCGCGCCGTTCGGGACGCGGGTCTCGCTCGTGCTCAAGGCAGACATCCGGCCCGGGCACACGGGGGAGATCGACGGGAAGCTCGAGCGGCTCGAGGCGGCGCTCGCCTCGGCCTCGGACGGTCCCGAGCACTGAGTGCCCTCGGACGGCGCGGTCTCAGCGCGACACGCCGCCCACGTTCCAGCGATGTCAGCGGTCGGGTGTGTGCTGGATGCATCGGCCGGCGCACGAGTGCCGGCACCCGCGACGGAAGGAGCCCGCTCATGATGCACGACGGTTGGTGCCCGGACTGCGACCTCCCCTCGGTCGTGATCGACGTCTCCGATGACGAACAGCACGCTTGGGCGAGCTGCACCGAGTGCGGCACCGGTTGGGTGCACCGCGACGAACTGCCGGAGGCGCGCATCGCCACCCGCGCACCGGAGCAGCGAGCAGCCTGAACCGTGAGTGATCTCGACGCCGAGCGCTGATCCTCAGCGGACCCCGACCCCGACGGTGACCCACCGCCGGGGTCGCTTCATGTCGGCCGCTCGGTTCGTTGACTTCGGTCAATCATGTGCAATGATTGACGCTGGTCAAGTAACGGGTGCAGCGTGGCATGCCGGAGAGTTCTGAGGAGTCCAGATGTCACAAGCCGAACCCGAGGCCGCCCACGGGCCTTCATCCGACGCACCAGCGATGACGCAACGGCAGGTGCTCGAAGCGCTGTCCGGTCTGCTGCTCGGCATGTTCGTCGCGATCCTCGCCTCGACCGTCGTCAGCACGTCGCTGCCGCGGATCATCGGCGACCTCGGCGGCGGTGAGAGTGCCTACACGTGGGTCGTCACCTCGACACTCCTGGCGACGACCGTGTCGACCCCGGTGTGGGGCAAGCTCGCCGACCTCTTCAACCGGAAGCTGCTCATCCAGCTGTCGCTGGTGGTCTTCGTCCTCGGGTCGGCCCTGGCCGGCTTCTCGCAGAACCCCGGGACGCTCATCACGTTCCGCGTCCTGCAGGGTCTCGGTGCCGGTGGCCTGACCGCGCTGAGCCAGATCATCCTGGCCGACATCATCAGTCCCCGCGAGCGCGGTCGCTACGGCGGGTACTTCGGTGCGGTCATGGCCGTCGGCACCGTCGGCGGACCGCTCTTCGGTGGCTTGCTGACCGACAGCCTCGGGTGGCGGTGGAACTTCTTCGTCGGAGTCCCGTTCGCGGTCGCGGCGATCATCCTGCTGCAGCTCACCCTGAAGCTCCGCGCGATGCCGAAGCGCAAGGTGTCGATCGACTACCTGGGCATCGCGACGATCGCCGGTGGTGTCTCGCTCCTGCTGATCTGGATCACCCTGGCGGGGAAGAACTTCGACTGGGTGTCGCCGACGTCGGCCGTCATGGTGATCGGCGCAGTCGTCCTGCTCGTCGCGACGGTGTTCATCGAGCTCCGCGCGACGGAGCCGATCCTCCCGATGACGCTGTTCCGGAGCCGGACCTTCTCGATGTCCGTGATCGGGTCGATCGCCGTGGGCATCGCGATGTTCGGCGCCACGGTCTACCTGGCGCAGTACATGCAGCTGGCTCGCGGGGCCACTCCGACGCAGTCCGGCCTGCTGACGATCCCGATGATCGGCGGACTGCTCATCGCCTCCACCGTCGGCGGCAGTCTCGTGACGAAGACCGGCAAGTGGAAGCCGATCATGCTGATCGGGTCGATCGCGCTCGTGGTGGGTCTCGCCCTCATGGGGACGATCGAGTACGACACCCCCTACCTCGTCGTGGCCGTGTACATGTTCGTGATGGGTTCCGGCGTCGGTCTCGTGATGCAGAACCTCGTCCTCGTGGTGCAGAACACGACGGAGCCGCGGAACATCGGTGCGGCCTCTGCCGGTGTCGCGTTCTTCCGCTCGCTCGGTGGTGCGCTCGGGGTGTCGGTGCTCGGGACCGTTCTCGGCAACCGCGTCACCGACCTGCTCGGCGACAAGCAGGCCGAACTCGGCAAGGCCATCGCGGCGCTCGGCGCCAAGGGCGCGGCCGTGGCGAAGGAGCTGTCCTCTGGCAGCATCCCGGCCGTGAGCAAGCTGCCGTCGGGCGTCCGCCAGATCATCGAGTCGGCGTACGGGCAGGGGGTCGCCGACGTGTTCCTGATCGCGGCACCGATCGCGGTCCTGCTCGTCCTGGCGATCGTCTTCATGCCGAACGTGCCGCTGACCACGAAGACCGTCGCCGAGCGCTCCACGGACCAGGGGCCGCTGGCCGGGTCCGCCGAGGACTTCGCCGGCATCGGTACCGTCACCGGATCGCACCCGGTCATCGAGGCCGGTGGTTCCCAGGGTTCCGCCGGGACACGTGCTCGAAACTCGTGAGATGACGTCGTCCGGGACTCCGCCCACCGCAGGTGACGACGGGTTCCCGGACGGCCTGGAGGTCCGCGTCGGAGTGCTGGAGCGCCAGTTCGCGGCGCTGTTCAGCGCGTACCGCGCGCGCCTCCGGCAGCAGGCAGCGGACGTCGACCCGGCACTGCAACCGTCCGGCTTCCGGACGCTGCAGGAGCTCGTCAGCCGCGGTCCGCTCGGCGCGGGGGAGCTGGCGGAGTCGTTGGGGTTCGACAAGAGCGTGCTCAGCAGGCAGCTCCGGCAACTCGAGTCGCTCGGTCTGGTCTCGAGGGGTCAGGACCCGGCCGATCGCCGCGCGGTCGTGATCAGCCCCACCGATGACGCCGTCGCCAGGATGGAAAGGATCCGCAGCGGAGCGCGAGACGAGTTCCGCACCAACCTGGCGGAGTGGCCCACCCGCGACCTGGACGAGCTCGCCCGACTGCTCGCCAACCTCCGGCCGCGGTGACGCTCCGTACCAGCACCAGCACCAGCACCAGTACCAGTACCAGCACCGACAGCTCGTCGTGACGGGACCTTCGCGCCGATCGGGAATCCCGGTCGGCGCGGCCGCGTTCCATCGTCCAGTCGGCGACGGTGTCGGCATGTCGGTCGAATCGATTCGGCCACTCGTCTTCCGCCGCCGTGTTGGAGCGGTCTACACTGATCCGGCACCCGATCCCACGTGCTCGTACCCACCGTGCTCGCGCACGAGAACAGGTCCCATGTCCCAGCTCACGCCGGCACGTCGTACGCTCGCCATCCTCGCTCTCGCGCTGGGTGGCTTCGCCATCGGGACCACCGAGTTCGTCGCGATGGGCCTGCTGCCGAACATCGCCGAGGCGCTGCTGCCCGGCCAGTACTCCGCCGACCCGGAGGGCGGAGTCGCCCACGCCGGTTGGATCGTCAGCGCGTACGCCCTGGGGGTCGTGGTCGGTGCACCGACGATCGCGGCGATGTCCGCCAGGTTCCCGCGCAAGGGCCTGCTCATGGTGCTGCTGGTCGGGTTCGTCGTCGCGACGGTCGCGAGCGCGGTCCTGCCCTCGTTCGGCCTGGTCCTCGTCGCCCGGTTCGTCGCCGGACTCCCGCACGGTGCGTACTTCGGCATCGCCTCGATCGTCGCCGGCGACATCATGGGACCGGGGAAGCGCGGCAAGGGCATCGCCCTCGTGCTCCTCGGCCTGTCGGTCGCCAACGTCGTCGGTGTCCCCGCGGTCACCTGGATCGGTCAGGTCGCCAGCTGGCGGACCGCCTACGGGGTCGTCGCCGCGCTGTTCGCGCTGACGTTCCTCGCCGTGTCGGTGTTCGTGCCGCGCAGCGGTCGGGACGTGCACGCGACCATCGGGCGGGAGCTCCGGGCCTTCCGGGTGCCGCAGGTCTGGATCGTGATGAGCCTGGGAGCGGTCGGCTTCGGCGGCTTCTTCGCCGTCTACTCGTACATCTCGCCGCTGGTGCAGAACGTGACCGGGTTGTCGGAGTCCTCGGTGCCGCTCGTGCTGGTCGTCGTCGGGCTCGGCATGGTCGTCGGCGGTTTGCTCGGTGGATTCTTGGCGGACCACAGCGTCAAGGCCACCATCTTCGTCGGGCTGTTCGCCCTGATCGGCGCGCTGCTCGTGACGGTCCTCACCGCACAGTGGGTCGTCGGCCTGTTCATCGGGGCGTTCCTGCTCGGTGCGACCTCGTCCGCGATCCCGCCGGCGGTGCAGTCCCGACTGATGGACGTCGCCGGTGACGCCCGCACCATCGCGGCAGCGCTCAACCACTCCGCCTTCAACCTGGGCAACTCGCTCGGCGCTGCGCTCGGCGGCGCGGTCATCGCGGCCGGCTTCGGCTTCGTCGCCCCGGGCTGGCTCGGCATCGGTCTGGCGCTGCTCGGTGTCCTCGTCGCGGTGATCAGCTACGCGGTCGAGAACCGAACGAACCGACGCGCAGCGGCGGTCCGGACGGCGGGAGCCAGCACCGGCCCGATCCGCGAGTCCGTGTCCTCGCACTGACGGCACCTCGCGGCACCTCGCGGCGCCGGGTGGGTCTCACGGACAGCAGTGTCCGCGCGCGCTGACCGACCCTGGCCGTATCGCCACACGCCGTGACTCGCCGCGTGCGCTCCGCCGCGGTGCGCGCATCGTGGCATCTCGACGCGTGAAATGCCTAAATTGCGGCACCTCGCGGTGGAGCCCGCCCGCTCGCCCGGCGACCCGGCCCCTACAACCCGTGTGGGGAACCGTCCTGGACGATGATGCCGTCGGTGATCGCCCGCTTCCGGAGCGCCACCTTCGTGCCGACGTCGAACCCGGCGACGCGGTACTTCTCGCGGATGCGCTTCAGGTAGCTCTTCGCGGTCTCCTCGGAGATGCCGAGCTGGTAGGCCACGCTCTTCACGGGCTCGCCACCGCCGTAGAGCGCCATCACACGACGCTCCTGGGCGCTGAGCTTCGGCACGCCGCCGACGTCCCCACTGTTGATCGCCAGGTCGAGTTCGGCGGAGACGTACTGCTCGCCGCGCTGCGCCGCACGGATCGCCTCGACGATCATCGCCGCGTCCTCGCTCTTGACGAGGTAGCCGAGGGCTCCGGCACCGAGGGCCTCACGAACCACGTTCGGCTCGGAGTACGTGCTCATCACGACCGTCTTCACGCCGGCGGTCTTCAGCGTCGAGATCTTCAGGGACACCGGGATGGAGTCCTTCAGGTCCAGGTCGAGCAGCACGACGTCGACGGGGAAGGCCGGACTGGTGAGCAGCTCCGGCCAGGTGGTGACCGCGGTGACCATCGCGATGTCATCGGCTGCGTTCCGGATCCACTCGGTCAGGGCGCTGAGCAGCATCCGGTGGTCGTCGACGAGAGCGAGTCTGATCGGTTCTGCTGGAGTCGCCATGCGCGATGGTCCTTTCTGGTGGGTCCGTCCCGGGCCTGCTGATCCTAGGAGGATCGGCGACCGGGTTCGGGGAGGCTGGCCATGTTGTCCGGTAGCGGCACTCGCTGCGTGCCGGCGTCGCTGCCGGGAGGCTCGTGGTGCGTCACATCTGCGGGTGCCGGTTGACGACGCAATGCGCCGTGACGTGCAGCACGCCGTCGCGGACGCTGTCGGTGTAGGGCCCGATGCGCTGCAGGGCCGTCCACGCGGCCGGGCCGAGACGACGGCGGGGGACTCCGCGCGACTCGATGACGACCGGGACGTCCATGGTGTCGTCGGTGACCGGGTGGCCGTCGCTGCCGACGGGACCGAGGGTGACCGAGACGACGGGCACGCCGGGCTGCTGGGCGCGGCCGTCGCCGACCATCTGCCACAGCGCCTGGAGCAGGCCGTCGCGCTGGGCGGGGGTCAGGTGCCCCGCGAGGGCGCTCGGGTCGGTGACGGCGACGGAGCGGCCGAGGTTGTCGGACTCCGTGATCGCGTGGTACAGCCAGGTCTCGCGGCGGCCCTCGATCAGGTGCAGGCGGAGCTCGGTGGCGAGGGACGCGGCGACGGAGGCCGATGCGTCGGACAGCGGCAACGGGTCGGAGCCGTTCGCGACGGCGTCGAGCAGCTTCTCGGCGGCGAGGTCCAGGCGGGCGAGTTCGTCCGAGGCGAGCATCCCGACGGCGAACTGGGGGGCGCCGACGTTGCTCTGCACGAGCACCCGGTCGAGTTCGCGCTGCACGAGCTGCCGGAAGCGGTGCACGACGAACAGCGCCACGGACGGCGGGACGACGGTGACCGCGAGCATGGTGACGATGCCGGGCAGGGTCTCGGTCGTCAGCGGGGTGGACACCACGGCGTAGACGGCGAACGCCAGGCCGAGGCCGACGATCGCGGCGATGACCTCACGGGCGGGCCGGAGGGTCGTGATCGGCAGCAGCGCGAACCCGGCCGCCATCGACGCGGTGGCGGTGTGGCCGACGTCGTGCTGGTCCCACATCCCGATGAAGTCGAGCGTGACGATGCAGGCGAGCACGACGCAGATCAGCCCGAAGGCGACACCGGTGAGTCGTTCCCCGTACGTGAGGACCGTGGCGAGCACGCAGCTCGCGGCGACGACGAACAGCCCCCAGGCGGCCGCGGTCAGCCACGGGTTGGTGTAGTCGTCCCAGTGCACGAGGAAGAAGACGATCCCGCCGAGCGCCTCGAGTCCGGTGAGCACGGCGGCACCGAGCCCGAGGTGGCCGGCACCGAGCGAGGCACCGGGCTGGGCTGCCTGTCGGAGCGAGCGGGCACCGGTCGAGGTGGAGGGCAGGCCGCGCGCCTGTCGTCGTTCGGTGCCCCGGTAGCGTTCGCGGGCCTCCCGGCGGGTGCGGGGTGCGGTCTGCTCGCCGGGCAGTCCGTGGGTGATTGTGTCCTCCGGGACGCCGCTCATCGGGGCGCCTCCAGGACGACGGTGGTGCCGGCGCCGGGTGCCGAGAACAGGCGGGCGTCGCCGCCCACCTCGCGGAGGCGGTTCACGACGCTCTCCTTGAAGCCGAGCCGTTCAGCGCTGACGGTGTCGAGTTCGAAGCCGACGCCGGAGTCGGTGACCATCGCGCGGACCATCGCCTCGTCGTGCACGATCGTGACGTGCGCCTCGGGGACGCCGGCGTGGCGTCGGACGTTCTCCAGGCACTCGCCGAGCGCGAGCAGGAACGCGTCGAGCACGTGC
The DNA here is from genome assembly GCF_003234035.1 of Curtobacterium sp. MCPF17_031. Classification (NCBI taxonomy): domain Bacteria; kingdom Bacillati; phylum Actinomycetota; class Actinomycetes; order Micrococcales; family Microbacteriaceae; genus Curtobacterium; species Curtobacterium sp. MCPF17_031. Next base: position 497,401 of record NZ_QKSG01000001.1, on the reverse strand, counting down.
TTCGGTAGCAGGACCTGCCCGGTGCCGTGCCAGGCGACCTCGAGACCCATGCGGCCGAAGCGCTGCTTGACGGACTCGAGGGTCTGGCCGAGCGGCGACTCCTCGGTCCGGGTGAGGGAGTAGTCGCCGGACTGCTGCGGTTGCGGGGTCGCGCCGAGGCGGAGGTGGCGGAGGAGCCGTGCGTCCTCGGCGGCCTGCTCCCGCATCGCGTGCTCGGAGACGCCGACGCCGGAGTGTGCCAGCAGGGTGAGGGTGGCGAGCACGGTGTCGTGCAGCAGTCGGGCGCCCTGTCGTCGCTGCGCCTCGGTCTCGCTGGCCTGGCGTTCGGCGCGGTGGGCGGTGCCGATGCTGTAGATGCGACGAGCCACGCGCGGGATGCTGCGGCTGATCCAGACGGCGACGACGGCGACGAGGACCCAGCCGAGGAGCACGCCGCTGACCGGGGCGCTGAGGACGGCGCCGCTGGCCCAGCTCATCAGCCCGAGGGAGACGACTCCGGCACCGGCTGCGAGGCCGAGTCCGACCCGGTGTCCGCGCTGCGCCATGAGCAGGGAGGCGAGTCCACCGCCGGCCAGCGGGACGAGTGCGCTGGCGATCACGCCGCGGTCGTCCGCCGTCACGGCCGTGGTGAGGATCGTCACGGCGCCGAGACCGGCGACGACGGTGGTGGCCGTCCACCAGGTCGAACCGTTGGCGCCGAACGCGAGGAGCGCCCCGACCATCACGGCGATGCAGCCGAGTCCGAGGACGAGCTGTGCCACGGGGACGGCGAGGGACGTGGCCACGCCCACGACGCTGACGAGCGCGCAGACGACGCCCACGACACGGGTCGTCGACCGGAGGAGGCGGTCGCGTTCCTGCGCGAGGAGTTCCATCGTTGGTCCTGGCTGTTCCTGGTTCGGGAAGCTGGTTGGTCTTGGGAAACCGAGCACTGGTCGAGACCGTGCACTCTGCATCATTCCACGGGCGACACCCGTAGTGGGGTCTTCGGCGCGCGGGGGTCGACGGATCGGTCTGCGGGTGTCCCGTCTTCCGGGGACACCGATGCACCCCGATCAGTCGAGCAGTCGCCGCAGGTGCGCCCCGACGGCCTCGTGTTCGATGAGGAAACCGTCGTGACCGAACTCGCTCGTGATCACCGCGGCGCGGTCGCCGTCCAGCGTGTCGGGCACTCCGGCGGCGATCCGGTGCTGGTCCTCGACGGGGAAGAGCCGGTCGCTGGAGACGCCGACGACGAGCGTCCGAGCGCTCACCCGGGCGAGCGCCGCAGCCACTCCGCCGCGGCCGGCACCGACGTCGTGCGAGTCCATCGCGTGCGTGAGGGCGACGTAGGACGCCGCGTCGAACCGTCGGGTGAACTTGTTGCCGTGGAAGTCGAGGTAGCTCTCCACCGAGAATCGTCCGTCGTCGCCGAGCGGGGAGACGTCGCTCTGCCACGAGCGGGCGAACCGGCCGTTGAGCTCGTCCGAGGCCCGGTAGGTCATCATCGCCATCCGCCGCGCCAGCGCCAGGCCCCGGTGCGGGCCCTCGCCGGGTTCGGCGTCGTGGTGGTCGCCGCCGGCGAACCCCGGGTCCATCTGGATCGCCGCACGCTGCAGGGAGTTCGCGGCGATCTGGTCCGCGGTGGTCTGCGCGGTGCTCGCCAGGACCGCGAGCCGGGCGACGCGTTCCGGGGCGGTGACGGCGGCCTCCAGGGCGTGCATGCCGCCCATCGACCCACCGACGACGGCGGCGAAGCGCTCGATGCCGAGTCGGTCGGCCAACCGCAGCTGCGTGGCGACCTGGTCGCGGATCGTGACGAACGGGAACCGGGAGCCCCACTCGACGCCGTCGGGTGCGACCGAGGACGGGCCGGTGGTGCCCTGGCAACCGCCGAGCATGTTCGGCGCGACGACGAACCAGCGGTCGGTGTCGATGGCACGGCCGGGTCCGACGACGTCACCCCACCAGCCCGCCGTGCGGTGACCCGGTCCCGGCGGGCCCGCGACGTGCGAGTCGCCGGTCAGGGCGTGGAACACCAGGACGACGTTGTCCTTCGCGGGGGAGAGCGTTCCCCAGGTCTCGTACGCGACGCGGACCGACGGGATCCGGCCGCCGCGGACGAACTGCTCGCCGAGCGCCTCGAAGCGCCGTGCGCCGGTCGGGTCGCCCGGCCGCCACGCACCGGTGACCGGCGGCTTGCCGAGGGTACCGAGTTCGGCGCCGGGCACCAGGGTGGACGGCACGGAGTCCTCGGGGGTCGTCTGCCAGTCCATCGTGCGTCCATCCTCCCTGGAGGCGCGGCTCGCCGCCGCCGTGTTACGTCACGTCCGGCGCGTCTCGGCCTCGCGGGACGCAACGTGGGCGGCTTCCCGCAACGGAACACCGCTGCGAGGAGCCGCCCACGTTGCGTCCCGTGGGTGCCTCAGCCGGGAGGCGCGGCACGGGTCAGGCGCGCAGGCCCGCCTGGGCGACGGCGCGGGCCGCGGCGAGCCCGGCCTCGAGGTCGGCCTTGAGGTCCTCGACGTTCTCGATGCCCACCGACAGGCGCACCAGGCCCGGCGTGACCCCGGTGGTGAGCTGCTGCTCGGGGGTCAGCTGCGAGTGGGTGGTGGACGCCGGGTGGATCACGAGCGAGCGGACGTCGCCGATGTTCGCCAGGTGCGAGAACAGCTGCAACTCGTCGACCAGGGCACGACCCGCGTCGACGCCGCCCTTCAGTTCGAAGGACAGCACGGCGCCGACACCACGGGGCGCGTACTTCGTCGCCGCCGGGTACCACGGGCTCGTCGGCAGCCCCGCGTACGCCACCGTCGCGACGTCCGGGTGCCGGTCGAGCCACTCCGCGATCTCCTGCGCGTTGGAGACGTGCCGTTCCATCCGCAGGCTCAGCGTCTCGATGCCCTGCAGGAGCGCGAACGCGGTGTCCGCCGAGTTCGACGCACCGAGGTCGCGGAGCAGTTGCACGCGGGCCTTGACGATGTACGCCAGCGCGTCACCGACGGCCTGCGAGAACACCGCCCCGTGGTACGACGGGTCCGGGGTGCTGAACTCCGGGAACCGCTCGGCGTGCTCGGACCACGCGAACGTCCCGCCGTCGACGATGATCCCGCCGATGACGGTGCCGTGCCCGCCGAGGAACTTCGTCGCCGAGTGCACCACGATGTCCGCGCCGTGCTCGAACGGACGGATCAGGTACGGCGTCGCGATCGTGTTGTCGACGATCAGGGGCACACCGGACTCGTGCGCGACGCCCGCGACGGTCTCGATGTCGAGCACGTTGATGCGCGGGTTGCCGATGGTCTCGGCGAAGAACAGCTTCGTGTTCGGACGGACCGCGCGACGCCACTCCTCCGGGTCGTCCTGGTCCTCGACGAACGTCGTCTCGATGCCGAGCTTCGCCAGCGTGTACTTGAAGAGGTTGTAGGTGCCGCCGTAGATCGACGACGACGACACGATGTGGTCACCGGCACCCGCGATGTTGAGCACCGCGTAGGTCTCCGCCGCCTGGCCGCTCGACACGAGCAACGCCCCGGTGCCGCCCTCGAGCGCGGCGATCCGCTGCTCCACGACGTCGTTGGTCGGGTTCATGATCCGAGAGTAGATGTTCCCCGGCTGCGCCAGCGCGAACAGGTCGCGGGCGTGGTCCGAGTTCTCGAACACGTACGAGGTGGTCTTGTAGATCGGCGTCGCCCGGGCACCCGTGGTCGGGTCCGGTGCGGCACCCGCGTGCACCTGCGTGGTCTCGAACCGCCAGGCGGCTGCGTCGTTCGTGGTCATCGGGGCTCCTCTTCCGTCGCCCGTCACGCTACGCAGCTGACCGGGCGGGCACCAGCGGGGGAGTCGTCGGACGTAACGCGCAGTGCCGAGGGGGAGGGGCCTCGCGGCATGGCGGGAAGTGGACGACGGGTCCGCTCGTGTCGCGACAGGGAACACGCGTGACCTACAGTGTCGCCGTCATGCCCTCTCCGAACCCGCCCGCGCAGCCCGGACGCTCGCACGTCAGACGGCACGACGTGGCCGGCCGGGACATCGACGAGGCCACCCACTTCTACGAGCGTGTACACGACGCGCACGCCGTGCGGCTCACGCAGGACGAGGACCGGCCGTTCGGGTACCGGCTGCGTGCCGTCGGCGACGAGCGGTTGCGACTGCGCAGCTCGGCACTCAGCGCTCGCCGCTGGGGCCGGATCGAGCCCCAGGGCCGCTACCTCGTCACCTGGGCGCACGACGGCGAACTGGCCATCGACGGCGGCACCGACACCGAACTCGTCGTCAGCGCCGGCACCCCGCCGTCTACCCGACCGGCCGCCCCTTCACCATCGAGGCCCCGCCGAGCATCACGCTGCACACGATCGACATCGACGGCCCGGCCCTCGAAGCGCTCCACCTGGCACGGAGCGGCGAGCACGCGGAACCGCTCCGGTTCGCCCAGACGCCGGACCCCGAGGGACTCGCCGCACTGCAGCGCACGCTCGCCGCGTCGACCCCGGTCCTCCTCGACCCGAGCGCCGACCGCCTCACCCGGGCACGCCTGGTGGACGCGGTGAGCCGCCGGGTCCTCGACGCCTTCGCGCCCGCCCCGGCCTTCCCACGCTTCCCCGGCCACCCGGCGAACGTCGTCCGCGCGCTCGACTACATCGAAGCCCACCTGACCGAGCCGATCACGACGGCCGACCTCGCCGCAGCCGCCGGCCTCAGCCAACGCGGACTCCAGCAGGCCTTCGGGCGGAACGACCTGCCCACGCCGCTCGAGGCCCTGCGCGAGGCAAGACTCCGTCGAGCACGCACCCTCCTCGCCGACGCCCGACCCGGCGAGGTCAGCGTCGCCACCGTCGCCCGACAGCTCGGGTTCGTGCACCTCGGACGCTTCGCCGGGTACTACGCCGAGCGGTTCGGGGAACGCCCGAGCGACACGCTCCGCGGCTGACCCGGTCCCCGGGCCGCTGCCCGTGTCCGGCACACGCGGCAACGGTCCCCGTCTGACCTCCCGCCCTGTCGTCCCGGCGTTCCGTGGGCCGCCGGGACGAAAGGCACGACATGTGTGGACTGGCTGCCGAACTGCGGTTCGACGGGGGACGGGCGGACATCGACGCGGTCCGACGGATGACGACGTGCATGCAGGACCGCGGCCCGGACGGCGGGGGACTCTGGGACGGCGGCTGGGCGGTGCTCGGACACCGACGGCTCAGCGTCATCGACCGCACCGACCGTGCCGCGCAGCCGATGGAGTCCGGCGTGCAGGACGTCGCGATGGTCTTCAACGGGTGCGTCTACAACCACCGTGAACTGCGCGGCGAACTCGCCGCCGACTACCCGTTCCGCACCACCAGCGACAGCGAGGTCATCCTCGCCGCCTACGCCCGCTGGGGTGAGCGCTTCGTCGACCACCTCGTGGGCATGTTCGCCGTCGTCATCGTCGATCGCGACCGACACCGGGTCGTCATCGCCCGCGACCGGCTCGGCGTCAAACCGCTCTACCTCGCCGAGGTGGAGGGCGGCCTCCGCATCGCCTCCACCCTGCCGGCACTCCTCGCCGGCGGGGACGTCGACACCGCCCTCGACCCCGTCGCACTGCACCACTACTTCAGTTGGCACTCCATCGTGCCGGCACCCCGCACACTCCTCCGCGGCGTGCAGAAGCTCCCCGCCGCCACCGTCCGCACCATCGACACCACCGGCACCACCGAGGACCGGCTCTTCTGGTCACCCGCCTACGAACGCGACCCGGCACGCGCCCACTGGAGCGACCGTGACTGGGAGGACGCGATCGAGGAGAGCCTCCGCACCGCCGTCCGCAGGCGGCTCGTCGCCGACGTCCCCGTCGGGGTCCTGCTGTCCGGCGGACTGGACTCGAGCCTCCTGGTCGCGATGCTCGCCGACGAAGCCGGCGGCACCACGGGCACCTACAGCATCGGCTTCGACGGCGCCGGCGGCGAGGACGGCGACGAGTTCGCGTGGTCCGACCTGGTCGCCGACCGCTTCGCCACCGACCACACCCGGATCCACGTCCCCGCCACCGACCTGCCCGCGGCACTCGTCGACTCCGTCGGCGCGATGCCGGAACCGATGGCCACCCAGGACGTCGCGGCCTTCCACCTGCTGTCCCAGCGCGTCGCCGAGACCGAGCGGGTCGTGCAGTCCGGACAGGGCGCCGACGAGGTCTTCGCCGGCTACGCCTACCACCGCCCGGCGATGGACGTCCGACGCGGTGGCGCGCTCGCCGCGTTCACAGGCGCGTTCGTGGACCCCGCCGCGAGCGCCCGCACCCTCCTCGCACCCGGCGCCCTTCCGGCCACGGACGTCAGCCACCTGCTCCTGCAGGAACACCTCGGCGCACCTGGCGCCGAGACCGCCCTCGACGCGGTCCTCCGGCTCGACACGCACCTGCTCATGGTCGACGACCCGGTGAAACGCGTCGACAGCATGACCATGGCCTCCGGTCTGGAGGCCCGTGTCCCGTTCCTCGACCAGGACCTCGTCGCACTCGTGGCCGCGTGCCCGCCCGCACTCAAGACCGCCGACGGCGGCAAGGGGGTCCTGAAGTCCATCGGCCGACGCCTGCTCCCACCGGAGGTCGTCGATCGGCCCAAGGGCTCCTTCCCGGTGCCGGGCGTCCGCAACCTCGACGACGACGTCGTCACGGTCGCGCGGGACGCCCTGCTCGCACCCGAGGCACGGGACCGCGGCCTCGTCCGCGCCACCGCCGTTGACGCACTCCTCGCCGACCCGCGCCGCCACCGGACCCGCGCCGGGGGGACCGTGCTCTGGCTCCTCGCGGTCCTCGAGCTGTGGCTGCAACGACAGGGCATCCGGTGAGCGGCCCACGCGCGGTGCAGTGGACCAGCCCCGAGGACGGCTTCTGGCTGGCCCGCGTCGACGGAGTCCTCGCCGGACAGGTCGACCGGCACCGCCACGGGTACCTCGTCACGGACGCGCACAGCCGCTGGGTGGGGGACTACCGCGACCTCGGCACCGCCCAACAGCAGCTGCGCCGGTCCCTCGACGGGATCTGAGCGCGTTCAGGCCGGGTCCCGGCGGAACAACCAGTCGACCTTCGGCTCGAGCAGCCACCGCATCCCGCGCCGCACGAACGGCTGTGCCAGGAACAGGCTCACCGCACACGCCACCAGCACCATCAGCAGCACGAACGGCCACGCCGAGTGCTCACCCGCCAGCACCCCCGACTCGCGGATCGGGTAGAGCAGGAACGTGTGCAGCAGGTACACGTACATCGTCGCCGCACCGAACCGCGTCAACCAGACCGTCCGCCGCGGCACGAGGACCAGGAACGACGCCGTCAACAGCGTCGCCAACAGCATCAGCGCGAAACGGACCCCGCCGGCCCACCACGCGTCCTCGCCGAGTCCCGAGTACGAGTCGTCGTAGAAGAACCAGTGGTGCAGGTCGAACTCCTTGAACTGCGGGATCCACAGCGCGCACGACACCGCCCACGCCAGGAACACCACACCCGCGAGGACCCGCACGCGGACCACCGTCCGCCGGGAAGCCTCGTACCAGCGGTCGAACAGCCCCCACTGCTTCACCTGCCAGCCGAGCAGGAAGAACGGCAGCAGGCTGATCGCCCGGCCGAGGGACAGCGTCGAGTCCACGTTGTCGAAGTACCCGACGCCGATGCTCAGCACCACCGCCCACACCAGCGGTGCCCGCAGCTGCGCCAGGTACGGCAGGATCAGCCGGAAGATCCCCAACGCCAACAGGAACCAGAGCGTCCACGTCGGCTTCGTCGGGTTGAACTCCTTGCCACCCTCCACCACCGCCTGCACCACGGTCCAGATCGTCTGCATGATGATGTACGGCACCACGATGTCCGTGAACGTCCGCCGCATCCGCTTCGCCGTCGGGGTGTCCGCCGACGAGAAGTACCCGCTGATCACCCCGAACGCCGGCATGTGGAACGCGTAGATGAACGTGTACAGCGCCAACGCGTGCTCACTGCCCGTGGTCTGCCGCTGGATCGCGTGCCCGATCACCACCAGCGTCACCGCCAGGAAGCGCGCCGTGTCCCACATCGGGATCCGCCGCCGGATCCGACCCGGGTCGAGCGCGCCCGCCGGGGCAGAGGGCGCGGGAGGGGCGGCGTCCGTCGTCATCCTCCGCACGTTACCGTCCGACGGGTGCCCCGGTGTCGGTAGCGTTGCCCCGGGCCGCCCACCGTCCCCGACCCGCGAGGAGCATCATGACCACACGTCGAGCCGTCGTCACCGGAGCCAGCTCGGGCATCGGCGCCGCCACCGTCCGCCTGTTCCGCCGACACGGGTGGGACGTCCTCGCCGTCGCCCGCCGAGCCGACCGGCTCGAGGTGCTCGCCGCGGAGACCGGCGCGGACACCCTGGTCGTCGACGTCACGGACTCCGCCGACGTCGCGGCGCTCGCCGCACGGGTGGACGAGCTCGGCGGCGCGGACGTGCTCGTCAACAACGCCGGGGGAGCGTTCGGGTCGGCCTCGGTCGAGCACAGCGACGCCGACGACTGGCGGGCGATGTTCGAGGTGAACGTCCTCGGCACGAAGCGCGTCACCGCTGCCCTCCTGCCGGCACTCCGTCGTCGTGCCGGCGAGACCGGCGGCGCGGACGTCGTGACCGTGACGAGCACGGCGGGCTTCGTCGCCTACGAGAACGGCGGCGGGTACGTCGCCGCGAAGCACGCCGAGCACGCCCTGGTCGGCGTGCTCCGACTCGAGTTGAACGGCGAACCGATCCGGGTCGTCGAGATCGCGCCGGGCATGGTGAAGACCGACGAGTTCGCACTGGTGCGGTTCGGCGGCGACAGCGACGCGGCCGCGGCGGTCTACGACGGGGTGGAGGCACCACTGGTCGCCGACGACGTGGCCGAGGCGATCGTGCACGCCGTCGAACTGCCGGCCCACGTCAACCTGGACCTGGTGACCGTCCGGCCGGTCGCCCAGTCGGCGCAGCACAAGCTCGCCCGCGGGCCGCTGACCCCGAAGGCGTAGCGGCCGGGCCACGGCGCGGGGCCCGCAGCGCCCGGGCGGCGATCACGGGTCGCGGTCGGAGCATCCCTGCCGGTACCGTGGGCGGATGCCGATCAGCAGCGAACCCGCGGAGTCTCCCGCCTCGTCGACCGTGACCGTGACGAGCGGACCGGAGGTGCTCGGTTGGCTCGAGTTCGGCGACGCAGCCCGGCTGCTGGCGAAGGACGTCCTGTCCGCCGGCTTCGAGCCCGAGGTCGTCGTGGCCGTCGCCCGTGGTGGGCTCATCATCGCCGGTGCCGTCGCCTACGCCCTCGGCACCAAGCAGTGCGGCTCGATCAACGTCGAGTTCTACACGGACGTGGAGCAGCGCCTGGAGGAGCCGGTCGTGCTCGCTCCGGCCCTCGACGCACCGAGCCTCGCCGGCAAGCGGGTCCTGGTCGTCGACGACGTGTCCGACTCCGGACGCACCCTGGCCCTGGTGGTCGACATCATCCGCAGCGCCGGCGCCGACGTCCGCAGCGCCTGCCTGTACTCGAAGCCCGGCACCGTCCTCGAGCCGGACCACGTGTGGCGTCGTGTCGACGGCTGGATCACGTTCCCGTGGAGCGCCCTCGCACCGGTGACGGCCGAGTCGTGAGCATCCACCTCGTCGGCGGCGGCCCCTTCGTCGCCGCGGATGCCGCCGCGGGCTTCACCGCCGAGGCCACCGCCCGCTCGGCCGCCGTGGGACGGACCGTCCCGCGCATCGCACTGCTCTCCGTCGCCTCCGCGGACGGGGCCTCGCCGTCGTCGACCGCGGACATCGCCGAGGTCCTCGGAGGGTCCCGTGCCGCCGAGGTGCTGGTGACCGAGGTCGCGGCGGGCGCGGTCTTCGAGACCACGGTCCTCAGCGACGTCGACGCCCTCGTCGTGGGCGGCGGTCGTACCCCCGACTACCTGGACGCCGTCGCTCCGCTCGTCGACCAGATCCGCCTGCTCGTCTCCGACGGGCTGCCCTACCTCGGCTACTCCGCCGGCGCGATGATCGCCGCGGACCGCGCCCTGGTCGGCGGCTTCCGCATCGGCGGCGTCGAGGTGTGTCCCGAGGCCGCGTCCGAGGGGCTCGACGAGGTCGAGCTCCGCGAAGGGCTCGGGCTCGTCGACCTGACCATCGACGTCCACGCGGTCCAGGCCGGCACCCTCGCCCGCCTGGTCGCGGCCGCCGAGGCCGAGTTCGTCACCGCGGGCCTGGCCGTCGACGAGGACACCACGCTGGTCGTCGGCGAAGGCGCCCTCGAGGTCCGGGGCACGGGGAGCGTCTGGCGGGTGGTGGCGGGCGACGAGTCCGTCTCGGTCGCCACCATGGGCGCCTGAGCGTGCAGCCGAAGCCCCTCGCCGACCTGGTCGACCCGGGCTGGGCGGCAGCGCTCGCGCCCGTCGAGGACGACGTCCACCGCATCGGCGCCTGGCTCCGTGCCGAGACCGAGGCCGGTCGTCCGTACCTGCCCGCCGGTCCCGCCGTGCTCCGCGCCTTCGAGGAGCCGTTCGACCGGGTGAAGGTGCTCGTCGTCGGCCAGGACCCGTACCCGACGCCCGGACACCCGATCGGGCTGTCCTTCGCCGTCGACCCGCACGTGCGGCCGGTCCCGCGCAGCCTGCAGAACGTCTACCGCGAACTCCACGACGACCTCGGCGTCACGCCGCCGCCGCACGGTGACCTCCGCGCCTGGTCGGACCAGGGCGTGCTGCTGCTCAATCGCGTGCTGACGGTGGGCGTCGGCGAACCTGCCAGCCACCGCGGCAAGGGCTGGGAACGGGTGACCGAGCGGGCGGTCGAGGCGCTCGTCGCCCGCGACCGTCCGCTCGTCGCCGTGCTCTGGGGTGCGCAGGCCGCGTCGGTCCGACCGCTGCTCGGTGACACCCCGGTCGTGGCGTCGGCCCACCCCAGCCCGCTCAGCGCCTCCCGCGGGTTCTTCGGCAGCCGCCCGTTCTCGGCCGTGAACGACCTGCTCGTCGCCCAGGGGGCCGACCCCGTCGAGTGGACACTGCCGACGGAGGCGTGACGGGCCTCCCGTAGGCTCGTGTCGTGCTCGAGGAGGAATACCAGCAGCGGCGCGTCCTGCCGCGCCACCTGCGTGCCCCGGCGCCGGTCGAGCCGGCGTTCGCGTACGCGATCCGTCCCGTCACGGCCGCGGACCTGCCCGAGGTCCGCGAGATCCACACGCACTACGTGCGCAACTCGTCCGTGACCTTCGACGCGGCCGCGTTCACCTTCGCGGCGTGGAAGAAGCGGTTCGACGAGGTCCAGCGTCGCAAGCTGCCGTTCCTGGTCGCGGAGAACCCGTCCGGACAGGTGCTGGGGTACGCGCTCGTCGAGCCGTGGAACATCCGCGACCGGTCGAACCGGGTGGTCGAGGACTCCATCTACCTCGGCGCCGCGGCGGGCGGCAAGGGCCTCGGCCGGGCGCTGATGGAGGCGCTGCTCGAAGCCTGTCGGACCGTCGGCGTGCGGGAGGTGATCGCCGTGATCGCTGACCGGTCCGCAGACGCGTCGATCCGGCTGCACGAGCGGCTCGGCTTCGAGGAGGTCGGACGGATGGGCCGCGTCGGCTACAAGTACGACCGGTGGCTCGGCACGGTCACGATGCGGTTGCGCCTGCGGAGCACCCGCAAGCCGCTGTTCGGTCCGCGCGACTGACGTCGACCGCCGAACGAGACCCCGTCCGGACCCGTCGTCAACCTGCTTCGGCGACGAACTCGTCCCGGGTGGTGCGCACCAGGTCGGCGGCCGCGGCGGAGGCGACCCGGGCGTCCCGGCCGACGACCGCCCGACCGACGGCCTCGTGCCGGGCCGCCGCCCCCGCCGTCCACCCGGTGATCGTGTCCCGCGGCTCGCTCGTCCGGGTGCGCAGCAGCGCCTCGACGGTGCCCGCGAAGTGGGCGAAGACCGCGTTGCCGGAGCCGGTGAGCAGCGCGCGGTGGAAGCGGACGTCGGCGTCGAGGTAGGCGCGCCCGTCACCCGCGGACGCTGCGGCGACCATCTCCTGCGCGGCGGTGAGGACGGCGTCGGCCGCCGCCCCGCCGTGTTCCGCGGTGAGGCCTGCGGCGACCGGCTCGATGCCCAGCCGGAGGTCCAGGAGTTCGCGCTGCTGGGTGAAGTACGCCCCGGAGGTGCCCCGCCAGCGGATCACCGACGGGGACAGCAGCTCCCACCGGGTCGCGGGCTGCACCTGTGTCCCGACGCGCTGTCGTGGTTCGACCAGCCCGAGGGACTGCAGGACACGCAGTGCCTCGCGGACGACGGACCGCGAGACGCCGAACTCGGCGACGACGTCGTCCGGGCGGAGCACGGTGCCGGGGACGAGGGTGCCGTCGACGATGCGCTGCCCGAGCGTGTCGAGCACGTGGGCGTGCAGGCCGCCGGGTGTCGGCATCGTTCCTCCTCGTCGGACCTCGTCACGCGGATGTGTGACGCGGTGACCATTGCAGCGGCAGACTGCGCCTGAGTCCGGGTGGCGCGCGGACGACGACGATGTAGTCTGATTAATCAGATTATTGCACCGGCGACCGCGGCTGGGATCAGCACCCCGGTCCACCCGGCACCAGCAGCAGGACGGCAGCAGCGCAGGAGCTGCTCCAGGAAGGGGCACAGATGCCTCACCTCCAGACCACCGCGGCCAGCCCGCTCGGCGTGAGCTCGCTCCCGCCGGGCCACGTGCTCGCCGCGGGCACCGAGACGGTCGACCCGTCCGGTTCGATCCCGCAACTCGTCATCGCTGCGCTCATCGGCATCGTGGTGATCATCGCCCTCATCACCTGGCTCAAGGTGCACCCCTTCGTCGCCCTGACGATCGGTGCGCTCGGCGTCGGCATCGGTGCCGGGCTCGCCCCGGAGAAGGCGGTGGCGAGCTTCGGGGACGGTTTCGGCGCGACCATGACGAGCGTCGGGATCCTCGTCGGCCTCGGCTCGATGTTCGGCAAGCTCCTCGTCGACTCCGGCGCCGCTGACCGGGTCGTCGACACCCTGGTCCGGCGGTCCTCGGCCGCGGCGCTGCCCTGGACGATGGCACTGATCGGTGCGCTGATCGGCCTGCCGATGTTCTTCGAGGTCGGCCTGGTCCTGCTCATCCCGATCATCGTCCTGGTCGCGAGGCGCAGCTCCGTCCCGATCATGAAGATCGCGATCCCGGCCCTCGCCGGGCTCTCCACGATGCACGCGTTCGTCCCGCCGCATCCCGGTCCGCTGGTCGCCGTCTCGACGGTCGGTGCGGACCTCGGCACGACGCTGGCGTTCGGCATCGTGCTCGCGATCCCCGTCATCGTCCTGGCCGGCCCGGTCTTCGCCCGCTTCGCGGCGCGCTGGGTCGACGTCCCGGTGCCGGACATCTTCGGCGCACGGGGCGAGGACCCCGCGCACTCCGGCCGGGAGGCCCGCCGCACCCCCGCCTCGGAGGACACCGCGTCCCTGCCCCACGGCAAGAGCGACTTCACGCGGGTGATCAGCGAGCCACGCAGCCCGTCGTTCGCCGTCGCGCTGGTCGGCATCCTGCTGCCCGTCGTGCTCATGCTCGCGCAGGCGATCCGCGAGGCCACGGCCCCGGACGCGCGTGGTGCCTGGGTGGGCGTGCTCGACTTCCTCGGGACGCCGATGATCGCGATCGGCATCGCGACCGTCTACGCGATGGTCTTCTTTGCGATCGGCGGCGGCATGGACCGGTCCGCGGTCGCGAAGTCGCTCGAGAGCGCGTTGCCGCCGGTCGCCGGGGTGCTCCTCATCGTCGGTGCCGGCGGCGGCTTCAAGCAGGTGCTCATCGACACGGGCATCGGCGGCGTGATCGCCGACGCGGTCAAGGACTCCGGCATCTCGGTGCTCCTCGTCGCCTGGGTGGTCGCCGCGCTCGTCCGCGTCGCCACCGGGTCCGCCACCGTCGCGACCGTCACGGCCGCGGGCATCATGGCCCCGATCGCGCACGACCTGTCGTCCCCGATGACGTCACTGCTCGTGCTCGCGATCGGCGCCGGGTCGGTGTTCCTGTCGCACGTCAACGACGCCGGGTTCTGGCTGGTGAAGGGGTACCTCAACACCTCGGTGGGACAGACCTTCAAGTCGTGGTCGGTGCTCGAGTGCCTGATCTCGGTCATCGGTCTGGTCGGCGTGCTCGTCGCCGGGATCTTCATCCGATGAGCGGGCAGTCGGACGAACGGCAGCCCCGCTCGGAGTCCCGGACGCTGGACGCGCAGGTGCTCGTGGTGATGGGCGTCTCCGGTTCCGGCAAGTCCACCGTCGCGGCGATGGTCGCCGACGAGCTCGGGTGGGAGTTCGCGGAGGGCGACAGCATGCACCCGGAGGCGAACGTCGCGAAGATGCACGCCGGCACACCCCTGACGGACGAGGACCGCTGGCCGTGGCTCGACGTCGTCGCCGGCTGGATCCGCGGCCACCTCGACGCCGGGACGAACGGGGTGGTGACCTGCTCGGCGCTGAAGCGGTCGTACCGGGACGTGCTGCGGGCCTCCGGGGTGGTGTTCGTGCACGTCGCCGGGGACGGAGCCCTGCTCGAGGAGCGGATGTCCTCACGGTCCGGGCACTTCATGCCGGCGTCCCTGCTCGCATCGCAGCTGGCGACCCTCGAGCCGCCGCAGCCGGACGAGGCGCACCTCACCGTCGCCGCCGACCGCTCACCGGAGGAGGAGTCCGCCGAGGTGCTCGAGCTGCTGGGGTTCCGGACGGCCTGACGGGACCGCCCCGCTTGAGAGGGCGGACGGGCGGACGTCGGCAGCATGGGGGCATGCCTGTCGACGACTCCCCGTCCCTGCTCACCCGCGGCTACGGCTTCGGCGCCCACGTCTGGCGCCGGGCGGCCGACGGTGCCAGGGCGGTGCCGATGCGCTTCCTGCTCCGTGACGCGCTGCTGGTCCGCGGTGCCGAGGGCGTCGAGCTGTTCTACAGCGACCGGATCGCCCGACACGGTGCGATGCCGGCGATCGTGCAGCAGACGCTGTTCGGCGACGGGTCCGTGCACAGCCTCGACGGCGCCGAGCACCGGCACCGCAAGGCGACCTTCGTCGACGTCGCGTACGAGGACGAGCAGGTCGCCCGCCTCACCCCGCTCATCGCGCAGGAGTGGCACCGGGAACTCGACGAGTGGCTCGGCGGCGGGCAGCGGTCCGCCTACGACGCCGCCGTCGGTGTGTTCGGCCGGGCCGGCATGCGGTGGGCGGGTCTGCCCGGGACGCCGGACGCGAAGACCCGATGGGCCGCCCGCCTGGCGCAGATCGTCGACGGGTTCGGTGTGCCGTACTCGCCCGAGTACCTGCTCGCCGTCCGGAACCGGTGGTGGTCGAACCGGCACGCGGAACGGCTGGTCCGGGCGGTCCGGGACGGCGATCTCGACCCGGCCGAGGGCACGGCGCTGTACGAGTGGGCGTGGCACCGTGACCGCTCCGGCGTCCTGCTGCCCGCGGTGACCGCCGGCGTCGAGCTCCAGAACAGCATCCGTCCGCTCATCGCGGTCGCCCGGTTCGTCGCGTTCGCCGCGAAGGAACTGCACGACCGGCCGGAGTGGCGTGCCCGGATCGCCGAGGAGTCCGTCACCCGACGCTCACTGGAAGGGGGGCCCGTGGCGACAGCCTTCGCCCAGGAGGTCCGTCGGACGGCGCCGTTCGTGCCGATGCTGCCCGGGTGGGCGACCGAGGACGTCGAGCTCGACGGACAGCGGCTCGCGAGTGGCGGCCGGGTCCTGCTCGACCTGCTCGGCACCGACACCGACGACCGTTCGTGGCCCGCGGCCGACCGGTTCGACCCGGATCGGTTCCTCGGCGTCGACGACTACGAGGCGATCGAGACGTTCGTCCCGCACGGTGGCGGCGACGTCGCGACCGGCCATCGGTGCCCGGGGGAGAAGCTCGCGATCGTCGCACTCGCCTCTGCGGTCGCGACCCTCAGCGACCCGCGTTTGAGCGTCCTCGACGAGGGGCTCGACGTCGACCGTCGCCGCCTGCCCACCAAGCCCGCGTCCGGTGGCCGGGTCCGGGCCTCCCGGTCCCCGGGTGATGTCGCCGGCGGCCGATCGCGGGCGTCCGGATCCGGCGGCTGCCCGTTCCACCGCGGCGGCGGCCACTGACCCCGTCCCACCGGACGACATCGGGCGGGGCGGGACGGAGCGCGCCGACCTCCCGGATCAAACCTCGGTGACCCGCCCGGCCTCGACCCGCCACTGCCGGTCGAGCTGTACGGTGTCGAGCATCCGCCGGTCGTGGGTGACCAGCAGCAGCGTGCCTTCGTAGGACTCGAGCGCCTGCTCGAGCTGCTCGATCGCGACGAGGTCCAGGTGGTTCGTCGGCTCGTCCAGCACGAGCACGTTCACCCCGCGAGCCTGGAGGAGCGCCAGGCCGGCCCGAGTCCGTTCGCCCGGCGAGAGCTCACCGGCGGCCCGTCCGACGTGGTCGGCCTTCAGCCCGAACTTCGCGAGCAGGGTGCGGACGTCCGCGGTGTTCATCTCGGGGACCAGTCCCTCGAACACGGCGGCCAGAGGCTCGGACCCGGTGAAGAGCGAGCGGGCCTGGTCGACTTCACCCACCGCGACGCTGGACCCGGTCGAGGCCGTGCCGGTCGTCGGTTCCTGCCGTCCGAGCAGTGCCCGCAGCAGCGTCGACTTGCCGGCACCGTTCGGGCCCGTGATGCCGATCCGGTCACCGCCGTTCACCTGCAGCGACACCGGCCCGAGGGTGAAGCCGCCCTGCTCGTAGCTGGCGTCCGACAGGGTCGCGACGACGGCCGAGGACCGCGGTGCCTGCCCGATCGTGAACTCGAGCTGCCACTCCTTGCGCGGCTCCTCGACCTCGTCCAGCCGGGCGATCCGCGACTCCATCTGCCGGACCTTCTGCGCCTGCTTCTCGCTCGACTCGCTGGCCGCCTTACGGCGGATCTTGTCGTTGTCCGGGGCCTTCTTCATCGCGTTCCGGACGCCCTGGCTCGACCACTCGCGCTGCGTCCGGGCCCGTGAGACCAGGTCGGCCTTGGTGGACGCGAACTCGTCGTACGCGTCGCGCTTGTGCTGACGGGCGATCTCGCGTTCCTCGAGGTACGCGTCGTAGCCACCGCCGAACAGCCGGTTCGACGACTGCGCCAGGTCGAGTTCCAGGACCGCCGTCACCGAGCGGGCCAGGAACTCGCGGTCGTGGCTGACCAGGACGACGCCGCCGCGCAGGCCGCGCACGAACTCCTCGAGCCGGTCCAGCCCGTCGAGGTCCAGGTCGTTCGTCGGCTCGTCGAGCAGCACGATGTCGAACCGCGAGAGCAGCAGCGCTGCCAACCCCACCCGGGCCGCCTGTCCGCCGGACAGCGAGGTCATCAGCGAGTCCGCCGTGACCGAGCCGTCGGGTGCGTCGAGGGTCAGGCCGAGGTCGGCGAGCACCACCGGCATCCGCTCGTCCAGGTCCGCGGCACCCGAGGCCAGCCACCGTTCGAGGGCGACCGAGTACCGGTCCGCTGCGGCGCCCCCGGCGTCCGGCTCGCCGAGGGCCAGCGCCGTCGTGTCCATCTCCGCCGCCGCGTCCGCGCACCCGGTCCGGCGGGCGACGTACCCGGCGACGGTCTCACCGGGCACCCGCTCGTGCTCCTGCGGCAGCCAGCCGACGAACGCATCCGTCGGGGACAGGGACACGGTCCCGGCGAGCGGCTCGTCGACCCCGGCCAGCAGACGGAGCAGCGTGGACTTGCCCGCGCCGTTGACGCCGACGACGCCGATCACGTCACCGGGTGCGACCGTGAGGTCGAGGGAGTCGAACAGCGTGCGGGCGGCGTAGCCGCCGGCGAGCCCCTTGGCGACGAGCGTGGCGGTCATCCCTCCATCGTCCCACCTCGCCGGGGCGGCCACGGACCGGGGCGGGAGGCGCGGTGCCGGGCCGCCCCGCGCCTCCCGTCCGGTGCGCTGCCAGACTGGCCCGCATGCGACACGTTCTGGTGCTGGGCGGGACCGGGTGGTTGGGCCGGGCGGTCACCGAGGCGGCGATACGAGGCGGTGCCGAGGTGACATGCCTCGCCCGCGGGGAGTCGGGGGAGCCGCCGGCCGGCGCACGGTTCGTCCGCGCCGACCGCTCGGCTGCCGACGCGTACGCGCACCTCGGCGACGACTGGGATGAGGTCGTCGAGCTCGCGACCGATCCGGCGCACGTCGTGAGCGCGCTCGAGGCGCTCGCGCCGCGTGCCCGGCACTGGACCTCCGTCTCGACGATCTCTGTGTACGCGCGGACCGACCGGGCCGGCGACGACGAGGACGCGCCGGTCGTCGAGCCCGTGAACCTGACGCAGTACGCCGACGCGAAGGCCGCCGGGGAGCGTGCAACCCGGCGGGTGCGCGGGACAGAAGCGCTCGTGGTCCGGCCCGGCCTCATCGTCGGACCCGGCGACCCGAGTGACCGGTTCGGCTACTGGGCTGCTCGGCTCGACCGCGGCGGCGACGTGCTCACTCCGGTCCTCGACGACCGTGCGGTGCAGGTGGTCGATGTCACAGACCTGGCGGAGTGGATCGTCCGGGCCGGGCGGGTGGGCACGGTCGGGACCGTCGACGCCGTCGGGCCGAGTACGTCGATGCGGGCCTTCCTGGACACCGTGGCGACCGCCACCGGGTTCGACGGGAGGCTCGTGGCGGCCGACGACGAGACCCTCCTTGCGCAGGGGGTCACGTACTGGGCGGGGCCGGCGTCGCTGCCGCTGTGGATCCCGGTGAGTGAGGTCGGGTTCGCGCGGCGGGCCGGTCGGGCGTTCCTCGCGGCCGGCGGGACGGTTCGGCCGCTCGCCGAGACCGTGCGGCGCGTCGTCGAGGACGAGCGTGCTCGCGGGGTTGCGCGCGGTCGGCGGTCGGGTCTGACGGCAGCGGACGAGCGGCGGGTCCTCAGCGTGGTCCAGGCGGACTAGCCCAGCGGGGTCGCGGAGTCGAAGGCGACGGTGAGCAGGGGCAGCTCGTCGCGGGGGAGCACCGCCGTCAGGAGTCGCCCGTCGTCGAGCTCGGTGGCCAGGCCGAGCACGAAGGGGTCCGTGTCGAGGAGCAGCCCGGGGCGCTCGACGCCGTCGACCAAGACGGGGTGTCCGGACTGGACGCTGCGTTCGTCGACCAGCGTCGGCCAGGGGTCCTCGGTGGACTCCGGGAGAGCGAGTTCGTCGCGGTACCCGTTGACGAGGACGTACTGCACGTGCTCGACGAGCGCCTCGGCAGGTGACGGGCGGGTGGTACCGCGCCGGCTCCAGTGGGTCTGGACCGCCTCCCACAGCATCGGGTACCGCATCCGCTCGACCGTGGCGACGAGCCAATCCGGGCGTGGCCAGGGCGGGACCTCCTCCAGGGACCGTCGCCGCTCGTCGTCCATCGCCGCCAGGTTCACCGGGTCGTCGTGGTCCTCCGGATTCCGCCAGAGCGTGTACTGCCGCGACACGGTGGCACTGTCGCGGACGCCGTCGGATTCGCCCGTCTGCACGCCGACGGAACCGAAGTCCTCGAGGTGCCGCTGTGCGACGAGCCCGGCGATGCCGAACCCCAGCGAGCGGGCCGCGGCCCGGCGCGCGATCTCCGGGTCGGGCCCATCCGCACTGAGCACTCCGCCGTGGTCCATGCGCCGAGCCTGGTCCCGTCGAGGCGGTCGGTCAACCACGAACATAGTCAGGATCGCCGCGGCACAACGAATGTCGTTATGCTCAGCGCATGTCGATCCCCGATGAACACGCCGCCGCACTCCGCCAGAAGAGCTCCGTGAGCTTCGTGTTCGTCGTCTCCCTCGGCATGATCGTGGTCGCCGCCGTCCGTGCGTGGTCCATCGTCGCCGAGATGGTCGACCAGCTCGCCCACCGGACGACCGGCATCGACTGGACCTGGACACTCGAGATGCCGGTCGACCAGCCCTCAGGGGCAGCGTCCGGCGGCGCGAGGGTCGTGGCGGGGACGACGCCGGCGGTGACGGAGATGTTCGGACGGGTGCAGGACCTCCCGGCTGCGACGATCGTGCTGCACGGCCTGAGCGACCTCGTGACCGTCCTCACCACCGGCGGCATCGCCGTCTGTCTGCTGCTCGTGACCCGCAGCATCGGCGACGGGCGTCCGTTCGCCCGCGCCTGCTCACGCGCGCTCGTCACGCTCGCCGTGATCGTCTTCGTGGGGTTCGAGGCCGCCGCGGTCCTCCGGATCGTGGCCGAGGTGACGCAACCGTCGATCGCTGGGGCACTGCCCGAGTTCACGGGCACTTACATCGGCCACGGCGGGCAACTGAGCACCCCCTTCTGGCCGCTCGTCGCCGCCGCCGGCCTGTCCGCGCTGGCAGCGGTGTTCCGGACGGCCGAGGGCTACCGGGACGACGCGACCGGGCTGGTCTGATGGCGATCGTCTGCCGTCTCGACGAGCTCCTGGCCGCCCGGGGGATGACGCTCGTCGACCTCTCCGAGCAGGTCGGCGTGAGCACCGTGAACCTCTCGATCCTCAAGAACGGGCACGCCAAGGCCATCCGCTTCAGCACCCTCGAGGCCATCTGCGTCGCCCTCGGCTGCCAGGTCGGCGACCTGCTCACCCAGGCGCCGACCGCGTCCGCCTAGGCTCGATCCGTGTTCGAACTCCACCACCTGTCCGCGCAGGAACTCTGGGACTGGATCCGCCGCGGTGACACCACCGCCCGCGAGGTCACCGACCACTACCTCGCCCGCATCGAGCGGCTCGACCCGGAGCTCGGCGCCTTCGTGACCGTCACCGCCGAGGCCGCGCGTGCCCGGGCCGACCACCTCGGCGACCTCGTGCCGACGTCGCGGCCGTTGTGGGGCCTCCCGTCCGCGGACAAGGACCTGACGGACCGGCGCGGCGTCCCCACCCGGTCCGGGACGCTCGCCCTGCCGGGTGACCCGGCGACGGTCGACCACCCGCTCGTCACCGCCCTCGACGACGCCGGGGCGATCAGCCTGGGCAAGACGGCGACGCCCGAGTTCGGCATGTCGTCGTCCTCTGAGACGCGCTTCGGCACCACCCGCAACCCGTACGACACCGCGCGTGCCCCGGGCGGGTCGTCGAGCGGCGCCGCCGTCGCCGTCGCGGCCGGGCTGCTGCCGGCGGCCGTCGGGTCGGACGGCGGAGGCTCGGTGCGGATCCCGGCCGCGGCCACCGGCCTGGTCGGCCTCAAGCCGAGTCGTGGTCGGGTGCCGTCGATGCCCGGGCGTTCCGGGCTGGGCGGACTCGCTGTCGCCGGGCCGCTCACCCGGACCGTCGCCGACGCGGGGATGCTGCTCGACGCACTCGTGGCGCCGACCGGTCTGGCCGAGCGCCAGCCCTACGCGCTCGTGACACCCGAGGTCGGCGAGGGGCCGTTCACCGCGGCCGCCGTCCGGGGCGAGGGACGCTTCGTCGTCGGGCTGCTCGACGGCTCGCCGTGGGACGACTTCGTCGACGTGGTGGTCGACCCGGCCGCGCGGGAGGCCGTGGACACCGCTGTCCGTGTGCTCGGCGAGGTCGGGCACGGGGTCGAGGAGGTCGCGATGCCGCGCGTGCCGTACGACGAGTCGTTCCAGGTGGCGTGGGAGTCCTCGGGCGCCGGCATCGCCCGGATCCCCGGCATCGACCTCAATGCACTGACGCCCCTCGTCGCCTGGCTGGTGTCGCGAGGGCGGGAGCTGTCCGCGACGCAGGTGCTCGACGCGATGGCCGGACTCGACGCGTTCTCGATCGCGCTGATCCGGGCGTTCGACCGGTTCGACGCCGTCCTCACCCCGACGCTCGCCATGACCCCGAGGCCGCTCGGCTGGTACGGCGACGACCCGGAGGAGGACTTCCGTCGTCAGTGCGCGTACTCGCCCTGGACGTCGATGGCGAACGTGTCGGGGTTGCCTGCGATCTCGTTGCCCGTCGGGGTCACCGGCGAGGGGCACCCCGACGGCGCGGGGCTGCCGATGGGCGTGCAGCTCATCGGACGTCCGGGCGGCGAACGGGTGCTCCTGGCGATCGGGGCGCAGCTCGAGCGCCGGCTGCGCTGGCAGCGGCGGCACCCGGCCGGCTGGTAGCGCCGGCGCTGGGCGCTGGGCGCTGGGCGTGGGTCGCTCGTCGCTCGGGCCTGTCGCCTCGCCTCGCCTCGCGCCGGGGGGGTGTCGGCCACGCCCGGGTCCTGGCGCCGAGTGGTCACAAGTCGTCGTTCTGGGGCGGCGTTCGCGACGGTTCGTGACCGGTCGGCGGAAGTGAGCGGGGTGTCGTGACCGCTCGGCCCGGCTCGTCGCGCTCCCGCGCGCCTACGGCAGCGTCGGCGCGGCCGCGACCAGGGCCCGGGTGACCTCGTGCGTCGGCGCGTCGAGCAGGGACACCGGGCCGTGCTCGACGATCCGCCCCGCCGACATCACCGCGACGGTGTCGCACAGGCGCTGGACGACCCCGATGTCGTGCGAGACGAGCACGAGTGTCGCCCCGAGGTCGTCCACGAACGAGCGGAACAGGTCGATCACGCGGGCACGGACCACCACGTCGAGGGCGCTCATCGGCTCGTCCCCGAACAGGATCCGCGGTCGGTGCACCACCGCCCGGGCGATCGCGATCCGCTGGCGCTGCCCGCCGGAGAACTCGTGCGGGTACCGGTCGGCGGCGTCGGCGGGCAGGTCCACCCGTTCCAGGACCGCCGCGACCATCGCGCGGTGGTCGCCGGCGACACGGAGTGCCCGGAGCGGTTCGGTTACGATCGCACCGACGCGCATCCGCGGGTCGAGCGAGGCGACCGGGTCCTGGAACACGATGCCGGTCTCGCGCCGGAACCAGCGCGAGGACGCGGCCGATGCCCGCGCGTCCACAGGGCGGCCAGAAGCGTGGACCGTGCCGGTGGTGGGGGCCTCCAGCCCGGCGAGGAGGCGGACGAGCGTCGACTTGCCGGACCCGGACTCACCGACGATCCCGAGCCGTGCGCCGGACGGGACGATGAGGTCGACGCCGTCCAAGGCGGTGCGGACCGCGCCGGGCTCGAAGGGGCCACGTCGGGGAAGCCGGTACGTGCGGCTGAGGTCCGCGCCTGCGAGGGCCGGAGCGGCGGTGTCGGGCTCCGTCACGAGGTCCTCCTGGCGGTGGCGCGGGCTGCCTCGACGAGCGCGAGTGTGGCGGGGTGCCCGGGCGTGGCGAGCAGGTCGGCGACGCGACCCTGCTCGACGACACGTCCGCCCTCCAGGACGACCGCCGTGTCCGCGATCCGCGACAGGACCGCCAGGTCGTGCGTCACGAACAGCATCCCCGTCCCCCTGGAGGCCGTGAGCGACTCGAACAGGTCGAGGATCCGCGCCTGCGTGGTCACGTCGAGGGCCGTGGTCGGCTCGTCGGTGACGAGGAACGCGGGCTCGCCCGCCATCGCCATCGCGATGCAGATCCGCTGCCGCTGCCCGCCGGACAGCTGGTGCGGGTACTGCCGGAGCAGCAGTTCCGGGTCGGGCAGACCGACGTCCCGGGCGAGTCCGACGGCGGCCTCGGCGGCGGCGCGCCGGTCGAGACCCCGGTGCAGCCGGAGCGGCTCGACGATCTGCCTGCCGACGCGCCGGAGCGGGTCGAGGGCGGTCCCCGGCTCCTGGAACACCATCCCGATCGCCGCGCCGCGGGTGCGTGCACGCTCGCGGTCGGGCAGGCCGACGAGCTCCCGTCCGTCCAGGCGGATGCTGCCGGTGACGGTCGCACCGGCGGGTTCCAGGCCCATCAGGGCGAGTGAGGTCATCGACTTGCCCGACCCGGACGCGCCGATCACGCCGACGCGACGGCCAGGAGGCACGGTGAACGTCACGTCGTCGAGCACCGTCCGCCCCGCGATCCGGACCGTCAGGCCGCGGACCTCGAGGCCGGTCGTCGCCGTTCCGGTGCTCATGCGATGCCCTCCGTTCCGCTGACCGTGCCGGTCGTGCCGCGGGTGTCGGGTGTGTCGGGCGTGCCCACTGCGGTGCCGGGTGCGGGAGCCGCGTCCGGCCCCCGCCGACTTGTCGTCAGCCGAGGGTCGGTGGCGTCCCGGACCGCGTCGCCGAGCAGGGACAGCGCCATCACCACGAGCGCGATCGCCGCACCCGGCCAGGTCGCACTCCACGGGTGCACCCCGATGTACGTCTGCAGGTCGGACAGCAGGCGCCCCCAGGACGCCGTGCCCGCGTCGGCGCCGTAGCCGAGGTAGGACAGCCCGGCCTCGGCGAGGACCGCGGTCGCCATCGCGAGCGACAGCTGCACGGTGAACAGCGGCGCCGCGTTCGGCACCAGGTGGCGGAACAGCACACCGAGCGGGCCGACCCCGGACGCGCGGGCTGCGACGACGTAGTCGCTCCGGGCGATGCGCCGGATCTCGCCGCGGGCGACCCGGGCGATGGTGACGCCGAACGCCAGCCCGACGGACACCACGACGACGCCGAGCGACCCGCCGTACACGGCGGTGAGGAGCATCGCGGTGAGGAGGGTGGGGAAGGCGACCAGGACGTCGAGGAGCACCGCCGTGGCCTCGCGGACCCAGCGGGCGGTGAGGGAGCCGATCGCAGTGAGGACGATGCCGACGACGGTCGCGATGACGCCGGCACCGACCGCGACGACGAGGGTGGTGCGGGTGCCGGCGAGCAGGTAGCTGGCGATGTCGCGGCCGACCCCGTCGGTGCCGAACCAGTGCGCGGCGCTCGGGTGCTCCCACTGGTGGAACGGGTCGGTGCGGAAGGGGTCCTCGGGCGTCCAGACGAGCGACACCCCCGCCAGGACGACGAGCAGCCCGAGGACGACCACGGCGAACAGTCCGGTCGGGGTCCGGAGCAATCGGCGGAGCGCGCTCATGACGAGGCCTCGCGCTGGCGGGGGTCGAGCACGCGGTGCAGCACGTCGACGGCGAACCCGACCAGCAGCACGAGTCCGGTGAGCACGAGGAGTTCGGACTGCACCTTCGTGATGTCGCGCCGGCCGACGTCGGTCACGAGCATGCGGCCGACCCCGGGTAGCGAGAACAGCTGCTCGACGACGACGGCGCCGACCAGCAGCCCGGCGATCTGCACCCCGAGGACCGCGAGTACCGTCAGCGCGACACTCGGCAGGCCGTGGCGGAGGAGCGCCCGGTTCTTCGTCAAGCCGATCGCCGCCGCGGTGCGGACGTGGTCGGCGTCGAGGACGGACAGCGTCGCCGACCGGGTGAAGCGGAGGATGACGGCCCCCTCGACCGCGCCGATGGTCAGCGCGGGCAGGACGAGCGCCGCGAACGCCCGGCCCGGGGTGTCCCAACCGTCGAGCGGGAAACCCTGCACGGGCAGCCAGTGCAGGGTCACGGCGAACAGGGCGACGAGCAGCATGCCGGCCCAGACGACCGGGATCGCGGCGACGGCCTGCGCGACGGCGGAGATGACCGCGCCGCCGGGTCGGCGCCGGAGCACCGCGGCGAGGACGCCGAGCGGGACGCCGATCACCAGCGCTGCCGCGAGGGACATGCCGGCGAGCGGCAGCGTCACCGCGAGCTTCTGCGCGATCTCCGGAGCGACCGGGCCACGGGTGACCAGCGAGTCGCCGAGGTCACCGCGGAACAGGCCGCCGATCCAGTCGAGGTACTGCAGCACGACGGGCCGGTCGAGCCCGAGCTGCTCGCGGAGCGCGGCGACCTGGGCGGGCGTCGCCTCGGCGCCCGCGACCACCTGCGCGACGTCACCGGGGAGCACGCGGAGCGTCGCGAAGACGATCAGGCTCGCCACGAGCAGTCCGACGGCGAGCAGGAGCACCCGCCCGACGAGGAATCGGGTCACGACTCCGATGCTACGAGACGGCGAGGTCCGCCAGGTCCAAGCGAGTCGTGGTGCTGTCGAACGGGAAGCCGGTGACCCCGTCGCGGACCGCCGTCGTGGTGGTCGCCGTGTAGAGCCACTCGGCTGCGGCGTCCTCGCTGACGATCTTCGCCGCCTGCTGCAGGGCGCGCACCTTCTCGGCCTGGTCGGTGGTCACCAGCGAGGCCGCGTAGAGCCGCTGGACCTCCGGGTTGTCGTACCCGAAGTAGTAGTCCGGGTTCGCCCAGTTGCCGAAGTCCCGCGCCTCGGTGTGGTTCACCATGCTGAGGTCGAAGTCCTTCTTCTCGAACACCGAATCGAGCCAGGTCGCGAAGTCGACGCGCTGCACCTTGAGCGTGATGCCGACCTCAGCGAGCTCGGAGGTCAGGACATCGCCGATCGCCGTGGGGTACACGTTGGCGTAGGTCAGGGTGAGCGTCGGCTTCGTGACGCCGGCCTGCCGCAGGAGCTTCTTCGCCGCGGCGGGGTCGTACGCGTCGATGTCGGTCAGGTCCTGGTAGCCGGGGTCGAGCGCGGGGATCGGGCCGCCCTGCTCCACGCCGCCGCCGCCGATGGCCTTGATCACGGCTTTCGGGTCGATGGCCTGCCGGATCGCCCTGCGGACGCGGACGTCGTCGAAGGGTGCCTTCTGGTCGTTGAACGCGAGCGTGTACTTGTCGGTCGTCTTGCCGGTGTGCAGTGTGACGCCGGAGGTGTCCTGCAGCTGGCTCTTCAGCGTGCCGTCGACCGCGGTCTCGACGTCGAGGTCCCCGCCGGCCATCGCGTTGACGGCCGTCGACGGGTCGGTGATGTACCGGAAGACGACCTTCGCCACCTTCGCCTTCGCTCCCCAGTAGTCCGGGTTCCGGCGGAAGGTGAGCGAGTCGCCCTGCTTCCAGCTGGCGACCTCGAACGGCCCGGTGCCGTTGGCGGTCTTCGTCCGGTCGTTGTCGGCCGCCTGCTCGAGGACCAGGCCCGCGCGGCCCGTGAGGTTCCAGAGCAGGTCCGAGTCCGGCTTCGAGAGGGTCAGCGTGACGGTGTCGTCCCCGGTGGCGGCCACAGTCTCCACCGCGGCGAGGTCGTCCGCGTCGACGTACGACTCGTGCGCCTTGACGTCCTCGAACGACCAGACGACGTCCTTCGCGGTGACCGGCTCGCCGTCCTGGAAGGTCGCACCGTCGCGCAGCGTGAACGTGTAGGTCAGGCCGTCGTCGGACACCTCGTGCGAGGACGCCAGCACGTCGCGGACCTTCCCGTCCGCGGTCCGTCCGACGAGCCCCTGGTAGACGTTGTCGATGAGCACCTGATCGAGCGCGTTGCCGGACTGGGTGCGGATGTCGAGGCTGGTCGGTTCGAGCACCAGGCCGACCCGGACCGTCCCGTCGGCGCTGCCCCGGGTGTCGTCGGAGCCGCCGGAGCAGCCGGTCAGGGCGACCGAGGTCGCGACGACGAGGGCTGCCGCGGCCAGGGCGGTGCGGTGGAGCGGACGCATGCTGGGTTCCTTCCCGGAGCCAGACCCACGAGGGCCGGGACGAGGGCGGCGCGACGACGGTCGTCAGCGACGCTCGGACGAGGCTACCGGGCGGCCGGGCACCGGCGGTGTCAGGTCTCGGACGAAGTCTCGGGGGGTTCTTCGACGCCATCCAACAAGCCGTGAGCCGTCGCCCATTCCCGGATCGCGTCCGCGAGGGCGAGCGGCGCCTGCGTCTGCACGGCGTGCCGCGACTCCACCGTCACGATCGTGGCGTCCGGCAGCCGCTCGGCGAACACCTGGTGCAGCTTGGGGGAGACGTACCCCCGGTCACCGCGGACGAGCAGCAGCGGGACGTCGAGCTGCTCGAGGTCCGGCCACGCGTCCGCGAACCGCCCGACGGACGACGTGCGACCGCCGAGGTGCGGGAAGTGGTGCCGCCGCACGAGTCGTCCGTCGGCGCCGAGCCGGGTCGAGTGGCGCGCCTCCCGGAGGAGTGTCGCCTCGTCCCCACCGACTCGCGCGGCGATCGCCCGTTCGACGACCTCGTCCAGGCTCGCGAACGGCTCCTCGGACTCCAGGGCACGGGCGATCCGGTCGACGGCCCGCTGCGCGAAGTCCGGGGACATGTCGACGAGCACGAGCCCGGTGACCCGCTCGGGTGCGAGGGCGGCGAGCCGCGCGGACAGGATCGCACCGAGTGAGTGGCCGACGACGAGCCCCGGCGGCACGTCGAGGGCGTCCAGGGCGGCGAGGACGGTCGGTGCCGTCGCGGTCGCCGCGTAGTCCGCGTCCTCCCGCCAGGCCGAGCGGCCGTGCCCGGGCAGGTCGAGCGCGACGGCCGGCTGGTCGATCGCGACCGCGGTCTGGTCGAAGCTGTGGGCGTCGATGCCGAGCCCGTGCAGGTAGGTGATCCGCGCCTCCCGTCCGACTGCCGGCGGGCTGGTGCGCGACCAGCGGATCGCGGAGACCGTCCCACCGCCGTCGGTACGGACGTCCTGCCGGGAGGCGCGGAGCGGCTCGGTCACGCCGCTCGCGGCCGCCAGGGCGGGGACGTCGGCGAATTCGTCATCGTGCTCGGACACCCGACCAGTGTCGCAGTGCCTCGCGCCCTTCTGTCGTTAGGTTAGGCATGCCATACTCGAGGTGTGGCAGCCCGGTACCGTGTCTTCTCCGTCCGTGTGGCCGCCGTCACGTCGCTCACCCCGCACTTCGTCCGGGTGACGCTGACGGGCGATGAGCTCGCGGACTTCTCGGCCGTCGGTCTCGACCAGCGCATCAAGGTGCTCCTGCCGCTCGAGGGCCACGGGTTCTCGGACCTGCCCGAGGGCCAGGACTGGTTCGCCGCGTGGCGTGCCCTGCCGGACGCGACCCGGAACCCGATCCGCACCTACACCGTCCGCTCGTTCCGGCCCGACGCCCACGAGCTCGACATCGACTTCGTCGCCCACGGGGACGCCGGCCCCGCATCGCGGTGGGTGTCCGCGTGCCGCGTCGGTGACGAACTGCGGATCGTCGGGCCGAGCGTCCCGGAGTCGCCCGCCGACCTGCCGTCCGGCGCTGCCGAGTTCTCGCCCGGGTCCGCGAACCGGATCCTGCTCGCCGGGGACGAGACCGCCGCGCCCGCGATCTGCGCCATCCTCGAAGCCCTCGACGTCAGCGCCGTCGGACACGTCTTCATCGAGGTCCCGACCGACGCCGACCGGCTGCCGGTGTCGGCGCCCGCCGGGGTCGAGGTCCGCTGGATCGCCCGCAACGGCGCCTCACACGGGGCCCGGATGACGGACCACGTGCACGCCTGGGCCTCGACCGTGGCACCGGACCCGCTCGTCGTCGACCGACGCGCTGCGGCCGCGGCCGAACTCGTCGACGTGGACGTCGACGAGCAGGTGCTCTGGGACGTCCCGCGTGAGGACGACGACCTGCCCGTGTACGCCTGGATCGCGGGGGAGGCCGGCTGCGTCAAGGAGCTCCGTCGTCACCTCGTGCGGAGCATCGGCCTGGACCGGAAGCAGGTCGCGTTCATGGGGTACTGGCGGCACGGCAAGGCGGAGTGTTGAGTCCTGCCGGTCGTCCGGCCACCGTCCTCACCCCGGAGGCGCCGGTCACCGCGCTCGGAGCCCGGGGGCTCCGGCTCGGGTACGACGACCGGGTGGTCGTGCAGGACCTCGACGTGGACGTCCCGGACGGCGAACTGACCGTCATCGTCGGGCCGAACGCGTGCGGCAAGTCGACGCTGCTCAAGGCGCTGGCGCGGACGCTCAAGCCCTCGGCCGGTACCGTGTACCTGGACGGCCGGCCGATCACGTCGTACCGCCCGAAGGCCGTCGCCCGGCGGGTCGCGATGCTGCCGCAGACGCCGATCGCCCCGGACGGCATCACCGTGCGGGACCTCGTGGCCCGAGGACGGTTCCCCCACCAGGACCTGCTGCACCCCTCCAGCGGGACCGATCGACAGGTCGTGCAGGCGGCCCTGGCGCAGACCGACATCCTGGGGCTCGCCGACCGTGGCGTCGACGAACTCTCCGGCGGGCAGCGGCAGCGGGTGTGGATCGCGATGGTGCTCGCGCAGCAGACCGACATCGTGCTGCTCGACGAGCCGACGACGTTCCTCGACATCGCGCACCAGTACGACGTGCTCGAACTGGCGTCCACGCTCCACGCCGCCGGGCGCACGGTCGTCGCGGTGCTGCACGACCTCAACCAGGCGGCCCGCTACGCCACGCACATGATCGCGATGCGGGACGGCGCGATCGTCGCGCAGGGGACGCCGGCGTCCGTCGTCACCGAGGAACTCGTCGCGGACGTCTTCGGGCTGCCGTGCGTGGTCGTGCCGGATCCGGAGACCGGGACGCCGCTGGTCGTCCCGCGCCGCGTGCGCTGAGCCGGGCTGCCGCGTGCGCTGAGCCGCGCTGCCGCGCCCGGCTCGGGTCCGTCGAGTGGTCACACATCCTCGTTCTCAGCGTCGCGGAACGACCGAACGTGACCGGTCGGCGGATCGGTTCCGGGGTGTCCTGACCGTTCGGCGCGAGGACGATGCCCGGTTGTCCTCTGCCGGGCGCTCAACCGAATCGGCGGCGCAGAACGGCACCGCACAACGGAAACCGGCTCGAACCGCGGGATCCCGTGGTTCGAGCTGGTTGCTGTTGTGCGTGGCCGGGCGGCGACGGGCGGCGGGCAGCGCCGGCCGAGCCGGGTGCCGAGCGCGGGCAACGCGGGTCAGCGGTAGCCGCCGTCCTCCAACCCGGCCTCGACCTCGAAGCGGTTGCGGAGCGGGTCCCGCCCGGAGATCCCGTAGAGGAGGGGCATGAGCATGCCGTAGCGGCGCCACTGGTCGACGTGCACACGCTCGTGCCGCAGGACCCGGTCGCCGTCGTTGTCCCGCGTCAGGTAGACCGAGCCGACGCAGGTCCCACCGCGCCGGAAGACCCAGCGCGGCAGTCCCCGGCAGACGATCAAGCCGTCGACGACCCGCACGGGTCCGGACGACAGCGGCAACCCGATCGCCAGGCCCACGGCGGTCGCGAAGAGCCATCCCGCGCGGGACACCGGCGAGTCGACGAACGGGTTCCGCATCGGCTACTCGGGGCGGCCGTAGGTCTCGAGCAGGCGCAGCCAGATCTCGTTCATGGTCGGGTACGCCGGGACCGCGTGCCAGAGCCGGTCGACCGGGACCTCGCCCACGACCGCGACGGTGGCGGCGTGCAGCATCTCGGCGACGTCCTGCCCGACGAAGGTGACCCCGACGACGACCCCGCGGGACTCGTCGACGACCATCTTCGCCCGGCCGGTGTACCCGTCCGCCTGCAGTGCCGAGCCGGCGACGCTGCCCAGGTCGTACTCGACCGCGCGGACGTCGATGCCCTGCTGACGCGCCTGCTCCTCGGTGAGGCCGACGCTCGCGACCTCGGGGTCGGTGAAGGTGACCTGCGGGACCGCGGCGTGGTCCGCGGTGGCGACGTGCGCGCCCCACGGCTCGGCGTGCACCGGACGGCCCTGGACCCGTGCCGCGATGACCTCGCCGGCTGCGCGGGCCTGGTACTTGCCCTGGTGGGTGAGGAGCGCTCGGTGGTTGACGTCGCCGACGGCGTACAGCCAGTCGGTGCCGGTGACGAGCATGGTGTCGTCGACGTCGAGCCACTCGCCGTCGGTCAGCCCGACGGAGGAGAGCCCGAGGTGCTCGGTGCCGGGCGCGCGGCCGGTCGCGGCGAGGACCTCGCTCGTGACGAGGGTCGTGCCGTCGTCGAAGGTGGTGGTGACCAGCCCGTGCTCGTCGCGGTCGACGCGGGTCGGGTTCACACCGGTGCGGACGTCGATGCCCAGCTCCCGCATGCCGTCGGCGACGAGTTCGCCCGCGAAGGGCTCCATGCCGCCGAGGAGACCGTGGCGGGCGGCCAGCGTCACCTTCGCGCCGAGGGCTGCCCAGGCGGTCGCCAGCTCGGAACCGGCGACGCCGCCACCGATGACGAGCAGGCTCTCCGGGACCTCCTGCGCACTGGTGCCCTCCCGCGTGCCCCACGGCTTCGCCTCGGCCAGACCCGGGACCGGCGGCAGGGTGTGTACCGAACCGGTGACCAGGGCGACGGCGTGTGCGGTGTACGTGGTGCCGTCGACCTCGATGGTCTTCTCGCCGGTGATCACGGCACGGCCCCGGATCAGTGCGATGTCGGCGGACTCGAGCCACTGCACCTGCGATGCGTCGTCCCAGTTGCTCGTGAACGAGTTGCGGCGTGCGAGCACGGCGGCCGCGTCGACGTCACCGGTCACGGCTTCCGCCGCGCCAGCCACGCGCTTGGCGGCGGCGACCGCGTGGCTGCTGCGGAGCAGTGCCTTGGACGGCATGCAGGCCCAGTAGGAGCACTCACCGCCGACGAGTTCGGCTTCCACCACGGCGACCGTCAGGCCGCGCTTGTGGGCGTAGTCCGCCACGTTCTCGCCGACAGCGCCGGCTCCGATCACGATGAGGTCGTAGTCCGTCATGTGGCCGAGCGTAGCCTTCGCCGGGCGGTCATCGGCCGGGAGCGGTGCGCCCGGTGGAGAACCGGACCCGACGGGTGCGTCAGGCCGCGCGCGCCGCGGTGGACAGGGCGCCGACGACCCGCAGGATCACGCCCAGGTCCTCGACGGCACGGCTCGGGTCGACCGGGGCGAACCCGGTCAGGGCTGCTCCGACGAGCCGTCGTCCGTCCGCGGCCGCCTGGACCAGGGCGACGAGGGCTGCGCCGTCGATGCCGAAGGGGACCGGTTCGAGCAGCCCGTCGACCTGCGAGGGGTCGAGGACGTCGAGGTCGACGTGCACGAACACGCTGCCGGCACCGGTGCGCTCGACCGCGGCACGGACGGTGTCCGGGGTCGCCGCGTCCACGTCGAGGTGGGTGATCCCGGCCCGGTCCAGAGCGGCCGCCTCGGCGGGCTCGGTGCCGCGCGTGCCCGCGACCACCACCGACGACGCCGGGACGACCGGCAGGTCCGGGAACAGATCCGACGGCCTGTCGACCAGGAGGCGCAGCGCGGCCGTCTCGGCCGCGACCGGCTGGGCGCGGTTCAACGCCCGGAACCCGCTCGACCCGGAGAGGCGCACCACGGCCGTGTCCGCCCCGACCAGGACGGAGGCGCCGAGCACGCTGGACCCGTCGCCGCCGATCACGAGGACGGCTTCGGTGGCGACAGCCGCCTCCGCGGCGACGGAGCCGGAGACCGTGAGCACCGAGGTGTACCGCGCGACCGCGGTGTCGAGGCGGTCGCCGGCACCGGTCGGCACGTCGATCGTGGTGGTCGCCGTGCGGGGGAGGTCCGCTGCGACGGCGGCTGCTCCATCCGCGAGCCGCATGGCGCGCGACGACGCCGAACCCTGCCACTGACCGACCACGATGAAGCGCATCCTGTCAGTCTGTCAGGCGGGTCCGACGTCGTCCGGAGCAGTCGTCGTGCGTGTGCCGGCCCGTCGGGGTCAGACCGTCGGGCCGCCGGACTTCAGGGCGGCGAGACGGGCTTCGACCTCGGCGTCACGGCCGACGTCCTCGAGGCTCTCGAACTGTGCGTCGAGACTGGAGGCCTGCAGCTCCTGCTGACCGATGACCTTCGCCTCTTCACGGCGGACCTTCTCCTCGAAGCGGGCCAGGTCACTCGTCGGGTCGGTGATGTCGATGTTGCCCAGGGCGTCGTTGACCTTCGACTGCGCCTCGGCGGTCTTGGCACGGGCGACGAGGGTGTTCCGCTTCGACCGGAGCTCCTCGAGCTTCTGCTCCATGCCGGCGAGACCCTGCTTGAGCTTCTCGACCTGCTCGTTCTGCGTGGCGAGTGGTGCGGCGTTGTCCTGAACCTCTTGTTCAGCGGCGATCTGCTTGCCGATCGCGATCTTCGCGAGGTTGTCGAACTTGTCGGCATCCGAGGCCTTGCCCTCGGCGCGGTACCTGTCGGCAGCGGCGGAGGCGTTCGCGGCCTTCTGACCCCACTCCTGCGCGGCGCGGACGTCCTCCTCGTTGTCCTGCTCGAGCAGGCGGAGGTTCCCGATCGTCTGCGCGATGGCGCTCTTGGCGTCCGCGATGTTGTTCGAGTAGTCGCGGACGAGCTGGTCGAGCATCAGCTGCGGGTCCTCGGCGTTGTCGATCAGCTGGTTGATGTTCGCCCGGACGAGTGTGGAGATGCGGCCGAAGATGGACTGCTTTGCCATTGCTGGTTCCCTTTCGTGGATGCACTGCTGGTTGGTCGAGAGGTCTGGTCAGAACCGGCCGCCGCCGGAGAAGCCGCCGCCGCCGAAGCTGCCGCCACCGTAGCTGCCGCCGCGCCCGCCGAGCAGACCGCCGAGGACGATGCCGGTGACGAGTCCGCCGAGCTGTGCGCCACCGCGGCCGCCACCCATGCCCCCGCCGGCACCGGGCCATCCGCCCATGTCGTTGTTCGCCTCGTCGACGGCCGCGGCCGCGTACTGCTCGGCCGCACGGGCCGCCTGCAGCGCACGCTGTGGGTCGGTCACAGCGAGGTCGAGGGCGTCGTCGAGCGCGCGTTCGGCCTCGGACAGACGGGTGCGCGCGGTCGAGCCGACACCACCGCGGTGCACGGTGACGTACTGGCGGGCCTGGGTGATCCGGCTCCGGGCGTCCCGCAGTGCGGCGTCGAGGGCCTGGGTCGCGCGGCGGTGCTGCTCCTCGGCGGTGCGGGCGCTGGCGAGGGCCGCGTCGATGTCGGTGTTCGCCTTGGTCAGTGCGTCGACGGCGCCGACCGGGTCGCGGGGGTCGACGTCGGCGCGGAGGACCCGCTGCGCCCGCGCCACGGCGGCGGCCAGGTCTGCACCACCGGTGGTGAGGGTGCCGGCGGCGGCGAGGTCCCCCTCGATGTCGGCGCGCATGGCCTCGGCGCGGCTCGCGGCGTCGGCGAAGGTGGTCTCGGCCGCGGTCACGGCACCGGTGAGCTGCTGCACCTGAGCCAGTGCGTGCTGGCCGTCGCGGACGGCGACGACCGCTCCGCCACGGTCACCGGCGGCGAGGGCCGTCCGGGCTGCGGCGGCGCGCTCGTCGGCGTACCGCAGGACCTCGCCTGCCTGGTCGACGTTGTCGGCCACG
Organism: Curtobacterium sp. MCPF17_031; assembly: GCF_003234035.1. NCBI lineage: Bacteria > Bacillati > Actinomycetota > Actinomycetes > Micrococcales > Microbacteriaceae > Curtobacterium > Curtobacterium sp. MCPF17_031. The sequence goes on along the minus strand of NZ_QKSG01000001.1, from coordinate 462,701 downwards.
GTCGCGAGGGTCCGGCCGGTGTAGGCGCTCCGGACGCGCTCGAGAGCGGCACGGGCTGCGTCGACGGCGGCGGGAGCCGCGGTGAGCGACGTCGTGAGTTCGGCGGAGGCGGTGTCCACCGTCTCCTCGAGCGCCCGGAGCTGGTCGAACGCCTCGGTCTGGGACTCGATCGCCGCGTGGGCCTGCTCGCACGTCGCGATGATCTGGTTCGACCAGTCGACGCGCTGCTGGGCGCTGTCCGGGACCTCGTCGTCGAGCTGCTGTTGGAGGGCGAAGGCCTTGCGGACCTCGCGTCTGGCGATCGCGACGGTGTCGGCGAACGGCTTCGCGGCGTCGTCGCCGAACTGGGCCGCGGCGAACCCGACCTCTTGCTCGGCGGTGCGGATCTCGTCGTCGATCGTGACGAGGGCGCCACCGGCTCGGCGTTCGAGCTCGGCGAGGGTCTGCTCCTGCTGCTCGCGTGCCGCGGCCGCGCGGCGCCTGGTGCGGGTACGGATCACCAGGACCGCGACGACGGCGGCGAGCACGGCGAGGCCGAGCAGGATCCACAGCCAGGTCAGGTCGGCGGGCTGCTGGCTCTGCTGGAGTCCGGCGGCGAACGCGGTCGCGGCGGCGGCCCACTGCCCCTGCTTCAGCCGGGGGAGCAGGTCCGAGTCGACCGCGGTCTCGACGTCGCCGGAGCTGATGGCGGTCTCGTTCGTCTGCTGGACGTCGTAGTTCCGCTCGTCGACCGCGACGGACAGCAGGATGCCGTCCGTCTCGATCTGGTTCCGCTGCAGCGTCGCCGCGCCCCATGCCGTGTGGTCGGTCGGGTCGGTGAACGACGGGACGAAGACCACGTAGAGCTGCGTCTGCGTGTCCTGGTAGAGCTCCTGCACGGCCTGCTCGACGTCGGCCTGCTGCGCGTCGGTCAGTGCGCCGGCGTCGTCGACGACGTAGGCGCTGCCGATGTCGACCGGTGCCGTGGCCTGCGCTCCCGCTGCGGGGAGCACGACGAGCGCCACCGCGGCCACCGCCGAGACGATCCCCGACAGCAGCCGCGTCACCCTCGCCGAACCGAGGTCCGTCCTGCTTCCGACCGCGCGCATCCGTCCTCTTTCCGTGGTCCTGTCGACCTGGTCCGTGGCCGTCGCCCGGAGTCTATCCAGGCACCCGCTGGACCGGCCCGGGCTGTGGACAACTCGGTCAGGAGGCGTCGACCTGTACCCCGTCTCGCCTCCGTGGCTCCGAGCCGGATGCGGACGATCCGGGAGGCGTGTCCCCCGAAACGGGGTATGGTGAGTCCACGTCAACGAGGAAGGGGTCCAGCAATGGAGCGAGCGACCACCGCAGAAGTCGTCCCACTGGAGGACGGGTACCACCGCGTGTCGACACCGCTGAGCGGTGTGATCGGGTTCGTCCGCGAGAGCGACGGCCGGTACGAGGTCCTCCGTGGCCGCGTCCGCCAGGCCACCCGGTCCGAAGGCAAGTACGCGACGATGAACGTCGCACTCATCGCCCTCACGCACGCCTGAAGGGCTCCGTGTCGGACGGTGTCGTCGTCCGCGTCCTGACCGGACGTGGGACACGCGCCGCCGACCGGGAGGCCCTGGTCGCGTTCGTCGCGGACGTCACCGACACCGCCGAGGCGCTGGTGCGTGTCGTGCGTCGGTGCGCGCACTGTGGGGCGGCCGACCACGGCCGTCCGGCAGCCGTCGTGGACGGTCACGACATCCGCGTGAGCCTGTCGCGGACGACGGGCGTCCTCGCACTGGCCGCCGTCCCGAGCACGACGAGCCCCGACACGATCGTCCCGAGCGCGATCGTCCCGAGCGCGATCGTCCCGAGCGCGATCGGCGTCGACGTCGAACGCCCCTCCCGCGTCACCGCCGCCGAGCTCGACGCCTTCACGCCGGGGGAGCGTCAGCGGGCCGAACGGTCCGGGTCCGCCGCCGTCCACCTCACCGCGTGCTGGGCCGTGAAGGAGGCCGTCCTGAAACGGGACGGTCGGGGCCTCCGCGTCGACCCGACCGAGGTCAACGCGGTGCTCGGGTGCATCACGCCCGAGCCCAGCGGGCACACCGCGCGCTTCGACGGCCTCGTGCAACCGGTGACGGTCCTCCGGCTCGACGACGACCTCGTGCTCGCCGTCGCGGCAGGCAGCGCCCCGGTCACGGTCCAGGACCGACGCGTCGGGCTGGTCATCGACCAGGAGAGCGCCCACCGAGGCGTGGCGCTCAGCGCCCGGGAACGACCCCGGCCATCAGGCGGCGGCGGCGTTCGCTGAGGAGCGACACTCCTCCGGCGGCCGTCCCGCGACTGACTCCGCGGCGATGCCGCGGAGGCGCGCGAGGCGATCGTGGGTAGCGGTGAGGTCCTCGATCTGGCGTCGGATGCGATCGCTCTCCTCGTCGAAGTGGTCGAGCATCGTCGACGTGGCGACCCCGGTGTCGAGGAAGGGCAGGAGTTCGATGATCCGGCGGCTCGGCATGCCCGCTGCGTAGAGCATCTGCATGAAGCGCACACGCGTGACGTCGGACTCGCGGTACTCCCGGTGTCCTCCTGCGGTCCGCTCGGACGCGAGGAGGCCTTGTTCCTCGTAGTACCGCAGCGACCGCACGCTGACGCCGGCCTGTTCCGCGAGTGCACCGATCCGCATCCTCGACTCCCGGGCTTGATCCTCACGCTGATGTCAGGTTCTACCGTAGCGGCATGAACATCTCTGGAGCCACTGCCCTCGTCACCGGCGCGAACCGCGGGATCGGACGCCACCTCGCCGCCCAGCTGGTCGCACGCGGGGCCAAGGTGTACGCCACCGCCCGCCGTCCTGAACTGATCGACCTCGAGGGCGTCGAGCCGCTCGCCCTCGACATCACCTCCCCGTCGTCCGTCGCAGCCGCCGCCGCGGTCGCGACCGACGTCGACCTGTTGATCAACAACGCCGGGATCGCCACCACGGCGACCCTGCTGGGTGATCTGGACGCGGCGCACGCCGACATGGACACGAACGTCTGGGGCACCCTGTCCGTGATCCGGGCGTTCGCTCCCGTCCTGTCCGAGAACGGTGGTGGGAGCATCGTGAACATCGCCTCGGGCGCCTCCTGGCTGGCCATGCCGGGCGCCTCCGCCTACGCGGTGTCGAAGGCTGCCCTGTGGAACATGGGCAACGCGTTGCGGCACGAGCTGGCCGGACAGGGGACATCGGTGATGTCCGTGCACCTCGGCATCGCTGACACGGACATGGCGGCGGGAGTCCCGCTGGCGAAGACCGACCCGGCGGACGTGGCGCGCGCGACCCTCGACGGGGTGGAGCGCGGCGTGTACGAGGTCGTGGTGGACGAGCAGACGGCGTTGGTCAAGCAGATGCTCGCCCGTGACCCCGAGGAGTTGTACGCGGTCCTGGCCCAGATGCTCGCGGGGGAGACGCGGCCCCGGGACTAGGGCAGTTCCGGCACCCCGGGCTCGTCGATCCACGGTCCGATGGCGAGCAGCACGTCCTCGGGCGTCCTGCCGGCCGCCGCCGCGAACGCCCCGACGACGTCGGGCGTCGCGACCGTCCCGTGGCGGTGCCGTTCGGTGATGGTCCGGAGCCCCGCGGTGAAGGCCTGGTCACCGATCGTCCGACGGAGGGCGTGCAGGGCGATCGCCCCACGCTTGTAGACGCGGTCGTCGAACATGTCCCGAGCGCCCGGGTCGGCGACCACCAGGTCCTGCGGCTGGTCGAGCAGGCCGGCCCGGTGCTCGGCGGCGAGCACGTCCGCCGAGGCACCGCCGCGGTGCTCGGACCAGAGCCACTCGGCGTAGCAGGCGAAGCCCTCGTGCAGCCAGATGTCCCGCCACTGCCCGAGGGTGACCGAGTTCCCGAACCACTGATGGGCGAGTTCGTGGGCGATCAGCCGGTCGGTCCCGTGTTCGCCGTCGACGTGGTTCCGGCCGAAGACGGCCAGGCCGTGTGCCTCGAGCGGTATCTCGAGCTCGTCGTCGGTGACCACGACGCCGTAGTCCGCGAACGGGTACGGGCCGAAGCGGTCGGTGAACAGGGCGATCATGTCCGGCACCCGTCCGAAGTCGGTCTTCACCGCCGCGGTCAGGTCGGCCGGGTGGTGCAGCGTGACCGGGACGTCGCCGCCGCGGATCGTCGTCGTGCGGTAGCGGCCGATCTGCACCGTGGCGAGGTACGACGCCATCGGTTCGGTGACGGCGAAGGTCCACCGGCTGCCGCGTGCGGTGCGGTCACGGCCGAGCAGTGCCCCGTTCGCGACGACGTCGTACCCGGCTTCGCAGGTGAGCTCGATCCGGTAGGTCGCCTTGTCGTCGGGCCGGTCGTTGCAGGGGAACCACGACGGCGCACCGATCGGCTGGCTGGCGACGATCACGCCGTCGGTCAGCTCCTCCCACCCGAGCGTGCCCCAGGGGCTCCGGAGCGGTCGGGGTGCGCCGCGGTAGCGGACGTGCACGGTGAACTCGGCTCCGGCGGGGATCGGCGTCGCGGGCGTGACGGTCGTCTTGTGGGTGCCGACGGAGACCTTCTTCGCGCGGACACCGTCGACGTCGACCCGGTCGACGGACAGCCCGTGCAGGTCGAGGACGACCCGGTCGAGCGCTTCGTTCGCCACCGCAGTGACGGTCGCGGTCGCGTCCAGGCGGTTCGTGGCGACGCGGTAGTCGAGGTGCAGGTCGTGGTGGCGGCTCGACCAGCGTCGGTCGCCGCTGTGCGGGGTGTACGGGTCGGCGGAGGGGTCGGTCTGCTTCACGGTGCCGGTCAGTCTGTCACGGCCCCGGGGGCGTCACGCCACGGCGGGTGTCCCCACGGCGCGATCGGGTTGCCGGCCCAGAGCGTCCCGGCGGGGACCTGCTCGCCGCGCATGACGAGGCTCGCCGGTCCGACGGTCGCACCGGGGCCGATGCCGGCGGCGGGCAGGACGACGCCGTGGGGGCCGAGCGTCGACCCCGCGTCGAGGGTGACGGCGTCGAGCTGCATGACGCGGTCGTGGAACAGGTGGGTCTGGACGACGGTGCCGCGGGCGACCGTCGCGCCGTCGCCGATCGTGACGAGGTCCGCCTCGGGCAGCCAGTACGTCTCGCACCACACGCCGCGGCCGATCGTCGCGCCGAGACTCCGCAGCCAGACGGACAGGGCGGGCGTGCCGATGGCCTGCTCGGCGAACCAGGGACGGGCGACGGTCTCGACGAAGGTGTCCTGCACCTCGTTGCGCCAGACGAACGAGGACCACAGCGGGTGCTCGGTCGCGGTGATCCGGCCGACGAAGGCCCACTTCGCCACGGTCGACACGGCCGCAGCCACCGCTCCGGCGACGATGAGCACCGGGCCGGCGAGCAGCACCGTCCACCCGATGCCGACGGTGCTCCAGGACGCCAGGAGCGTCAACGCGACGCCGAGGGCGATGCCGGCGGACACCATCGGGGCGAGCAGACGCAGCAGCTCCCACGCGCCGCGGGCGACCTTGAGGCGGGTCGGCGGCCGGAAGGTGCGCTCCTCGTCGAACTGCGCGGCGGCCCGGCGCAGGCGGACCGGCGGGCTGCCGAGCCAGGACGACCCGCGCTTGGCCTTCTTCGGCACGGCCGAGAGCACCGCGACGAGTGCCTCGCGGGGGACCGAGCGACCGGCACCGGTCATGCCCGAGTTGCCGAGGAACGCCCGACGTCCGACCTTCGAGCGGCCGATCTTCACCCGTCCACCGCCGAGTTCGTACGTGGCGACCATCGTGTCGTCGGCCAGGAACGCACCCGAAGCGATCTGCGTCAGCGCGGGGATGAGCAGCACGGTGGAGATCTCGGTGTCCCGACCGACCTGCGCACCGAGCAGCCGGAGCCACAGCGGCGTGACGAGGCTCGCGTACAGCGGGAACAGCAGCGTCCGGGCGGCGTCGAGGATCCGCTCGGTGCTCCACACCTGCCAGCCGGTCCGGGAGCGCACCGGGTGTCGTCCCTCGACCAGTCCGAGTCCGAGCAGCCGGACCGCGGCGACGACGAGCCCCGCGTACACGACGCCGGCGACGACCGTGCCGAGCGGGACGGCGAACAGGGCTGGACCCACCACGGCGACGAGCGAGTCCGGACGCCCGACCACCGCGGCGACGACGGCGAGCCCGGCGGCGACCCCGACCACGGGGAGCCCGGCGACGGCGACGGAGCCGACCCCGTAGGCGAGCAGCCAGCGTCTCGGGGAGGCGGGGCGCGCCTCCCGGCCGTGGCGTGCCGAGCCGACGCGTCCGGCGGGAGAACCAGCCCATCGTTCGCCGTCGGGGACGGGCCCGGCGACGGCGGAACCGGCCTCGACCTCGGCGCCGTCACCGACGTGGGCGCCGGGCATCAGCGTCGAGCGGCTGTGCACGACCGCGTCCGCTCCGATGTGCACCCGGCCGAGCCGGAAGACGTCGCCGTCCACCCAGTGCCCGGCGAGGTCCACCTCGGGTTCGACCGAGGCCCGCTTGCCGATCGTGAGCATGCCGGTCACGGGCGGCAGCGTGTGCAGGTCGACGCCGCGACCGACGGTCGCGCCGAGTGCCCGGGCGTAGTAACTGATCCACGGCGCGCCCGCCGTGGAGGGACCGTCCACCGCCTCGGCGATCCGCTCGGCGAGCCAGACCCGAACGTGCACCGATCCACCACGGGGATGGTCGCCCGGACGGACGCCGGCCAGCAGCAGACGGGCCGCGACGACCGTGAGCGTCATCTTGCCCGCGGGGCTGACGAACAGCAGGAGACCGACCACGAGCGCCGGCCAGGGCAGCACGGGCAGGAACGGCATGGTCGTGGCGTGCAGGACCTGTGCGACCAGCGCCGTCCAGCTGAGCAGCCGCAGTCCGCGGAGCACCTGGAGCGGCAGCCCGAGGAGGGTCAGCAGCGCACCGGTCGCGGGCGGGACCGGCACGACGTCACGGCGGACCGCGGCGACCGGACCGGACTCGTCCAGCGCGTCCGCCAGTGCACCGATGCGGGGATGGTCGTACACGTCGGCGACGGTCGTCGTCGGGTACCGCTCGCGGATCGCGGAGACCAGCTGCGCAGCGGTCAACGAGCCGCCACCGTGCGCGAAGAAGTCGTCGTCGACGTCCGCGACGGGCACGCCGAGGATCCCGGACCACCGTTCGGCGATCCACGCGACGGTCGGCGGCAGGCCGGTGCCGGTCACACCCTCGAGCGGCCAGGGGAGGGCCGCTCGGTCGACCTTGCCCGACGTGCGCGTCGGCAGGACGTCGACCACGGCCAGGAGCGGCACGAGCGCGGCGGGCAGCTCCTGTCGCAGTCGCTCGTTCGCCGCGGCCGTGTCGATGGACGCGCCGGCGACCGGTGCCACGTACCCGACGAGCACCTGGTTGCCGGCAGGGGTCCGCTGCACCACGGCAGCACCACCCGCGACTCCGTCGAGCGCCTGGAGCGCGGCGTCGATCTCGCCGAGTTCGATGCGCCGCCCACCGAGCTTCACCTGGTCGTCCGCACGACCCTGGAAGACGAGCCCCTCCGGGTCGTAGCGGACCAGGTCGCCGGACCGGTACGCCCGCGCCCACCCGAGGGTCGGGAACGGCGCGTACTTCTCCGCGTCCTTCGCCGGGTCGAGGTAACGGCCGAGCCCGACACCCCCGATGACGAGCTCACCCACCTGCCCCGGCGCGACCCGCTGCCCCTCGGCGTCCACGACGGCCAGGTCCCACCCGTCGAGCGGCAGCCCGATCCGGATCGGGGTGCTGCCGTCGAGCAGGGCCCCGCACGCGACGACCGTGGCCTCGGTCGGTCCGTAGGTGTTCCAGACCTCCCGGTCCCGCGACGCGATGCGGGCGGCGAGCTCGGGCGGGCACGCCTCACCGCCGAAGACCACCAGACGCACGGACTCCAACGCGTCGTCCGGCCACAGCGCCGCGAGCGTCGGGACCGTCGACACGACGGTGATCCCGTGCGCGATGAGCCACGGCCCGAGGTCCACACCGCTCTTCACCAACGACCGGGGCGCCGGGACCAGGCAGGCGCCGTGCCCCCAGGCCAGCCACATCTCCTCACACGACGCGTCGAACGCGACACTGAGCCCGGCGAGCACCCGGTCCGCCGGACCGAGCGGAGCGGCCTGCAGGAACATCCGCGCCTCGGCGTCGACGAACGCGGCAGCGGAGCGGTGGGTGACGGCGACGCCCTTCGGCACCCCCGTGGACCCGGAGGTGAAGATGACCCACGCGTCGTCGTCGGTGGTCGGGGGTTCGGCGCTCGCCGTGGGGTCGGTGACCGGCAGGGCTGCGCCGTCGCGGTCGCGGAGCACCCCGCCGGCCCCGATGACGCCGACGACACCGGCCTCACCGAAGACGAGGGTCGCGCGTTCCTCGGGGTCGTCGGCGTCGACGGGGACGTAGGCGGCACCGGCGGCGAGGACGGCGAGGATCGAGAGCGAGAGGTCGCGGCCGCCGGAGGGGATGCGGATGCCGACCCGGTCGCCGCGGCGGACGCCGTGCCGTGCCAGGTCGTCGGCGCCCTCGTGCACGAGGGCGACGAGCGCGCGGTAGTCGAGCGGCCCCTCGGGCGTCTCGAGGGCCAGGGCGTCAGGGTGCGTCCCGGCGGTGGCGGCGAGGACGTCGAGCAGGGTCCTGGCGGGTGCCGCGAGGCTGCCCCGGTCGAGTTCCCGCTGCGTGGAGTGCGTCACGCCGCGTGATCCTAGAGCCCCGAGGTGTCCTCCTCGGAAACAGCGGTGACGCTCACACGTCGGAGTCGCCACGACGAGGTGCGTCCCTCGTCGGAGTCGTCACGACGAGGTGCGTGAACCTGTCGGAGTCACCACGACGAGGCGCGTCACCCTGTCGGAGTCGTCACGACGAGGTGTGTCACCCTGTCGGAGTCACCATGACGAGCTGCATCGACCCACCGGGGTCACCATGACGAGGTGCGCCGACCCACCGGGGTCACCACGACGAGGTGCGCCGACCCACCGGAGTCACCACGACGAGGCGCGCCGACCCACCGGGGTCACCACGGGGGATCAGTCGGCGAAGCCGACATCGCGCGCTGCCGACCGAGCGAAGCGAGGACGTCAGCTTGCGCGGGAATTTCACTGTGCCCCCAGGAGGATTCGAACCTCCGCCCCTGCCTCCGGAGGGCAGTGCTCTATCCCCTGAGCTATGGGGGCCCGGGGTGTCATCAACCGTAGCAGGTCCGAACCGCGCCCCCGTACGCGTGTCCAGCCTCCCGGCCTGCTGCGCCGGACGGGACGCCCTGCCGGACAGGAGGCCGGGGCACGGCCCGCCCCGTGCCTCCCGTCCGACGGCGGCCCACCGGGCGGTCCGATCAGGGAGTCGGGGACCCACTCGGGGCCGTGGTGTCGGGCGCGACCGCTGCCCGGACCGCGTCGACGACGGGCTGCGCGGTGCCGGGTTCGGTGTAGAGGGAGGACGAGGTGTGGATCCAGGAGTGGTCGGCGAAGGCGTCGGCGCGGCCGGTCCTGCCGGCGAGGCTGAAGTAGCCCTCGACCGTGTAGGTGGGGACGGAACCACCCTGTTCGAAGAGGGCGTCCTCGAGTTGCGTCAGCTGCTCCTGCGGCAGGTGGGCGACGGCGACGGTCACGGTCACGCTGTCGTCGGTGGTGGACCGCCAGGTGCAGACCCGACCGTCCTGAGCGGCGATCTGGGCGACCGGGGAGCCCTTCGTGGGTTCCGGGGACCGGACGCGGTCGAACCGCTGCCCGTAGACGCTGAACGTGTCGGCGGGCACGAGCTCGTCGCAGGTCTGCGTCACGGGTCGTCCCACGACGCCCGCGGTCGCCGAGGCGGAGGCGGTCGTGCTGTCGCCGTCGCCACCGGAGCAGCCGGCGAGGACGAGGGCGGCGGGGACGACGAGGGCGGCGATGCTGATCGCCCGGAGGCTGCGGGAGGTCATGACGCACCATCCTGCTGCATGGTGCACAGCGTGGTCCGGGTGCTGCCTGGGTGTCCCGGTAGACTCGTCCGCCGTGACTCCTGCCGAACTCTCCGAAGCGTACCTGTCGATCCTCACGGGCATCGTCGAGCGACGAGGTGCTGCCGACACGGTGACGATCGAGGACTCGCACGTGGCTCTGGAGCGTCCGAAGAACCGGGCGCACGGCGACTGGGCGTCGAACGCGGCGATGCAGCTCGCGAAGCGCCTGGGCACGAACCCGCGGGAGCTGGCCACGGAGATCGCCGGCGAGCTGACGGAGCTCGACGGTGTGGCGTCGGTGGACGTCGCGGGTCCGGGCTTCATCAACATCACGCTCGAGGCCGCCGCGGCGGGCGAGGTCGCGCGCACCGTCGTCGACCAGGGCGAGTCCTTCGGCCACGGTGACCTGTACGACGGGGTGCGGATCGACCTGGAGTTCGTCTCGGCGAACCCGACCGGCCCGATCCACATGGGCGGGGTCCGCTGGGCTGCGGTGGGCGACAGCCTGGCCCGCGTGTTCCAGGCGCAGGGTGGTCTGGTCACCCGCGAGTACTACTTCAACGACCACGGCAACCAGATCGACCGGTTCGCCCGGTCGCTGCTGGCGTCCGCGCTCGGCGAGCCGACGCCCGAGGACGGCTACGGCGGCGCCTACATCGGCGAGATCGCGGCCCGGGTGCTCGCGACGCTCGAGCCGGGGCTCGACGTGACGGACCTGCCGCGCGACGAGGCGCAGGAGCTGTTCCGGCGCGAGGGCGTCGAGTTCATGTTCACGGACATCAAGCGCTCCCTGCACGACTTCGGGGTGGACTTCGACGTCTACTTCCACGAGAACTCCCTGCACGAGTCGAAGGCCGTCGACCGCGCCATCGCCCGACTGCAGGAGCAGGGCCGGATGTACGAGGCCGACGGCGCACTGTGGCTCCGCACCACGGACTTCGGCGACGACCGCGACCGTGTGGTCATCAAGTCGGACGGCGAGCCCGCGTACATCGCCGGTGACCTGGCCTACTACCTCGACAAGCGCGAGCGCGGCTTCGAGCGCAACCTGATCATGCTCGGCGCGGACCACCACGGCTACGTCGGTCGGATGATGGCGATGTGCGCTGCGTTCGGGGACGAGCCGGGCAAGAACCTCGAGATCCTCATCGGTCAGCTGGTGAACCTGCTCAAGGACGGCCAGCCGCTCCGGATGTCGAAGCGCAACGGCACCGTCGTCACGATGGAGGACCTCGTGGACGCGGTGGGTGTCGACGCCGGTCGGTACGCCCTCGTCCGGTTCGCGAGCGACACCGCGATCGACATCGACCTCGACCTGCTCACCAAGCGGACGAACGACAACCCCGTCTTCTACGTGCAGTACGCCCACGCCCGCACGCAATCCGTCGCGCGGAACGCCGCGGCATCAGGTGTCGACCGGTCGGTGTTCGACGCGTCGCTGCTCACGCACGAGTCGGAGAGCTCGCTCCTCGGTGCCCTCGCCGAGTACCCGCGCGTGCTGCGTCGGGCCGCCGAGCTCCGCGAACCGCACCGCATCGCGCGCTTCATCGAGCAGCTCGCCGGGCTGTACCACCGCTGGTACGACTCCTGCCGCGTCACCCCGCTGGGCGACGAGCCGGTGACCGACCTGCACCGCACCCGCCTGTGGCTGAACGACGCCACCGGGCAGGTCGTCCGCAACGGTCTCGGGCTGCTCGGCGTCAGCGCGCCCGACCGGATGTAGTCGTGTCGACCGCAGCAGCGCCGGCAGCGGGCCGACGCCCGAAGCGCCGCGGCCGGACGGTCGCGATCGTGCTGGTCGTCGTCCTCGTGGTCCTCGCCGTGCTCGTCGTGGTGGCGGAGTTCGTGCTCCGCGGCGTGGTGGATCGGACGGTCGCGTCGCAGGTCGAGCAGTCGCTGCCGGACGGCACGACGGGAACGGTCGACGCCCACGTGCCGGGGGTCGTCATCCCGCAGCTGCTCCGCGGCACGCTCGACGACGTCCGGATCACGTCGGACCGACTCACGGTGGAGGGCATCCCGCTCGCCGCCGACGTCACGGCGCACGACCTGCCGGTGGACGGCAAGGGGGCGGTGCACGACGTCGACGGCACCGTCCGGCTCGCTTCCGGTGCGGTGAAGGACCTGGCGAAGTACTCGCCCCTCTTCGAGCGGGTCCGCCTGATCAACGGTGGGGTCGAGCTGCGGGGGAGTGCCTCGGTGCTCGGCTTCCGGATCGGCTACGCGGCGGACGGTTCGGTCACGGCGCAGTCCGACGGGCGCGGGGTGACGATCACGCCGAAGACGGTGCGGATCACGAACTCCTCGCTGGGGCTCGACGTCGACGACATCCCCGGCGTCTCGGACGTCCCGGTGCCGGTGTGCACGGCGCAGTTCCTGCCGGAGCAGCTCCGGGTGCGCTCGCTCCGGGTGACCTCGGCGGCGGCGACGGTCCGGATCACGGCCGACGAACTGCCCCTCAACGAGGCGGGCCTCCGCACCACCGGTCGCTGCTGACCGGGCGCGTGGTGCCGTGTCCGACGGCCGTCCACAGGCGGCGTCACATGGCCGGGAGGGACGCCCCGGCCGGATAGGATCGGGTCCCGTGAGCGAGAACCCCCTTGCGCCGCCGCGACTGCGGTACCCGGCGGACGCCTCCGAACTGGTGGACCGGATCTGGCCCGCGTCCGCGACCCGTACCGACGAGGGCATGCTCGCGATCGGTGGAGTCGCTGCTGACGCGCTGGTCGAGCGCTTCGGTTCTCCTCTCTACGTCGTCGACGAGCGTGACGTGCAGTCGCGTGCCGTCCGCGTGCGGGACGCCTTCACCGACGCGTTCACCCGGATCGGTACGCGGGCACACGTCTACTACGCGGCGAAGGCCTTCTGGACGACGCACGTCGCGCGCTGGATGGCCGACGCGGACCTCCGGCTCGACGTCTGCACGATGGGCGAACTCGCCGTCGGACTGGCCGCGGGCGTCGACCCGGCACGGATGGGCTTCCACGGCAACGACAAGTCGGACTCCGAGATCGAGCGCGCCGTCGCGGTCGGCCTCGGCACGATCGTGCTCGACAGCCACGAGGAGATCGGCCGCGTCGCCCGGATCGCCGCCGACGCCGGGGTGACGCAGCGGGTCCGCATCCGGATCAACAGCGGCGTGCACGCCTCGACACACGAGTTCCTCGCCACCGCGCGGGAAGACCAGAAGTTCGGCATCCCGCTGTCCGAGGCGGTACAGGCGGCGACCGCCGTCCGTGCCGAGCCCTCGCTCGCCTTCGTCGGGCTGCACTCCCACATCGGATCGCAGATCTTCGACGACAGCGGGTTCCGCGAGGCCGCCCGTCGGCTCATGGACGTGCACGCCATGCTCGTCGAGTCGGGTCCTGTGCCGGAGCTCAACCTCGGCGGCGGCTGGGGGATCGACTACACCGAGGCCGACTCCGCCCTCGAACCCGAGGACGTCGCCGACGCCCTGGCCGCGATCATCGCGGACGAGTGCTCGTCCCGAGGCATCCCGGTGCCCGAGATCGCCGTGGAGCCCGGCCGGTACATCGTCGGCCCACCCGGCGTCACGCTCTACCGCGTCGGCACGATCAAGCCCGTCACGGTCGACTCCGAGGACGGATTCGCCGCGACGCGCACCTACGTCTCGGTGGACGGCGGGATGAGCGACAACGTCCGGCCGGCGCTCTACGGAGCCGACTACACGGCGCGGCTCGCGCGGACCTCGGACGCGGACCCGGTGCTCACCCGGGTGGTGGGCAAGCACTGCGAGAGCGGTGACGTCGTCGTCCACGACGAGTACCTGCCCGGCGACGTGCACCGCGACGACCTGCTCGCCGTGGCGGCGACCGGTGCCTACTGCTGGAGCCTCGCGAGCAACTACAACCACGTCGGCCGTCCGCCGGTCGTCGCAGTCGCCGACGGGGCAGCCCGTATCCTCGTGCGGGGCGAGAGCGTCGACGACCTCCTCGCCCGCGACACGGGCGTCGTGCCGGTACCCGACACCGGTACGGACGCCTGAGAACCCGACCCGGAGAGACCCCCACCAGATGATCGAATACCGCAACGTCCGCGTCGCACTGCTCGGAGCCGGCTCGGTCGGCTCCCAGGTCGCACGACTCCTGCTCGAGCACGGACCGGAGCTCGCCACGCGTGCCGGCGCCGGCCTCGAACTCGTCGGGATCGCCGTGCGCGACGTCGACGCCCAGCGGGACGTCGACCTGCCGCGGGGGCTGTTCACGACGGACGCCGGTTCGCTCATCCTCGGCGCCGACATCGTCGTCGAACTCATCGGGGGGATCGAGCCCGCCCGCACGCTCGTGCTGCAGGCGCTGCAGTCCGGTGCGGACGTCGTCACCGGCAACAAGGCGCTGCTCGCCACCCATGGTCCGGAGCTCTTCGCCGCTGCCGAGCAGGTCGGCGCGCAGCTCTACTACGAGGCCGCCGTCGCCGGGGCGATCCCGATCATCCGACCGCTGCACGACTCGCTCGCGGGTGACCGCATCGAGCGCATCATGGGCATCGTGAACGGCACGACGAACTTCATCCTCGACCTGATGGACCGCGAGGGCGCGACGTTCGAGGACGCCCTGGCCACCGCGACGGAGCTCGGGTACGCCGAGGCCGACCCGACCGCGGACATCGAGGGCTACGACGCCGCGCAGAAGGCCGCGATCCTGGCCTCGATCGCATTCCACACCTCGGTCCCGCTCGCCGCCGTGCACCGCGAGGGCATCACCTCGGTCACGATCGAGCAGGTCCGCGCCGCCCGCAAGGCCGGCTACGTCGTGAAGATCCTCGCCACGTGCGAGCGTCTCACCGACGCCGACGGCCGCGAAGGCGTCAGCGCCCGTGTCTACCCGGCACTGGTGCCGGAGTCGCACCCGCTGGCCAGCGTCCACGGCGCGAAGAACGCGGTGTTCGTCGAGGCCGAGGCCGCCGGTGACCTCATGTTCTACGGCGCCGGAGCCGGCGGGGTCGAGACGGCGTCCGCGGTCCTGGGCGACCTGGTGTCCGCGGCCCGACGGCACGTGATCGGCGGCCCGGGTGTCGCCGAGTCGACGCGGTCCGCGCTGCCGGTGTTCCCGATCGGAACCGTCCGCACCCGCTACCAGATCTCCCTGCACGTGTCGGACGCACCCGGTGTGCTCTCGACCGTCGCCGGAGTGCTCGCGGCCCACGGCGTCAGCGTCGAGACCGTCGAGCAGACCACCACGGGCGCCACCGAGGGGACCGCGACGCTCGTCATCGGCACGCACCTGGCGCGCGAAGCCGACCTGGCCGACACCGTGGCCGCACTCCGCGGCGAGGACGTCGTCCTGGACGTGACCAGCGTCCTGCGGTTCGTCGGCGCCTGACGCCGGCACGCGCCTCCCGACAGACCCATCCACACCGATCCACCGGACAGAGAGAGAAGCCTGATGGCCCACCAGTGGCAGGGAGTCCTGCGCGAGTACGCCGACCGACTCGACGTGACCGACGCGACCCCGATCGTGACGCTCGGTGAGGGCGGGACCCCGCTGATCCCGGCGCGTCGACTCTCCGAGCGCACCGGCGCGACCGTGTACGTGAAGTACGAGGGCATGAACCCCACCGGCTCCTTCAAGGACCGCGGCATGACCATGGCGATCTCGAAGGCCGTCGAGCACGGCGCGAAGGCCGTCATCTGCGCCTCGACCGGCAACACCAGCGCCTCGGCCGCAGCGTACGCGACGCACGCCGGGATCACCGCCGCCGTGCTCGTGCCCGAGGGCAAGATCGCGATGGGCAAGCTCAGCCAGGCGGTCGCCCACGACGCCCAGCTGCTGCAGGTGCAGGGCAACTTCGACGACTGCCTGGACATCGCGCGCGACCTGTCCGCCAACTACCCGGTGCACCTGGTCAACTCGGTGAACAACGACCGCATCGAGGGGCAGAAGACCGCCGCCTTCGAGGTCGTCGACGTCCTCGGCGACGCGCCGGACTTCCACTTCCTGCCGGTCGGCAACGCCGGCAACTACACGGCGTACTCCCGCGGCTACCGCGAGGACGTGGCCTCGGGCCGCTCCACCAAGATGCCGCGCATGTTCGGCTTCCAGGCGGCGGGCTCGGCCCCGATCGTGCACGGCGAGGTCGTCCGGCACCCGGAGACGATCGCCTCCGCCATCCGCATCGGCAACCCGGCGTCGTGGAAGTACGCGCTGGAGGCCCGTGACGAGACCGACGGCTACTTCGGCGCAATCTCGGACGAGGCGATCCTGGCGGCGCACCACCTGCTGTCCGCCGAGGTCGGCGTGTTCGTCGAGCCCGCTTCGGCCATCGGCGTCGCCGGGCTCCTCGAGCGCTCCGACGCGGGCGTCATCCCGAAGGGGGCGACGGTCGTCATCACGGTGACCGGTCACGGACTCAAGGACCCGCAGTGGGCACTCCGCACCCAGGACGGTGGCGAGGTCGCGCCGACGAGCGTCCCCGTCGACACCGCGGCGATCGCCGACGTGCTCGGACTGGTCAGCGCGCGGTGAACGCCGACCGCTCGTCCGGACCGGGGGAGGGCATGACCGCCCACGACGCTGTACCGGCCGGACGGGCGGTGCGCGTGCGCGTCCCGGCGACGTCGGCGAACCTCGGACCCGGCTTCGACTCCCTCGGGCTGGCGCTCTCCCTCTACGACGAGGTCGTCGTCCGCGTCCGCTCGGAGCCCGGCGCGACCGTCACCATCGACGGTGTCGGCGCGGGCGAGGTCCCGACGGACGACACGAACCTGGTCGTCCGGGCCGTCCGCCGAGGCCTCGAGCACGCCGGGGTCGCGCAGCCGGGGCTCGAGCTGCACGCCACGAACGCCATCCCGCACGGACGCGGCATGGGGTCCTCGGCAGCGGCGATCGTCGCCGGGCTGATGGCGGCTCGTGGCCTGCTCGAGGGCATGGTCGACCTGGACGCCGCGACCCTGCTCACCCTCGCGACCGAGATGGAGGGGCACCCGGACAACGTCGCCCCGGCCCTGTTCGGCGGCCTGACGATCGCGTGGATGACCTCGGACGGTCCGGCACACAAGCGGCTGCTCGTGCACCGCGGTGTCTCGCCGGTCGTGTTCGTGCCGACGTCGACGCTCTCGACGAAGCTCGCTCGCTCCCTGCAGCCGATGACGGTGCCGCACGAGGACGCGGCCTTCAACGTCTCCCGGTCGGCGCTGCTCGTCGCGGCACTCATCCAGAGCCCGGAACTGCTCCTCGCCGCGACCGAGGACCGGCTCCACCAGGCCTACCGGGCGAGCGCGATGCCGGAGACCGACGCCCTCATCGGCCTGCTCCGGCAGCACGGTCTGGCCGCCGTCGTCTCGGGTGCCGGACCGAGCCTCCTGGTCATGGGCAGTGATCCGGCACAGCGTCTCGACGCCGCGGAACTGGTCGAGCGACACGCCGAATCCACCTGGCGCCCGCTCATGCTGGCCGTCGATCTGGGTGGTGCTACAGTGAAAGCGCTCCCGACGCTCGAAGCCGATCTCGCGCAGGCCTCGACCATCCACGGTCGACCGCCAGCCTGATCCGGTGCGTGGGGCACTCTCTCCAGATCACCGTTCTTGGCCAGATCACCGTTCCCGGTCCGTCGTCTGAACGACGGCCGTTGCACGCTGCCACGGGACCGGTGGAAACTCTCCGCGTTCTGCGGTCGGAAGGAACAACAGCATCGTGACCGACGTCACCACCTCCACCTCGGTGGAGATCCCCACTGACCTGCGCACGCTCCGTCTCCCGGAGCTCCAGCGCATCGCTTCGTCCCTCGGCATCACCGGGCTCTCGAAGCTCCGCAAGGGCGACCTGATCGCGTCGATCGAGGACAAGCGACCGGCCGAGGCGTCTGCCTCGGAGACGCCGGTCCTCGACGGCGCCGGCACCGGCACCCCGGCTGCCGAGGTCGCACCGGCAGCCGCCGAGGCGCCCGTCACGCAGGTCGACACCGCGCAGGCTCCGGCCGCGCAGGCCTCCGAGGCCCCCGCCGAGTCCGCACCGCGCGGCCGTCGCAGCCGCCGCGTCACCTCGGGAGGCACGGTCACCGCCGAGCCGACCGCCGCGGTCTCGCACACCAACGCCGGGCACACCGGCACCGAGGACCTCCTCGCCGGTCTCGACCAGGTCCGTGCCGAGAAGGACGCCCAGGAAGCCGCCCAGAGTGGCCAGCGTCGTGGACGCGGACGCGACCGTCAGGCGCAGCAGGCCGACACGCAGGAGTCACGCGGTGCCACCGCCGAGACCCAGGTCCCGGTCGCGGACGCCGTCGAGCAGGGCGACCAGGACGCCGTCCAGGACGACGCCCGCCAGGACGAGGGCCAGCAGAACGACCAGGCCGACCAGGGCGACCAGTCCGAGGGCGGCGCCCGTCGAGGCCGGCGCAGCCGTGGCCGCGGTCGTGGCCGCGGACAGAACGCCGAGCAGGCCGACCAGGGCGAGCAGAAGCCCGCCCAGCAGCAGGCCGAGCCCGAGCAGAAGCCGGCCCAGCAGCAGAACGGCAAGCAGCAGAACGGCCAGCAGAAGCAGCAGGACCAGCGCGACGCGCAGCGCGATCAGAAGCAGCAGGACCAGAAGCAGCCGGAACAGCAGCGTGGCGAGCAGCAGCGCGCCGCAGAGCAGGAAGCCGAGAACGGGCGCACCCGCCGGCAGCGTGACCGCAAGCGCGGTCGCGGCGGCCAGAACGACGAGTTCGAGCCCGAGGTCACCGAGGACGACGTCCTCATCCCGATCGCTGGTATCCTCGACGTGCTCGACAACTACGCCTTCGTCCGCACCACGGGCTACCTGCCGGGGCCGGAGGACGTCTACGTCTCCCTCGGCCAGGTGAAGAAGTACCACCTGCGCAAGGGCGACGCTGTCGTCGGCGCGATCAAGCAGCCGCGTGACAACGAGCAGCAGAGCCGTCAGAAGTACAACGCACTGGTCAAGATCGACACGATCAACGGCCAGACCGCCGACGAGGCCGCCGCCCGCGTCGACTTCCAGGACCTCACTCCGCTGTACCCGAACGAGCGTCTGCGCCTCGAGACCGAGCCGGCGAAGCTGTCGACGCGGATCATCGACCTCGTGTCGCCGATCGGCAAGGGCCAGCGCGGCCTGATCGTCTCCCCGCCGAAGGCTGGCAAGACCGTCGTCCTGCAGGCGATCGCGAACGCCGTCTCGAAGAACAACCCGGAGGCGCACCTCATGGTCGTCCTGGTGGACGAGCGTCCCGAAGAGGTCACCGACATGCAGCGCACCGTGAAGGGCGAGGTCATCGCTTCGACCTTCGACCGACCGGCCGAGGACCACACCACGGTCGCCGAGCTCGCCATCGAGCGTGCCAAGCGCCTGGTGGAGCTCGGCCACGACGTCGTCGTGCTGCTCGACTCGATCACCCGTCTGGGCCGGGCGTACAACCTCGCCACCCCGCCGTCGGGCCGCGTGCTCTCCGGTGGCGTGGACTCGGCTGCGCTCTACCCGGTCAAGCGCTTCTTCGGCGCCGCCCGCAACATCGAGAACGGCGGCTCGCTGACCATCCTCGCCACCGCCCTCGTCGAGACCGGGTCGAAGATGGACGAGGTGATCTTCGAGGAGTTCAAGGGCACCGGCAACATGGAGCTCCGCCTCAACCGTCACCTGGCCGACAAGCGGATCTTCCCCGCCGTCGACATCAACGCCTCCGGGACCCGTCGGGAGGAGCAGTTGCTCTCCGCCGACGAGGTCGCGATCACGTGGCGCCTCCGTCGTGCCCTCGCCGGGCTCGACCCGCAGCAGGCGCTCGACGTGGTGCTGCGGAACCTCAGGGAGACGCAGTCGAACGTCGAGTTCCTGGTCCAGATCCAGAAGTCGGTGCCGGCGACCAGCGGTCACCACGGCAACGGCCACCAGGAGTAACGCGTGTTCGAGTCGGTGGCAGGGCTGCTGGCGGAACACGAGGAACTGACGCAGCAGCTGTCGGACCCCGCGCTCCACGCCGACCCGGCCCGTGCGAAGAAGGTCAACCGGCGCTACGCCGAACTCAGCCAGATCAAGGCCGCGTACGAAGCCTGGCAGGCGGCGGGGGACGACCTCGCCGCCGCCCGGGAACTCGCGCGTGAGGACGAGGCGTTCGCGGAAGAGGTCCCCGGGCTCGAGGGGCAGCTGGCCGAACGCCAGGAGCGCCTCCGCCGGCTCCTCATCCCGCGCGACCCGGACGACGGCCGTGACGTGATCATGGAGATCAAGGGCGGCGAGGGTGGCGAGGAATCGGCGCTGTTCGCGGCCGACCTGCTCCGGATGTACTCGCACTACGCCGAGGGCAAGGGCTGGAAGGTCGAGCTCCTCGAGCGCACCGAGTCCGACCTCGGCGGGTACAAGGACGTCCAGGTCGCGATCAAGTCGAACACGACGGACCCGTCCCAGGGCGTGTGGGCGCACCTCAAGTACGAGGGCGGTGTGCACCGTGTGCAGCGGGTGCCGCAGACCGAGTCGCAGGGTCGCATCCACACCTCGACCACGGGGGTGCTCGTCTTCCCCGAGGTCGACGAGCCCGAAGAGGTCGAGATCAACCAGAACGACCTGAAGATCGACGTGTACCGGTCGTCCGGTCCGGGTGGGCAGTCCGTCAACACGACGGACTCCGCGGTGCGCATCACGCACCTCCCGACGGGCATCACGGTCGCGATGCAGAACGAGAAGTCGCAGCTGCAGAACAGGGAGGCGGGGATGCGCGTCCTGCGTGCCCGGATCCTCGCGCGCCAGCAGGAGGAGCTCGACGCCCTGGCCTCGGACGCGCGCAAGTCGCAGATCCGCGGGATGGACCGTTCGGAGCGCATCCGGACGTACAACTTCCCGGAGAACCGGATCGCGGACCACCGCACCGGCTACAAGGCGTACGACCTCGACCGCGTCATGAACGGTGCGCTCGAGCCGGTCATCCAGTCCGCCATCTCGGCGGACGAAGAGGCTCGACTGGCTGCCATCGGCGACCAGGACGCCTGAGCGGCGTGGACCTCCCGCAGCCGACGTTCGCCGCGGACCGCCTCCTGCGTGAGGCGGTCGCGGCGCTGTCGGCAGCGGGTGTGCCCACGCCGCAGGTCGACGCCGAGCTGCTGCTGGCGTGGGCGACCGACACCTCCCGAGGCGCGGTGCAGGCCCGGGCGCTGACCGGGGGAGCGATCGCCGCCGAGCACGTCGAACGCTTCCGGCACGCGGTGGCGCGACGTGTCACCCGCGAACCACTGCAGCACGTCACCGGCGAAGCCCACTTCCGCGCGCTCACCCTGTCCGTCGGACCGGGGGTGTTCGTGCCGCGACCCGAGACCGAGTCGGTCGTGCAGTTCGGCATCGACGCGCTCCGCGCCACCGCGCTCCCGGAGCCGATCGCGGTCGACCTCGGCGCCGGGAGCGGTGCGATCGCCATCGCCATGGACACCGAGGTCCCGAACGCCGTCGTGTACGCCGTCGAGCGGTCGGCCGAGGCCCTGCCGTGGACCCGCCGCAACGTGGACGCCCACGGCGGAACCGTGCGACTCGTCGAGGGCGACCTCGCCGATGCGTTCCCAGAGCTCGACGGACAGGTCTCGGTCGTCGTGTCGAACCCCCCGTACGTCCCGGACGACGCGGTGCCGATCGACCCCGAGGTCCGCGACCACGACCCGGCACTCGCGCTCTACGGCGGACCCGACGGCCTCGACGCCGTGCGGGCACTGACCGAGACCGCCTGGCGGTTGCTCGTGCCCGGTGGTCTCCTCGTGGTCGAGCACGCCGAACAGCAGGGTGCCGGAGTCCGAGCGGTCCTCGCAGCGCGCGGCTTCCGATCACCGGAGACGCACGTCGACCTCACCGGGCGCGACCGGACGACCACCGCGACGCGCTAGGCGGACGCGGGTCGGGCCTCCCGGTCGGCGGTCAGGCGGGGGCCGGCTGAGCGTTCGTCGGGACGGGCGTGGTCTCGTGCGCCGCGACGAAGGTCCGAACCGCGTGCCGCAGGTCCGTGTCGTGCTCGACCAGGACGGCTGTGATGCCGACACTCCGAGCGCCGGCGACGTTCTCCGGCATGTCGTCGGCGAAGAACGTCCGCTCCGCGGGGACGCCGTGGTGCTCGAGCACCCGGCGGAAGACGTCCTGCTCGGGCTTGCGCGCACCGAAGTTGCTCGACGTGTCCAGGTGTTCGCCGAACAGCGGAGGCAGGGACGGCACCCACTCGTGCAGCCAGCGTCCGGCCAACGGGCCGTTGTTCGTGAGGAGCGCCACCCGGCCGTGCTCCTTGGCGATCCGGACCGCTTCGAGCCGGTCGGGAAGCTCGGTCATCGCGGCGCCCCGGACCCGGGCCCACTCGGCCTCGTCGACGTCGCAGCCCATGGCCTCCTGGAAGGCGGCCAGGTACTCGTCGCCGTCCGCGAAGTGCCCCGCCTCGGCACGTTGCTCGCTGCCGGTGTCCCACCAGCGGCGCCGGAGCTCGACGAAGTCGTGTCCCGTCAGCTCGGAGAGTCCGGCCATGCGGGTCTTCCAGTCGTAGCGGACGAGGACGTCGTCCATGTCGAAGAGGAACAGGAGTGGGGGCGCGGGCGTCTCGTTCACGATGCCCCCCATCCTCGCGCACTATCATCGTGCAGGTCATGGCTTCCCGATACGACTGCTCCGACCCCGACGGGCTCCTCACCGGGATGCGGCTCGCCCGAGCCGCCCTCGGTCGCGGTGAACTCGTCGTCGTCCCCACCGACACCGTGTACGGCGTCGCCGCGGACGCGTTCAGCGCGCAGGCCGTGCAGCGCCTCCTGGACGCGAAGGGCCGGACGCGTCAATCCCCGCCGCCCGTGCTCATCCCGGGCGTGGCGACGATGGACGCCCTCGCCAGCGAGGTCCCCGAAGCGGTGCGACGACTCGTCGACGAGTTCTGGCCCGGCGGTCTCACCGTCATCCTCCGCGCGCAGCCGTCCCTCGACTGGGACCTCGGCGAGACGCGCGGCACCGTGGCGCTCCGGATGCCGGACTCGCGCATCGCGCTCGAGCTCCTGCAGGAAGTGGGACCGCTCGCAGTGTCGTCCGCGAACTCGACCGGTGACCCCGCCGCGATGGACATCGACGACGCCGAACGGATGCTCGGCGACAGCATCGCGGTGTACCTCGACGGAGGCGCGATCCCCGTGCACGAGGGCACCGCCTCCTCGACCGGCTCCACTATCGTCGACGCCACCGGCTTGGCCGCGGGCGACGGCCTGCGGATCGTGCGCCACGGCGTGATCTCCGACGACGAGATCAGGCGGGTCGTCGGGGACGACCTCGTGCGGTGAAGTTCTACCTGCTCGCGGGGGTCATCTCGGCGGTCGTGAGCTTCCTGGTGAGCTGGCTCGTCTGGAAGCTCGGCATCAAGTACAGGTGGTACCCGAAGGTCCGCGAACGGGACGTGCACCGCACCCCGACGCCGAGGCTCGGCGGCATCGCGATGTTCCTCGGCGTGATCGTGTCGCTGCTCTGCGCGTGGTTCCTCTTCCCGGCGATCGCCGGGCAGGACTACTTCCGGCTCGTCTTCGCGGAGCCGGGGCGAGTGCTGGCGGTCCTCGCCGGGGCGACGATCATCGTGGTGCTCGGCGTCGCGGACGACATCTGGGACCTCGACTGGATGACGAAGCTCGCGGGCCAGATCATCGCCGCCGGCATCCTCGCGTGGCAGGGCGTCGCGATCGTCTCACTGCCGATCGGCAACACGCTCGGCGTCGGCTCGTCCTACATGAGCCTGATCTTCACGGTGCTCGCCGTCGTCCTGGTGATGAACGCGGTCAACTTCATCGACGGCCTGGACGGTCTGGTCGCCGGCGTCGCGATCATCGCAGGTGGGGTGTTCTTCCTCTACACGTTCTTCATCAACCGCGTGGTGGTCGAGACGGAGTTCTTCTTCAACCTGCCGTCGCTGCTGACCGCGGTGCTGGTCGGTGCCTGTGCCGGGTTCCTCGTGCTCAACTGGCACCCCGCGAAGCTGTTCATGGGTGACGCCGGCGCACTGCTCGTCGGGTTCCTGATGGCCACCAGCGCGGTGTCGATCACGGGCAACATCGACCCGGCCGCCGTGCGCACCCGCACCGACCTGCTGCCGGCGTTCATCCCGATCCTGCTGCCCTTCGCGATCCTCGTCGTGCCGATCCTGGACTTCGCCCTCGCCGTGGTCCGGCGCGTCAGTGCCGGCAAGTCACCCTTCTCCGCCGACCGGAAGCACCTGCACCACCGCCTGCTGGACATGGGGCACTCGCACTTCCACGCGGTGCTGGTCTTCTACGCGTGGACGGCGACCGTCGCGTTCGGCTGCCTGCTGTTCCTCTTCGTCAACTGGTGGTGGGTCACGGCCTTCGTCGCCGTCGGCTTCACGGTGTGCGCCATCGCCACGTTCGCGCCGCTCGGACGCAAGCGCGTGGAGATCGCCGCGCAGACGACCGCCCGGAACGGGGGAGCGGTGGACGCCAGTCTCGACCCGTTGGACCGCGCCGCCTCAACTCGTGACGCACCCACCCGCCCCTCGTCCCACCCGATCTCTGGAGACCCCTCGTGACCACCCCGAACGGCCTCGACCACGTCCGGCCGGTGTTCCGCCGCATCCTCCTGCAGGGCGCGGTCCTCGCCGGTGCCCTCGCCATCGTCGGGGGTGTCGTCGGCTGGTTCGTCGCGGGCGGCCCCGGTCTGACCGGCGGGCTGATCGGTGCGGTGATGAGCGTCGTGTTCTGCGGGCTCACCGCGGTCAGCGTGCTCCTGGCGATCCGGTTCTCCGGTGGTCAGATGATCTCCGGCGCCTTCTTCGGCACGATCATGGGCACCTTCCTGGTGAAGTTCGTCCTGTTCATCGTCGTGCTCGTGGCACTCAAGGACCGCGACTGGGTCAACACGCCCGTCCTCGCGATCGCGATCATCATCGGGGTGATCGGTTCGCTCGTGATCGACGTCACCGTCATCGCACGGGCGCGCGTCCCGATCGGCGTCAGCCTGCCGGGAGACCGAACGGATGCTGAGGATCACGGCCCCGCTGCCTGAGAGCCCGAGAAGCCGCACACACCTGATAGGCTTCGGGAGCCCGCTGCCGGAGCATGAGCTCGGACGGGCAAGCCTCCACATCAGTCCACCTCCGCGTGCCATGCGTGCGCGCCCCGACACAGGAGACAGCGCTGCTATCCCACGCTCTTCCCCTGTCCCTCATCGCTGCGGGTAACCCCGTCGCGGCGGGGAGCAGCAAGGCCGCCGAGTTCCATGGTCCGTCGATCAACGAGTTCTTCCCGGACCCGATCTTCTTCGCCGGTACTGCGTTCGAGATGGACCGCATCGTCCTCATCCGCTTCTTCGCGGTGGCCGTGCTCCTCGTCTTCGCGTTCGCCGGAACCCGCGCGCTCAAGCTGGTCCCCAACCGTGGACAGGCATTCATCGAGTACGCCTTCGACGTCGTCCGTCGGAACACCTTCGACAACCTGGGTGAGAAGGACGGCAAGCGTTTCCTGCCGCTCCTCGCGACGATCTTCTTCGGCGTCCTGTTCATGAACCTCACGGGACTCGTCCCGTTCATGAACATCGCCGGTACCAGCCGCATCGCGATGCCGATGATCCTCGCGATCGTCGCCTACGTCGCGTTCATCTACGCCGGCCTCCGCAAGCACCCGGGCACGTTCCTCCGGAACTCGCTCTTCCCGCCCGGGGTGCCGTGGCCGCTGTACATCATCGTGACGCCGATCGAGATCGTGTCGACCTTCGTGCTCCGTCCGATCACGCTGACGCTGCGACTCCTGATGAACATGGTCGTCGGGCACCTGCTCCTCGTCCTGTTCTTCTCGGCGACCTGGTTCTTCTTCTTCGACACGGAGAGCCTCTTCAAGTTGTTCGGTGTCGGGACGCTCGCGTTCGGCATCGCCTTCAGCTTCTTCGAAGTCCTCGTCGGCTTGCTCCAGGCGTACGTCTTCATGCTGCTGACGGCCGTCTACATCCAGCTCGCGCTGGCTGACGAGCACTGACACCCTTCTGACCCCCTACGGGACCGACACTCGTCGGACCCGCACTTCGAAAGGAAAACACGTGGACGCAACGACCGTTCTCGCGGAGATCAACGGCAACATCGCGACGGTTGGCTACGGCCTCGCTGCGATCGGCCCGGCCATCGGCGTCGGCATCGTCGTCGGCAAGACCATCGAGTCCGTGGCCCGCCAGCCCGAACTCCAGGGTCGCCTCACCACCCTCATGTACATCGGTATCGCCTTCACCGAGGCCCTTGCCTTCATCGGCATCGCGACGTACTTCATCTTCACCGCCCAGTAAGGCATCTCGATGCAGACTGCACTCATCATCGCGGCGGAGGAGACCCACAATCCGCTGATCCCACCGGTGTACGACATCGTGTGGTCCGCGGTGGCCTTCGTCATCATCTTCATCGTGATGTGGCGTGTCGTCACGCCGCGGATCACGAAGATGCTCGATGAGCGCACCGAGGCCATCGAAGGCGGCATCAAGAAGGCCGAAGCCGCCCAGGAACAGGCCGCTGCTGCGCTCGACGAGTACAACAAGCAGCTGGCTGATGCGCGCGCCGAGGCATCGCGCATCCGTGAGCAGGCCCGCGCCGACGCCACTGCGATCGGCAACGAGGTCCGCGAGCAGGCCAGCGCCGACGCCGCACGCATCACCGCGAACGCCCAGGCGCAGATCGAGGCAGAGCGCCAGAGCGCGCTCCAGTCGCTCCGCTCCGAGGTCGGCACGCTCGCACTCGGCCTCGCGTCGGGTGTCATCGGCGAGTCCCTCCAGGACGACGCCAAGGCGACCGCCGTCGTCGACCGCTTCCTCGCCGACCTCGAGTCGTCGCAGGGTGCCCAGACGTCGGCCGGAACGGAGCACTGAGCATGCGCAGCGCCACCCGTGAAGCGATGACGTCCACCAGGGCGGTGCTCGCCGACCTCGGCAGTGCCGTCGACCTGGGCGTCGGAGCACAGATCTTCGCCTCCGGGCGAGCGATCGCCCGGGCGCCGCAGCTGCTCAACCTGCTCGCCGACCCGACAGCCGACACCGCGGGCAAGAAGGT
Source organism: Curtobacterium sp. MCPF17_031 (assembly GCF_003234035.1). Lineage (NCBI taxonomy): Bacteria > Bacillati > Actinomycetota > Actinomycetes > Micrococcales > Microbacteriaceae > Curtobacterium > Curtobacterium sp. MCPF17_031. Next base: position 435,851 of record NZ_QKSG01000001.1, on the reverse strand, counting down.
CCTCATCGACCGGGTCTTCGCCGGACAGAGCGACGCCACGCGCGCCGTCCTGGCCGCCGTAGCCGGTTCGCGCTGGTCGTCGCAGGGTGACCTGCTCGCCGGCATCGAGGACGCAGCGGTCCGCGCCGTGGCCGCGACGGCCGACCAGTCGACCTCGATCGAGGCCGAGCTGTTCGCCTTCGAGACCGCGGTCCGTTCGGACGCCGGACTCGAGCTCGCGCTCGGGACCAAGCTCGGCAGCGCCGACCAGAAGGGCTCCCTCGCGGAGCGTCTGCTGGCCGGCAAAGTGTCGCAGCAGACGATCACCATCGTGTCGAACCTCGTGCAGCAGCCCCGCGGCCGCCGCATCGGCGAGATCGTGCGTGACGCCTCCCGGATCGTCGCGGACCAGGCGGACAAGCTCGTCGCCACGGTCATCACGGCGACGCCGCTGTCCGACGACCAGGCGGCTCGTGTCGCCCGGGGGATCGCGCAGCGCTACGGACGGGACATCACCGTGAACCGCGTCGTCGACCCCTCGGTCATCGGCGGGGTCCGCGTGCAGGTCGGCGGCGACGTCATCGACGGCACCGTCGCGACGCGGCTCGCAGACCTCCGTCTGCAACTCGCCGGCTGAGCGTACGGTCGGACTCGTCCCTCCAAGTCCACAACGGGAACTGCCCCGCCCGGCAGCATCACCCTCTCGGAGCCGAAGGGCCCCGGAAACCAACAAGGAAAATCCCATGGCAGACATCACCATCAGCCCCGATGAGATCCGTGATGCCCTGAAGGACTTCGTCTCGAACTACGAGCCGACGAAGGCCTCCACGGCCGAGGTCGGGCACGTCACCGACGCCGGTGACGGCATCGCCCACGTCGAAGGCCTCCCCGGCGTCATGGCCAACGAGCTGATCCGCTTCCAGGACGGCACGCTCGGCCTCGCCCAGAACCTCGACGAGGACTCGATCGGTGCCATCGTGCTCGGTGAGTTCTCCGGCGTCGAAGAGGGCCAGGAAGTCACCCGCACGGGTGAGGTCCTCTCGGCCCCGGTCGGCGACGCGTTCCTCGGCCGGGTGGTCGACCCGCTCGGCGCCCCGATCGACGGTCTCGGCGAGATCGCCGCCGAGGGTCGTCGTGCCCTCGAGCTGCAGGCGCCGGGCGTCATGTCCCGCAAGTCGGTCCACGAGCCGATGCAGACCGGCATCAAGGCGATCGACGCGATGATCCCCGTCGGCCGCGGCCAGCGTCAGCTGATCATCGGTGACCGCCAGACCGGCAAGACGGCCATCGCGATCGACACGATCATCAACCAGAAGGCCAACTGGGACTCGGGTGACGAGAACAAGCAGGTCCGCTGCATCTACGTCGCCATCGGTCAGAAGGGCTCCACGATCGCCTCCGTCAAGGGTGCGCTCGAGGACGCCGGCGCGATGGAGTACACGACCATCGTCGCCGCTCCGGCCTCTGACCCGGCCGGCTTCAAGTACCTGGCCCCCTACACGGGCTCGGCCATCGGCCAGCACTGGATGTACCAGGGCAAGCACGTCCTGATCATCTTCGACGACCTGTCGAAGCAGGCCGAGGCCTACCGTGCGGTGTCGCTCCTCCTGCGTCGTCCGCCGGGACGCGAGGCCTACCCGGGTGACGTCTTCTACCTGCACTCCCGTCTGCTGGAGCGTTGCGCGAAGCTGTCGGACGAGCTCGGCGCCGGATCGATGACGGGCCTCCCGATCATCGAGACCAAGGCGAACGACGTCTCGGCGTACATCCCGACCAACGTGATCTCGATCACCGACGGCCAGATCTTCCTGCAGTCGGACCTCTTCAACGCGAACCAGCGTCCGGCTGTCGACGTGGGCATCTCGGTGTCCCGCGTCGGTGGTGACGCCCAGGTGAAGTCGATCAAGAAGGTCTCCGGCACGCTGAAGCTCGAACTGGCGCAGTACCGCTCGCTCGAGGCGTTCGCGATGTTCGCGTCCGACCTCGACCAGGCGTCGCGTCGTCAGCTCGACCGTGGTGCCCGCCTGACCGAGCTGCTCAAGCAGCCGCAGTACTCGCCGTACCCGGTGGAGGAGCAGGTCGTCTCGATCTGGGCCGGCACCAACGGCAAGCTCGACACGGTCCCCGTGCCGGACGTGCTGCGCTTCGAGTCCGAGCTGCTCGACCACCTGCGTCGCAACTCCGACGTGCTCACGACCCTGCGCGAGACGAACCAGCTCAGCGACGACACCGTCGCCGAGATGTCGAAGCAGATCGACGAGTTCACGAAGAGCTTCCAGACGAGCGACGGCAAGACGCTCGGCTCGGAGCAGTTCGACGCCGCGGACTCCGAGGACGTCGACCAGGAGCAGATCGTCAAGGGTCGTCGCTAGATGGCAGCGCAGGTCCGGGTCTACCGTCAGCGGATCAAGTCCGCGAAGACCACGAAGAAGGTCACGCGCGCCATGGAGCTGATCTCGGCGTCGCGGATCCAGAAGGCGCAAGCCCGCATGGCCGCGTCCGGTCCGTACTCCCGTGCGGTGACCCGGGCCGTGTCGGCCGTGGCGACGTTCTCGAACGTCGACCACGTGCTGACCACCGAGCCGGCGACGTCGACCCGCGCGGCCGTGGTGCTGTTCACCTCGGACCGCGGTCTCAACGGCGCGTTCAGCACCAACGTCCTGAAGCAGGGCGAGGAGCTCGCCTCCCTGCTCCGCAGCGAGGGCAAGGACATCGTGTACTACCTGGTCGGGCGCAAGTCCGTCGGGTACTTCACGTTCCGTGAGCGCGCGTCGGAGCAGCAGTGGGTCGGCAACACCGACCAGCCGGAGTTCTCGACCGCCAAGGAGATCGGCGACGCCGTCGTGGCGAAGTTCCTGCAGGACACCGCAGAGGGCGGCGTGGACGAGATCCACATCGTCTTCAACCGGTTCCTCAGCCTCGCCACGCAGGAGCCGCAGGTCGTCCGCCTGCTGCCGCTCGAGGTCGTGGACGGAGTGGACGAGCCCCAGGGCGACGAGCCGCTCCCGCTCTACGAGTTCGAGCCGGACGCCGACGCGGTGCTCGACTCGCTGCTCCCGGTCTACATCGAGAGCCGCATCTTCAACGCCATGCTGCAGTCGGCTGCTTCCGAGCACGCCGCCCGTCAGAAGGCCATGAAGGCGGCGAGCGACAACGCCGACTCCCTGATCCGTGACTTCACCCGTCTCGCGAACAACGCGCGACAGGCCGAGATCACGCAGCAGATCTCCGAGATCGTCGGCGGCGCCGACGCCCTCTCGTCGAAGAAGAAGTAGTCCGCCGCGTGCGCGGACAGACACCCACCCCAGGAAGGCACCAGCCATGACCGACACCGCAACCACCGCGGTCGAGACGTCGTCGGCGCCCGGTGTCGGCCGGATCGCCCGTGTCACGGGTCCCGTCGTCGACATCGAGTTCCCGCATGACGCGATCCCGGAGATGTACAACCTCCTGTTCACGACCATCACCATCGGTGAGTCGTCGCAGGAGATCGGCCTCGAGGTCGCGCAGCACCTCGGCGACGACCTCGTCCGTGCCATCTCCCTGAAGCCGACCGACGGCCTCGTCCGTGGTCAGGAAGTCCGTGACTCGGGCGCTCCGATCTCGGTCCCCGTCGGCGACGTCACCAAGGGCAAGGTCTTCGACGTCCTCGGCAACGTCCTGAACTCGGACGAGAAGCTCGAGATCACCGAGCGCTGGCCGATCCACCGCAAGGCACCGGCCTTCGACCAGCTCGAGTCCAAGACCTCGATGTTCGAGACCGGCATCAAGTCGATCGACCTCCTCACCCCGTACGTGCAGGGTGGCAAGATCGGCCTCTTCGGTGGTGCGGGCGTGGGCAAGACCGTCCTCATCCAGGAGATGATCCAGCGCGTCGCGCAGGACCACGGCGGTGTGTCGGTGTTCGCCGGTGTCGGTGAGCGCACCCGTGAGGGCAACGACCTCATCGGTGAGATGGAAGAGGCAGGGGTCTTCGACAAGACGGCCCTCGTGTTCGGCCAGATGGACGAGCCGCCGGGGACGCGCCTCCGTGTCGCCCTGTCGGCGCTGACGATGGCGGAGTACTTCCGCGACGTGCAGAAGCAGGACGTCCTGCTCTTCATCGACAACATCTTCCGCTTCACGCAGGCCGGTTCCGAGGTCTCCACGCTGCTCGGTCGCATGCCGTCCGCGGTGGGCTACCAGCCGAACCTCGCTGACGAGATGGGTGTGCTCCAGGAGCGCATCACCTCGACGCGTGGCCACTCGATCACCTCGCTGCAGGCGATCTACGTGCCGGCTGACGACTACACCGACCCGGCACCGGCGACCACGTTCGCCCACCTCGACGCCACCACGGAGCTCTCCCGCGAGATCGCGTCGCAGGGTCTCTACCCGGCCATCGACCCGCTGACCTCCACGTCGCGGATCATGGACCCCCGGTACCTGGGCGCCGACCACTACGAGACCGCCACGCGCGTCAAGCAGATCCTCCAGAAGAACAAGGAGCTGCAGGAGATCATCGCCATCCTCGGTGTCGACGAGCTCTCCGAAGAGGACAAGATCACGGTGGAGCGCGCCCGTCGCATCCAGCAGTTCCTGTCCCAGAACACCTACATGGCGAAGAAGTTCACCGGTGTCGAGGGCTCCACGGTGCCCCTCAAGGACACCATCGAGTCCTTCCGTGCCATCGCCGATGGCGAGTTCGACCACGTCGCGACGCAGGCGTTCTTCAACGTCGGTGGCATCAACGACGTGGAAGAGAAGTGGGCTCAGATCCAGAAGGAGAACCGCTGAGATGGCGGGTCTCACCGTGAGCGTCGTCTCGGCTGACCGCGAGGTCTGGTCGGGCGACACCACCATGGTCGTCGCGCGCACGACCGAGGGCCAGATCGGCATCCTCGCGGGACACGAGCCGATGCTCGCGATCCTCGCGCAGGGTCAGGTCCGCATCACGCGGGCCGACGGCTCCACGGTCGCGGTCGACGCGGAGGACGGCTTCCTCTCCGTCGAGCACGACACGGTCACGATCGTTGCGCGGCAGGCCGCGCTGGCGTCCTGACCGGACTGACCGTCCTCCTCCCGCCGTCCGAGACGAAGCGGGAGGGCGGGGACACGGAGAGCACGCTCGATCTGGGTGTGCTCTCGTTCCCGGAACTGGCCACAGAGCGGGCCGCGGTGATCACCGCGGCCCGCTCCGTCAGTTCTGAGGAGAGCTCCGCGCGGACGGCGTTGAAGCTCGGGCCGAAGTCGGTCGCCGAACGACTCCGCAACCTGGTCCTCGAGACCAGTCCAACCATGCCGGCCGTCGAGCGGTACACGGGCGTGCTCTACGACCCGCTGGACGCCCTGACCGCGGACGCGGGGACGCGCGCCTGGTGGGATCGTCACGTCGTCGTGCAGTCCGCGATGTTCGGACCGGTGGGCGCGGGGGACCGGATCCCCGCGTACCGGCTGTCGCACGACTCCCGGCTCCCCGGGATCCGGCTCGCGTCGCACTGGTCTGCTCCGGCATCAGCGGCGCTGGCGACCCGTCCGCCGGGGCTGGTCCTCGACCTCCGGTCGGAGGGCTACCGCACGCTCGCGCCGGTGCCGGACAGCGTTCCCCTGCGCGTGGTCAGCGTCGCCGGAGACGGTCGACGCAAGGCACTGAACCACTGGAACAAGACGGCGAAGGGGCGGCTCGTCTCGCTGCTCGGGCGGACCCAGGCGTCGGTTTCCTCGATGGTGGAACTCGCCGCCTGGGCTGCGGCGCACGGAGTCGTCATCGAGCAGGTCGGGAACGGCTGGGACCTGGTCGCCGAGAGTCTCGAGCCCGTGGCGGTCTGACCTCCGTCCCTCCACAAGGCGGTCGCGACGGTTGGCCGTCCACTGGTCGCTGGAGCGGCCGTCCTGGAGGCCCGACCCACGTCAGGCTCGCCTGCATGCGAACCACAGACACCACGACCGGACCCACGACCCCGACTTCCCCTCGCCACAGTCACGAGATCGCCGCTGCCGTCACGCTGCCGAGCGCTGCTCGCGCCCTCGTCGCACCGGGCCCGCTGACCACGGCGGGCGGCATCGCGCTCACGACGGCGTGCGGCGCGCTGTCGACCCGCGTGGCGCTCCTCGGGTTTCTGGCCGACCCGGACGCCGACGACCCGATCGGCATCAGCGGGCACGATCCGTTCACCGACCCGATGCCCTCGGCGCTGCTCGGATCCGGTCCGGAGCCCGACCGCGACCGGGTGCGACGGGGTGGCGACCGCTGTGTGGACGCTTGGCGTCAGTGGTCCGGGGAACGCGACTCCGGACAGTCCGTGGTCGGCGTCGGGGGAGCACTCGGTCTCGGCGCGTGGTGCGCGTGGGCGCTGGGCGCGGAGCTCCGTGCCGAGACGCGGGCGCGGTACGCGCTCGACCTGCGCGCTGACGACCCGCTCGCGCAACTGGTGCTCCGCGGTTGCACGCTGGGCATCCGGGCGGCGTGGCGTGGATGAGACCGGGTGCACCGCATCGTCTACGGTTGTGGTGCCGACCGGAGGAGCCGCACGTGCAGGACGACGAGGACCAGCTCGACGACACCGTGCTGCGTGCGTCGGACCGGCGTCGGGCGACCACCGCTCCGGGTCCGCTCGACGACACCCTCGTTCGTCCCGGGCGTCATCGGACTCCGGCGTCGTCTCGCCCGGACCAGGAGGCCGACTTCCCGACGGCCGTCCCCTCGATCCGGATCGGGGCACGGGTGTACCGCCTGGATCGTCCCGTCGTCGTCGGCCGGCGGCCCGGGCCCCCGCGGGTCGTCCAGGGCTCGGTGCCGGAACTCGTGACCGTGCCCTCGCCGGGCGGAGTGGTCTCCTCCTCCCACGTCCTGTTCCACGCCGCCGGGTCCACCGCCGTCGTCGACGACCTGCACGCCACGAACGGCACGGTCGTCCGCGCTCCCGGCGCCCCGCCGCACCGGATGCCCGCGGGTGCCTCGATGGTCGTGCTGACCGGTACGGTTGTCGACATCGGGGACGGCGCCACCATCGAGGTGCTGTCGCCGTACCTGCGGTCCGTCCCTCCCGGCGGTCGCGAGTCGTCCGGACCCCTCGTTCCTCCAGCGTCCACAACCGGTCCGTCCCGAACCCCCAGAGAGCGACCCTGAACCGTGACCGAACTCGGCCGTGCTGCCTCCTCCCACACCATCGACCTGCCCGACGGCAACGGTGCGACGCTGACCTTGTCCTGGGGGGCCGCGACCGACGTCGGACGCCGCCGTGACCACAACGAGGACAGCTACATCGTCGACGCCCCCTACTTCGTGGTGGCGGACGGCATGGGCGGCCACCTGGCGGGTGACCGGGCGTCCGACGCGGTCGTGCGCCGCCTCGGCGACTCCACCACCGAACCGTTCGCCTCGCGGCAGACCATCCAGCGGGCACTGCTGCTCGCCACCGCCGACATCGAACGGGCAGCGGGCGGCAACGCCATCGGTGCCGGCACGACCGTCACCGGTGTGGCGCTGGTCGCAACGCACGGACAACCCTCGGCACTCGTGTTCAACGTCGGTGACTCGCGCACGTACCGCAGCGACGCGGGAGCACCGTTGAAGCGACTGACGATCGACCACTCCGTCGTGCAGGAGATGGTGGACGCCGGTGTCCTCCGCGCCGAGGACGCCGAGTCCCACCCGGACAGCAACGTCATCACCCGGGCCGTCGGGTTCGGTGAGCCGCCGGAGCCGGACTGGTGGACCATCCCGCTCCGGACCGGTGACCGCTACGTGGTCTGCTCGGACGGCCTGACGAAGGAGATCGGCGACGTCGGCATCTCGCGCATCGCCGCGAAGGTCGACGACCCGCAGGAGCTCGCGGAGCGGCTCGTGGGCGACGCCGTCATCGCCGGCGGTCGGGACAACGTGACGGTCGTCGTGCTGCAGGTCGACGACGCCCCGACGGTGCCGGACGACATCGAGGACACCCTCCCGCGTCACTGACCTCGACGGGACGTGCTGCGAACCGGTCTGGCCCACCAGGCCCGGTAGAATTCCGCAACGCCGTCGTGACCACGCCACTCAGCCGGGAAGGAGCGTCCATGGCCCGCAGACTGCCGTCGAACCCTCCCGTGCTCCCGGGCTTCAGTCCGGTGCACGTGCTCGGCTCCGGTGGCTTCGCCGACGTGTTCCTCTACGAGCAGGACATGCCCCGACGCCAGGTCGCGGTCAAGGTCCTGCTCGACGAGGTCGTGGACGACCGCGTCCGCCAGATGTTCCAGGCCGAGGCGAACCTGATGGCACGTCTCAGCACCCACCCCTCGATCCTCACCGTGTTCCAGGCGAGCGTCGCCGCGGACGGCCGCCCGTACCTCGTGATGGAGCTCTGCTCGGCGTCGATCAGCGAGCGCTACCGTCACGAACCGGTCCCGGTGTCGCAGGTCCTCTCGGTCGGCGTGCGGATCGGCTCGGCGCTCGAGACCGCACACCGCGACGGCGTGCTGCACCGTGACGTGAAGCCGTCGAACATCCTGCTCACGGCCTACGGCAACCCGGTGCTGTCGGACTTCGGGATCGCCGCGACCCTGGGAGGGGCCGACGCCGACGAGCCCGTCGGCATGTCGATCCCGTGGTCGGCACCGGAAGTGCTCGGCGACGAGTCGCGCGGCACGATCCAGTCCGAGGTCTACTCGCTCGCAGCGACCGTGTACTCGCTCCTGGCCGGGCGTAGTCCGTTCGAGGTGCCCGGCGGCAAGAACGGCGCCGCCGACCTCATGGCGCGGATCGACAAGGGCGGACCGCTGCCCACCGGGCGTCCCGACGTGCCACCGACACTCGAACGAGTCCTCGGCGCCGCGCTCTCGCGGCGTCCGCGGGACCGACCTTCGACGGTCATGGAACTCGTGCGTGGGTTCCAGCAGGTCGAGGCCGAACTCGGTCTCCCGCAGACCCCGGCCGAGGTCGCGGTCGAGGCCTGGGCGGTCGCCACACCGTCGCGCCCCGGCGAACGGACCGTCATCGCGGGGGTCGGTGCGGGTGGCAGCGGGGTCGGAGCGCGGTCGGGCCGTCGTCGTCGGACCCGCTCCACCCTGCGCGGCGGCGCGGTGGCGAGCGCGTCAGAGAGTGTCGGGACCGTCCACCGGTCCGCCTCGACCGCGCGCGGACGCCGCGGATCGCGGTCTGCTCTGGTCTGGGCGACGGTCCTCTCCTCGGTCGTGGTGGTGGCGCTGGCCGTGACCACCGTGGCCGTCCTCACCCGCGGCGGTGATGACGCCGTACCCGTCGTGTCGGACGTCAGCGCCACCGCCGGTGCGTCCGCCGTGACGTTCCGCTGGACCGATCCGGGCCTCCAGCAGGGCGACACCTTCGTCGTGACGACCGACGGTGCGACGAGCCAGCAGACCGGGACGACGTTCGTCGCGACCGGCCGACCCGGCGTCGAGCAGTGCATCCGGGTCGCGGTGAACCGTGACGGCCGCACCGGGGCGGACAGCGTCGAGCGGTGTGGCACGATCGGCGGGGCCCGGTGATCCGGCGGTTGCTCGCTGCCCGACGTTCCGCGACCGTGACGACCGCGGTGGCCGTCGTCGTCGGGGCGGTCGTCGCCGGGACGGCGCTCGTGTCGAACGGCTACCACGCACAGCGCGTCGACCTCGGCGACGGCACGGTCTGGGTGCCGTCGGCGCAGTACGGTGCGGTGGGCCGCGTCAATCCACAGGTGCTCGAACTGAACACCGCGGTGGAGACCTCCTCGGACGCCACTTCCGTGCTGCAGCACGGATCGACGGTCTACGCGGTCGACCAGACGAAGGGCACGGTGGCGCGGGTCGACGTCGCGGATGCCACCCTGGGCGACGCCGTCACGCTGCCCACGGGTTCGCCGACCGTCCTGTTCGCCGGGGACACCGCCGTCATCGGCAACGCGGACACCGGCGGCCTCTGGTCCACACCCGCGGACTCCCTCGACGAGTTCGACGCCTCGACGGACCCGCAACTGACCCTGGGTGCCGATGCCGTGTTCGACGCGTCGGCCGACCACGTCGCGGTGTACTCGCCGCGGACCGGCACCGCCTCGCTCGTCGCCCTGGGTTCGACCCCGACCGTCGAACGCCGCTCATCCGTCCGGATGGACCGTACGCACGCCTTCCAGGTCGCGACCGTCGGTGACCACATCGCCGTCCTCGACCGCACCGACGGCGTGCTCTCGATCGACGGACGGACCGTCGACCTGGGGGACCGCGTCGGCTCGGCACCGGCGTTGCAGCAGTCGGCCAGCACCGGCGACGACGTCACGGTCGCGGGCACTGCGGGCCTCGTCCGTGTGTCCGCTTCCGGCGCCGTCCAGCAGTCCGCCCTCGCCGTGTCCGGACGCGCTGCCCGACCATGGACCGACGACGGGTGCACGTTCGGAGCGTGGAGCGGCGGGCAAGCGATCGACACCTGCGACGGTCGTGCCGTGCAGGACCTCGACCGGGTGCCGGGCGGCGCGGCGCTCCAGGTGGTCCACAACGGGCGGACCGTGGTGGCCAACGACCCGGAGACCGGGCGCTCCTGGGCCGTCGGCCGCAGCGGCCAGCTCATCGACAACTGGGCGCAGCTCGTCGACGAGCAGGACGACCGGCAGCAGGAGCGGGCGTCGGACGACGACCCGGAGGTCGAGAAGGAGCAGGCCCCGCCCGTCGCGGTCGACGACGACCTCGGCGCTCGTCCGGGCCGCACCACGACCCTCCCGGTCCTGCTCAACGACCACGACCCGAACGGCGACCCGCTGGTCGTCAGCGACGTCGGCGACGTCGACGACCCGGCGGCGCGCGTCACGATCGTCACCGACGGCCAACAGCTGCAGGTCTCCCTGCCCGGCGCGGCCACCGGGGTCGTGACGTTCCCGTACACGATCACCGACGGCAACGGGGGGTCCGCGACGGCGACCGTCCGGGTGACCGTCAGGCCGGAGTCCGAGAACGAGCCGCCCCGGCAGGTCCGCGCGACCCGGGCCGACGTCGTCCGGGGCGGGCACGTCTCGACGAACGTCCTCGGCGACTGGATCGACCCGGACGGCGACCCGGTGTACCTCGAGTCGGCCGACCCGTCCGAGGGCGACCACACCTCGACCACGCCGGACGGCCTGCTCGACTACCGCAACGACAGCGGTCGCACCGGCGACCGGGTCCAGCAGGTCACCGTCAGCGACGGCCGGGACACCGGTCGCGGTCCGGTCACGGTGACGGTGGCGGCGCAGGGCGACGTGCCGCTGAGCGCCCAGGGCTTCCCCGTGAGCGGGTACGCCGACAAGCCGTTCACGGTGGAACCGCTCGACCACGTCCGCGGGGGCAACGGTGCCGTCACCCTCACGAGCGTGTCGTCAGCGCCGGGCCTGACGGTGACGCCGAGCTACGACAGCGGGACCGTGCGCGTCGAAGCGCGGACGCCGGGGGACTGGCAGCTCGAGTACACCGTCTCGGACGGCACCAAGACGGCCAGCGGCGTGGTGCGGATCACCGTGCTCGCGCCGCCCGACGCCTCGGCCGCGCCGGTGACGACGCCGAAGACCGTCTTCGTCACCACGCTCTCGTCGAAGGACACCGACGTGACGGCGACCGACTTCGACCCGGCCGGCGGCGTCCTCCTCGTCACCGGACTCGACGGGCCGCCGAGCGGTTCCGGCGTCCAGGCCGACGTGGTCGACCAGCACATCGTCCGGGTCAGCCTCACCGCACCGCTCGACGGCCCGGTGTCCTTCGGCTACACGGTGTCGAACGGACTCGCGACGGCCACGGGCACGATCACGGTCGTCGAGATCCCGGCGCCGGACCGCATCCAGCCGCCCGTCGCCCAGCCGGACACGGCGACCGTCCGGGTCGGCGCCGTCACCGACATCGACGTCCTCGCCAACGACACCCAGCCGGAGGGCGGCGCGATCTCGCTGCTGCCCGACCTCGTCCAGGACGTCCCTCGCGGTGCCGGTCTGCTGTTCGTCTCCGGCGACCACCTGCGCTACCTCGCACCGAACACCCCGGGCACCTACACGGCGGCGTACCGGGTCGCCGGACCGGACGGGCAGACCGCAGACGCGACCGTCTCGGTGTCCGTCCGTGACCGCGACCGTGCGACGAACGGCGCGCCCGTCCCGCAGACGGTGACGGCGCGCGTGGTCGCCGGTCAGTCCGTGCGCGTCTCGGTGCCCCTGAGCGGGATCGACCCGGACGGCGACTCCGTGCAGCTCGTCGGCGTGGCATCGAACCCGGAGAAGGGCTCGGTGGCGGACGTCGCCGCCGATTCGCTCACCTACGAAGCCGGAGACTACTCAGCGGGGACGGACGAGTTCACCTACACCGTGGTCGATGCCCTCGGGGCCCGCGCCACGGGCACGGTCCGCGTCGGCATCGCCCCGCGTGCCGACGCGGCCGGCCGTCCCGTCGCCGAGGCCGACCGCGTCACCATCCGCCCCGGCGGATCCGTGTCCGTCCGGGTGCTGCAGAACGACTCCGACCCCGAGGGCGGTCGCCTCACCGTCACCGCGGTGGAGCCCACCGCGCCCGACGTCCGCGCACGGGTCGTCGGCGGCCAGACCGTCCAGGTGACCCCGCCGCCGTCCGCCCGGCGCGGCGACTTCGCGGTGGCGTACACGGTGGCCGACGACCAGGGCGCGACCAGCACCGCGTTCGTCACCGTGACGGTCGACGAGGACGCTCTCCCACTGCGCCCCGAGGTCGACGACACCGTGCTCGACCTCCAGGACGTGCTGGGACGGCAGACCGTCACCGTCGACGTCCTCCGGAACGTCTTCTTCGCCGAGGGCACGGACGCGGACCTCCGGGTCGGCGTGGTCGACGGTTACCGCGGCGCCGCGTCCGTCACCGGTGACGACCGCCTCGTCGTCCGCGTCTCGGACACGTCGCAGGTGATCCCGTTCGCGGTCGCACGACGCGACCACCCGGACGTGGTGTCCTACGGCTTCGTCCACGTCCCGGGCGCTGACGACGCGCTCCCGCAACTCGACCGGACCGCTCCCGCCGTCTCCGTCCGGAGTGAGTCGACGGTCCGGATCCCGCTGTCCCGATACGTCGTGACCGCGAACGGCAAGACCGCGGCCATCACCGACCGCGGGGCCGTGAAGGCGACGCACGCCGACGGTGGTTCCCTGGTGGTCGACGACTCGACGCTGCAGTTCACCTCGTCGAAGCTCTACTTCGGCAAGGCGTCGATCTCGTTCGAGGTGACGGACGGGTCGGCGGCGAACGGCGGGACCGGGCGCGTCGCGACCCTCGTGCTGCCGATCACCGTGACGCCGCGCTCGAACCAGCCGCCAGCGCTCACGGGGACGACCCTCGAGATGCAGCCCGGCGACCAGCGCGTGCTCGACCTCACCAAGCTGACCGACTACCCGTACCCGGCTGACCTGCCGGAGCTGCGGTGGTCCGTGGTCGAGCGACCGGGCAACGGCACGACGGCGACGATCTCCGGGCAGCGCCTGACCGTCGTGGTCGACGACGCGGCGTCACCGGGCGAGCGGTCCACGGTCGGCGTCGGTGTCGCCGACTCGACGGCCCAGGGGCGGTCGGGCCGCATCACCATCGAGGTCGTCGCGTCGACCCGACCGCTGGTGCAGCCCGGGCCGGACAGCGCGGTCGTACGACGAGGCACGTCGACCACGGTCGACGTGCTCGCCAACGACCGACAGACGAACCCCTTCCCGGGGCAGCCGTTGCGGGTCGTCGACATCCGCGGTCTCGCCGGCGGCATCCCCGCGGGCGTGACCATCACCCCGAGTGCCGACCGGTCGCGCCTCCGGGTGAGCGTCGCCGCGGACGCGAAGCCGCTCGACACACACCTGCAGTACCGGGTCGTCGACGCGACGGGGGACACCGACCGATCCGCGTGGGGCGACGTGACGATCTCGGTGCAGGACGTCCCGGACGCGCCGGGTACCCCGACCCGGACCGGCACCGAGGCCGGTGGGCAGGTCACGCTGAACTGGTCCACCCCCCGTGCGAACAACGCACCGATCACCGGCTACCGCGTGACCGGGACCGGCGGCGTCACGAAGGACTGCGGCACCGCCACCGTCTGCACCGTCACCGGGCTGGACCCGACCGCGTCCTACCGGTTCAGCGTCCTGGCCGAGAACGAACTCGGCAGTTCGCAGCCCTCGCCGCAGTCCGCCACGATGAGCGCCGACTTCGTCCCGACGGCACCGACCGGGCTCTCGGTCGTGCCTGACCGGACGAACCCCGGGCAGCTCGACGTCTCGTGGAACGCGGTGCCCCGACCCGCCACGGGCAGCGCCGTCGACGACCACGTCGTGACGATCGCCGGCCCTGGTCTCAGCGACACGAGACGGACGGGCACCGCGACGACCACGTCGTTCAGCGGCGCGACGAGCGGCGCGGTCTACGTCGTGACCGTCTCGCCCCGCAACGACGCGGCCCGGGACGGCACGGTCGTGCAGTGGAACAGCGCGACGGCGTCCGGAACCGCCGTCGGGACCCCCGGCGCGCCGCAGGACGTCCGGGCCGTCACCGGTGAGCAGCCGGACGACCAGGGCAAGTCGACGGTGACGATCACCTGGTCGCCCGCGGACGGTGCCGGGGGGTCCGGTCCGACCTACCGGGTGTACCGGGTCGCACCGGGGAGCAGCCCGAGCTGCGACGCCCTGTCCGGCCAGACGTCGCTCGGCGCGGAGTCCGGGACGACTGACGCGGGTGTCGGCGGCGGTGGCGTCCGGTACGCGGTGGTGTCCGACAACGGCCTGTTCTGCAACGTCGCCTCCGCCAGCGCGGTCGCCTACGAGACCCCGGGCGGCACCGCTGCTCCGGCCGTCGCGATCGTCTCCGGGGCGACCGCCACGCAGTCCGACCTCCGGGTCACCGCCCCGGGTGCGGAGGTCGACCACTACCGCCTCCAGACGGGCACATCGGTCCTCTCGCTCCAGCCCGGCCAGGCCTGGACCGGGGTGCCCGGGACCGGCGCGCGGAACGCCCCGGCCACCCTCACGCTCCAGGCGTGCGGGGCGCCCGGCGACGCCTTCTGCACCGGCACGGACGATTCGTGGTCCGCACCGGGTGTCGCCTTCGACACGTCGAGCTCGGTGGACGGCGCGCAGGAGGGGCAGCAGATCGTGGTCAGCGGTCCGACCGTCGGCAGCGGCGTGAGTGTGACGTCGTACACGGCCCGGTGGTACAGCGATGGCGACGGCACGGTCGCGATCACGCCACAGGACGGTGACACCTGGCAGCCCGGCGACACGGCCCCGACAGCGCCAGCCGGCGCCAAGTCCGTCCGGATCCTCGTCACGGTGCAGCTGGACGCCGACCCCAGGCTCTCGGCCACGACCGGCAGGTCCTCGCCGACGTCAGACGTCGCAGCGGCCGACCCACCGCCCGCCGACCCACCGCCCGCCGACCCACCGGTGGACCCTCCGGCTGATCCGGCACCCGGTGCCGGCGACCCCGCCCAGCCGACATCGTGACCGCCAGCACCGCCGACGCCGTCCCCACCACCGAAGGAACGACACCCGCATGAGCATGACCCCGGAGCAGGCCACCTGGTTCGCCGACGTCGCCGGCCGCATCGTGACCAACGTCGAGCAGGTGCTCCTCGGGAAGACGTTCGTGATCCGCCTCGCCGTCACCGCGATGCTCAGCGAGGGGCACCTGCTGCTCGAGGACGTCCCCGGGACCGGCAAGACCAGCCTGGCGCGCGCCCTCGCCCAGAGCGTGCAGGGGTCGACGAACCGTGTCCAGTTCACCCCGGACCTGCTGCCCGGCGACATCAGCGGCATCAGCGTGTACGACCAGCGTGCGCAGGCGTTCGAGTTCCACCGTGGTCCGGTGTTCGCGAACATCGTCCTGGCCGACGAGATCAACCGCGCGAGCCCGAAGACCCAGTCGGCGCTGCTCGAGGCGATGGAGGAGTCCGCCGTCACCGTGGACGGCGTCACCCACCGGCTGGCGCAGCCGTTCATGGTCGTCGCCACACAGAACCCGATCGAGCAGGCCGGCACCTACCGCCTGCCCGAGGCGCAGCTCGACCGGTTCCTCATGAAGACGTCCATCGGTTACCCGGACCATGCGGCGACCGTCCGGATCCTCGAGACGTCCGCGGCGCCGTCCGCAGCGGTCCCCGTCGCGAGCGTGGTGCCCGCGGCGACGGTCACCGAGATGGCCGCTCTCGCCCGTACCGTGCACGTGGACCCGGTGATCGCCGACTACGTCGCGCGCCTGGTGGACGGCACCCGTGGCGCGACCGAGGTCCGACTCGGCGTCAGTGTGCGCGGAGCGATGGGCCTGATGCGCGCGAGCCGCGTCCTCGCCGCCGTCAACGGTCGGCACTACGTCACGCCCGACGACGTGAAGGCACTCGCCGAGCCGGTCCTCGCGCACCGCATGGTGCTCGATCCGGAGGCCGAGTTCGACGGCGTCAGTGCCTCGAGCGTCGTCGCGCAGCTGCTCGTCGACACGCCACCACCGGCCGACCGGGTCCCGCGGTGACGGACCACCGTCCCACCGGGACGCGTTCCCGGCGGCCCCTCGCGACACGGTCGCGTCGGGCGGCCACCCAGGAGGGCGCCCGGACGGTCGCCGGACCCACCAACGTCCGGACCCGTCTGGTCGGTGACCGCGAGGACGTCGCCGCTGACGCCGTGGTCGGTGTGGTCCGCGCGTGGCGTACGGCCGGGAGGCTCGTCATCCGTGTCCGGGACGACGTCGCCTCCGTCGTGACGGGCCTCGGATGGACCGCAGTCGTCCTGACGATCGTCGCGTTCGTCGCGGGGTACCGTTCCGGGCTCCGCGAGGTCGTGGTCGTCGGGTGGGCGGGGGCGGTCCTGGTGGTGGTGGCGGCGATCGCGCTCCTCGGCCGGTCCCGGCTGCTCATCCGGATGACACCACCGCAGCACCGCGTGGTCGTCGGGGCCGACGCCGGGGTGACGATCACCGCCGAGAACCCCACGCGCCTGCCGACCGTCCCGACGACGGTCGAGGTGCCGGTCGGGGTCGGACTCGTCGACGTCACGATCCCCGCGGTACCGCCGCGAGGCACCTTCGAGCAGCACGTCGCGGTCCCGACCGTCCGCCGAGGGGTCCTCGACGTGGGACCGGTGACGGGCGTCCGTGCGGACCCGGTCGGCCTGGTCCGCCGGGAGGTCGTGTGGACCGCGCGTGAGCAGGTCATCGTGCACCCGCGGACGATCGCGATCCCGTCGACGAGCACCGGTCTGGTCCGCGACCTCGAGGGGCAGGCGACCACCGACCTCTCACCCGCAGACATCGCGTTCCACGCGATCCGCGAGTACATGCCGGGCGACGACCCGCGGACGATCCACTGGAAGTCGACGGCGAAGACCGGCGCGTTCATGGTGCGACAGTTCGAGGACACCCGACGTTCGCACCTGGTCGTCGCGCTCGGCGTCGCCCGCGCGGAGTTCGCCGACGACGACGAGTTCGAGCTCGCGGTCAGCGTGGCCGCGTCGCTCGGCACCCGCGCCGTCCGGGATGGCCGTGAGGTCACGGTGGTGGTCTCGGAACGGACCCCGGAGTTCGCCAAGCGCGCCGTCCGTGCCGTGCACCCGATGCCGACCGTCACGCCGACCCGGTTGCTCGACGCGTTCGCCCGGGTCGGACTGGCGGACGCCTGCCTGCCGGTCGCCGAGGTCGCGCGCATCGTCGGGCGCGACACCCCCGGGATCTCGGTCGCGTTCCTGGTCGTCGGGTCGACCGTCGGCGTGCCGGCCCTCCGCCTCGCGGCGACCCGGTTCCCGATCGGGGTCGAGGTCGTCGCCGTCGTCTGCGAGCCGGAGGCCGTGCCCCGGTCGGTGCGCGTCGGTGGCCTGACGATCATGACCGTGGGGTACCTCGAGGACCTCCGCCACGCACTGCAGCGATCGGTCTCCGTGTGACGGCCGACGAGCGCCGGTCCCCGCGTCCTCCCGTGGCCCGCTCCGGTCCTCGTTCCGGCGCGCGCGCAGCCCGACGACGTCGCGCGGCACCGCTGCGTCTCGTCGCGGGCACCCTGGCCGTCTGGCTCCTCGTGGCGCTCGCGAGTACGGCTTGGTGGCCGATCCACCGTGACGCCAGCATGGTGTCCGCGGGGGCCACCGCGGTGGTGGTCGGTTCGGTGATGGCGCTCCTGGGAGCGGGGATGCGCCTCCCGGCCGCGGTCGTGTCGATCGCGACCGTCGTCGGGTTCGCGGCGACGGGGGTGCCCGCTGCTGTGCCCGGTGCGGCCGACGGTCCGCTCCCGACGGTGCCCGGGCTGGTGGACCTGTTCAGCGGCGTCGCCCTCGGGTGGCGGCAGCTCCTGACCATCAGCCTGCCGGTCGGGTCCTACGAGGCGCTCCTCGTGCCGTACTTCGTGTCCGTGCTCCTCGTGACGGTCGTCGGCGTGAGCATCGCGACCCGTGCCTCCCGTCCGGAACTGGCCAGCTTGCCGGCGCTGGCGCTCTTCGTGACCGGCACGGTCTTCGGTCCGA
This sequence comes from Curtobacterium sp. MCPF17_031, assembly GCF_003234035.1. NCBI lineage: Bacteria > Bacillati > Actinomycetota > Actinomycetes > Micrococcales > Microbacteriaceae > Curtobacterium > Curtobacterium sp. MCPF17_031. The sequence goes on along the minus strand of NZ_QKSG01000001.1, from coordinate 417,468 downwards.
CCCGGCTCGAGACCTCCGTCTGGCTCGGGGTCCTGCTGGCGGGGATCGCGCTCGTGTGGGCGTTGACCGTCCGGCACCTCCGCCGTGCGGCGACCGTCGCGGCGACCACCGGTACCCGCATCCCGATCGCCCGTGCCGTCGTCCGGCCTGCGCTGGTCGGCACGGCCACGATCGCCGCGGCGGCGGTCGTCGCGACCGGACTCGGCTTCGTGGCACCGCCTGCCGGCACCCGTACGGTCGCGCGGAGCGGCGTCGTCAAGCCCTTCGACCCGCGAGACCAGGTCAGCCCGCTGAGCGGGTTCCGCGCCTACGAGGAACGCGGTCGGGCCGAGCAGCCGCAGCTCACCGTCACCGGACTGCCCGCCGGCGGGTTCATGCGGATCGCCACCCTCGACAGCTACGACGGCGTCGTCTACCGCGTCGGTGGGCCGGACGGCGACGCGGCATCCGGCTCGTTCGAGCGCGTCCCGACCGCGGTGGACACACGTGACGTCCGGGGGGCCGCCGTCCGGGTCGCGGTGACCGTGGACGGGTACCGGGGCGTCTGGCTGCCGACCGTCGGGGAACTGACGTCGGTGTCGTTCCGCGGCCCGGACGCCGATCGCGAGCGGACCGCCTTCTTCTACAACCGCTCCACCGGCACCGCGGCGGTCGTCGACGGCGTGAGCGACCGGACCCGGTACACGCTGTCGGCTGTGCTCCCCGAGCAGCCGACCGAGGACGAACTTCGCGACGCACGACCGGGCGATGCGGTCGTCCCGACTCCGCGTGACGTCCCCGCTGCGGTGCAGGACGCCGTGGGCGCCGACAGCGACGCGGACACGAGCGACGGGGCACAGTTGCTCGCGGCCCTGCAGGCCCTGCAGCGCAACGGCTACGTCAGTCACGGCGTCGGCGACGACCGTCCGAGCCGGAGCGGACACGGCGCCGACCGGATCACGGAACTCCTCACCGCGGTGCCGATGGTGGGGGACCAGGAGCAGTACGCCGTCGCCGCTGCTCTGATGGCCCAGGAGATCGGTTTCCCCGCGCGGGTCGTCCTCGGGTTCGCGCCCGGTGGCGACTCCGGTGCGGGGGACACGACCAGCGGGGCGACCACCGGCCGGACCACCTTCCGCGGTTCGGACGTCACCGCACGCATCGAGGTGGACACGGCGCAGTGGGGATGGGTCATGCTCGACCCGAACCCGGCGGTCCGCGAGATCCCGGACCAGTCCGACCAGACGCCGCAGCCCGTGACACGGCCGGAGACCGTCGTCCCGCCGCCGCCGGCCCAGCAGCTCGACCAGGACGAGCAGACACCACCGCAGGCGGACCGTGACACCCCGCCGACGCAGCCGGTGTGGTTGCAGATCCTGCTCGCCGTGTTGCCGTGGGCGCTCGGGGTCCTCGGGCTCCTCGCACTCGTGCTGCTGCCGATCGCCACCGTCGTGCTGGCCAAGCGTCTCCGTCGTCGACGGCGGAGACGAGCACCGGATCCCCGGGCGCGCGTGGTCGGTGCCTGGGACGAGTACCGGGACGCCCTGCTCGACGGCGGACACGACGTCGCCCCGTCGGCGACCCGCCGCGAGGTCGGTGCAGCTGCACCCGGGGAGGCCGGCGCGGGGATCGCCGCCGACGCCGATGCGGCCGTCTTCGGTCCGAGCGACGTCGACGACGCCGTCGCCGACCGGACCTGGGCGGCGGCGGACGGGGCGATCGCCGCCCTGCGCGCTGGGCGCGGTCGGCGCGACCGGTTCCGCGCGGCGACGTCGCTGCGGTCCTTCCGGCGGTCGTTCCGGCGGTGAGGGGCAGTGCCACGTCGCCGTCGGGAGCGGTCGGAGAGTGCTCCGATCGGCGGTGACTACGATGTCCCGAGGCCGGAGGCACCTCGCGGACGGCCGGACGAGGACAGAGGCACCCTGTGATCAGATGCGAACACTGCGGATCGGCGCTCCCGGACGGAGCGATCTTCTGCGGTGAGTGCGGACGAGCCGTCACGACCTCGGCAGCTCGCCGCACTGCACCCGTCGAAGCCGCCGACCGCGCGACCCCGCCACCGCTGCAGCAACCCGACGCGCACGGCCGCGCGCCCGAGACGAGCGACGACACCTGGCTCCCGGAGTCGACGCTCGACCCCGCGACCCGCGCCTGGCTGACCGGCGCCGATCGTGCGCGTCCCGCGCCGGCAGCGGCGGGCTCGGCCGATGCCGGTGCCGGTGCCGGTGCCGGTGCTGGTGCCGGTGACGCCCCCGACGCGGGGCCGTCGTCCGGCCCCGTCACTCCGCGCCCGGACCTGACGCCTCGCGGTGCCCCCAGCCACGTGCACGGCGCCGGCACCGGTCTCGGCGACTGGACCGGACGCCCCGCCGGTGCAGGGACGCCCACGGAGCCGACACTCGATCCCGACGCCTTCCCCTCCGAAGCCGTCGCCCCGCAGGACGACCCGGAGGTCCAGCGCACCGCCGCCTGGGCACCCCTCGAACCGGACGCCGCCGACTCAGCCGGTCCTTCCGCTGACGTCCCGGTCTGGGAACCGCAGACGACCCCGGCCGCTCCGCCGGCCGGACCGTCCTGGTGGATCGGTCGTGCCCCCTCGACTGCGGTCACGGTCACGCCGACGTCCTCGGACGACGCCGACGGATCGAGCCCCGGCGAGGCCGACGACGCTCCCCGGCCCGGTGACACCGCGGCGTTCCAGCCGGTCCTCGAGCGGCGCGCGCCACGCCCCGCTCCGCTCGTGGCGCCGGGGAGCCAGAGTGCGACCTGCCACGTGTGCGGGCACGCTCTCGAGCCCGACGACATCTTCTGCGAGGAGTGCGGATCCGTCCGGCCCGCCGTCACCGCGGCGTTCACCGGTCCCGTGATGCCCTTGCCGCTCACCCGGCCGGACTGGGCCGCTGACGAGGACGCCCTCCGTAGCGCAGTCTCCGACGCCCACGAGCTGACCGAGGACCGCGACGGTGCGGGTGACCCCAGCACCCACCAGCCCGTCGTCGACGAGCCCGTGGCCGATGAGCCCGTCGCCGACGAGCCCGTTCCCGACGAGACCGTCGCGGACGGACCTGCTGCGGATCAGCACGACCCGGTCGAGACCGCGGCCGGCAAGCCCGTCGTCGACGACGCTGGTGCTCTCGACGACGCGCCGGACCTCGGTCCGGCGCACAGCGACAGCGACAGCGGCGACGTCACGGTCGACCAGGAGGCCCCCGTCGCCTCCGCGGCGCCGCTCCCGCCCGTCGCACCCCGGCAGCTGCCGGTTTCTGCACCCCTGCCCCCTGTCGGACCCCCGGACGAGGCTGCGGACGGTGGAAGGCCGGACGAGGGAGCGTCGGACGAGGGAGCGTCGGACGACGGAGCGCCGCACGGCCCGGCGATCGACACGGACGAGGACGAGGACGTCGAAGAGACGCGCATCGTGTCCCGTACCGCCGAACACGCCCCGTTCCTGCTGCACTTCAGCACCGGTGAGCGGCTCGGCGTCCACGGGTCGGCGCTGCTCGGGCGGCTGCCGCGCCCGGAGGCCGGTGAACGGTTCGACGACCTGTTGACCATCCGCGACCCCGGCAAGTCCGTGTCGAAGACGCACCTGGAACTCGGGCGCGACGGTGACGACCTCTGGGTGTCCGACCGCTACTCGGGCAACGGCACGGTGGTCCGGCACATCGACGGGTCGATCCGCCGCTGCGAGCCGGGGCGCCGGTACCGGGTCGAGCGCGGTGCTCGTGTGGACGTGGGGGAGCAGTTCTTCCTGCTGCAGTGACGTCCGCGGCCGCCTGTCCACACTGACGCGTTCGCCCGCCGGTTCTCCACAGTCCTGGCCGGGGACCGCTGGCGGGTTCGTGTCGGCGCTGTCATGGGGGACATGGAACCTCGTGGAGCACGTCGCGTCGCCGTGACGGTGGCGGTCCTCATCCTCGCCGGGACGCTGGTCGTGCCGATCGGCAGCGTGCCGGCGCTGTGCTGCGCCGCGACGGTGTGCACGCTCGTCGGGCTCTCGGTGCGGTCTCGAGGACACGACGGCGAGCCTCCGGTGGTCGTCCTCCCGCCCGGTGCCGATGGTGGTGCCGGTGCCGGTGCCGGTGCCGGTACCGGTGCCGAGCGGGGCGAGTCCGTCGGTGCCCGCGAAGAGGCCGTCGCGAGTCCCGGCCCAGCACGGGACGAGGACCTGCCCGACCCTCGAGTGCCGGACGACGCAGCGGACGGCTTCGTCGTCGTCGGTCGCGCGAGCAGCGGTGCGCTCGTCCGGGTCGACCCCACCGACGGGATCGTCGTGTGCGGTACCGGCGCGCTCGCCCGAGCCGTCTTCACCGGCCTGGTCGACCAGCTCGACCAGCTCCGCCGTCGGCGCTCCGACCGGGAACTCGTCGACCCGTTCGCCGGCTCGGCGTCGCTGCGCGTCAGCGCCGACGTCGGTGTCCTCGGCGGTCGCGTCGTGCGCAGCAGCATGCCCGCGGGGACCGCAGCGGCTGCGCTCCTGGACCCGGGCGGCCGCCGTCGGGCATCGGTCGTCCTGGTCCCGAGCACGGCGACGTCACCACGTCGGTGGACCGCCGTCGTCGACGTCACGCGGTACGGGTGCCGTCTCCGGCGTCGGCTGTCCGACGGTTCGGCGGAAGTCGTCGGTGTCGCGGTGTCCCCGACGCTGCCGCTGCTCGTCATCCCGGACCGTCACGACGTCCCCCGCGCCCCGGACCCGGGGGAGGACTCAGCGCGGATCCCGGTTCAGCGCAGGCCCGAGCCGACGCGGACCGCGCCGACGGGTACGCCGCCGCCGAGCACCCGTTCGCCGGTCGTGGCGAGGACCTCGTCCGCGGCCGCGGCGTCGACGAGTCCGTTGCGCACGAGGAGCATCAGTGCCGCCAGCGTGCCGGCGCGGAGCGAACCGTCGAGCACCTTGACCGCGACGGCGGGCCCCTGCGGCACGCCCATCACCATCACGCCCTCGGCGCCGAGCTTGGCCAGGACGCCGAGCCGTTCGATCGTCACGGTGTTCGCCCGGCCGACGCCGTCGATCGCCCACGCGTTCGCCAGCACCGCGTCGGTCAGCGCTGCCGTGTCGTCGTCCGCGCGGGCCACCACGCCCGCGATGCCGCGCGCCAGGCCGGTGAGCGTGAGCGGGAACACCGGCGCGCCGCACCCGTCGGTGCCGACGACGTCGACGACCTCTCCGGTCACGTCCTCGACGGTGCTGCGCACCGCACGCTGGAGGGGGTGGTCGATGTCCAGGTACGTCGCCGCGTCCCATCCGTGCACGCGGCAGGCAGCGAGCATCCCGGCGTGCTTGCCGGAGCAGTTCATCGCCAGACGTCGCGGACCGTCCATGCCGCGCGCGGTCTCCCGGTCGAAGGGCAGGTCCGGTGGGCACCCGAGGTCGTCCTCGCGGTGGTCGAAGCGTTCGAGCATGCGCAGCGCCAGTGACTGGTGGGACGGGGTCCCGGCGTGACTCGCGGTCGTCATCACGAGCTCGTCCCCTGCGAAGAGCGCCCCGGCACGGCGGATCGCCAGCGCCTGGAACGGCTTCATCGTCGAGCGGGGGTAGATGCTCGCCGCGGCGTCACCGACCGCGTCGATGACCGTGCCGTCGGCAGCCACGACCACTCCGGCCCCGATGTGCCGACTCTCGTCGAAGCCGGAACGGTCGAGGACCGCCAGCTCGACGGACCCGTCGACGGTGAGAGGATGACGGTCGGTGCTGGGAGCCGCGCGCATCCCGCGAGCCTACCGACCAACGGACCGCGCACCGCGACGAAGGGACCGCCGATGACCGACCACTCCTACGAGGTGTCCGTGCGCTGGACCGGCGACCGGGGGACCGGCACGAGCGGGTACCGCGACTACGGCCGAGACCACGTGGTCACCGCTCTGGGCAAGCCCGACGTCCTCGGCAGCGCCGACCCGACCTTCCGTGGTGACCGAGACCGGTGGAACCCGGAGGAGATGCTCCTGGCGGCACTGAGCCAGTGCCACATGCTCAGCTACCTGTACGTCGCCTCGACCCTCGGCATCACGGTGGTCGACTACCAGGACCGAGCCACGGCGAGCCTCGACGTGCACCGCGACGGTTCCGGCGAGTTGACGGGGACGGTCCTCCGCCCCGTCGTCACCATCCGCGAGGACGACCGCGTCGAGGATGCCCGCGCAGCGCACGCCGAGGCGAACCGCCTCTGCTTCATCGCCCGCTCCGTCGCGTTCCCGGTCCATCACGAGGCCGAGATCCTGGTACTCGGAGCCGACGCATCAGTGGGTGCGGCAGGATGAGACGCGTGAAGCGTCTCCGTCTGCTCCCCCTCGCCCTCGTGCCCGCCGTGATCCTCGGCCTCGCGGCCTGCTCCGGCTCCGGCTCGTCGGGCCCCTCGGCATCAGCCACCTCCGCCCCGAGTTCGACCCCGACGCCGATCACCTCGTGCCCGAAGCCCGGCAAGGCCTCGGGCTCCGTGGAGGCCACCGGAGCGGTCGGTGGCTCGGCCGCACCGAAGGTCACGTTCGACAAGGGCCTGACGGCTGATCCGCCGCAGGCCACCCGCGTCGTGAAGGGCACAGGCGCTTCCCTCGCCGAGGGCGACTTCGTGCAAGTCGCCTACAGCGCCTACAACGCGAAGGACGCGAAGAACCTCGTCACGGTCGGGTTCGACCAGGGCAACCCGCAGGTCCTCTCCGTCGGTGGCACCGGCTTCGGCGCCATCCTGTCGTGCGCGAAGGTCGGTGACCGCGTCGCCGTGGTCGGTCAGGCGGCGGCACTCGGCTTCAACACGAGCGGCTCCATCGTCGTCGTCGCGGACGTCGTCGAGCAGACCCCGACCAAGTCGACCGGTACGCCGCAGGACCAGGACCCGAAGCTGCCGACCGTCAAGGACGCCGCCGACGGCGAGCCGACGATCTCGATCCCCGACACCGCCGCTCCGACGAAGACCACCGCCGAGGTCATCAAGCAGGGTGACGGCGACACGATCAAGGACGGCGACACCGCGCTCGTCCAGTACAAGGGCGTCGCCTACAAGGGCGGCAAGGAGTTCGACTCATCGTGGTCGAAGGGCTCGCCGACGACGTTCACGATCTCGAACAGCGGACTCATCCCCGGCTTCGTGAAGGGGCTGGTCGGTCAGAAGATCGGTTCGCAGGTCATGATCGTCGTGACTCCCGAGGACGGCTACGGAGCCAACCCCCCGGAGGGCTCGGGCATCCCGGCCAACGCGACCCTGGTCTTCGTGGTCGACCTGCTCGCCAAGGGCTGAGCCCGATGCCCGCCCGCCGCCGCGTCGTCCTCCTCGGCAGCACCGGATCGATCGGGACCCAGGCGCTCGACGTCATCGAACGGAACCCCGAACGCTTCGAGGTCGTCGGCCTGACGGCGGGCAGCAACGCCGGTGCCCTCGCGGAGCAGGCCGCCCGGTTCGGGGTCCGCGAGACCGCCCTCGGGGCCGCCGACGCCGAACGGTTGGTCCGGAGCGTCGAGGCGGACGCCGTCCTCAACGGCATCACCGGTTCGGTGGGGCTCGGCCCGACCCTCGCAGTCCTCGAGACAGGTGCGACGCTGGCGCTGGCCAACAAGGAGAGTCTGATCGTCGGCGGTCCGCTCGTGCAGGCAGCGGCCGCTCCGGGGCAGATCGTCCCCGTGGACAGCGAGCACTCGGCGATCGCGCAGGCGCTCCGGTCGGGCAGCGATGCCGAGATGCGACGCCTGGTCCTGACCGCCAGCGGTGGCCCCTTCCGCGGGCGGACCCGCGCCGAGCTCGCCGACGTCACGCCGACGCAGGCGCTGGCACACCCGACGTGGGACATGGGCCTCGTGGTCACGACGAACTCCGCGACGCTCGTCAACAAGGGACTCGAGGTCATCGAGGCGCACCTGCTGTTCGGCGTGCCCTACGACCGCATCGACGTCACCGTGCACGCGCAGTCGATCGTGCACTCGATGGTCGAGTTCGTCGACGGTTCGACGATCGCGCAGGCGTCGCCGCCGGACATGCGCCTGCCGATCGCGCTCGGGATGGCGTGGCCGGACCGCGTGCCGCACGTCGGCGTCCCACTCGACTGGACGACCGCGAGCACCTGGACCTTCGAACCGCTGGACACCCGGGCCTTCGGCGCCGTCGACCTCGCCAAGCGCGTCGGTGTCCTCGGCGGGACGTTCCCGGCGGTCTTCAACGCCGCGAACGAGCAGGCGGTCGCCGCGTTCCATGCGGGCGCGATCGGGTTCCTCGACATCGTCGACACGGTGGCGCGGGTCGTCGACGAGCACACCGCGGGGGAGCCGTCGCTCGACGGTGTGCTCGCGGCGGAGCGGTGGGCGCGGCAGACCGCGGACCGCATCCTGTCGCGCACGGCGTGATCCGTGCCTCCCAGGCGGCACCGCTCTGGAGGCTCACATCACCACCCAGCCCGCGTACGGCTCCGTCATGGCCAGCGTCCCGTACTCTTTGCCGGTGACCGTCGGAACCGTCCTGCTCTTCGTCCTCGGCGTCGTCGTCTTCGTCATCGGTCTGCTGGTGTCGATCGGCCTCCACGAGCTGGGCCATCTGGCCTTCGCGAAGCTCTTCAACGTGAAGGTGACCCAGTACTCGCTCGGGTTCGGCAAGACGATCTGGTCCTTCCGGCGCGGCGAGACCGAGTACGGGCTGCGGCCGATCCTGCTCGGCGGCTACATCTCGATGGTCGGGATGCTCAAGCCCCGTGCCTCCGGACGCGAGATCACGAACACCGGCATGTACTCGGCCTTCGTGCAGGACGCCCGGGCGGCCAGCGCCGAGCAGATCGCCGAGTCCGGCGGTGACGACTCCCGCGCGTTCTACCGGCTGACGCCTTGGAAGCGGATCATCGTGATGGTCGCCGGACCGGCGATGAACCTGGTGATCGGCATCGTGCTGTTCGGGGTCCTGCTCGTCGGCTTCGGTGCCCCCACCACGACGTTCACGTCGAGTGTCGACTGCGTCCTGCCGACCAGTGCGCGCACGACGTGCACGGACGGTGACGCCGTGTCGCCCGCGAAGCAGGCCGGCCTCCGCTCCGGCGACGTCGTCCTGTCCGTCGGTGGCGTGCGGAACCCCACGATCACCCAGGTCTCGGACACCTTCCAGCGGTCCGCCGGCAAGGCCGTCCCGGTCGTCGTCGAACGCGACGGCACCGAACGCACGCTGCGGGTCACGCCGGTCCTGGCCACCCGGGACGTCTACGACGCAGACGGGACGGTCGCGGAGAACAGCGACGGCACGACGAAGACCCAGCGCGTCGGCGTGGTGGGAGTGAGCATCGGGCAGACCCTGGTGCGCCAGTCCCCGGCGGCGGTCCTGCCCGCGACGGGCGCACAGATCGGCGCATCGGCACACCTCATCATCGACCTGCCGCAGCGTCTGGTCGCGGTGTGGAACGCGGCCTTCGGATCGCAGGCCCGGTCGCAGGACAGCCCGGTGTCGGTCGTCGGTGTCGGTCGGGCGATCGGGACGGTCTCGTCGATGAGCGGCGTCCCCGTGGTCGACAAGGTCTACACGATCCTCGGCCTGCTGGCGTCGTTGAACATCGGCCTGTTCGTGCTCAACATGGTGCCGCTCCTGCCGCTCGACGGCGGCCACATCGCGGGTGCGCTCTGGGAGGCCGTGAAACGGCGGACCTTCCGCCTGTTCGGCAAGGCCGACCCCGGTCCGATCGACCTGGCGAAGACGATGCCGCTGACGATGGTCGTCGTCGTGCTGCTGGCCGGCATGAGCGCGCTCCTCATCTACGCCGACATCGTCCGACCGGTCGACCTCTTCGGGTAGCGGCGACCTCCTCGCGCAGCGTGACCGCTCCGGGGAGCGGGGGAACGACGAGGCCGTCGGCGCCCACTACGCTCACCCCATGAGTGCAGAGCCGACGGCCCCGAAGCGGCCGATCGCCGACCCGACCCGCACCGTCGAGCGGCAGGGCATCGACGTGATCACCGAGTCGGAGCGGAAGGGCCGTCCGCGCGGGCTGTTCTGGCCATGGTTCGCCGCCAACATCTCCGTGCTCGGCCTGGCGTACGGGTCGTTCGTCCTGGACTTCGGGATCTCGCTGGCGCAGGCGACCGTGGTCTCGGTGATCGGCGTCGTCTTCTCGTTCCTGCTGTGCGGCGTGGTCGCGATCGCCGGCAAGCGGGGCTCCGCCCCGACGATGGTCCTCAGTCGTGCCGCGTTCGGCGTGCACGGCAACCGGTTGCCGTCCTTCCTCAGCTGGGTCCTCACCGTCGGGTGGGAGACCGCGCTGGCCGCCCTCGCCGTGCTCGCGACCTCGACGGTGTTCCAGGCGCTCGGCTGGGACGACGGGGTGCTGGCGAAGCTCGTCGCCCTGGTCGTCGTCGCGGCGCTCGTGGTCGGGGCCGGCATCGCGGGCTTCGACGTGATCATGCGGATGCAGACCTGGATCACCGTCGTCACCGGCGTGCTGACGATCGTCTACGTGGTGCTCGCGCTCCCCTCGATCGACTTCGGCACGCTGGCCGCCCTGCCGGCGGGGAGCGCGCAGAACGTCATCGGTGCCCTGGTCCTCGTCATGACGGGCTTCGGTCTCGGCTGGGTGAACGCGGCGGCGGACTACTCGCGCTACCTGCCGCGATCGTCCTCCACGGGCGGGGTCGTCGGGTGGACGACCTTCGGCGGTGCCCTGGCACCCGCAGTCCTCGTCGTCATCGGGGTGATGCTCGCCGGGTCCTCGGAGGAACTGCACGCAGCGATCTCGGCCGACCCGATCGGTGCCCTGGTGACGGTGATGCCGACCTGGTTCCTCGTGCCGTTCGCGGTGGTCGCGATCCTCGGGCTCGTCGGCGGGGCCGTCCTCGACATCTACTCCTCGGGGCTCGCGCTCCTCAGCGCGGGGGTCAGGATCCCGCGACCGGTGGCCGCCGGTGTCGACGGCGTGCTCATGGTCGCCGGGGCGGTCTTCGTGGTGTTCTTCGCGACGGACTTCATCGGTCCGTTCCAGGCGTTCCTCATCACCCTCGGCGTCCCGATCGCCGCATGGTGCGGGGTGTTCGTCGCGGACGTCCTGCTCCGTCGACGCGCCTACGCCGAGGGCGAGCTCGACACCCCGCGGGGTCGCTACGGCAGCGTCCGGTGGTCCGCCATCGCGCTGGTGGTCATCGGTTCGGTGCTCGGGTGGGGGCTCGTGACGAACTCGACGCCGGGGGCGGAACTCGTGCACTGGCAGGGCTTCCTGCTGGGACCGTTCGGTCTCGGCGGGGTGACCGGGCCCTGGGCGTACGCCAACCTCGGGGTCCTCGTGGCGCTCGTCGTCGGGTTCCTCGGCACGCTGCTGTCCGGCGGCCGCGCCGTCCGTCGGCAGGAGGCGCTGCCGGTCACCGAGCCGGTGTCGCGCGTGCCGGATGCCGAGCTCCGCCCGTGACCGCAGCGGACGTGGCGGTGGACACGGCCGCCGCCTGGCTCGTCGTCATCGACATGCAGCGGGTGTTCACCGGTGACAGCCCGTGGGCGGCACCGCGGTTCGCCGAGGCCTCGGCCGCGATCGAGCGGCTCCTGCCGCGCTTCGCGGGTCGCACCGTCGTCACCCGGTTCGTCGCGCCCGCGGAGCCGACGGGCGCCTGGGTGCCGTACTACCGCGACTGGCCGTTCGCGCTCGTCCCGGACGACGACGAGCTGTACGCACTCACCGAGCCGTTCGCCGCGCTGGCGGCGACGGGGACGCCGGGCGGGGTCACGACGTCGTCCGTCCCCGTCGTCACCGAGCCGACCTTCGGGAAGTGGGGGACGAGCCTCCAGGCCGTCACCGACACCGACACCGGAGCCGGGCCGGAGCGACGCCACCTGGTGCTCACCGGGGTCTCCACGGACTGCTGCGTCCTCTCGACCGCCCTGGCGGCCGCGGATGCGGGCGTCCGGGTCACCGTGGTGGCCGACGCGTGTGCCGGCGCGAGCGACGTCGACCACGCCCGGGCACTCGACGCGATGCGGCTGTACGCCCCGCTCGTCACCGTCGTCGACACGCTCTGACGCGGACCCGGGCAGCGCACACGGCCGCTGCCGCCGACCCAGCCTGAGTCCCGGCGGACCGCGCTGTCCAGACGAGCGCGTAGAGTTCGGGACGTGCCCGCAGTGAACCTCGGAATGCCGAAGGCCCCCGAAACCCTGGCCCCTCGTCGCAAGTCCCGGCAGATCCGGGTCGGCAAGGTCCTGGTCGGTGGCGACGCCCCCGTGTCGGTGCAGTCGATGACCACGACGCCGACCACGAACATCAACGCGACCCTGCAGCAGATCGCCGAGCTGACCGCGTCGGGCTGCGACATCGTCCGTGTCGCCGTGCCGAGCCAGGACGACGCCGACGCGCTGCCGATCATCGCCAAGAAGTCGCAGATCCCGGTGATCGCGGACATCCACTTCCAGCCGAAGTACGTCTTCCAGGCCATCGACGCCGGCTGCGCCGCGGTTCGCGTGAACCCGGGCAACATCCGGAAGTTCGACGACCAGGTCGGCGCCATCGCGGCCGCTGCGAAGGCCGCGGGCGTGTCCCTGCGCATCGGCGTGAACGCCGGTTCGCTCGAGCCCAGCCTGATGCAGAAGTACGGCAAGGCCACGCCCGAGGCGCTCGTCGAGTCGGCCGTGTGGGAAGCGTCCTTGTTCGAGGAGCACGACTTCCACGACTTCAAGATCTCCGTCAAGCACAACGACCCGGTCATCATGGTCAAGGCGTACCGCCAGCTCGCCGAGCGCGGCGACTGGCCGCTGCACCTCGGCGTGACCGAGGCGGGCCCGGAGTTCCAGGGCACGATCAAGAGCGCGACCGCGTTCGGCATCCTGCTCGGCGAGGGCATCGGCGACACCATCCGTGTGTCCCTCTCGGCTCCGCCCGCACAAGAGGTGAAGGTCGGTCTGCAGATCCTCCAGTCGCTGAACCTCCGCGAGCGCAAGCTCGAGATCGTCTCCTGCCCGAGCTGCGGCCGCGCGCAGGTCGACGTCTACCAGCTGGCGAACGACGTCACCTCGGGTCTCGAGGGCATGACGGTGCCGCTGCGCGTCGCCGTCATGGGCTGCGTCGTGAACGGTCCGGGCGAGGCTCGTGAGGCCGACCTCGGCGTCGCCTCGGGCAACGGCAAGGGCCAGATCTTCGTGAAGGGCCAGGTCATCAAGACGGTGCCCGAGGCCGAGATCGTCCAGACCCTCATCGACGAGGCGAACCGTCTCGCCGACGAGATGGGTCCCGCCGCCGGCACCGGCAAGCCGCTGGTCGTCACTCCCTAGCAGCCGCGCGGTCGCGGTTCGCGGCCGACTGCCGGACGGGAGGCCCGTGGCGACACCGCCACGGGCCTCCCATCCGTTCCGCCACAGGTCCGGCGCCGCGGCCCCGCCGTCCACAGGCGGGTCGCGTCGTGACCGCGCGCCGCTAGGCTGACGGCGTGGTCACACGGCTCTCTCATCTCTTCCTCCGCACGCTCCGCGACGACCCCTCCGACGCGGAGGTGACGAGTCACAAGCTGCTCGTCCGCGCCGGCTACGTCCGCCGCCAGTCGCCGGGCATCTTCGCCTGGCTGCCGCTCGGACTCCGCGTCCGCGCGAAGATCGAGGGCATCATCCGCGACGAGATGGTCGCGGCCGGTGCGCAGGAGGTCCTGCTGCCCGCGCTCCTGCCGCGCGAGCCCTACGAGGCCACGAACCGCTGGACCGAGTACGGCGACGGCATGTTCCGCCTGCAGGACCGCAAGGGCTCCGACTACCTGCTCGCGCCCACCCACGAAGAGATGTTCGCGCTCCTCGTGAAGGACCTGTACTCGTCCTACAAGGACCTCCCCGTCACGCTCTTCCAGATCCAGGACAAGTACCGCGACGAAGCGCGTCCGCGCGCCGGGCTGCTGCGCGGCCGTGAGTTCACGATGAAGGACGCCTACTCGTTCGACGTCTCCGACGCTGGTCTCGAGCGCAGCTACCAGGTGATGCGCGACGCCTACGAGCGGATCTTCGCGCGCCTGGGCCTCGAGTACGTCATCGTCAAGGCCGACGCCGGCGCCATGGGCGGCTCGAAGTCCGAGGAGTTCCTGCACCCGATCGCGGTCGGCGAGGACACCTTCGTGCGGAGTGCCGGCGGCTACGCGGCCAACGTCGAGGCGTACGTCACCCCGGTGCCCGACGCGAAGCCGGTCGACGGCCTGCCGGAGCCCGTGCTGCTGCCGGCGTCGGACACGCCGACGATCGAGTCGCTCGTGGCGCACGCCAACGCGGTCGCCCCGCGCGACGGCGCCCCGTGGACGGCGGCGGACACGCTGAAGAACGTCGTCCTGGCACTGACGCACCTCGACGGCACCCGAGAGATCGTGGTGGTCGGCCTGCCCGGCGACCGCGACGTCGACCTCAAGCGCGCCGAGGTCGCCTTCGCTCCGGCCGAGGTCGAAGCCGCGGGCGACGACGACTTCCGCAAGCACCGTGGCCTGGTCAAGGGCTACATCGGCCCGCAGGTCCTCGGCGCCGACAGCGCGACCGGTCTGCGCTACTTCGTGGACCCGCGCGTGGTGGACGGCACCTCGTGGGTCACCGGTGCCAACGAGCGTGGCGTCCACGTCTCCGGCCTGGTGGCCGGGAGGGACTTCGTCGCCGACGGCGTCGCCGAGGTGTCCGACGTCCGTGCCGGTGACCCCGCGCCCGACGGCTCCGGTCCGCTCGAGACCGCTCGGGGCATGGAGATCGGTCACGTGTTCCAGCTCGGCCGGAAGTACGCCGAGGCGCTCGGACTGAAGGTGCAGGACGAGAACGGCAAGCTCGCGACCGTGACGATGGGCTCGTACGGCATCGGCGTGACCCGCATCCTGGCGATCCTGGCCGAGGCGCACAACGACGAGAAGGGCCTGGCCTGGCCGAAGCACGTCGCCCCGTTCGACGTGCACGTGGTGGCCACCGGGCGGGACGCCACCGCGTACGACCTGGCGGAGTCGATCGTCGCGCAACTCGAGGGCGAGCGCTTCGACGTGGTCTACGACGACCGGCCGAAGGTGTCGCCGGGCGTCAAGCTCCGGGACGCGGAACTGCTCGGCATGCCGGTCGTCGTCGTCGCGGGTCGCGGCGCTGCCGACGGCGTCGTCGAGCTCTGGAACCGGGCGACCGGTGAGCGTCGTGACCTGCCGGTCGCGGAACTGCTCGAGGCGGTCCGAGCGATCTGACACACCGGCGTCCGAAGCGAGGCCCGTGGCGGATCCGCCACGGGCCTCCGCCATTCCTGCGGTACGATCGACGACGGCTTCCGCGCGGTTCCATCCGCGGGAGTGACTCATCTGAATACGGAGGCACCTCGGTGAAGATCGACCTCGCAGTCCTGCGACTCATGGAGCGTGAGCGGGAGATCCCGTTCGACGAGCTCGTCCAGATCATCGAATCTGCCATCCTGACCGCTTACCAGAAGCACCGTGCTGAGAACGACGAACCCGTCGACGCCCAGGCCCGGGTCGAGCTGGACCGCAAGTCCGGCGAAGTGTCCGTGTTCGTGCCCGAGCGCGACGAGGACGACAACGTCATCGGCGAGTCCGTCGATCAGCCGAGCGACTTCGGCCGGATCGCGGCGTTCGCCGCCAAGCAGGTCATCAACCAGCGTCTGCGCGACATCGGCGACGACAAGATCCTCGGCGAGTTCCGCGGCAAGGAAGGCGACATCGTCGCCGGCATCGTGCAGCAGGGACCGAACCCGAAGATGGTGATGGTCGACCTCGGCACCGTCGAGGCGATCCTGCCGCCCGAAGAGCAGGTACCGGGGGAGACCTACGCGCACGGCACCCGCCTGCGCGTCTACGTGACGAGCGTGGGTCGTGGCCACAAGGGGCCGCAGATCACCGTGTCGCGGACGCACCCGGGCCTGGTCCGGAAGCTGTTCGCCCTCGAGGTCCCGGAGATCGCCTCCGGTGTCGTCGAGATCACCTCGCTGGCGCGCGAAGCCGGGCACCGCACGAAGATGGCGGTCAAGGCGAACGAGCCCGGCGTGAACGCAAAGGGCGCCTGCATCGGCGAACTCGGCGCCCGCGTGCGTGCGGTGACGAACGAGCTCGGTGCCGAGAAGATCGACATCGTGGACTGGTCCTCGGACCTCTCCACCTTCGTCGCCAGCGCCCTGTCGCCCGCGAAGGTCACGAGCGCGTTCGTGCTCGACGCCTCGACGAAGGCCGTCCGCGCACTCGTGCCGGACTACCAGCTGTCGCTCGCGATCGGCAAGGAGGGGCAGAACGCCCGTCTCGCCGCGAAGCTGACCGGTGCCCGGATCGACATCCAGCCGGACTCGATCCTCGACGGTGACGACTGAGCAGCACCCCCATCGGCGCGGTCCGGTTCGCTCGTGGCGAGAGGCCTCGGGCGCGCCGGATCGCGGTCGTCGGAGTCAAGGAGTAGAGTGGACGCCGTCAGAACGTGCATCGGCAGTCGTCGTCGTGCAACCCGATCCTCCCTCCTCCGTGTCGTCGCTCGCAGCGATGGCTCCGTGGTAGCGGATCCGAAGGCAGTCATGCCGGGCCGGGGTGCATGGCTCACACCGACCGTCGAAGCGTACGAACTGGCCGTCAAGCGCAGGGCATTCCGCCGTGCGCTCCGGCTGGAGCGTGATCCCGACACGTCCGCGGTGCGCGAGTACCTCGCTGGGCTGGGGCCCGATGGCCCGAACAGCACAGCTCCCGAGCGCCAGGACATGACAGAACAGGCTGAACGGCTTATGGACAACTGATGAGCGGCTCGAAATGAGACCCGTCAACCATTGAGTCCTGCCCCTTGACGGGGTGGGACCCGTGAAGGAGAACAGTGGCGAAACCACGCGTACACGAGATCGCAAGCGAGCTCGGCGTCGACAGCAAGACCGCAATGGAGAAGCTCAAGGAACTCGGCGAATTCGTCAAGGGCCCGAGCTCGAGCATCGAACCCCCCGTCGCACGGAAGCTCCGTGCAGCACTGCAGGCAGAGGGCGCGTCCGCGTCGTCCGCTCCGACGACCCCCGCCGCCAAGGCTCCCGCGGCACCGCGTTCCGGTGCCCCGAAGCCCGGCGGCCCCAAGCCCGGCCCGAAGCGCCCCACCCCGGCACCCGAGCCCGTCGTCGAGGAAGCACCCGCGGCCCAGGCAGTCGACGGCGCGCCGACTCCCGCCGCCCCGAAGTCCGTCGCGCAGCGGCAGGCCGAGGCAGAGGCGGCACGCAAGGCCGCGGCCGAGCAGAAGGCCGCTGAGCAGCAGGCAGCTGCGCAGCAGACCGACGGCGACCAGCAGGACTCCGGTCCCAGCGACGCCGTGAAGCCCGGCGGCACCAAGCCGTCCGGTTCCGGTTCCGCCCCGAAGCCCGGTGGGCCGAAGCCCGGAGCCCGTCCCGGCAACAACCCCTACGCGTCGAGCCAGGGCATGGGCGCACGTCCGCCGCGCCCCGGCAACAACCCCTTCGCCTCCAACCAGGGCATGGGCCAGCGTCCGGCCGCCGGTGCCGGCAACGGCATCCCGCGTCCTCAGCCGCCGCGTCCCGGTGCTCCCCGTCCGGGTGCCCCGCGCCCCGGTGGTCCCGGCCAGAACAACCGTCCCAACGGCTTCGGGCAGCGCCCGGGCCAGGGTGGCGGTGGCCGTGGTGGCCCCGGTGGTGGCTTCAGCCGACCCGGTGGCGCCGGTGCCGGCGCAGGTGGCGGCTTCGCCCGTCCCGCGTTCACCGGCCCGCGCCCCGCAGGTGGTGGCGGCCGTGGTCGTGGCCCCGGTGGTGGTACCGCTGGTGCGTTCGGTCGTGGTGGCGGCAAGAGCCGTGCCCGCAAGTCGAAGCGGACGAAGCGCGCCGAGTACGAGATGCGGCAGGCACCGTCCCTCGGCGGCGTGCAGGTCCCGCGTGGTGACGGCAACACGGTCATCCGACTCCGTCGCGGTGCGAGCATCTCGGACTTCGCGGACAAGATCGACGCGAGCCCCGGCAACCTGGTGACGGTGCTGTTCCACCTCGGTGAGATGGCGACCGCGACCGAGTCCCTGGACGAGGCGACCTTCGAGGTCCTCGGCGAGGAGCTGGGCTACAAGATCCAGGTCGTCTCGCCCGAGGACGAGGACAAGGAGCTCCTCGAGGGCTTCGACATCGACATCGACGCCGAGTACGCCGACGAGGACGACTCCGTCCTGCAGCAGCGTCCCCCGGTCGTCACCGTCATGGGTCACGTCGACCACGGTAAGACCCGACTGCTCGACGCGATCCGGAACTCCAAGGTCGTCGAGGGCGAAGCCGGCGGCATCACGCAGCACATCGGTGCGTACCAGATCGTCACCGAGCACGAGGGCATCGAACGCCCGATCACGTTCATCGACACCCCGGGTCACGAGGCCTTCACGGCCATGCGTGCTCGTGGTGCGCAGGTGACGGACATCGCGATCCTCGTGGTCGCGGCGGACGACGGCATCATGCCGCAGACGATCGAGGCGCTGAACCACGCCCAGTCGGCCGGTGTGCCGATCGTGGTCGCGGTGAACAAGATCGACAAGGACGGGGCGAACCCGGCCAAGGTCCGTCAGCAGCTCACCGAGTACAACCTGGTGGCCGAGGAGTACGGCGGCGACGTCATGTTCGTCGACGTCTCCGCTCGTCAGAACATCGGCATCCAGGACCTCCTGGACGCGGTGCTGCTGACCGCGGACGCCGGTCTCGACCTGCGTGCGAACCCCGACAAGGACGCCCGAGGCGTGGCGATCGAAGCACGGCTCGACAAGGGCCGTGGTGCAGTCGCCACCGTGCTCATCCAGTCCGGCACGCTGCACGTCGGTGACGCGATCGTCGCCGGCACGGCGTACGGCCGTGTCCGTGCGATGGCCGACGAGAACGGCAACCTGGTCGAGGCCGCGACGCCGGCCCGTCCGGTCCAGGTGCAGGGTCTGTCGTCGGTGCCCCGCGCCGGTGACACGTTCCTCGTCACCGAGGACGACCGCACCGCCCGTCAGATCGCCGAGAAGCGTGAAGCCGCGCAGCGCAACGCCCAGCTGGCCAAGGCCCGCAAGCGCATCTCGCTCGAGGACTTCACCCGTGCACTCGAAGAGGGCAAGGTCGACTCGCTCAACCTCATCATCAAGGGTGACGTCTCCGGTGCCGTCGAGGCACTCGAGCAGTCGCTCCTCGACATCGAGGTGGACGACAGTGTCCAGCTCCGCATCCTGCACCGCGGTGTGGGTGCGATCACGGAGTCGGACATCGACCTCGCCACGATCGACAACGCGATCGTCGTCGGCTTCAACGTCCGTCCGGACGTCAAGGCCCGCGAGCGTGCTGCCCGTGAGGGCATCGACGTCCGCTTCTACTCGGTCATCTACAACGCACTCGAGGACATCGAGAACTCGCTCAAGGGCATGCTCAAGCCCGAGTACGAAGAGGTCCAGTCGGGTGTCGCGGAGATCCGGGAGGTGTTCCGTTCCTCCAAGTTCGGCAACATCGCCGGTGTCATCGTCCGGTCCGGCACGATCACGCGCAACGCCAAGGCGCGCGTCATCCGTGACGGCGTGGTCCTGGCCGACGGACTGGCGATCGAGTCGCTCCGTCGGTTCAAGGACGACGTCACCGAGGTGCGCACGGACTACGAGGCCGGTATCGGCCTCGGCAAGTTCAACGACATCCAGCCCGGCGACGAGATCGAGACCACCGAGCTCGTCGAGAAGCCGCGCGACTGATCGCACTGAGTACCATGGGCCCCGCCTCCTCCGTCCGGAGGAGGCGGGGCCTCACCCCGTTCCGCAAGGAGGAACCCCCATGGCTGACCCGCAGCGCGCACGCAAGATGGCCGACCGCATCAAGGAAGTCGTCGCTCGTCGTCTCGACAAGGGCCTGCGCGACCCGCGTCTCGGCTTCGTGACGATCACCGACGTCCGGGTGACCGGGGACCTGCAGCACGCGTCGATCTTCTACACCGTGTACGGCTCGGACGAGGAGCGCGCGGACTCCGCCGCGGCGCTGAAGGCCGCGACCGGCCTGCTCCGCACCGAGGTCGGCAAGAACATCACGGCGCGGCTCACTCCGTCGCTGGAGTTCATCGCCGACGCCCTGCCGGACACGTCAGCGCACCTCGAGGACCTGCTCGCGCAGGCCCAGATGCGTGACCTGCAGGTCCAGCAGGCGGCGGTCGGTGCGACCTACGCCGGCGATGCGGATCCGTACAAGCACGACGACGAGGACGAGGACGAGGACGTGGACGGCACAGCGCCGTCCGGGCCCGACGCTCGCGTCTGACACCCGATCGACCACGAGAGCGCCCGCCACCACCCCGGTGGCGGGCGCTCTCGCGTTGCCGGCGCTCTCGCGTGGCAGGCGCTCGCGTGGGTGCGAGGCCGTGGGCGCCGGGGGGGGTCAGCCGCGCGGCAGCCGGTAGCCCTCCAGGTCGTCGCCCTCGGCGAGTCCGTCGCGCAGCAACGACGCGAGCGCCCGGTCCCGCTGATCGGCATCCGGCCACACCATCGTGATCTCCGCCGGGCTGACGGGGACGTCGCTCGCCCGCAGTTCGGCCATGATCATCCCGCGGACCTGTCGGTCGCTCCCGGCGAACCGGGACTGCTTCGGCGCGCGCGGTCCGTCGTGCTCCGGGTACCCGGCCGTTCGCCAGGCGCAGCGGTCCGCGATCGGGCAGGCGTCGCAGGCGGGGGACCGCGCGACGCACACGAGTGCTCCGAGCTCCATCACCGCCGCGTTCGTCGTCGCGGCGTCGTCGCGGTCGGCCGGCAGGGTCGCCTCCATCAGCGGCAGGTCCTGCTTGGCCTTCGCCGGCCCGGGCTCGCCCTGGCCGAGGACGGCACGTGCCAGGACACGCCGGACGTTGACGTCGACGACGGGGTGCCGGTCGCCGTACGCGAAGACCGCGACGGCCCGGGCGGTGTAGTCCCCGATCCCGGGGAGGGCCAGGAGGTCGTCGACGTCACGGGGGACGACGTTGCCGTGCTGTTCGGCGATGACCGTCGCGGCCGCGTGCAGGGCGAGGGCCCGTCTCGGGTAGCCGAGCCGGTCCCAGGCACGCACCGCATCCGCCGGGGGCGACGCCGCGAGGTCCGCGGGGGTCGGCCACCGGGTGAGCCACGCCTCCAGTCGGGGGACGACCCGCGCGACCTGCGTCTGCTGGAGCATGATCTCGCTGACCAGGGTGCCCCAGGCCGGGAAGCCGACACGACGCCAGGGCAGGTCACGGGCCTCCCGGCGGTACCAGGCCAGCAAGGGGGACGAGATCGCCGCAGCCCTGTGGATCGTCGCGTCGTCCACGGACGGACTGGAGGCTCTGCCCACGTTCACCACGACAGCCTACGGTGGTGGCATGGCACGCTGGGCACCGCAGGAGATCGACACCATGGCCGCGATCGCGAGCGAGGTGGTCGCGCAGGTCGGGACGAACCGGACGGTCATCGCCGTCGACGGGCAGGACGGGACCGACCTCGAACACGTCGCGGCGGCGCTCGTCGCGGGCTTCGAGCAGCACGGCGTCCAGGCCATGGCTGCGGCTGCCCCGTCCACCGACGTGGACACGCTGCGGGACGACCTGGTGACCCCGTTCCGCACGACCGGGGCCGGTGAGGGCGTGCTCGTCGTGCACGGCCATGGGCTCCTCGCGCCGAGCACCCGCACCCTGTGGCGGTGGTCCCTGTGGGTCGAGCAGGAGACCGGCCGGCTCGACCGGCGCGCCGACGTGAAGATCGCCGCCTCCGCGGTGCTCGACGTCACGGACCCGGAGCACCCACGACGCGAGTGGAACGACGCCTGCTGACTGGCGCCGTGCCGCGGTGCCGCTGCTAGTCTCGTCCGGTGCTCGTGACCCCGCCCGACGGCATCCTCCTCGTCGACAAGCCGCAGGGCATCTCGAGCCACCGCGTGGTCTCGATCGCCCGACGACGCCTGGACCTCAAGAAGATCGGACATGCCGGGACCCTGGACCCGATGGCGACCGGGCTCCTGATCCTCGGCGTCGGTCCGTCGACACGCCTCCTGACGCATCTCGTCGGCCTGGGCAAGACCTACACGGCCACCATCCGGCTCGGTGTCGGCACCGATTCGGACGACGCCGACGGTGACCCGATCACGGCCCACGGCGCCCCTGCGGGCACGGTGAGCGACGACGCGATCGAAGCCGCCGTGGCGGCGCTCCGCGGTCCGATCGACCAGGTGCCGTCGACGGTCAGCGCGATCAAGGTCGACGGTCGACGTGCCTACGACCTGGCCCGCAAGGGTGAGGCGGTCACGCTCAAGGCCCGACGTGTGACCGTCGACCGGTTCGACGTGCGGGGCCGAGCCGACCGGGTCGTCTCGGTGGACGGGGCCGACGTCGCCGTGATCGACCTCGACGTCGTCGTCTCGTGCTCGTCCGGTACCTACATCCGTGCGCTCGCCCGTGACGTCGGCGCCGCCCTCGGCACCGGCGCCCACCTCACCGCACTCCGTCGGACCGTCGTCGGCCCGTTCGCGGTCGAGGACGCCGTCGACCTCGAAGACGACGCCGTCGACGTCCGCGCCGCCCTCGCCCGACCGACCGACGTCGCCCGTCGCCTGTTCCCGGTCGTGCAGCTCGACGGTGCCCAGGCGAAGGACCTCGGGGACGGCAAGCGGATCACTGCGGACCACCCCGACACCGACGGCCCGGTCGCGGCGATCGCCACGGGTGCCGACCGGCTCGTCGGCCTCGTCGCCGTCCGGCGTGGACAGCTCCGGGTCATCACGAACTTCCCGACCGCGACAGGAGCGAACACGTGATCGAGTGGTTCATGTGGGTGCAGTTCAGCATCGCGTGCGTCATCGGGCTGGCCGCGGTCGTGCTCGGCCTGATCGGACGGAAGCCGAACGACTACACCGTCGGCGGGCTCGCGCTCGTCGAACTCCTGCTCCTCGCGCAGCTGGTGGTCTCGCTCGTCGCCCCGGCGGTCGGGAACCCGCCGCAGGGCAACGTGCTCGAGTTCTGGGTCTACGCGGTGTCGGTGGTCCTGGTCCCGCCGGCGACGATCGTCTGGGCGCTCGTCGACCGGACGCGCTGGAGCACCGTCGTGCTCGGCGCCGGGGCCTTCACCGCAGCGGTGATGGTGTACCGGATGTACCAGATCTGGTTCGCGCTGAACTGACGCCGGTCCTCCTGTCCGGACGTCCCCGGCGACGTCGTCCGCGGCCCGCTCCCCGTGCTCGGGACGCTGCGACGGTCGGTAGGATCGGTGCAATGGTGATCAAGTCCTCCGCAGGAACCGACCGCCCGGCCCGGGGCCGTCGCACGTCGACCCTGGCGAGCGGTGTCGGACGGGTCCTGATCGCCGTCTACGGCATCCTCGCCCTGGCCGCGACCGGCCGGAGCATCGTGCAGATCGCGGAGAAGTTCTCGTTCGCGCCGTTCTCGTACACGCTCAGCGCCATCGCCGCCGTCGTGTACATCGTCGCCATGGTCGCCCTCATCGTGCCGGGCCGCGCCTGGTACCGGGTCGCCTGCGTGACGATCGTCTTCGAGATGACCGGTGTGCTCGTGATCGGGACGCTCTCACTGCTCGATCGGCAGCTGTTCCCGGACGACACGATCTGGTCGTACTACGGCCTCGGCTACGCCTTCGCCCCGCTCGTGCTACCGATCGCCGGACTCTGGTGGCTCCGCAAGCACCACCGGGCCGCCGCGTCCGTGGCGTCGGCAGAGTGAGGACGGAGGACCTGCGCATGCACTTCTACGACGACGTCGCCGACGTCCCCGGCGACTTCGGTCCGAGCGCGGTCACCATCGGCAAGTTCGACGGTGTCCACGTCGGCCACCGCGCCGTCATCGCCCATCTCGAGGACGCCGCACGGGCCCGCGGTCTCGTCTCGACGGTGGTCACGTTCGACCAGCACCCCCTCAACGTCATCGACCCTCTGCGTGTGCCGCCGGCACTGACCAGCACGGCCCAGCGGCGCGAACTCCTCGACGCGGTCGGTGTCGACACGACGCTGCTGCTCCGGTTCGACTCGGCGCTCCAGGCGAAGCCGGCCGAGGCGTTCGTGTCCGAGATCCTCGTCCACACCCTGCACGCGAAGCTCGTCTTCGTCGGCAGCGACTTCCGGTTCGGTGCCCGCGGTGCCGGGGACGTCACCCTGCTCCGACAGCTCGGCGAACGGCACGGCTTCCAGGTCGAGCTCATCGACGACGTGGACCTGGCCGACGACGTCCGGTCGGTGGGGGAGCGACGCGTGTCGTCGACCTGGATCCGCGAACTCCTGTCCGTCGGACGGGTCGCCGAGGCCGCTCGTCTGCTCGGTCGTGAGCACGCGGTCCGGAGCGTCGTCGTGCACGGCAACCAGCGCGGCCGGGCGATGGGGTACCCGACGGCGAACCTCGCGCCGGCCTGCGAGGGCTTCGTGCCCGCTGACGGCGTCTACGCCGCCCGGGTGCTGCACGACGGTGTGACGTACCCGGCCGCGGTCTCGGTCGGCAACAACCCGACGTTCGAGGGAGTCCCGGCGAAGCAGATCGAGGCGCACCTGCTCGACGTCGACCTCGACCTGTACGACGAGACGATCTCGGTGTTGTTCGTCGCCTACGTCCGGGGCATGGTCGCCTTCCGCGGCATGGACGAACTCGCCGCCCAGATGCGACAGGACGATCTGGACATCCGACTGCTCCTCGGGATGCCCGTCTCCGCCTGACCCTCAGCGCCTGGTCGGCTCCGTCTGATCCACTCGAGCGCAACGCGAACGCCCCGCGACCGATCTGGTCGCGGGGCGTTCGTGGGTGCAGCTCGTGCTCAGCCGCCGAGCGCGTCGAGCCAGATCTTGCGGGCGTCGAGCGCTTCCTGCGCGTCCTTGATCTTGCGGGCGTCGCCGGTCGCCTGCGCGTCGGCGAGCTCCGACTGCAGTTTGGCGATCGCGTCCTCGAGCTGGCTGGCCAGACCCGTCTGACGGGCCTTGCGCTCCGGGTCGGACTGCTTCCAGTGGCTGTCCTCGAGGCTGCGCACGTGGTCCTCGACCGCACGGATGCGGTCCTCGACGCGACGGACGTCGGCGCGGGGGACCCGTCCGATCTCGTCCCAGCGGCGCTGCACGTCGGTGAGGGCCTTGCGCGCGGCGACCCGGTCCTTGATCTGCAGGATCGGCTCGGCCTCGGTCAGGAGTGCCAGCTTCGCCTCGAGGTTGGCCGAGTACTCCTCGTTCTCGGCCGTGTTCTCGGCGTGGCGCTGTTCGAAGAGGACGTCTCCGGCCGCCTTGAAACGGGCCCAGAGCGTGTCGTCGTGGCGTTTGCCGGCGCGGCCGGCGTTCTTCCACTCGTCGAGCAGCTCCCGGTAGGCCGGGATGGCGTCGGAACCGCGGGGAGCGAGCGCCTCGGCCTGCTGGACCAGCTCCTGCTTGCGTGCCCGGGCGTCGCGGTGCTGCGAGTCGAGCTCCGAGTAGAAGGCCCGACGGTGCTGGTCGACCGTGGAGCGGGCGGTGCGGAACCGCTTCCAGAGGTCGTTCGCGTCGTTCTTCGGGATCCGGGGCCCGTCGTGTTGGTGCTGCTGCCACCGGGCGAACACGTCGTCGAGCTGCGCGGTCACCTGCTTCCACTGCGCACGGGCGGGGTCCACCGCGGCGAGTGCCTCGGCCTCTTCCACCAGGGCGGTGCGGTGAGCCAGCGCCTCGGTCAGGGCGGCCTGCGCCTGGGCGGCCTGCTCCTTGGTGAGCGAGCCCACCTGGTCGGTCAGGGCGCCGATGCGGTCCTCGAGCGACTTGATGTCGCCGACGACGCGGGCTTCGGCCACCAGGCTGCGCAGGTGCTCGACGGTCCGGGCGACGTCGTTGGCGGACGCGCCGCCCTTGACGCGCTGCTCCGCGATCTTCACCTGGCCTTCGAGGTCCGCGTACTTGCGGGCGAAGTAGGCCAGCGCCTCTTCCGCGGAGGCGTCGGGGTACTCACCCACGACCCGCTCCGAGTCCTCGTACCGGACGTAGACCGTCCCGTTCTCGTCAACCCGGCCCCAGGTCGTTGCTTCGTCAGATGCCACAGGTCTCGCCTCGATCGTGGTCGTGCATCACCGACGTCACCGTCGGCACGGTCAGGTCGTCAGCCTATTGCACCGCCGCGCCGTACGACGGGCGTGTGCGCTTTCGCTGTGGACTACTTCTGCTCCGCGATGGTCGCGCCGGTGATCTCGGTGGCGACCTCGGGCTCACCGGACCCGTCGGAACCCGCGTCGGCGATGCCCTTCGACGTCACCTTCGACACGAGGTCCGACAGCCCGCTGGTCACCTTGCCGACCACCGTGTAGCCGCCCGTCGACGGGTCGAGCGTGGTGTCGTCCGTCACGATGAAGAACTGCGTCGTCTGGGACGCGGGCGTCGCGCCGCGGGCGATGGCGATCGTGCCCTTCGCGTAGGTGCCGTCGCTCGGCACGTTCTCGAGCGGTCCGTACTGGAACCCGGCGTCGCCCGTGCCGTCGCCGTTCGCCGATCCGCACTGCAGGAAGTGGAAGCCGGTGCTGTCGGCCAGGCGGTGGCACTTCGTGCGCTCGTAGAACTGCTTGCGGATGAGGTCGATCTCGACGCTCGCGGCCTGCGGGGCCTTCGCCCCGTCGAGTTCGATGCCCAGGCGGATGTCCTTGTTCAGCGTGAGCGTGCCGGTCCACGTCGTGCCCTGTGCGATGCGCTTGCTCGGCACGTCGCCGGTGTTGCCGGCGGTCGCGCTGGCCGAAGGCGTCGGGGTGGCCGTGGAGGTCGCGCTGGCCGGAGCGGAGGCGCGGTCGTCATCCTGCGTCGACGCGTGCACCAGCTGTGACCCGGTGGCGAGGGCGGCGACGAGGACGAGGGCTCCGGCCCCGATGACGTTGTCACGGACACGACGTCGACGCTGACGCTCGTGGAGGCCCTGTCTGGCCTGGTAGAGACGGAGTCGCTCGCGGGCTTCACGGCTCTGGTTCTTCGGTGCCACGGTGCTCTTCTGACCTCTCGTCGCGGTGTCCGACGAGCGTACCGGTTCGCCCGTCACCGGCCCGTCGGTGCTGGCGCTTACGATCGACGCATGGCAACTGACCGGTCGGGGATGAACGCGCCCACGACGGGTGGCCGGACCGGGTTGGCCCAGGGTTCGGTACCGCTGGCCGTCCGCATGCGTCCGACCAGTCTCGACGAGGTGGCCGGTCAGCAGCACCTCCTCGGACGCGGATCACCGCTCGTGCAGCTGGCGACCGGCTCACGGGAGAGCCCAGGCGGCGTCTCGGTGATCCTGTGGGGACCGCCCGGCACCGGCAAGACGACCCTGGCGCAGGCGATCGCCCGGCAGTCCGGCCGCGAGTTCGTGGAGCTGTCCGCGGTGACCGCCGGTGTCAAGGACGTGCGGGAGGTCATGGAGAAGGCCCTGACGCACCGGGACCTCTACGGGGCGACGACGGTCCTGTTCCTCGACGAGATCCACCGGTTCAGCAAGGCGCAGCAGGACGCCCTGCTGCCCGGGGTCGAGAACGGCTGGGTGATCCTCATCGCCGCGACCACCGAGAACCCGTCCTTCTCGGTCATCTCGCCGCTGCTCTCGCGCTCGCTGCTCCTCACGCTCAAGCCGCTGACCGACGCCGACCTCGGCATGCTGGTCGACCGCGCGGTCGAGGACGCCAGGGGCCTGCGTGGTGCGGTGGTCCTCGGCGACGAAGCGCGGGCTGCGATCGTCCGTCTGGCCTCCGGTGACGCCCGCCGGGCCCTCACCGCGCTCGAGGCAGCGGCGGCGTCCGCCGTGGCGGCCCAGGACGACGACGAGCGTGCGGCCGGCACCGCTCCGGTCGTCGACGCCGACACGGTCGCCGCGGCGGTGGACCGCGCACTCCTCCGGTACGACCGACAGGGCGACGAGCACTACGACGTGATCAGCGCCTTCATCAAGTCGGTGCGGGGGAGTGACGTCGACGCGGCGCTGCACTACCTGGCGCGGATGATCGAGGCCGGTGAGGACCCGCGGTTCATCGCCCGACGGATCATCATCTCGGCGTCCGAGGACATCGGCATGGCGGACCCGCAGGCGTTGCCGATCGCCGTCGCCGCCGCGCAGGCCGTGCAGTTGATCGGCATGCCCGAGGGTCGGATCCCGCTCGCCGAGGCCGTCGTCTACCTGGCGACCGCGCCGAAGTCGAACGCGGCGTACAACGGCGTCAACCAGGCCGTCGCCGACGTCAAGGCCGGTCGGATGGGCGTCGTGCCGAACCACCTCCGCGACGCGCACTACGCCGGCGCGAAGCGGCTCGGGCACGGCAAGGGGTACATCTACTCGCACGACGCCGAGCACGGGGTCGCGACGCAGCAGTACCTGCCCGACGCCCTGGACGGCACCGAGTACTACACGCCGACCGGCAACGGCTTCGAGCGCGAGATCGGCCCGCGGCTCGACCGACTCCGCGGGATCATCCGCGGCGACTGACCCCCCGGGTGCGACGCGCGGGCGCCGTGAGGGCCACATCGGGACCGGATGCTGCTATCGTTGACGGGCCTACGTCCTGGTCCTCGCGTGCGGCTGCGTCGAGGACACAGTGTCGGACACGTCCTGAACGGACCTGACCGGCACGGGGGCAGAGGTTCGGGCTGTAGCCGCCCGATCCCACAGGCTCATCCCTCTGGATCCCGTCACGGGGTCCGTCGGCGCGTGCGCGCTCCGAGACCCGTGACACCTTCAGTTCAGTACAGAGAAAAGGACCCTGTGTCTACCAAGTCACGCACCCGCAGCAAGACCCGCCTGTCTCGCGCGCTCGGCATCCCGCTGACGCCGAAGGCGGCCCGTTACCTCGAGAAGCGCCCCTACGGCCCCGGTGAGCACGGTCGTACCCGCCGTCGTCAGGACAGCGACTACGCGGTGCGCCTCCGTGAGAAGCAGCGTCTGCGCGCCCAGTACGGCATCCGCGAGAAGCAGCTCCGCATCGTCTTCGAAGAGTCCCGCAAGGCGGCCGGTCTGACCGGTGAGAACCTCGTCGAGACCCTCGAGACGCGTCTGGACGCCCTCGTGCTCCGCGCCGGCTTCGCCCGCACGACCTCGCAGGCCCGCCAGCTGATCGTGCACCGCCACATCCTGGTCGACGGCAAGCTCGTCGACCGCCCCTCCTTCCGCGTCAAGGAGGGCCAGCTGATCCACGTCAAGCAGCGCTCCGAGTCGCTCGAGCCCTTCCAGGTCGCCGCTGCCGGTGGCCACCAGGAAGTCCTCCCGAAGGTCCCGGGCTACCTCGAGGTCGAGATCGACAAGCTCCAGGCCCGCCTGGTCCGTCGCCCGAAGCGCGCCGAGGTCCCCGTGACCTGCGAAGTGCAGCTCGTCGTCGAGTACTACGCAGCCCGCTGATCCCAGCACCTGTGTGAACGGCGGGTCGTCCTCCTCGGAGGGCGGCCCGCCGTTCTTCGTGCCCGCGCTACGCTTGTCGGACGCACGCCCCGGCGTGCCCGAGAGGGAGGCATCGTGAAGCAGCTGTTCTTCGTCGCCGTCGGCGTGGTGATCGGTTTCGTCGCCGCGCAGCGCGTCAGCCGGACGCCGTCCGCCGCACACCTCCTCGCCCAGGTCGACGCCGGCGCGAAGGCCTTCACGGGCGCGGTGGCCGAGGGGTACCGCTCACGCGGAGCCGAGCTGCGCCCGACCGCCCACACGGACTGACGCAGCCCCGTTCCGGACGCTGGGTCCACCTGCCGCACCGTCCCACCTGACTCGCTCCGAGCCTCCCGTCCCCGCCACACGCCCTACAGGAAGCACCATGCAGACCGCAGAGATCCGCCGTCGTTGGCTCCAGTTCTTCGGTGACCGCGGCCACACCGTCGTCCCGTCCGCGTCGCTCGTCTCGGACGACCCGTCGCTGCTGTTCACGGTGGCCGGCATGGTGCCGTTCATCCCGTACCTGACCGGGCTCATCCCGGCGCCGTACCCCCGCGCCACGAGTGTCCAGAAGTGCATCCGCACCAACGACATCGAGGAGGTCGGCAAGACCCCGCGGCACGGCACGTTCTTCCAGATGAACGGCAACTTCTCGTTCGGCGACTACTTCAAGGAGCAGGCGATCCAGTACGCCTGGCAGTTCCTGACCGACCCGGAGTCCGGCGGCGGGCTCGGCTTCTCGGCGGACGACCTCTGGGTCACCGTCTACGAGGAGGACGACGAGGCGATCGACTTCTGGAAGCGGCACTCGACGCTGCCGGACGACCGCATCCAGCGCCTCGGCAAGGACACGAACTACTGGTCGACGGGGCAGCCCGGTCCGGCCGGCCCCTGCTCGGAGATCTTCTTCGACCGTGGCCCGGCGTACGGCGTCGACGGCGGTCCCGCGACCGACGACGACCGCTACGTCGAGATCTGGAACCTGGTGTTCATGCAGTACCAGATCGCGGACGTGCGGTCGAAGTACGACTTCGAGATCACCGGCGAGCTGCCGAACAAGAACATCGACACCGGCATGGGGCTCGAGCGCGTCGCCTTCATCAAGCAGGGCGTCGACAACATGTACGAGATCGACCAGGTCCGCCCGGTCCTCGACAAGGCCGCCGAGGTCTCCGGCCGTCGCTACGGCGCCGACCACGAGGACGACGTCCGGATGCGCGTCATCGCCGACCACGTCCGTTCGGCGCTCATGCTCATCACCGACGGTGTTTCGCCGTCGAACGAGGGTCGTGGCTACATCCTCCGTCGCCTGCTCCGTCGCACCGTGCGCGCGATGCGGCTGCTCGGGGTCGAGGGTGCGACCTTCCCCCAGCTGTTCCCGGCGTCGCGCGACGCCATGCGCGACGCCTACCCCGAGGTCGGCGAGCAGTACGACCGCATCGCCCGGATCGCCTACGCCGAAGAGGAGACGTTCCTCCGCACGCTCGCGCAGGGCACGACGATCCTCGACGTCGCCGTCGACCGCGCCAAGCAGGACGGCCGTCCGTCGATCGGCGGGGACACCGCCTTCCTGCTGCACGACACGTTCGGCTTCCCGATCGACCTGACCATGGAGATGGCCGAGGAGGCGGGCGTCCACGTCGACCGTTCCGCGTTCGAGACGCTCATGTCGGAGCAGCGCTCGCGTGCCAAGGCCGATGCGAAGAGCAAGAAGACCGCCCTCGCCGACCTCAGCGTCTACAGCGCGTTCCGTGCCGCGGGGGAGACCGTCTTCCTCGGCTACGACGCCCTGCAGGCCGAGAGCCGGGTCCTCGGCCTCATCGTCGACGGCCGGAGCGTCGACCGTGCGGTCGTCGGCGACATCGCCGAGGTCATCCTCGGCGAGACCTCGCTCTACGCCGAGTCCGGTGGCCAGGACGCCGACCAGGGGGCGATCGTCGGTAACGGCTTCGACCTCGAGGTGCTCGACGTGCAGCGTCCGGTCTCCGGCCTCTGGAGCCACACCGTCCAGGTGCGCTCCGGCGAGGTCGGTGTCGGTGACCCGGCGACGACCCTGGTCGACGCCGAGTACCGCCGTGGTGCGACCCAGGCCCACTCGGCCACGCACCTGGTGAACGCGGCGCTCCGCGACGTCCTCGGCCCCGAGGCACTGCAGGCCGGCTCGTACAACAAGGCCGGCTACATGCGCCTCGACTTCTCGTGGAGCCAGCCGGTGTCGCTCGACACCCGCTCCGAGATCGAGGAGGTCGTGAACACCGCGATCCGCTCCGACCTCGAGGTCTCCACGCGCATCCTGCCGATCGACGACGCCAAGGCCCTCGGGGCCCAGGCGCTGTTCGGCGAGAAGTACGGCGCCGAGGTCCGCATGGTCGACATCGGCGGCCCGTGGTCCCGGGAACTCTGCGGTGGCATCCACGTTGCCTCCAGCTCCCAGGTCGGCCTCGTCAACCTCGTCGGCGAGTCCAGCGTCGGGTCGACCAACCGCCGTGTCGAGGCCCTCGTCGGCCTCGAGGGCTTCCGTGAGCTCGCCGTCGAGCGGACCATCGTGTCCCAGCTCTCGAGCGCACTCAAGGCGCCGCGTGACGACCTCCCGGGCCGTGTGCAGTCGCTGCTCGAGGACCTGAAGACGGCCCAGAAGCGCATCGCGGAGTTCGAGTCGGCGAACCTGCAGCAGCGCGTGCCGGCGGTCGCCCGGACCGCCGAGCGCGTGGGTGCCGTGGCGCTCGTCGCACAGGTGGTCGACGGGCTGTCCTCCGGCGACGACCTCCGTGCCCTCGCCACCGGTGTCCGGGGTCAGCTCGGCTCCGACGCCGCCGTGGTCGTGCTCGGTGCCGTCATCGGCGGCAAGCCGGTCGTCATCGTCGCGACCAACGACGCCGCCCGTTCCGCCGGTGTCCAGGCGGGGCCGCTCGCCAAGGAGGCCGCCGGTGTCCTCGGCGGTGGTGGCGGCGGCAAGCCGGACCTCGCGCAGGGCGGTGGCACCGACGCGTCGGCGCTTCCCGCGGCCCTCCGCGCCGTGTCCGACCGCATCGCGGCCTGACGGTGACGGTCCGCTCCGGGCGCCGGCTCGGCATCGACGTCGGCCGCGCCCGGATCGGGGTGGCGGTGTGTGACCGCGACGGGCTCCTCGCCACCCCGGTCGAGACCGTCCGTCGGGACGACTCGGCCGACCTCCGGCGGATCCTGGCGATCGCGGAGGAGTACGACGTCCTCGAGATCGTCGTCGGGCTCCCGCTCTCGATGTCCGGTGGGGACACCCCCTCCACGACCGACGCCCGGGACTTCGCCGCCCGGATCGCGGCGCACCGGCCGGTCCGGCTCGTCGACGAGCGACTCTCGACGGTCACAGCGCAGCGCGGGCTCCACCAGGCGGGGAAGAACACGAAGAAGTCGCGGGCCGTGATCGACCAAGCGGCCGCTGTTATCATTCTGCAACATGCGCTCGACCACGAGCGCGCAGCCGGCGCCCCACCCGGGGCCGAACTCCCCTGACAGCTGCCCTCCCGGACCCGCCCCAGCGGACCGGAGCCGCGCGGGGTTCCCGACCGAGAGACCGAGGACCGTTGGCAGACGATCTGGACTGGAACGCGATCATCGCGACCGGCAGCGACGCCGGACGCCGTGACCGCACGGGGACCCGCCGAGGCGAGGGACCCACCGAGACGCCCACGGACGACCCGCCGCTGTCGCGTCGGGAAGCCCGTGCTGCGCGTGCACGAGCCGCAGCGGCGGCATCGGCCGACGACGCCGTCGATCCGACCGCGGCCCGACCCGACGACGACGGGGACCAGCGTCCCGACGCTGCCGGGAGGCCCGCCCCCCGTCCCGGCGTCGGCGCCGCTCCCACAGGCGACGACGTCCACCCCGACGTGCACGCCCTCCTCAGCGGCTCGCTGCACAGCGGTCCGGTCCCCGGCACCGCGGCACCGGCCGACGGCGGCCCGGCCGACGGTGGCCCGGCCGACGACGGCCCGGCCGACGACCTCGACGACGACCACGGGCAGCAGCCCCGACGCCGCGGCACCTGGCAGGGCGTCGGCGGCGGATCGCCACTCCCGGACGGCACCGAGCGGGTCGGCGACGGCCCGGACGGCGACCCAGTGGACGGCGACGCCCCGGCGAGCACGAGTGGTACCGGTGGCACCGGCGGCGGGAGTGGCGACGGTGGCGGGCGACGTGGCGGACGTGGGGGAGCCTCCCGGCCGCCGCGCGACGAGCGTCCGCCGCGACGCAAGGGGCCCCTCATCGCCGGGATCCTCATCGTGGCGATCGTGGTCGCTGGCGGTGCGGTCGCCTACAACTTCGCGGCACCGAAGATCCAGGCCATCGCCAGCGCGATCTCGGGGTCGCAGGAGAGCGACGACTACACCGGCGACGGCACCTCGAAGGTGACGATCACGATCAAGGACGGCGACATCGGTGAGGACGTCGCCGCGACGCTGCAGCGGAGCGGTGTGGTGAAGACCTCGAAGGTCTTCTACCAGCTCCTGCTCTCGTCGCCGAACGTGCAGTTCCAGCCCGGCTCGTACTCGCTGAAGAAGAAGATGAGCTCGAAGGCCGCGCTGACGGCTCTGCAGGACAAGGCCAACCGGGTCGAGGACCCGTCGATCGTGATCCCCGAGGGCACGGCGCTGCAGGACATCGAGGCCGGCATGGTCTCGAAGGCCGGGCTGAGCAAGGCCGACGTCGAGGCTGCAGCCGAGGACGTCTCCGCGTACGGCCTGCCGTCGGGTGTCACCACGCTCGAGGGCTGGCTGTTCCCCGCCACCTACCCGATCAACCCGAAGTGGACGGCGAAGCAGTACTTCCAGACCATGGTCGACACCATGAAGCAGCACCTGGAGACCGCCGGTGTCGCCGCCGCAGATCAGGAGCGCGTCGTCGTCTTCGCGTCGCTCGTGCAGAAGGAAGCCGGCCTCGCAGCTGACTACCCGAAGGTCGCGCGGGTCTTCCAGAACCGACTCGACGACGGCATGCTCCTGCAGTCCGACGCGACGGTGGCGTACGGCACGGGCAACACGCACCGTGTGACGACGACGGACGCCGAACGTGCCGACGGGTCCAACCCGTACAACACCTACCAGCACGAGGGGCTGCCGCCCGCACCGATCTCCAACCCGGGCGACCTCGCCATCAACGCGGTGACGAAGATGGCGACCGGCAACTGGCACTACTTCGTGACGGTCGACCTCGAGAGCGGTGAGACCGTGTTCTCGGACACGCTCGCGCAGCACGAGCAGGCCGTGCAGCGTTTCCAGGCCTGGCTGCGCGCCCACCCCGCCTACCAGTAGTCGGTCGGACCACCAGCAGGACCTCGCGTGACGGGCGGCGGTCGGTGCACCTCGCGGTACACCGGCCGTCGCCCGTCGCTGTGGGAGGATGTCGTCATGCTTCGTTGGTTGACCGCTGGTGAGTCCCACGGACCCGAACTGATCGCCATGATGGAAGGCCTCCCGGCCGGCGTCCCGGTGTCGTACGAGTCCATCCGCGCCGACCTCGCGCGCCGCAAGCTCGGCTACGGGCGTGGCTCGCGCATGAAGTTCGAGCAGGACGAGCTCCACCTGTCCGGCGGCGTCCGACACGGCCTCTCGATGGGCAGCCCCATCGCGATCCGCATCGGCAACACCGAATGGCCGAAGTGGGTCGAGGTGATGAACCCCGAGCCCGTCGAGCAGACCGACGCGTCGCGTGGCCGAGGTGCACCGTTGAC
Organism: Curtobacterium sp. MCPF17_031; assembly: GCF_003234035.1. Lineage (NCBI taxonomy): Bacteria > Bacillati > Actinomycetota > Actinomycetes > Micrococcales > Microbacteriaceae > Curtobacterium > Curtobacterium sp. MCPF17_031. The sequence continues at coordinate 382,582 of NZ_QKSG01000001.1, read as the reverse complement.
CCGTCCGCGGCCCGGGCACGCCGACCTCGTCGGCATGCAGAAGTACGGCTTCGACGAGGCCCGGCCGATCCTCGAGCGCGCGTCCGCCCGTGAGACCGCCGCGCGGGTCGCCCTCGGCGCCGTCGCGAAGTCCTTCCTCGCCGAACTCGGCATGACCTCGGTGGCGCACACCCTGCAGGTCGGGACCGTCCGGGTGCCGGACGACGCAGCACTGCCCGTGCCCGAGGACGTCGACCGCCTCGACGACGACCAGCTGCGCTGCTTCGACCCCGCGACCTCCGAGCGCATGGTGACCGAGGTCGAGGCGGCCAAGAAGGACGGCGACACCTTGGGCGGTGTCGTCGAGGTGCTGTTCTACGGCGTTCCACCGGGGCTCGGCTCGCACGTGCAGTGGGACCGTCGTCTCGACGCCCGACTGGCGGCGGCGATCATGGGGATCCAGGCGATCAAGGGCGTCGAGGTCGGGGACGGCTTCGCGACCGCGGCCCGACGTGGCTCAGCCGCCCACGACGAACTCCAGCGTGAGGACGGCGAGATCGTCCGGAGGACCGATCGCGCTGGCGGGACCGAGGGCGGCATGTCCACGGGCACCGTGCTCCGCGTCCGTGCCGCGATGAAGCCGATCGCCACCGTGCCGCACGCCCTGCAGACCATCGACGTCGCCACCGGCGAGGACGCGGCCGCACACCACCAGCGCTCGGACGTCTGCGCGGTGCCGGCATCCGGGGTCGTGGCAGAGGCGATGGTGGCACTCGTGCTCGCCGACGCCGTGCTCGAGAAGTTCGGTGGCGACAGCGTCGCCGAGACCAAGCGCAACCTCGAGGGCTACCTCGCCGCGATCCCGGACACGCTCCGGACGCGTCGCACCGAGTCGTCCGCGCAGACCCCCGCCTGGTGACCGGGGCCGACGTCCCGCCCGGGGCAGTCCAGGCCGGGGCCGCGGTCCCGCCCGTCGTCGTCATCGGGCCGATGGGTGCCGGCAAGTCGAGCGTCGGGCGCCGGGTCGCGAAGGCCCTGGGCGTGCCGTTCACCGACACCGACCGGGTGATCGCACGTGAACACGGTCCGATCCCGCAGCTCTTCGCCGAACGCGGCGAGCCGGCCTTCCGGGAACTCGAGGCCGCGGCGGTCCGTCGCGCGATGCAGATCGGCGGCGTGGTCTCGGTCGGCGGGGGAGCGGTCATGCACCCGGAGACGCGCGCCGCGATGGCGGGCGCGCACGTCGTGCTCCTCACCGTCACGGCCGAGGCGGTCGCCGCGCGGATCGCCGGTAGCGACCGCCCGCTCATCGCCTCGGGTGGCATCGACGCCTGGCAGGCGATCCTGGACGAGCGGGCGGCGACGTACGCCGAGCTCGCCCACGTGGTGTTCGACACCTCGCGCCGACCCATGTCCCGGGTCGCCGACGACGTCGTCACCTGGGTCCGCGACAGCGCACCCGCCGGCACCCACACTCCACCTCCCCCCACCTCCGACGAAGGAGCACCGTGACCGAGTCGTCCCTGCCCGAGGGCACCACCGTGATCCGCGTCGGCGGCCAGGACGGCTACGTCGTCGCGGTCGGCAACGGCCTGCTCGCGTCGGTCCCCGCCCTGCTCGGTCCGCGAGTGGCGAAGGTCCTCATCGTGCACGCCCCGACCCTGGGTGCCCGCGCCGAGGACCTCCGTCAGCTGCTCGTCGGCGCGGGGCTCGAGGCCCTCATCGCCGAGGTGCCCGACGCCGAGGCCGCGAAGCGGATCGAGGTCGCCTCGTTCTGCTGGCAGGTCATGGGACAGTCGGACTTCACCCGGACCGACGCCGTGATCGGCCTCGGCGGCGGTGCCGTCACCGACCTCGCCGGCTTCGTCGCCGCCACCTGGCTGCGCGGTGTGCCGTACCTGTCGATGCCGACGACGGTCCTCGGGCTGGTCGACGCGAGCGTCGGTGGCAAGACCGGCATCAACACGAACGAGGGCAAGAACCTGGTCGGGGCCTTCGCCGCCCCGCGCGCCGTGGTCGGTGACCTGGACCTGCTCCGCACCCTGCCACGGAACGAGATCCTGGCGGGCTTCGCCGAGATCGTGAAGGCCGGGTTCATCGCCGTGCCGGAGATCCTCGACGTGATCGAGGCAGACGTCGACCGCGTGACCGACCCGACGACGCCGGAGTTCCGCCGCGTGGTCGAGCTCGCGATCGAGCTGAAGGCCCAGGTCGTGTCCGAGGACTTCACCGAGCAGGGCCGCCGCGAGGTGCTCAACTACGGGCACACCCTCGGCCACGCCATCGAGCACGCCGAGCGGTACCAGTGGCGACACGGTGCGGCGGTGGCGGTCGGCATGGTGTTCGCCGCCGAGCTGGCACGCCTCACCGGGCACCTGGACGACGCCACGGTCGACCGGCACCGCTCGATCCTGGATTCGCTGTCGCTCCCGACGACCTACCCGCTCGGCCGGTGGCAGAGCCTCCTGGCGACGATGCGCCGCGACAAGAAGGCCCGCGCCGGCATGCTCCGGTTCATCATCCTCGATGCCGTCGGCAAGCCGGTGACGCTCGAGGGACCGGAGGACCACCTGCTCTTCACCGCCTACCAAGAGGTGGGTGCCTGAGGGCTGTACCCCGGTCGGCCCCAGGCCCGCGGAGCAGACTGACGGCGTGCCGAACCCGCCCCGCCTCAGCGACTTCTCCACCCAGCAGCGCCAGGAGCCCTCGGGTCTCCGCAGCCGCGGCCGCCGTTTCACCGAGGTGCTCGGGATCGCCCGTCGGCACGCGCTGCTGCCGTTCCGTCGGTTGGACTTCTCCCGGGACCCGGCCACCGCCGACCTGCGCCGTGACCAGGCGGACCACCTGCGCCGGGCACTCGAGGAAGCGGGCGGCGGTTTCGTGAAGATGGGCCAGCTCCTGTCGACCCGCGACGACCTGCTGCCCGCGGAGTGGACCGAGGGTCTCGCGCACCTGCAGCGGGGCGTCCGTCCCGCGGACCCGGTCGAGGTCGCGGCGTTGCTCGAGGCCGAACTCGGCGCGCCGGTGTCCGAGGTGTTCGCGTCGTTCGACTCGGAACCGGTCGCCGCGGCCTCGATCGCGCAGGTGCACCGCGCCCGGCTCACCGACGGCACCGCGGTGGCCGTGAAGGTCCAGCGCCCCGGCATCGACGCAGCCGTCCGGCGGGACGTCGACATCGCGCTCCGCGTCGTGCGGTTCCTCACCCGGACCTCCGCCCAGGCTCGTCAGCTCGGGGTGGTGCAGGTCGCCGAGCAGTACGGTGCGGACCTGATCCGCCAGGTGGACTTCTCGGCCGAGCTCCGCAACCTCGAGTCCCTCCGCGCCGCCCAGGCCCGCAGCGCCCGACCCGACGAGGTCCGGTTCCCGGAGCCGTACCGCGACCTGTCGAGCCGTCGCGTGCTCGTGATGGAGTTCCTCGAGGGGGACACGCTCAGCGCCATCCGAGCAGAGCGCTCCGACCGTGACCTCGACGAGCCGATGCGGGCGATCCTGCGGTCGTTCCTGCGCCAGGTCGTCTTCGACGGGGTCTACCACGCGGACCTGCACCCGGGGAACGTCCTGGTGCTGCCCGACGGTCGGCCCGCCCTCATCGACTTCGGCTCGGTCGGGAGGCTCGACCCGGGTCTCCGGGACACGGTCCAGGAACTCCTCGCCGCCTACCTGCAGGACGACACCTCGCGCATCGCCGACGCGGTGCTCCGGATGGCCCCGGTCCGCAACGCCGAGGACGAGTCCGACTTCCGTCGGGACATGGCCCGTTTCGTCGCGGAGGAGCTCGGTCCGGGCGCACGGATCGGGGTCGAGACGGTCGACGACGCCGTCGCGGTGTTCGGGCGGTACCGGCTCCGTGCGCCGGCGGACTTCGTGGCGGCGGCCCGGGCCCTGGCGATCTTCGAGGGCACGCTCCGCACGCTGACCCCGTCGTTCGACCTGCTCGAGGAGTCGCGCGGCCTGGCTGCGGAGCAGATCCGCGACCAGCTCCGTCCGGCCGCGATCCGGAACGTGCTGGTGCGCGAACTGTTCGGCCTCGTCACCTCGGCACGTCGGCTCCCACGACGCATCGACAAGATCACCGAGGCGGTCGAGGCCGGCCGCCTGTCGGTGAACATCCGCCTGCTCAGCGATCGACGGGACCGGCAGACGGTGTCGGGCATGATCCGTCGGGTGCTGCTCGTGCTCCTGGGAGCCGGGTCGGGCCTCCTGGCCGTGGTGTACCTGGCGACGCCCGCGCGACCGACCGCGGTGATCAGCACGCTCGTGGCCGGCGCCCTGCTCGGCGGCACCTGCGTCGTCCTGCTCGCCTGGGCAGCGATCGACGCCTGGCTCGCGCGCCGACGGCAGTAGCCCGTCCGCTACACTCGTCCGGGGCTCCACGAGCCCGGACTCCTTCACAACACCATCGAACGGAAGACCAATGGCGAGTACCACTGACATCAAGAACGGCGCCGTTCTCATCATCGACGGGCAGCTCTGGTCGGTCGTCGAGTTCCAGCACGTGAAGCCGGGCAAGGGCGGCGCCTTCGTGCGCACCAAGCTCAAGCAGGTCGTCTCCGGCAAGGTCGTCGACCGCACCTTCAACGCCGGCGCGAAGATCGAGACCGCCGTGGTGGACCGTCGCGACTTCCAGTACCTCTACGAGGACGGCGACTCGTACGTCTTCATGGACCAGGACACCTACGACCAGGTCAACGTCCCGGCGGCCGTCGTCGGTGACGCGCGCAACTTCCTGCTCGAGTCCGCGCAGGTCACCATCGCGATGAACGAGGGCAACCCGCTCTACGTCGAGCTCCCGACCTCGATCGTCACCACGATCGAGACCGAGCCGGGCCTGCAGGGTGACCGCTCCTCCGGCGGCACCAAGCCGGCGACGATCGTCACGGGCTACCAGATCCAGGTCCCGCTGTTCCTCGAGAGCGGCACGAAGGTCAAGGTCGACACGCGTGACGGCAACTACCTCGGCCGCGTCAACGACTAGGCGCTGACCGGATGAGTGCTCGTTCCAAGGCGCGGAAGCGCGCCCTCGACATGCTCTACGTGGCCGAGGTGCGCGAGCTGCCGATCGCGGACGTCCTGGCGACCGAGACGGTCCGCCACCTCGACCAGCCGGAGCGTGCCTCCAGCTGGGACTACGCGCGGCAGATCGTCACGGGCATCGACGAGGCCCGGTACGAGATCGACGGCGTGATCGCCGACCACGCGCAGGGCTGGTCGATCGCGCGCATGCCCGTGCTCGACCGCTGCATCCTGCGCATGGGGGTCTGGGAGCTCCGGTTCAACCCGGAGGTCCCCGACGCGGTCGCGATCGCCGAAGCCGTCGAGCTCGCGCAGTCGCTCTCCACGGACGACTCGGCCGGCTTCGTGAACGGTGTCCTCGGCGCCGTCGCGGGCGGCCGCGGACCGTCCGGTCGGACTGTCGCGGAGGACCAGGAGTCCCGCTAGGCTCGAAGCCGTCAGCATCCTTGAAGCCGTCCAGAGAGACGGGAGCCGTCCAGAGAGGCGGGGAAGGAGGTCGGCGTGGGTACCAGAACGGTCCTGCAGCAACCCGACATCACGCGTGCTCTGACACGCATCGCGCACGAGATCCTCGAGGCCAACCACGGTGGCTCGGAACTCGTGCTGCTCGGCATCCCGACCCGTGGGGCCGTCCTCGCCGAGCGCCTCGGTCGCATCCTCGCCGACATCGAGCCCGGGTGGGAGTCAGCCGCCGCGGGGATCGGCAGTGAGCGGGTCGGCGCACTCGACGTCACGATGTACCGGGACGACCTGCGCCGGGGCATCGGTCGAGCGCCACACCCGACGGTGATCCCGGCCGGCGGCGTCGACGGCAAGGTCGTCGTCCTGGTCGACGACGTGCTGTACTCCGGCCGGACGGTCCGCGCGGCCCTCGACGCCCTGCAGGGCATCGGCCGTCCGCGCGCCGTCCGCCTCGCGGTCCTCGTCGACCGCGGCCACCGCGAACTGCCGATCCGCGCCGACCACGTCGGCAAGAACCTGCCGACGGCGGGCGACGAACGGGTCACGCTGCACCTGACCGAGACGGACGGTGTCGACGACGTCGTCATCGAACAGGGCGGTCCCGAACAGGGTGGTGCGTCGTGAGGCACCTGCTCTCCACCGCCGACCTGTCACGCGACGAGGCGATCGGGATCCTCGACGTCGCCGAGGAGATGGCCGAGGTCAACACGCGCGAGGTCCGGAAGCTCCCGGCGCTCCGCGGTCGGACGGTCGTGAACCTGTTCTTCGAGGACTCGACCCGCACCCGCATCTCGTTCGAGGCCGCCGCCAAGCGGTTGTCCGCGGACGTCATCAACTTCGCCGCCAAGGGGTCGAGCGTGTCGAAGGGCGAGTCGCTCAAGGACACCGTGCAGACCCTCGACGCGATGGGCATCGACGGCATCGTCATCCGCCACGGAGCGTCCGGCGCGCCGCGCGTGCTCGCCGAGGCGGACTGGATCGACGTGCCCGTCGTCAACGCGGGTGACGGCACCCACGAGCACCCCACGCAGGCGCTCCTCGACGCCTTCACGATGCGCCGCCGTCTGCACGGCACCGACAGCCGCGGGCAGGGGCTCGACGGGGTCCGGGTGCTCATCGTGGGTGACGTGCTGCACAGCCGCGTCGCCCGGAGCAACGCCTGGCTGCTCCGGACGCTCGGTGCACACGTCACCTTCGCCGCCCCGCCGACACTGCTGCCGGCGGTCGACCGTCCCTTCGGCGCCGCCGTGCACCACGACCTCGACGCCGCACTGGCCGAGGACCCGGACGTCGTGATGACCCTCCGGATCCAGCAGGAGCGGATGGACGACGCCTTCTTCCCGAACCCGCGTGAGTACACGCGGCACTTCGGGCTGACCGCCGCGCGGTTCGCCCGGCTGCCCGAGCGGACGCTCGTGATGCACCCCGGACCGATGAACCGGGGCCTCGAGATCGCCGGGGTCGCCGCGGACGACGCTCGCTCGACCGTCGTGGAACAGGTCGCGAACGGCGTCTCGGTCCGGATGGCCGTGCTCTACCTCGCCCTCACCGGCGACCACCAGAAGGAGACCGTCGCATGACCGCACACCTCATCCGTGGCGCGCAGCTGGTCGACGGCTCGCGTGCCGACATCCGCCTGGAGGGACCGCTCGTCACCGCGGTCGGGTCCGGTCTCGACGCGGCTGGTGCGACGGTTGTCGACGCCGACGGGCTGCTCGCCCTGCCGGGCCTGGTCGACCTGCACACCCACCTCCGCGAGCCCGGGCACGAGGAGTCCGAGACCGTCCTCTCCGGCTCGCGGGCCGCGGCCGCCGGCGGTTTCACGGCCGTGAACGCGATGGCGAACTCCTCGCCGGTCGCCGACACCGCCGGGGTCGTCGAGCAGGTGCAGGCGCTCGGAGACGACGCCGGGTACGTCACCGTCCGTCCGATCGGTGCCGTCTCGCAGGGGCTGCAGGGCACGCACCTGTCCGAGATCGGCGCGATGGCGACCTCACGCGCGAAGGTCCGGGTGTTCTCGGACGACGGCTCGTGCGTCGCCGACCCGCTGCTGATGCGCCGGGCACTCGAGTACATCAAGGGCTTCGGCGGCGTGCTCGCGCAGCACGCGCAGGAGCCCCGTCTGACCATCGGCGCACAGATGAACGAGGGCCGACTGTCGTCCGAACTGGGTCTGGCGGGCTGGCCCGCCGTGGCTGAGGAGTCGATCATCGCGCGAGACGTCCTGCTCGCAGACCACGTCGGAGCTCGGCTGCACGTCTGCCACGTCTCGACCGCCGGCAGCGTCGAGGTGATCCGCTGGGCCAAGTCCCGCGGCATCGACGTCACGGCCGAGGTCACACCGCACCACCTGCTGCTCACGGAGGACCTGATCGCCGGGCACGACGGCACCCCGGGCTACGACGCCCGGTACAAGGTGAACCCGCCGCTCCGCCGCCGCGAGGACGTCGAGGCACTCCGCGCCGCCCTGGCCGACGGCACGATCGACATCGTCGCTACCGACCACGCCCCGCACCCCGCCGAGGCCAAGCACTGCGAGTGGCCCGCCGCCGCGAACGGCATGGTCGGGCTCGAGTCCGCGTTGAGCGTGGTGCACGCCGCCGTGGTCGAGGACGGCCGACTGGACTGGGCCGACGTCGCCCGTGTGCTGTCGAGCGCGCCGGCCCGGATCGGCCAGGTCACGGGCCACGGCCACGCGATCGCCGCGGGTGCGCCGGCCGAGATCACCCTTTACGACCCCGCGGCGGGCCGCGAGTTCTCGGTGGCCGACCTGCACGGGCAGTCGCAGAACTCGCCGTACCTCGGGATGCGGCTGCCCGGCCGGGTCGTCGCGACCTTCCACCACGGCGAGCCGACGGTGCTCGACGGGCAGGTCGTCGACGCCGACACCGTCGCGGCCCGGGCTGCAGCGGCACGGGTGGCGACGGCATGAGCGGTGACACGGCGCGCTGGCTGCTCGGCGGGGTCATCCTGCTCGCGGTGGCTGCGCTGTTCGTCGCGATGGCGCGCACGTGGCGGACGCGGAGCCGACGGCAGGCGGAGGCCGTGCCTCCCGTCCCGGTGCCGGCCGACCGTGGTCCGGCGGCCGGGTCGTGGGACGGGTTCACCGTCGCGACGACCCGAGCGGACCAACCGCTCGAACGGATCACCGCCGGCGGACTCGGCTTCCGCGGCCGCGGCGGCGTGACCGTGCACGCGACCGGCGTCGTGCTGCACCACGCCGGCGTGGACGACCGGTGGATCGCCCGGAGCGCCGTCCGCGGTGCCGACCGGGCCACGTGGGCGATCGACCGAGTGGTCGAGCCCGGGGGACTGGTCCGACTGCGATGGACGGCGACCGGCGCCGCAGCTGCGACGGACCTCGACACCTACTTCCGGTTCCCGGAGGGCGACGCGGAAGCGCTCACCGCCCTGCAGGGACTGGCGACGACGAACGACTCCCCGCACACTGCGGGCGAAGGGACGAACTCATGACACGCGAACGGGCCGTACTGGTCCTCGAAGACGGCACCCGGTACGACGGCTGGGCCTACGGCGCCCGTGGGCGCACGCTCGGCGAGGTGGTCTTCGCGACCGGCATGACCGGCTACCAGGAGACGCTCACCGACCCCTCCTACGCCGGGCAGATCGTGGTGCAGACCGCGCCGCACATCGGCAACACCGGTGTCAACGACGAGGACCCCGAGTCCCGGCGCATCTGGGTCGCGGGGTACGTCGTGCGCGACCCGAGCCGCGTGGTGTCGAACCACCGCGCGGACGCGTCGCTCGACGAGCACTTGGTGCGCGACGGCATCGTCGGGATCTCCGGGATCGACACCCGCGCCCTCACCCGTCGCATCCGCGACGCGGGTGCCATGAAGGGCGGCGTGTTCAGCGGGGCGGATGCCACGCTCGACGCCGACGAGCAGCTCCGGATCGTCACCGAGCAGGCCGGCATGGCGGGGAAGAACCTCTCCGCCGAGGTCTCCACGGCCGAGGAGTACGTCGTCGAGCCGGCCGGCGAGCGGATCGGCACGCTGGCCGTCCTCGACCTCGGCGTGAAGTCGTCGACGACCCGTTACCTGTCCGAGCGCGGCTTCGAGGTGCACGTGCTGCCGCAGGACGTCACGGTCGAGCGGCTCCGCGAACTCGACCCCGACGCGCTCTTCTACTCGAACGGCCCCGGCGACCCGTCGGCGTCCGACGCGCAGGTGTCCCTGCTGCAGGAGAGCCTCCGCGACGGCCGGCCGTTCTTCGGGATCTGCTTCGGTAACCAGCTGCTCGGCCGTGCCCTGGGCTTCGGCACGTACAAGCTGCCGTTCGGTCACCGCGGCATCAACCAGCCGGTGCTCGACACGACGACCGGCAAGGTCGAGATCACGAGCCAGAACCACGGCTTCGCGGTCGACGCGCCCGTCGGTGAGGTCCTCGAGTCCCCGGTCGGCTTCGGTCGTGTCGAGGTCTCGCACTACTCACTGAACGACAACGTCGTGGAGGGCCTCCGGGCGCTCGACATCCCCGCGTTCAGCGTGCAGTACCACCCCGAGGCCGCCGCCGGACCGCACGACAGCATGTACCTCTTCGACCGCTTCCGGGACATGGTGCTCGCCCGACGGCAGGGAGCGCCGCTCGACGCGGCCACCACCGACGCCACCACGCCTGCCGCCGACATCACGAAGGAGGGCAACTGATGCCCAAGCGCACCGACATCAGCTCCGTCCTGGTCATCGGCTCCGGCCCGATCGTGATCGGGCAGGCCGCCGAGTTCGACTACTCCGGCACGCAGGCCTGCCGCGTCCTCCGCGCGGAGGGCGTCCGCGTCATCCTGGTGAACCCGAACCCGGCGACGATCATGACCGACCCGGACTTCGCCGACGCGACCTACATCGAGCCGATCACGAACGCGTCGCTCGAGGAGATCATCCGCATCGAGCAGCCGGACGCCGTCCTGCCGACCCTGGGCGGACAGACCGCGCTGAACGCCGCGATCTCCCTCGACGAAGCAGGCATCCTCGAGAAGTACGGCGTCGAGCTCATCGGCGCGAAGGTCGACGCCATCCAGCGCGGTGAGGACCGGCAGCTCTTCAAGGAGCTCGTCCTCGAGTCCGGTGCCGACGTCGCCCGCAGCCACATCGCGCACACCCTGGAGGAGGCGAAGGAGTTCGCGAAGGACCTCGGCTACCCGCTCGTGGTCCGCCCGTCCTTCACGATGGGCGGTCTCGGCTCCGGCTTCGCCTACGACGAGTCGGAACTCGTCCGCTTCGTCGGCGACGGTCTGCAGTCCAGCCCGACGACCGAGGTCCTGCTCGAGGAGTCGATCCTGGGGTGGAAGGAGTACGAGCTCGAGCTGATGCGGGACAACGCCGACAACACCGTCGTCGTCTGCTCGATCGAGAACGTCGACCCGGTCGGCGTGCACACCGGCGACTCGATCACCGTCGCCCCGGCGCTGACACTGACCGACCGCGAGTACCAGAACATGCGGAACATCGGCATCGACATCATCCGCCGCGTCGGGGTCGACACCGGCGGGTGCAACATCCAGTTCGCGGTCGACCCGGCGAACGGCCGTCTGATCGTCATCGAGATGAACCCGCGCGTCTCCCGCTCCTCGGCGCTCGCGTCGAAGGCGACGGGCTTCCCGATCGCCAAGATCGCCGCGAAGCTGGCCATCGGGTACCGCCTGGACGAGATCCAGAACGACATCACCCGCGTCACCCCGGCGAGCTTCGAGCCGACGCTCGACTACGTCGTCGTGAAGACCCCGCGCTTCGCGTTCGAGAAGTTCCCGGCCGCCGACGCCACGCTCACCACCACGATGAAGAGCGTCGGCGAGGCGATGGCGATCGGCCGCAACTACGCCACCGCGCTGCAGAAGTCGCTCCGCTCGCTCGAGAAGCGCGGGTCGAGCTTCCACTGGGACGTGCCGGCCGACCAGCTCGACAAGGCCGCCCTGCTCGAGAAGTCCGCGGTCCCGACCGACGGCCGCATCGTCACGGTGCAGCAGGCCCTCGTCGCTGGCGCCACCGCGGCCGAGGTCTTCGAGGCCACGAAGATCGACCCGTGGTTCATCGACCAGATCGTGCTCATCAACGAGGTCGCGGACGAGGTCCGTGCCGCCGAGACCCTGGACGCGGACACCGTCCGGTGGGCCAAGGAGCACGGCTTCAGCGACGCGCAGATCGCGGCGCTCCGCGGGGTCTCCGAGCAGGAGGCGCGCGACCAGCGACACGCGCTCGGCATCCGCCCGGTGTTCAAGACGGTCGACACCTGCGCCGGCGAGTTCCCCGCCCTGACGCCGTACCACTACTCGTCCTACGACACCGAGACCGAGGTCGCCCCGAGCGACCGCAAGAAGGTCGTCATCCTGGGCTCCGGCCCGAATCGCATCGGCCAGGGCGTCGAGTTCGACTACTCCTGCGTGCACGCGTCCTTCGCGCTGAGCGACGCCGGGTTCGAGACGATCATGATCAACTGCAACCCGGAGACGGTCTCGACCGACTACGACACCTCGGACCGGCTCTACTTCGAGCCGCTCACGGTGGAGGACGTGCTCGAGGTCATCGAGGCCGAGCAGGCGTCCGGCCAGGTGGTGGGCGTCGTCGTGCAGCTCGGCGGCCAGACCGCACTGGGCCTGGCGAAGCCCCTCGAGGCCGCGGGCATCCCGATCCTCGGCACCACGCCGGACGCGATCGACCTGGCGGAGGAGCGTGGGGCGTTCTCGCGCATCCTCGACGAAGCAGGCCTGCTCGCGCCGAAGAACGGCACCGCCCACGACCTGGCCAGCGCCACCGCGGTCGCCGAGGGCATCGGCTACCCGGTGCTCGTCCGTCCGTCCTTCGTGCTCGGCGGCCGCGGCATGGAGATCGTCTACGACTCCCCCACCCTCGCCGACTACTTCGACCGGATGGCCGACCAGGCGATCATCGGCCCGGACCTGCCGCTGCTCGTGGACCGGTTCCTCGATGACGCGGTCGAGATCGACATCGACGCGCTCTACGACGGCGAGCGGCTCTACGTCGGCGGCATCATGGAGCACATCGAAGAGGCCGGCATCCACTCCGGCGACTCGTCCTGCACCCTGCCCCCGGTCGGCCTCGGCCGCGCCGAGATCCAGGCCGTCGTCGACGCGACCGAGAAGATCGCGCGCGGAGTCGGCGTCCGCGGACTCCTCAACGTGCAGTTCGCCATCGCCGCCGGGGTGCTCTACGTCCTCGAGGCGAACCCCCGCGCCAGCCGCACGGTCCCGTTCGTCTCGAAGGCGCTCGGCATCGCACTGGCCAAGGCCGCGGCACGCATCATGACCGGCACGAGTGTCGACGGCCTGGTCGCCGAGGGACTGCTGCCGGCACGCGACGGCGCCTTCGTCCCGATGGAGGCCCCGATCGCCGTGAAGGAGGCCGTGCTGCCCTTCCGTCGCTTCCGCACCCGCGAGGGTCAGGTCGTCGACTCGGTGCTCAGCCCCGAGATGCGCTCCACCGGAGAGGTCATGGGCATCGACCGCGACTTCCCGCGGGCGTTCCTCAAGAGCCAGGAGGCCGCCTACGGTGGTCTGCCCACCAGCGGCACCGTGTTCGTGAGCGTCGCGGACACCGACAAGCGCGCCATCGTCCTGCCGGTGCACCGCCTGCAGCAGCTGGGCTTCACGATCATCGCCACCGAGGGCACCGCCGAGGTGCTCCGCCGCAACGGCATCCTGGTCGGCACCGTCGGCAAGTACAGCCAGGGGCAGGAGAGCGTCGTCGACCTGCTCGCCCGCAACGAGGTCGACATCGTCATCAACACCCCGAGCGGTGCCGCCGGTCGCGCGGACGGGTACGAGATCCGCGCGGCCACCGTGGCGGCGGACAAGCCGCTGTTCACGACGATCTCGCAGCTCGGCGCCGCCGTCGCGGCGATCGAGACGATCGGGACGCCGCACAGTGTCCGGAGCCTGCAGGACTACGCGCTCGAGCGGGCGGGCTGGTGACCCCAGGTCTGCACGGAGGCCCGACCCCGTTCGGCGTCCGGCTCGCGGCCGCCATCGAGTCGCGGTCGGCGCTCTGCGTCGGGATCGACCCCCACGCCGCCACCCTGGCGGCGTGGGGGCTCGGCCGCGACGAGGCCGGTCTCACCGCCTTCGGCGCCGCCCTGGTCGACGCCGCCGCGGGGCGAGCGGCTGTCGTGAAGCCGCAGATCGCGTTCTTCGAGGCGGCGGGGGTACCCGGGTACCGAGCGCTCGAGGCGACGATCGGTCGCGCGCGTGATGCGGGCCTCCTGGTCGTCGCGGACGTCAAACGCGGCGACATCGGTTCGACCGGCGACGACTACGCCCTGGCGTGGCTGGACCGTGACGGCCCGTTCACGGCGGACGCGATGACGGTGTCGCCGTACCTCGGGTACGGCTCGCTGTCCGGGACCGTCGCCGTCGCCCGCGAGAACGGTGCGGGCGTGTTCGTCCTCGCCGCGACGAGCAACCCGGAGGCGCGTGTGCTGCAGACAGCGGTGCTCGCCGAGGGACCGCGTGCCGGGCGGACCGTGGCGGCCGGTATCGTCGTGGACGTGGCAGACGACAACCGGACGAGCGCCGACCAGCCCCTGGGGGACGTCGGGCTGGTCCTCGGCGCGACCCTCGACCTCGACGACTTCGGCATCACGGCCGACGAGATCGGCACCGCCCCGGTCCTCGCACCCGGCTTCGGTGCGCAGGGGGCCCGGATCGAGGACCTCCGCGCGCTGTACGGCAGCCGGGCGGAGCAGGTCCTCGTGAGCGAGTCCCGCGGGCTGCTCGGCGACGGGCCGAACGGTGTCGCCGCACTCGTCGCCGACCGTGCCGACCGGATCGCACGCGCGCTGGGGACGGCGGCGTGAGCGACGAGCAGGCGGACGTCCGGTCCGACGACACCGATCCCGGCCGCTCGGCCCTGCCGGCGCACCGCAACCCGCCGGAGGTCGACCGGGTCGCGGCCGCGAAGGCCGCCGTCGCCGCACGACGCGCACGCGCCGCGGTCAAGTCGGCGATCGCCACCGGCGAGCGGTCGCCGCTCGAGGTCGCCCGTTCCGCCTGGTCTGAGGACGAGTCCGTCGTCGCGACCACCGCGGCCGAACGCTCGCTCCGCGTCCGTGACCTGCTCACGAGTCTGCCCGGTGTCGGACCGGCCCGGGCGGAGGCCGTGATGGGTGCGCTGCGGATCGCCCCGTCGAAGCGCCTCGGGGGACTCGGCAGCCGGCAGCGGACCGAACTGGCGGACTGGCTCGCCCAGCGCGGACGCAAGCGCGCGGCGTCGAAGCTCGTCGTGCTCGCCGGACCCACCGCGGTCGGCAAGGGCACGGTCAGCGCGTACATCCGTGAGCAGTACCCCGAGGTGAACCTCAGCGTCTCCGCGACGACCCGGAAGCCCCGCCCGGGCGAGGTCGACGGCGTGCACTACTACTTCGTGGACGACGCCGAGTTCGACCGGATGATCCGCGACCGCGAGCTGCTCGAGTACGCGACCGTGCACAACTCCTACCGGTACGGCACCCCGCGCCCGCCGATCGACCGCGCGCTCGACGCCGGCGAGAAGGTCATGCTCGAGATCGACCTGCAGGGCGCCCGCCAGGTGCGGGACGCGATGCCCGAGGCCGTCCTGGTGTTCCTGCTGCCGCCGACGTGGGACGAACTCGTCCGTCGGCTCATCGGCCGCGGCACCGAGACGCCCGAGGAGCAGACCCGGCGACTCGAGACCGCGAAGGTGGAGCTCGCGGCCCAGGACGAGTTCGACGTGCGGATCGTGAACTCCGATGTCAGCACGGCGGCACGCGAGGTCGTAGACTTGTTCTCTGCGCCCTGACCGGTGCACCGACGACGAGGAGCAACCCCATGGCCAACCCCCAGGGCATCATCGACCCGCCCATCGACGACCTGCTCAGCAAGGTCGAGTCGAAGTACGCGCTCGTGATCTTCGCTTCGAAGCGCGCTCGCCAGATCAACGACTACTACGCGGACCTGCACGAAGGCTCGCTCTTCGACAACGTCGGTCCGCTCGTCGACTCGACGATCGACGACAAGCCGCTCTCGGTCGCGCTCCACGAGATCAACGAGGACAAGCTGACCGTCACCAAGCAGCAGCAGCCCTCCGCCTGATCCCGGTGAGTGCGCTCCGCCTGTTCACGTCGGAATCGGTGACCGAAGGCCACCCCGACAAGATCTGCGACCAGATCTCGGACGCGATCCTGGACGCCCTGCTCACGGTCGACCCGAACGCGCGGGTCGCCGTCGAGACGATGGTGACGACCGGGCTCGTGCACGTCGCAGGAGAGGTCACGACCTCGGGCTACGTCGAGATCCCGCAGCTCGTCCGCGACGTCATCACCGGCATCGGGTACAACTCGTCGGACGTGAGCTTCGACGGTCGCACCTGCGGCGTCGAGATCTCGATCGGCGCGCAGTCCCCGGACATCGCCCAGGGCGTCGACGAGTCCCTCGACACCCGCTCGGGTGCCGGCACGGACCCGCTCGACCGCCAGGGCGCCGGGGACCAGGGCATCATGTTCGGCTTCGCGACGAACGAGACGCCGGAGTACATGCCCGTCGCCATCTGGCTCGCGCACCGCCTGGCCGAGAAGCTCGCCGCGGTCCGCAAGTCCGGCGAGCTGACGTACCTGCGCCCGGACGGCAAGACCCAGGTCACGGTCGGGTACGACGGCGTCACGCCGAAGACCGTCGAGACCGTGGTCCTGTCGACCCAGCACGCGCCGAGCGTCTCGCTCGAGCAGCTGACCGCGGACATCACCGAGCACGTCATCCGCCCGGTGCTCGACCTGGTGGAGCTCGACTCGTCGCACGTCGACGTGATCGTGAACCCGACCGGACGCTTCGAGATCGGCGGCCCGCAGGGCGACGCCGGACTCACCGGGCGCAAGGTCATCGTCGACACCTACGGCGGGGCCTCCCGGCACGGCGGCGGCGCGTTCAGCGGCAAGGACCCGTCCAAGGTCGACCGCTCGGCCGCCTACGCCCTGCGCTGGGTCGCGAAGAACGCCGTCGCGGCGGGTCTCGCCGACCGCCTCGAGGTCCAGGTCGCCTACGCGATCGGTCGGGCCAAGCCCGTCGGCCTGTACGTCGAGTCCTTCGGCACCGGCCACGTCGACGACGCGACGATCGAAGCCGCGATCACGAAGGTGTTCGACCTGCGACCGGCCGCGATCATCCGTGACCTCGACCTGCTGACCCCGAAGTACGCGCAGACCGCGACCTACGGGCACTTCGGTCGCGAACTGCCCGGCTTCACCTGGGAGCAGCTCGACCGCGTCGAGGAGCTCCGCACCGCGGCAGGACTCGTCTCCGTCACCGTCTGAGGCCCTTCGTGGCCAACGTCGCGCGTGTCGTCCTCGACTCACCGCTCCCGCAACTCGACCGTCTGTTCGACTACCGGGTCCCGGCCGAGATCGAGGACGACTGCGTGCCGGGGGTCCGGGTCCGGGTGCCGTTGCGCTCCGGCGCCCGGATGACCGACGCCTACGTGGTGGAGGTCGTGGCCGACGACGCCCTCTCGCCGGAGAACGACTTCCCGGGCGAGCTGAGTGCCGTCGAGGAGCTCGTCAGCCCGGTGCCGGTGCTCGCGCCGGAGGTCTGGGAGCTGGCCCGCGCCGTGGCCGACCGTGCCGCCGGGGTCGCCAGCGACGTGCTGCGCCTCGCGGTGCCGACGCGGCAGGTCCGGCCGGAGAAGGCCTGGCTCGCTCGTGACCCGGACCACGTGCCGCCCCGCGTGACGGCGGTCCCGGTCGACGGGTACGGCGACGCGGTCGTCGAGGCGGTGATGGACGCCGGCGGACGCGCGGCCGTCGGTGCGATCCCGCACCCGGTCCTGCTCGCCGCCCCGGCCCGAGCGATCCCGGCCGACGACGCCGACGGGCCTGCTCCCGCCTGGGTGCCCGGCTGGGCCGCGACCCTGGCGCAGGCCGCCGCACACACCCTGGCGGGGGAGCGGTCGGCCGTCATCGCCGTGCCCGACTTCCGCGACGTCACGGACCTCGAGCGCGCCCTGCTCGTCCTCGTGCCCGCCGAGCGGGTGGTGCGGTTCGACGCGAAGCAGACCAACGGGCAGCGCGCCCGGGCACTCCTCACCGCCCGGACGCACCCGGTCGTCGCGATCGGGAATCGTGCCGCCGTGTACGCACCGGCGTCGGACCTCGGCCTCGTCGCCCTCTGGGACGACGGCGACCCGTCCTTCGCCGAGCAGCGCGCGCCGTACGTGCACACCCGTGACGTCGCGCTGGTACGGACCGCCCAGTCCGGGGCCGCGCTCCTGATGGTGTCGCACGCGCGGAGCACCGACGTGCAGCGGCTCGTCGAGCTCGGATGGCTGCAGGAGATCGGTCCGCACCGCGCCCGTGTGCCGAAGGTCGTCCCGACGGCCCACCAGACCAACGCCGACGGGTACGCCGCACAGGCCCGCATCCCGAGCAGTGCCTGGCGGGCCGCCCGCCAGGCCAGTCACGACGGACCCGTGCTCGTGCAGGTGTCGAACCCCGGCTTCGGGACCGGCCTGGTCTGCACCGAGTGCGGGGAGCGCGCCCACTGCCGGGTGTGCGGTGGTCCACTCGGCAGTCCGCACGCCGGGTCCACCCCGCAGTGTCGGTTCTGCGGCGCGCTGGCGGCCGGGTACCGCTGCCCGACCTGTGGCAACGGGAAGCTCAAGCCCGTCGGCCAGGGTGCCCAGCGCACCGCCGACGAACTCGGCCGCGCCTTCCCGAACACCCGGATCGTGGTGGCCGACGGATCGCGCCCGATCGACGAGGTACCGGCCCGTCCCGCGGTCGTCGTCGCGACCCGCGGCGCCGAACCGGACGTCGCCGGCGGCTACGCCTGCGTACTGCTCCTGGACGGCGAACGGATGCTCGCGCGCGAGGGACTGCGAGTCCAGGAGGACGTCCTCCGGATCTGGGCGAACGCCGCGGCGAAGGGCGCTCCAGGAGCGCCGGTGTACCTCGTCGGCATCGGCGGCAAGCTCGCGAACGCGATGGCACTCTGGCGGCTCGATGTGCCCGCCCACGACGAACTCACCGACCGGCGTGAGCTGTTCTTCCCGCCGGCGGTGCGGGTCGCCACGCTGACCGGGACGGACGAGGCGGTGACCGGCGCGATCGAGGCGCTCGGCGACGCGCCGGTGGGTCCGGTCCTCGGACCGGTCCCCGTCGACGACCCGACGCCGGGGACGGTCCGCGCGATCGTGCGCTTCCCCTATGGCCACGGGACAGAGGTGGCGGCGACCCTCAAGGCCGAGGTGATCCGCCGGTCGTCGACGCGCCGGGTGGTCAAGGGCGGGGCGAAGCGTCGCGCGGCTCCGGCCCTCCGCGTCCGGATGGACGACGCCGAGCCGTTCTCCGAGGTCTGAACCGGTCGCTGCAGAGCCGAGCCCGGACATGACGGGAGGCCCGTGGCGATCCCGCCACGGGCCTCCCGTCATGCCACCGGCCGAGGTCACCGGCCGAGGTCACCGGCCGAGGTCACCGACCGAGGTCACCGATCAGGGTCAGCGCGCGGTCCGCTCCGCGCCGACCGGTGCACGGCGGCCGCGCGAGAGCACGACGCCGAGGGCGACCATGCCGATCGCGAGGACCAGGTGCAGCCAGTTGTCCGCCGAGTTCAGCGGCACGAAGTTCGCGGCGCTGTCGCTGTTCGCGGTGAACAGGCCGTAGATCCAGAGCACGAAGTAGACGATGCCGCCGATGACCAGGTAGAGCCGGGAACCACTCGCGCGTCGGGCCGCCAGGACGCCGACGATGCCGAAGAGCAGGTGGACGATGTTGTGCAGGACCGACACCTGGAAGATGCCGAGCAGCATGCCCATCGAGTCGTTGCCGGCACCACCGAGGTCACCGGTGGTCAGGCCGGGGATGAAGCCCGCCAGGCCGACGAGCAGGAAGACGATGCCGACGACGAGCGCGCCCTTCTGGACGGGCGTCTCGGCGAAGCTGGTGGGAGCGGGGGTGGAGAGTCGGTCTGACATGTTCGTTCCTTTCAGGGAATCGCCTGTGAACGTACCCGTCGGTCTCCGCGCTGTCCGGAGGCGAGGGCACAGCTCGTTCGGCACGACGCCGGCGAGCCGGGTCCGCGGATCAGCGGGGCTGGGCCGGGTTGGTCGGGTCGCCGTGTGACGGCGGGTTGATGACCGGCCCGGACGTGGCCGGGGTGACGGCGGGGGAACCGCCGGTGCCCTGCTGGACCTCCGGGAGGTGCTCGGGCACCGAGCCGGTCGGTTCGGCCCCGGCTTCGAGTGCGGCGATCCGGGAGGTCAGCACCTCCACGACCGGCAGCCGGTTCCCGTGGGCCCGCTCGTGCTCGAGCAGGGTCTGCAGCTGGTCGCGGTCGAGCGGGCGGACGTGCTCGGCGAGGTTGCCGAGCGGCAGGTGGTCGAAGTCCGGCAGCGGCAGTGCGTCGGTGGTCATGGTGGTCCTTCCGTCGAGATGCCAGCGACCGTAGGCAGGCACGCCTCAGCGCGTCCCCAGGCCCGGCGCGGACGGCGTCCGCCCGGGCGCGGCCGCGGCTCGTGGGAGACTGGTCCGATGCGTCTCGTCGTCGCCGGCAGTCCCGCTGCCGCGGTCCCCACCCTCCGTGCTCTGGCGGCGTCCGACCACGAGATCGCGGCGGTGTTGACCCGCCCGCCGACGCCGCAGGGCCGGAAGCGCGTGCTGACGCCCACGCCGGTCGCGCAGGCAGCGGCGGAGCTCGGGCTGCCGGTGATCGAGGCCTCCCGTGTGGACGACGAGGTGACGGCCCGGATCGCGGCGCTCGACGTCGGCCTCGGTGTGATCGTCGCGTACGGCGCACTCCTCCGTCGCCCAGCCCTCGACGCCCCGCGGCTCGGCTGGGTCAACCTGCACTTCTCCGACCTGCCGGCGTACCGCGGTGCCGCCCCCGTGCAGCGTGCCGTGATGGCCGGTGCGACGACCACGGCCGCGACGGTGTTCCAGCTGGTCGAGGCCCTGGACGCGGGCCCGGTCTTCGCGGCCGAGCCGTTCACGATCGACCCGGAGGCCACCTCCGGCGAGGTCCTCAGCGCGATGGCGGTGACCGGTGCCGACGTCGTCGTGCGGGTCGTCGACGCCATGGCCGCGGGCACCGCCGTCGCCACCGAGCAGGTCGGCGCTCCGACGTGGGCCCCGAAGCTCACCCTCGAGGACGGCCGGACCGACTTCGCCGCCCCGGCGGCCGCGGTGCACGCCAGGCTCCGTGGCGTCACCCCGGAGCCTGGTGCGTTCGCACACCTCGGCGAGACCCGGGTGAAGCTGCTGCGGGCGCGCCGGTACGGTGCAGTCGGTGGCCGGCCGGGAGGCCCGGAGGACTCCGCCCCGCACCTCGCGCCGGGTGCGCTCCGGCTCGTGGACGGTGCCCTGCTGGTCGGGACGGCGGACGAACCGCTCGTGCTGACCGAGGTGCAGCCGGCCGGCAAGAAGGCGATGGACGCCGCGGCCTGGGCCCGAGGGCTCGGACCGCTCGACGGGAAGGTGCTCGCATGAGCGCGGAACAGGCACGGTCACGCGGAGCGCAGCGCGGTGGCCGCGGCGGCGGCAGCGGTGTCGGGCGCCCGGGCGGGCGCCCCGGCGGTCGACCCCGCGAGCCCCGGCAGATGAGCGCCCGGCGGGTCGCGTTCGACGTCCTCCGTGCCGTCCAAGTCGACGACGCGTACGCGAACCTGCTCCTGCCGACGCGCATCCGACGAGCCGGGCTCAGCGCGCGGGACGCCGGTTTCGCCACCGAGCTCACCTACGGCACGATCCGGATGATCGGCCGCTACGACGTGGTGGTCGCGGTGGCGTCCGGACGTCGGGCGGACCTCATCGAAGCCGACGTGCTCGACGTCATGCGCCTCGGGGTGCACCAGCTGCTCGGCATGCGCACCCCGACCCACGCGGCGGTCTCCGCGACGGTCGAGCTCGCCCGCGAGGTCGGCGTCACCCGTGCCACCGGCTTCGTCAACGCCGTGATGCGCAAGGTCGCCGGCAAGACGCCGGAGGAGTGGGACGCCCTGGTGACGGCGGGCCTCGGCGGGGACGCACTCCTCGCGACGCGCTGGTCGCACCCGGTGTGGGTCGTGTCGGCACTCCGGGACGCCCTGGCCGCGGAGCGGTCCCGTGACGAACTCGTCGCGCTCCTCGCCGCCGACAACGAGGCACCGCGGGTCCAGCTCGCGGCGTTGCCCGGTGTCGCGTCGGCCGAGGACGTCGAGCAGGCGACCGCCCGCGTGGCGGCGGACGACGACGAGACGGGGGACGTGCCTCCCGTCGGTCCGGGCGACGACGCCGCCGCCGACGTGGCCGAGGCCGAGGCCGACCAGGCCGACGCGGCGCAAGAGCCCGCCCCGGCCGCTCCCGACCTGCCGGTCTCGCCCGTCGGGATCCGCGGCGTCACCGGTGACCCGGCCCGCGTCCCCGGCGTCGCCGCCGGCCGGCTCCGCGTCCAGGACGAGGGCTCGCAACTCGCGGCCCTCGCGCTGTCCCGTTCGTCCGAGGTACGGGCCGGCGAACGCTGGCTCGACCTCTGCGCAGGCCCGGGTGGCAAGGCCGCACTCCTGGCCGCCGAGGCCGCACAGGCTGGTGCGACCCTCACCGCCAACGAGCTCGTCCCGGCCCGGGTGGGACTCGTCCGGGAGGCACTCCGCGACTTCCGTGACACCGTCACCGTGGTCGAGGGCGACGGTCGCCGCTACGGGCACGACGGCTCGGGTGTCACGTACGACCGCGTCCTGCTCGACGCCCCGTGCACCGGCCTCGGCGCGCTGCGTCGCCGTCCGGAGGCCCGCTGGCGGAAGCAGCCGGAGGACGTCGCCGAACTGGCCGTCCTGCAGGAGGAGCTGCTCGAGGCCGCGGTCCGCGTGCTCGCACCGGGCGGCACCCTGGCGTACGTGACGTGCTCGCCGCACCTGGCCGAGACGCGCGGCCAGGTCGACGCCCTGATGCGTCGGCACGGGGACCTGCTCGAGCAGCTCGACACCGCATCCGTGGTCCGCTCGGTCGCCGCGCGTGACCCGCAGGTCGCGGACGGCCGGACCGTGCAGCTCTGGCCGCACCGGATCGGTACCGACGCGATGTTCATCGCACTGTTCCGCCGGACCGCCTGACGGGCTGTCGGCTCGGTGGCCGGCCGGGTCCGGGCCGGTAGGCTCGACGGGTGACGATCCGCATCTCGCCGAGCATCCTGTCCGCCGACTTCGCGAACCTCGAGCGCGAGCTCCAGCGCATCGAGACCGCCGACATGGTGCACGTCGACGTGATGGACAACCACTTCGTGCCGAACCTGACGCTCGGCCTGCCGATCGTCCAGCGCCTGCAGCAGGTGTCGCCCGTGCCCCTCGACGTGCACCTCATGATCACCGACGCCGACACCGAGGCGCCGAAGTACGCCGAGACCGGTGCGTCCAGCGTCACCTTCCACGTCGAGGCCGCGACCGACCCCGTCGCCACCGCTGCCGCCATCCGGTCGAACGGGGCCCGCGCCGCGGTCGCCGTGAAGCCCGGCACCCCGATCACCCGGGTGCTGCACCACCTCGACGCCTACGACATGATCCTGCTGATGACCGTCGAGCCCGGGTTCGGTGGTCAGGCGTTCATGACCTCGGTGATGCCGAAGCTCGCCGACGCACGCGCCGCGGTCGACGCGTCGGGGCTCGACGTCTGGCTCGAGGTCGACGGTGGCATCGCGGTCGACACGGTGCCGGAGGCGGTCCGGAGCGGCGCGGACACCCTGGTCGCCGGCTCCGCGGTCTACGGCGGCGAGCCCGCCGCCCGCATCACCGATCTCCGGGCGGCGGCACAGCGTGCGCTCGCAGACCGGTAGCCTGGGAACGTGAAGACGTTCGACGACCTGTTCGCGGAGCTGACCGAGAAGGCGCGCACGCGCCCGGACGGCTCCGGCACCGTCGCCGAACTGGATGCCGGCGTGCACCAGATCGGCAAGAAGATCGTGGAGGAAGCCGCCGAGGTCTGGATGGCGGCCGAGTACGAG
The DNA here is from genome assembly GCF_003234035.1 of Curtobacterium sp. MCPF17_031. Taxonomy (NCBI): domain Bacteria; kingdom Bacillati; phylum Actinomycetota; class Actinomycetes; order Micrococcales; family Microbacteriaceae; genus Curtobacterium; species Curtobacterium sp. MCPF17_031. The sequence continues at coordinate 359,181 of NZ_QKSG01000001.1, read as the reverse complement.
GGCGACGAGCGCACCTCGGAAGAGATCTCGCAGCTCGTGTACCACCTGCAGGTCCTCATGATCGCGAAGGGCCTGACCCCGGCGGACGTCTGGCGACATCTGTAGGGAGCGCGTCACCCCGCGCACCGCAGATCCGTCACCGACCCCTCCTCCAGGAAGCAGACCTGATGCTCCGCATCGCCGTGCCCAACAAGGGCTCACTGTCCGAGACCGCCTCCGAGATGCTGCGGGAGGCCGGGTACGCCGGCCGCCGTGACCCGAAGGCGCTGCACCTCATCGACGAGCGCAACGGGGTGGAGTTCTTCTTCCTCCGTCCGCGGGACATCGCCACCTACGTCGGCTCGGGCGCACTCGACGTCGGGATCACCGGCCGCGACCTGCTGCTCGACTCGGGGTCGACCGCGCACGAGGTCGACGCGCTCGGGTTCGCGGACTCCACCTTCCGCTTCGCCGGCGCCCCGGGCCGGTACAGCGTGCTGCAGGACCTCGAGGGTGTCCGCGTCGCCACGAGCTACCCCGGCCTCGTCGGCGAGTTCCTCGCCCAACACGGCGTCACCGCGACCCTCGTGAAGCTCGACGGCGCTGTCGAGAGCGCCGTCCGGCTCGGGGTCGCCGACGCGGTGGCGGACGTCGTCTCGACCGGCAGCACACTCCGCGCCGCCGGGCTCGAGATCTTCGGCCCGGTCATCCTGGAGTCCACCGCGGTGCTCATCACCACCGACGAGACCATCTCCGGCATCGACGTGCTCCGGCGCCGGCTGCAGGGCGTCCTGGTGGCCCGCGGCTACGTCATGCTCGACTACGACATCCCGTCCGACCTGCTCGAGCAGGCGACCGCGATCGCCTCGGGCATCGAGTCGCCGACGGTCTCGCCGTTGCACGACCGCGCCTGGTCGGCCGTCCGCGTGATGATCCCGCGCGACGACGCCAACCTCATCATGGACGCGCTGTACGACCTCGGCGCCCGGGCGATCCTCGTCAGCCCGATCCACGCCGCACGCCTGTGACCGGCGCACCCGACGCGACCGCACCGGGCGCAGCACTCGGCGGGGTCTCGGTCCGTGTCATCCCGTGCCTCGACGTCTCCGGCGGCCGGGTCGTCAAGGGCGTCAACTTCCTCGACCTGCAGGACGCCGGGGACCCCGTCGAGCTCGCCGCGCGGTACTACGAGCAGGGCGCCGACGAGTTGACGTTCCTCGACGTCGGCGCGACGGTCGAGAACCGCGCCACGATGTGGGACACCGTCACCCGCACCGCCGAGCAGGTCTTCATCCCGCTCACCGTCGGCGGTGGGGTCCGCACCGTCGACGACGTCTCTCGCCTACAGCAGTGCGGCGCGGACAAGATCGGCGTCAACAGTGCCGCGATCGCCCGCCCGGAGCTGGTGTCCGAGATCGCCGACCGGTTCGGTGCCCAGGCGGTCGTCCTGTCGCTCGACGTCAAGCGCTCTGACCGGATGCCGTCCGGTTTCGTGGTCACCACGCACGGCGGTCGCACCGAGACCGACATCGACGCGATCGCCTGGGCGCGCGAGGCCGTCGAGCGCGGCGCGGGGGAGCTCCTCGTCAACTCCATCGACGCCGACGGCACGAAGAACGGCTTCGACCTCGACCTCGTCGCCGCGGTCCGTCCGGTCTCCACGGTGCCGGTCATCGCCTCGGGAGGCGCGGGGCGCGTCGAGCACTTCGCCCCCGCCGTCGACGCCGGTGCCGACGCGGTCCTCGCGGCGAGCGTGTTCCACCGCGGTGAGATGACCGTCGGCGACGTCAAGGGGGCGCTCCGCGCGACCGGCCACGTCGTCCGCTGACGCCGTCCCGGCGAGCCGGCTCGGGCCTCCCGTCCGGCGTGTCCGTCCGCAGCGAGCGCGCCGGGCAGGGCCGTAGGCTGGTGCCCTCATGACCGACAGCACCAGCACCAGCACCGAAGCGGTCCTCGACCGCGCGCGCTTCGGTACGGACGGACTGCTCCCCGCCATCGTGCAGGAGGAATCGTCGAAGGACGTCCTCATGCTCGGCTACATGGACCGTGAAGCCCTCCGCCGCACCCTGACGGAGGGCCGGGTGACCTTCTGGTCGCGGTCCCGGAGCGAGTACTGGCGCAAGGGGGACTCGTCGGGCCACGCCCAGTACGTCCGTGCCGCCGCCCTGGACTGCGACGACGACACGCTCCTCGTCACGGTGCAGCAGGTCGGAGCCGCGTGCCACACGGGTGCCCACCGGTGCTTCGACGTCGACCCGCTCGAGCCGGTGACCGCCTCGGCGCCCGACACCGCGGCTGCGGACGGGGCGGCTCGATGAGCGACTCGCCCCGCACCACGCTCCGCGACGACTTCGACGGACTCGTCCGCGACGGCCACCGTGTCGTGCCCGTCGTCCGCGCGCTCTTCGCCGACAGTGAGACGCCGGTCGGGGTCTACCGGAAGCTCGCCGACGGTCGCGCCGGGTCGTTCCTCCTGGAGTCCGCCGGACAGGGCGGCCTCTGGTCGCGCTGGTCGTTCGTCGGTGTCCGCAGCTTCGGCGTCCTGACCCAGGAGGGCGACCGCGCCGCCTGGATCGACACCGGCATGTCGGCCGAACGGGCCGTCGGCTCGCTCGACGGGCAGCCGCTGGAGGTCCTCGCCCGGCTGCACGAGCGCTGGGCGACGCCCCGCGTGCCGGGCATGCCGCCCCTCGTCGGCGGCACCGTCGGCTTCATCGGGTGGGAAGCGGTCCGCCAGCTCGAACACCTGCCCGACGCGCCGCCCGCCGACTTCGACGTGCCCGGACAGGCGCTGTCGTTCGTCGCCGAACTCGCCGCCCTCGACCACCGCACCGGACTGGTGCTCCTGGTCGCGACGGCGCTGAACGACGGCACGGACGATGCCGACACCCTGTGGTCGGACGCGCAGGCCCGGCTCGACCGGATGCAGGCCGACCTCGTGCAGCCGAGCATCGCGACCGTCGCCGAGGCGTTCGACATCGCCGAACCGACCGCACGCTCCCGGTCCACTCCGGAGGAGTACGCGGCCGCCATCGAGCGGTCGAAACAGTTCATCCGCGACGGCGACGTCTTCCAGGTCGTCATCTCGCAGCGGTTCGACCAGGAGGTCACGGCCGACCCCCTCGACGTCTACCGGGTCCTCCGCACGTTGAACCCCAGCCCGTACATGTACTTCCTGTCGCTCGCGGGCACCGACGCCCGGCCGTTCTGGATCGTGGGAGCGTCGCCGGAGGCCCTGGTGAAGGTGCAGGACGGTCGCGCGATGACGCACCCGATCGCCGGCTCCCGGCCGCGCGGTGCCACGATCGAAGAGGACGTGCGCCTCGGCGACGAGCTGCTGCAGGACCCGAAGGAGCGCGCCGAGCACCTGATGCTGGTGGACCTCGCCCGCAACGACCTGCAGAAGGTGTGCGAGCCGGGGACCGTCGCCGTGACGGAGTTCATGACGGTCGAGCGGTTCAGCCACATCATGCACCTGGTCTCCAGCGTCGAGGGGGCGATCCGCCCGGGGATGTCGGCCATCGACGTGTTCCGGGCGACCTTCCCGGCCGGCACGCTCTCGGGTGCGCCGAAGCCGCGCGCGCTGCAGATCATCGACGAGCTCGAACCCGCGAAGCGCGGGGCGTACGCGGGGGTCGTCGGGTACTTCGACTTCGCAGGGGACGCCGACGTCGCCATCGCGATCCGCACCGCCCTGATCCAGGACGGGGTCGCACGGGTGCAGGCCGGTGCCGGGCTCGTCGCCGACTCGGACCCGATGAGCGAACACCTCGAGTCGGTCAACAAGGCCGCCGCGCCGCTGCGTGCCGTCGCGACCGCCAACCGGATGACCGGGGTCGCCCCGTGAAGCGCTCCCGACCGCTCGTCGTCGTCCTCGGGCTCCTGGTCGCCGGACTCGTGATGCTGTCGTGGACGCAGACCTGGTTCACCGTGCACCTCGACCACACGGCGGCCGTCGTGAAGACCGTGGACGCGGACGGAGCCACCGTCGTACCGCAGTACACCGCAGTCGCGATCGCCAGCCTCGCCCTGTTCCTCGCGATGACGATCGCCGGCCGTGTCGTCCGCGTCGTGCTCGCCGTGGTGCAGGTCCTGCTCGGGGTGGCCGTCGTCGTCACCGGCGTCACGGCACTGTCCGATCCGGTCGCCGCCGCGCGGAGCGCCATCGGTTCGGTCGCCGGAGTCAGCGACATCGGCGCCGTCCGGCAGGTCGTCACCGGCGTCGACGTCGGTGTCTGGCCGGTCATCGGGATCATCGGCGGGGTCCTCGCGTCGCTGCTCGGCGTCGCGGTGCTCTTCCTGCAGCGGTCCTGGCCCGGTCCGAGCCGCAGGTACGGCGATGCCGCCACGCCCGGAGCGGCCTCCGCGGCCGGGGCCAGTGGCGGTCCCGCGTCCGTCGACGGTGCTCCGCGCCGACCCGTCGTACGCGACGCGGTCGTCGACTGGGACGACCTCAGCGCGGGCGTCGACCCGACCGCGGGGGACGCCGTCGCGGGCCAGTCCGACACCCCGGACACGGTAGGATCGACGGAGCGCCGCCCGACCGGTGGCGCCAGCGACCACGAGGAGCACCGTGAGCAACACTGAGCCCGCAGAACTCGGCGAAGGCCACTCGCCGGCGGCCTGGACGGCCGTCGTCATCATGCTGATCGGCTTCGCGGCCGGGACGCTCTGCTTCTGGTTCGACATCGCCTGGGGCGTGTGGGCGTCCGCTGCCGTCGTCGTGATCGGTCTCATCGTGGGCTTCGCGATGGGCAAGGCCGGCTACGGCGTCAACGGTCCGAAGTACGTCACCAAGCACCACGGCGGCTGAGCCCGTGTCGGCTGAGCCCACCGACACCGTGCGTGTTCCTCCGGTGCCCGGGGTCGACCTGCTGCAGGGCCTCGTCGCCGGTGCGCTCGAGGACGCCGCTGCTCGTCGACTCGACCGCCCGTACGCGGACGTCGAACGCGACCTCGACCGGGTCGCCTCGCCGCTCGACGCGCTGCAGTTCCTGGCCCCGGGTGACCGGGTGAAGGTCCTCGCCGAGGTCAAGCGTGCGAGTCCGTCACGTGGGTCGATGGCCCCGATCGCGGACCCGGCTGCCCTCGCCGCCGAGTACGAGCGCGGCGGAGCCTCCGCGATCAGCGTCCTGACCGAGGGCCGGAAGTTCCTCGGCACGCTCGCCGACCTCGAGGCGGTCAAGGCCCGTGTCGGCATCCCCGTGCTCCGCAAGGACTTCATCGCCGACCCGTACCAGGTCGTCGAAGCGCGTGCGGCCGGAGCGGACATCGTCCTGCTCATCGTCGCGGCCCTCGACCAGCCCACGCTCGTGCAGCTCCACGGCCTCGCCGAAGAACTCGGCATGCGCGTCCTTGTCGAGGCGCATTCCGCGGACGAGGTCGCGCGTGGCCTCGACGCCGGCGCACGGATCCTGGGTGTGAACGCCCGCGACCTGACCGACTTCTCGCTCGACCGCCACCTCTTCGGGTCCTTGGCCGACCGGATCCCGGACGGGGTCGTCCGCGTGGCCGAGTCCGCCGTGAAGACCCCCGCCGACGTGGCCCACTACCGGTCCGCCGGTGCCGACGTCGTCCTCGTCGGGGAGGCGCTGGTCACCGGCGCCGACCCCGCCGCCACGCTCGCGTCGTTCATCGACGGCTGACAACCCGTCCGGTGCACGCCGGACACCCAGGAGCACCACCGTGACCTCACTCCGTGACCTGCAAGGCCCCTACTTCGGCGACTTCGGTGGGCGGTTCGTCCCCGAGTCGCTCGTGCTGGCGCTCGACGAACTCGAGACCGCGTTCCGTTCGGCCTGGGCGGACCCGTCCTTCCGCGAGGAACTCGACACCCTCCAGCGCGACTACACCGGACGGCCGTCGATCATCACCGAGGTGCCGCGGTTCGCGAAGCACGCCGGTGGTGCCCGGATCATCCTCAAGCGCGAGGACCTCAACCACACCGGGTCGCACAAGATCAACAACGTGCTCGGTCAGGCGCTCGTCGCCCGCCGGCTCGGCAAGACGCGGCTGATCGCGGAGACCGGTGCCGGCCAGCACGGCGTCGCCACCGCGACGGCGGCGGCCCTGTTCGGGATGGACTGCGTCGTGTACATGGGCGCCGTCGACACCGAGCGACAGGCCCTCAACGTCGCCCGGATGCGCCTGCTCGGCGCCGAGGTCATCCCGGTGGAGACCGGATCGCGCACGCTGAAGGACGCCATCAACGACGCCCTCCGCGACTGGGTCGCCAACGTCGACTCCACGCACTACCTCCTCGGCACGGTCGCCGGTCCGCACCCCTTCCCGGAGATGGTGCGCCAGTTCCACAAGGTGATCGGTGAAGAGGCTCGGCAGCAGGTCCTGGACCGCGTCGGTCGCCTGCCCGACGCCGTCGCCGCGTGCGTCGGCGGCGGGTCGAACGCCATGGGCATCTTCGAGGCGTTCCTCGACGACGAATCGGTCCGGCTGCACGGGTTCGAAGCGGGCGGCGACGGTGTCGAGACCGGTCGCCACGCCGCCAGCATCACCCTGGGGCGCGAAGGCGTGCTGCAGGGCGCGAAGTCGTACCTGATGCAGGACGAGGACGGCCAGACCATCGAGAGCCACAGCATCTCGGCCGGGCTCGACTACCCGAGCGTCGGTCCGGAGCACGCGTACCTGGCGTCGATCGGCCGTGCGCAGTACGAGCCGATCACCGACACCGAGGCGATGGAGGCCTTCCGGCTGATGAGCCGGACCGAGGGCATCATCCCCGCGATCGAGTCCTCGCACGCCCTCGCCGGGGCGATGAAGCTCGGCAAGGAACTCGGACCCGAGGGCGTCATCCTCGTGAACCTCTCCGGCCGCGGCGACAAGGACGTGGCTTCGGCCAGCCGCTACTTCGGCATCCTCGACGAGACAGCGGTGCAGTCGTGAGCACGAACAAGACCGTCGCCGCGACCATCGACCGCGCGAACGCCGAGCGAGCCGGAGCCGTCATCGGCTACCTGCCCGCCGGCTACCCGGACCTGCAGACGAGCGTGGACGCGGCGGTCGCCCTCGCCGAGAACGGCGTCGACGTCATCGAGCTGGGTCTGCCGTACTCCGACCCGGTGATGGACGGCCCGGTGATCCAGCGCGCCGCGGAGGAGAGCCTGGCCAACGGCTTCAAGGTCGCGCAGGTGTTCGACGCCGTCAACGCGATCACCGAGCGGGTCGACGTGCCGGTCCTGGTGATGACCTACTGGAACCCGGTCCTGCGCTACGGCGTCGACCGCTTCGCCGACGACCTGGTCGCAGCGGGTGCCGCCGGCCTGATCACGCCGGACCTGATCCCGGACGAGGGCCAGCAGTGGATCGACGCGTCCGAGCGCACCGGTCTCGACCGGGTGTTCCTCGCGGCACCGTCCTCGACGGACGTCCGGATGCGCCAGGCCGTGGACCGCAGCCGTGGGTTCGTCTACGCCGTCTCGACCATGGGCGTCACCGGCGCCCGGCTGGGCGTCGACACCGCCGCCCGCACGGTGGTCTCCCGCCTGCGGGACGCCGGCGTCCAGCGCACCTGCGTCGGTCTCGGCATCTCCACCGCCGACCAGGTCGCCGAGGTGCTCGAGTACGCGGACGGTGCCATCATCGGCTCGGCGTTCGTCCGTGCACTCGCCGACCTCGGCGTGACCGGGGTCGCGGACCGCGCCGCCGACCTGTCGTCCGGCGCAGCGCGGCGCTGACCCGCGCTACAGTGATCCGGGCCGACCAGCCCGCAGGGCAAGGGGCCAGCCCCATCGACTGCCCAGCTCCACACGTGAAAGGCGACAGTCGCACATGCCCCTCCTGAGCATCCCGAGCCCGAGCACGGCCTGGCAGTACTTCGACCTCACCGCCTGGCTGCACAGCGTGTCCGGTCTGACCCTGCCGCTCGACTTCCGGATCCACGCGTACGCGATCTGCATCCTCATCGGGATCGTCATCTGCGTGCTGCTCACGAACAGCCGGCTCAACGCCCGTGGTGCCGAGCGGTGGATCATCATCGACATCGCGATCTGGGCGGTGCCGGCCGGCATCATCGGCGGTCGCCTGTTCCACGTCTTCACCCACGTCAGCGACTACTTCGGTCCCGGCATCGACCCGCTCTCGATCTTCTACATCTGGGAGGGCGGTCTCGCCATCTTCGGCGCGCTGATCCTCGGGTCGGTCGGCGCGTGGATCGGCTGCCGCATGGCGGGCCTCCGCTTCTCGGCCTTCATCGACGCCGCCGCTCCCGGTGTGCTGCTCGCCCAGGCCGCGGGTCGTCTCGGCAACTACTTCAACCACGAGCTCTTCGGCATGCCGACGAACCTGCCGTGGGGTCTGCAGATCGAAGCGACGAACCCGGCCTACCCGAAGGGGCTGCCGGAAGGCGTGCTGTTCCACCCCACGTTCCTCTACGAGATCATCTGGAACGTCGTGGGCGCCGTGCTGATCCTGCTCATCGACCGCCGGCTCCGCCTGCAGTGGGGCCGCGTCATGGCGCTCTACCTGATCTGGTACGGCGTCGGCCGGTCGGTGCTCGAGTCCATCCGCGTCGACACGAGCGAGACCTTCGCCGGCATCCGCACCAACGTCTGGATGTCCTTCGCCGCGATCCTGCTCGGCATCATCATCTTCGCGATCCAGTCCCGACGACACGTCGGCAAGGAACCGAGCCCGTACCTACCGGGTCGCGAGCCGCGCTCGAAGTCCGATGTAGACTCGGACGACACCTACTCGGAGCACGACACCACGACCGGTGTCGCCGATCCGGAGCCGGTCGCCGTCGTCGCCGACCGACACTGAGGTCCCCAGCCTCTCCCGAACGCAGCACCACACCGCGCTTGCCGTCCGCCACAAGCGGACTCCACTCCTCGCACGCCGTCAGGGCACAGCCTGACGGCGAGCACGGGCACCAGTCCCGCCCGCTCGGGCGGAACGCACCACCGGGCCATCGCTGTCCCTGTTCCACTTCCTCGTGAGGACGGTTCCCCATGGCGCTCCTGCCACCCCAGCCCTCTGCAGTCCCGAACGGCGCGAACGACCCGTCGTCACGGACCGGGCTCCGCTCGCCGCACCGACGGTTCTCCGCGATCCCCGATGCCGCCGGCATGTACGACCCGGCGAACGAGAAGGACGCCTGTGGCCTGGCCATGGTCGCGACGCTCCGCGGGACGGCCGGGCACGACATCGTCGACGCCGCCCTCGGTGCGCTCCGCAACCTCGAGCACCGCGGTGCCGTCGGCTCGGACGCCGGTACCGGTGACGGCGCGGGCATCCTCTGCCAGGTTCCCGACGCCTTCCTCCGCGACGTCGTCGACTTCGACCTGCCGGACACCGGTCAGTACGCCGTCGGCACGGCCTACCTGCCGCTCGACGCCGACGCCCGTGCCGACGTGAAGGCCACGGTCGAGCAGCTCGCCACTGCCGAGGGGCTCCGCGTCCTCGGCTGGCGCGAGGTGCCGGTCCGTCCCGAGGTGCTCGGCACCCTCGCCCGCGCCGCCATGCCCGCCTTCGAGCAGGTCTTCGTCGCGTCCACCCACCACGACGAGCAGGGTGCACTGCGCTCCGGCATCGAACTCGACCGCCAGGCGTTCCGCCTGCGCAAGCGTGCGGAGCAGGGCAGCGAGCTCTACTTCATGTCGCTGTCGAGCCGCACCATGGTCTACAAGGGCATGGTCACGACGCTCCAGCTCGAGCCGTTCTACCCCGACCTCAGCGACGAGCGCTTCGCGTCCCGTCTGGCGATCGTGCACTCGCGGTACTCCACGAACACCTTCCCGTCGTGGCCGCTCGCCCAGCCGTTCCGTTCGCTCGCGCACAACGGCGAGATCAACACCGTGCGCGGCAACCGCAACTGGATGCGCGCCCGCCAGTCGCAACTCGAGAGCGAACTGCTCGGCGACATGGGCCCGCTGCTGCCGATCGTCAGCCCGGGGGCGAGTGACTCGGCCTCGTTCGACGAGGTCCTCGAACTCCTCACGCTGACCGGCCGGTCCCTGCCGCACGCGATGTCGATGATGGTGCCGGAGGCCTGGGAGAACCAGACCGACATGGACCCCGAGCTCCGGGCGTTCTACGAGTACCACTCGATGCTCATGGAGCCGTGGGACGGCCCGGCGGCGATCACCTTCACCGACGGCACGCTCGTCGGCGCCACGCTCGACCGCAACGGCCTGCGTCCGGGACGGTTCCTGGTCACCGACGACGGCCTCATCGTGATGGGCAGCGAGACGGGCGTCATCGACGTGCCCGCCTCGAAGGTCGTCCGGAAGGGCCGTCTGCGTCCGGGCCGGATGTTCCTGGTCGACACCGAGAACGGCCGCATCATCGAGGACGACGAGGTCAAGCACGACCTGGCGACGTCCGGCCCCTGGGCCGAGTGGCTCGAGTCCGGGCGCATCAACCTCAACGACCTGCCGGACCGCGAGCACATCGTGCACACCCCGGCGTCGGTGACCCGTCGTCAGCGTGCCTTCGGCTACACCGAGGAAGAGGTCCGCATCCTGCTGCGTCCGATGGCGCAGACCGGGGCGGAGCCGCTCGGCGCGATGGGCTCCGACACACCGATCGCAGTGCTGTCGCAGCGTCCGCGCCTGCTCTTCGACTACTTCACGCAGCAGTTCGCACAGGTCACGAACCCGCCGCTCGACTCGATCCGTGAGCAGGTCATCACGTCGATGGGCCTCGGGCTCGGTCCCGAGCGCAACCTGCTGAGCGCCGGGCCCGAGCACGCGAAGCAAATCGTGCTCGACTTCCCGGTGATCGACAACGACGAGTTGGCGAAGATCCAGCACTTCGAGACGGCCTCGGGCCGGCACCTCACCGTGACGATCCGCGGGCTCTACCGGGTCGACGCCGGCGAGACGGCGATGGAGCAGCGCCTCCAGGCCGTCTGTGACGAGGTCGACGCGGCCATCGAGTCGGGCAAGCAGTTCATCGTGCTCTCGGACCGCGACGGCAACGCCGAGAGTGCGCCGATCCCGAGCCTCCTGCTGCTCGCCGCGGTGCACCACCACCTGATCCGCACCGAGCAGCGCATGAAGGTCGGCCTGATCGTCGAGGCCGGCGACGTGCGCGAGGTGCACCACGTGGCGACCCTGATCGGGTACGGCGCCTCGGCGATCAACCCGTACCTCGCCATGGAGACCTGCGAGAACCTCGTACGGTCGGGAATGATCACCGGTCTCACGCCGGAGCAGGCCGTCAAGAACGTCATCAAGGCGCTGGGCAAGGGCGTCCTGAAGATCATGTCGAAGATGGGCATCTCGACGGTGTCCAGCTACGCCGGTGCCCAGGCGTTCGAGGCGGTCGGCCTCAGCCAGGAGTTCGTCGACCGGTACTTCACCGGGACCTCGTCGATCCTCGGCGGTGTCGATGTCGACGTGATCGCGGCGGAGAACGCCGAGCGGCACGCGCAGGCGTACCCGCAGGACGGTGCGGTGCTCTCACACGAGCGCCTGCAGACCGGCGGCGAGTACCAGTGGCGCCGCGAAGGACCGCCGCACCTGTTCAACCCGGACACCGTCTTCCGCCTGCAGCACGCGACCCGTGCCCGCCGGTACGACGTGTTCCGCGAGTACTCGAAGGCGGTCGACGACCAGTCCGAACAGCTGATGACGCTGCGCGGCCTGTTCGGCTTCACCACGGGCGACCGCACCCCGGTGCCCCTCGACGAGGTCGAGCCGATCGCAGAGATCGTCAAGCGGTTCAACACCGGTGCGATGTCCTACGGGTCGATCTCGCAGGAGGCGCACGAGACGCTCGCGATCGCGATGAACCGTCTCGGCGCACGGTCGAACACCGGAGAGGGCGGCGAGGACGTCGAGCGCCTGCTCGACCCGGAGCGCCGCAGCGCGATCAAGCAGGTCGCCTCCGGCCGGTTCGGCGTGACGAGCATGTACCTCACGCACGCCACCGACATCCAGCTGAAGATGGCGCAGGGTGCCAAGCCCGGCGAGGGCGGCCAGCTGCCCCCGCAGAAGGTGTACCCGTGGGTCGCCCGGACCCGGCACGCGACCGCCGGTGTCGGCCTCATCTCGCCGCCGCCGCACCACGACATCTACTCGATCGAGGACCTCAAGCAGCTGATCTTCGACGTGAAGCGGGCCAACCCCTCGGCGCGCGTGCACGTCAAGCTCGTCAGCCAGTCCGGCATCGGTGCGGTCGCGGCCGGCGTGACGAAGGCCCTGGCCGACGTCGTGCTCGTCTCGGGCCACGACGGCGGCACCGGCGCCAGCCCGCTGAACTCACTGAAGCACGCCGGCACCCCGTGGGAGATCGGTCTCGCCGAGACGCAGCAGACGCTCATGCTCAACGGCATGCGCGACCGCGTCACGGTGCAGGTCGACGGGCAGATGAAGACCGGGCGCGACGTCGTCGTGGCCGCACTGCTCGGCGCCGAGGAGTACGGCTTCGCGACCGCTCCGTTGGTCGTCGAGGGATGCATCCTGATGCGCGTCTGCCACCTCGACACCTGCCCGGTGGGCGTCGCCACGCAGAACCCGGAGCTCCGCAAGCGCTTCTCCGGCAAGCCGGAGTTCGTCGTGAACTTCTTCGAGTTCGTCGCACAGGAGGTCCGCGAGCTCCTCGCCGAGCTCGGGTTCCGGAGCCTCGACGAGGCGATCGGTCACGCCGACGCCCTCGACGTGGACCGTGCGGTCGAGCACTGGAAGGCGTCGGGTCTCGACCTCGGGCCCGTGCTCAAGGGACCGGAGTTCGCCCCCGACGAGCCGCGCAGCCGTCGCCGCGCCCAGGACCACGAACTCGAGCAGCACTTCGACGTCCGGCTCATCGCCGAGGCGTCCGACGTGCTCGAGCACGGCGGCACGCTGTCGCTCGACCTGCCGATCCGCAACACGGAGCGCGCGGTCGGCACGATGCTCGGCCACGAGGTCACGCTGCGCCACGGCGAGAACGGGCTGCCGACCGGCTCGATCGACATCACCCTCCGCGGGTCGGCCGGACAGTCGCTCGGCGCGTTCATGCCGGCCGGCATCACGCTCCGCCTGGTCGGCGACAGCAACGACTACGTCGGCAAGGGGCTGTCCGGCGGCGAGATCGTCGTCCGTCCGGCCGAGGACGCCGGGTTCGACCCGGCGGAGAACGTCATCGCCGGCAACGTCATCGGCTACGGCGCGACCCAGGGCAGCATGTTCATCCGCGGCATCGTGGGCGAGCGCTTCCTGGTCCGCAACTCGGGTGCGACCGCGGTGGTCGAGGGTGTGGGCGACCACGCGCTCGAGTACATGACCGGCGGCCTCGCGCTCATCCTCGGCGAGACCGGCCGGAACCTCGGTGCCGGCATGTCCGGAGGCACGGCGTACGTCCGCGGCCTCCGTCGCGAGCTCGTCAACACCGAGGCGCTGGCCTCGGGGGAGCTCCGGCTGGAGCCGCTCGACAGCGCCGACGTCGAGATCGTCACCGACCTGCTCCGACGGCACGCCGACGAGACCGGTTCGACGATCGCTGCGGGGCTGCTCGACTCCGGCCACCTGTCCGAGTTCGTCAAGGTGCTGCCGCGTGACTACGCGGCCGTGCTCGAGACGCGTCGTCAGGCCGTCGACGAGGGCCTCGACCCGGACGGCACCGTCGTCTGGAACCGCATCCTGGAGGTCACCGGTGGCTGACGAGATCCACATCGGCGACCCCGCCATCCGCTCGACCCGCACCCGCTCGACCCGCACCCTCACCCAGGAGGTGACCCGTGGCTGACCCCAAGGGGTTCCTGAAGGTCCAGGAACGTGAACTGCCGCCCCGCCGCCCCGTGCCCGTCCGGCTGATGGACTGGAAAGAGGTCTACGAGCAGCAGGAGTCCGGCGCGCTGAAGCGACAGGCTGGCCGCTGCATGGACTGCGGCGTGCCGTTCTGTCACCAGGGCTGCCCGCTCGGCAACCTGATCCCGGAGTGGAACGACCTCATGTGGCGCGGCGAGGGCCGTCAGGCCATCGAGCGGCTCCACGCGACGAACAACTTCCCCGAGTTCACCGGTCGGCTCTGCCCGGCCCCGTGCGAGTCGTCCTGCGTGCTGGGGATCAACCAACCGCCGGTGACGATCAAGCAGGTCGAGGTCTCGATCATCGACGAGGCGTACCAGAAGGGGTGGGTCACCCCGCACCCGCCGGAGCGCCTGACGGGCAAGACCGTCGCGGTCGTCGGGTCCGGCCCTGCCGGCCTCGCCGCCGCGCAGCAGCTGACCCGTGCCGGCCACACCGTCGCCGTCTACGAGCGTGACGACCGCATCGGTGGTCTCCTCCGCTACGGGATCCCCGACTTCAAGATGGAGAAGCGGCAGATCGACGCCCGCCTCGCCCAGATGCAGGCCGAGGGCACGCGCTTCCGCGCCGGTGTCGAGATCGGCCGGGACATCACGTGGGACGACCTGAAGTCCCGCTACGACGCGGTCGTCGTCGCGACCGGCGCCACCGTGCCGCGTGACCTGCCGATCCCGGGACGCGACCTCTCCGGCGTGCACTTCGCCATGGACTACCTCGTCCAGCAGAACCGGGCCAACGCCGGCACGGTCGTCGACAACCAGATCACGGCCGAGGGCAAGCACGTCGTCGTGATCGGTGGCGGTGACACCGGCGCGGACTGCATCGGCACCGCACACCGGCAGGGAGCGCTCAGTGTCACGAACCTGGCGATCGGCAAGCAGCCGCCGCTGGAGCGTCCGTCGGAGCAGCCCTGGCCGATGTTCGCGACCGTGTTCGAGGTCACGAGCGCGCACGAGGAGGGCGGGGAGCGCCAGTTCCTCGCCTCGACGGTGGAGTTCCTGCCGAACGAGGCCGGCGAGGTCCGCGCACTCCGCGTGGCCGAGACCGAGTACCTCGACGGACGTCGCGTCCCCAAGGCCGGTACCGAGCGGGAGATCCCGGCGGACCTGGTGCTCATCGCGCTGGGCTTCACCGGTCCCGAGACCGACACGATCGAGCCGCAGCTGGGCCTGCCGACGAGCGTCTCCGGCGTGGTCGCCCGTCAGGCCGACTACACGACCAACGAGCCGGGCGTGTTCGTCGCCGGTGACGCCGGTCGCGGTCAGTCCCTGATCGTCTGGGCGATCGCCGAGGGCCGCGCCGCTGCCGCGAAGGTCGACGAGTACCTCGAGGGTTCGACGATCCTGCCGTCCCCGGTCAAAGCGACGGACCGGGCGATCTCGGTCTGATGGTCCCCTCCCCGTAGACGAGAGGCCACCCGCACTCGATAGGGTGCTGGTGGCCTCTCGTCGTTCCCGAAGCCACACCACCACACGAAGGAATCCATTGAGACGCGCAAAGATCGTTTCGACGCTCGGACCTGCAACCGCCGACTACGAGGTCGTCAAGCAGATCATCCAGGCCGGGGTCGACGTGGCCCGCCTGAACCTCAGCCACGGTGACTACAGCGTGCACGAGGCCAACTACGAGAACGTCCGTCGCGCCGCCGAGGAGCTCGGCAAGCCGGTCGCGATCCTCGTCGACCTGCAGGGTCCGAAGATCCGTCTCGCGAAGTTCGCGGACGGCCCGCACGAGCTGGCCGTCGGCGACGAGTTCACCATCACGACCGAGGACGTCCCCGGCACGAAGGACGTCTGTGGCACGACCTTCAAGGGCCTGCCGCAGGACGTCAAGCCCGGCGACCCGCTGCTCATCGACGACGGTCGGGTCCGCCTGCGCGTCCTCGACACCGACGGCGTGCGCGTCCGTACCGAGGTCGTCGTCGGCGGCACCGTCTCGAACAACAAGGGCATCAACCTGCCCGGGGTGGCGGTGAACGTCCCCGCACTGAGCGAGAAGGACGAGGCCGACCTGCGCTGGGGCATCCGCCAGGGCGCCGACCTCATCGCGCTCTCGTTCGTCCGGAACGCCTCGGACGTCGTGCGCGCCCACGAGATCATGGACGAAGAGGGCAAGCGTCTCCCCGTGATCGCGAAGGTCGAGAAGCCCCAGGCCGTCGACGCGCTCGAGGAGATCATTGACGCCTTCGACAGCATCATGGTCGCCCGGGGTGACCTCGGCGTCGAGCTGCCGCTCGAGGCGGTCCCGATCGTGCAGAAGCGCGCGGTCGAGCTGTCCCGCCGGATGGCGAAGCCGGTCATCGTCGCGACGCAGATGCTCGAGTCGATGATCTCGTCCCCGATCCCGACCCGCGCCGAGACCTCCGACGTCGCGAACGCCGTCCTCGACGGTGCCGACGCGGTCATGCTCTCCGGCGAGACCAGTGTCGGCGAGTACCCGGTCGAGACGGTCCGCACGATGGCCCGCATCGTCGAGTCGACCGAGGACCACGGCCTGGAGCGCATCGCGCCCCTCGGGACCAAGCCGCGCACCCTCGGTGGTGCGATCACCCTCGCGGCCGTCGAGATCGCCGAGTTCACCGAGGCGTCGTACCTCTGCGTGTTCACAGAGTCGGGTGACTCCGCGCGTCGCATGTCGCGCCTCCGCCACGGCCTGCCGATCATCGCGTTCACGCCGAACGAGGCGACCCGTCGCCGCCTGGCGCTGACCTGGGGCGTGCGCTCCTTCCTCGTCGACCGGAAGACGCACACCGACGAGCTCTTCTCGCAGGTCGACGACGTCCTCATCGGCAACGGTCTCGCCATCCCCGGCGACCGTGTCATCGTCACGGCGGGTTCCCCTCCCGGACTCGAGGGCTCGACGAACGACCTCCGGGTGCACCGCGTCGGAGACGCGCACGCCGAGGCGGCGCCGGCGTACGTCCGCGACTGAACCCGGACCGATCCGACGAGAGGCCGTCACCCGGACCGGGTGGCGGCCTCGCGTCGTGTGCCGCTCGGCTGGTCAGGTGGCCGGGAGGCCCGTGGTGCGTCCTCGACGCCGGCCGCGTCGGTAGCGTGGTCCCGTCCCGACCGACCGAGAACGCGAGGAGCGTCGCATGGGTGACCCGAGCCTCCAGTCCGACCGCCCACCGTCGGACAGCGCACCGTCCGACGGCCCGATGCGCTCCCGCCCCGACGTGCAGCGGTGGCGCCGCTACCTGGCGGACGAGCGTGCCGAGGCGGCCGTCTACCGGAACCTGGCCACGCGGCGGAGCGGCGAGGAGCGCGAGATCCTGACAGCCCTCGCCGAGGCCGAGGGCCGACACGAACAGCACTGGCGCGACCTGCTCGGCGACGACGTCGGCCGTCCGCTCGCAGGCAGCCTGCGGACCCGTGTCCTCGCCGCCCTGGCGAAGCGGTTCGGGTCGGTGTTCGTCCTCGCACTCATGCAGCGGGCCGAGGACCGCTCGCCGTACGCGGACGACGCCGACGCCACCGCGACGATGGCCGCCGACGAGCGGATCCACGGCGAAGTGGTGCGGGGGCTCGCGAACCGTGGCCGGATGCGTCTGTCGGGGACGTTCCGCGCCGCGGTCTTCGGGGCGAACGACGGCCTCGTGTCGAACCTGGCGCTCATCATCGGCATCAGTGCCTCCGGAGCGGACCGGCACTTCGTCCTGCTCAGCGGCATCGCCGGCCTGCTCGCCGGGGCGCTGTCGATGGGCGCGGGGGAGTACGTGTCGGTGCGGTCGCAGCGGGAGCTGCTCGAAGCCTCGGCACCGCACCCGGAGGCGCAGCACGCGGTCGCGGACCTGGACGTCGACGTGAACGAACTGGCGCTGGTGTACCGGGCGCGGGGGATGAGCGAGGACGAGGCCGCCGCGCACGCCGACGAGGTCATCGCCTCGCTGCTCGTCGCCCCGACCACGGGCGGCGTGCCCGTCGTCCGGTCGCGGTCGGCCCTGCCCCGACCGAGCGTCACCGAAGACGGGGACGACCACGAGGCGATCGGCACCGGGACGAGCGCGGCGCTCTCGAGCTTCTGCTTCTTCGCGTCGGGTGCGGTGATCCCGGTGCTGCCCTACCTGTTCGGGCTCGAGGGCTGGCCCGCAATCGGCCTGGCGGCAGCCCTGGTCGGCGTCGCCCTGCTCGGCACCGGCGCGGTGGTGGGTGTGCTGAGCGGTGCTTCGCCACTGCGGCGCGCCCTGCGGCAGCTCGGCATCGGCTTCGGCGCCGCCGCCGTGACGTACCTGCTCGGTCTGCTGTTCGGGACGAGCAGCGGCTAGCGGCCGTCAGCGGCCGTCAGCGGCCGGTCAACGGCGGGCGGCCGCGCGGGCCGGCAGGAGGAGCAGCGCCGCGCTGCCGACCCCGACGAGCGCGATGCCGGCCAGGACCGTGAACACCTCGAGTGCTGTCGTGGGTGCGAGCAACACGGCGGCACCGCAGAGCACCGAGAGCACACCGCTCACGACGGTCGGCGCCCGCGAGGAGCCGGGGTGCCCGACGAGGGCCCCGACGAGCGCCGCGACGCCCTCGACCAGGAAGCCGACCCCGGCCAGGACCGCGTACACGACGAGCGGCACCGCGGGGTCGAGGAGCGTGACGAGCCCGGCGATGCCGACGAGGGTGCCGACCACGCCCGAGGTCCAGCGCCACACGGCCGGCGTGCCGTACCCGCGCGCCGCGGCGAACACCCGCATCGCCCCCGCGACGACCAGGTAGACCCCGAACAGCAGCGCGACGAGCACGAGCGTCGGTCGCGGCCAGACGACGGCGACGACGCCGGCGATCATCGCGACGACCGCGGTGACGACGACGAACGCGCGGAACGTGCGGACGGCACGAGAGTCCACGGGGCTCCTCCCTGACAGGTCAGCCGGACCTCCGACCGTACCGTGACCGGGCCACCCGCGTCGCGGTGAGCCGGGGCCTGGCCGGAACCTGCGTCGGCGGGCGCGACTGCTACGCTGGCACGGCTCGCGAGTGTGGTGGAATGGTAGACACGGGGCACTCAAAATGCTCTGCCTCTGGCGTGCGGGTTCGAGTCCCGCCACTCGTACAAGTACCGGAGCTCCGAGTACCGGAGCTCCGTCGGGCGGGTTGCCGCGGTCGGATCGAGCGTCTAGTAGGCTCTCCGTCGTGAGTGACACAGAAGCAACCGCAGCCGCACCCCGTCGCGTCGTCGTCGCCGAGGACGAGTCGCTCATCCGCCTCGACATCGTCGAGATCCTGCGCGACAACGGGTTCGACGTGGTCGGTGAAGCCGGCGACGGCGAGACCGCGGTGCAGCTCGCGACCGACCTGCGCCCCGACCTCGTCATCATGGACGTCAAGATGCCGCAGCTCGACGGCATCTCCGCAGCTGAGCGGCTGTCGAAGAACCACATCGCTCCGGTCGTCCTCCTCACGGCGTTCAGCCAGAAGGAGCTCGTCGAGCGAGCGACCGAAGCCGGCGCGCTGGCGTACGTCGTGAAGCCCTTCACCCCGAACGACCTGCTCCCCGCGATCGAGATCGCCCTCTCGCGCTACCAGCAGATCATCACGCTCGAGGCAGAGGTCGCGGACCTCGTCGAGCGCTTCGAGACCCGCAAGCTCGTGGACCGGGCCAAGGGCCTGCTCAACGAGAAGATGGGCCTGACCGAGCCCGAGGCGTTCCGTTGGATCCAGAAGGCGTCGATGGACCGCCGGCTGACCATGCACGACGTCGCCAAGGCGATCATCGAGCAGCTCAGCGCGAAGAAGTAGGCGTCGGCGCGGACATGCCGGTTCCGCCGTGCCACGTGGCAGGGTGAGGGCATGGACGACGTGGTGATCCGGGCCTCCCGACCGGCCGACCTGCCGACGGTGGCCGACCTGCGCTGGCGGTGGAGCGTCGACGAGGGTTGTGCGACGCCCGCGGTGTCCGCCGAGCGGTACCGCGACGCGACGACGGCCTTCGCGGCCGCGCACCCGGACAGCCACCGGTGCGTCGTCGCGGAGCGGGACGGCGTCGTGCTCGGGATGGGCTGGCTGGCCCTGACGGAGCGACCGCCGACGCCGGACCGACCGGAGCGTCGGGTGACCGGTGACGTGCAGACCGTCTACGTGCACCCGGTCCTGCGCGGCCGGGGTGTCGCGAGACGACTGGTCACGGCACTGCTGGAGCTCGCGGACGACGCCGGGGTGGAGCGGACGTCGGTGCACTCGAGCGTCGACGGCGAGACACTCTACCGGCGGCTCGGGTTCGGGGACACCCCGCTGCTGCTGCAGCGACCGCCGGAGGCCTGAAACTCGGCGGACCAGCCCCGGAGCCCGAGGCGCAGCACCCGAGGCCCGGTCGAGCGTCAGCGGGCGTCGCGGATGATGTTCGTGATGCGCACGGTCGAGCAGCGTCGGCCCTCGTCGTCGGTCAGCACGATCTCGTGCGTGGTGAGCGTGCCGCCGAGGTGGATCGCGGTGCAGGTGCCGGTGACCCGGCCGCTCGTCGCGCTCCGCGTGTGCGACGCACTGAGCTCGATGCCGACCGCGTAGCGACCGGGACCGGCGTGGATGTTCGCCGCCATCGACCCGAGGCTCTCGGCCAGGACGACGTAGGCACCACCGTGCAGCAGGCCCGCGGGTTGCCGGTTGCCCTCGACGGGGATGCTGGCGACCGACCGCTCGGCGGAGAGCTCGCTGAACTCCATGCCCATCTTCTCGGCGAGCTGCCCGACGCCGCGCGCGAGGTACTCCGCGATGCCCTCGTCGGATCCCCGGACGGTCTGTTCGTCGGTCACGTCGCGTCGGCCTTCCGCGTGGTCGTTCCGCCCGGACCGCGGCCGCACCCTGTCGGGGGCCGTCGGTAGGCTGTCCGGGTGTCGGACTCCGCAAAGCCTACCCTCATGGTCATCGACGGCCACTCGCTCGCCTTCCGGGCCTTCTACGCCCTGCCGGTCGACAGCTTCGTGAACCGCGAGGGGCAGCACACGAACGCCATCCACGGGTTCATCTCGATGCTGCTCATGCTGCTGCAGCGTGAGAAGCCGACGCACCTGGCGGTGGCGTTCGACATCTCCCGGTTCTCGTTCCGCACGCGCGAGTACGCCGAGTACAAGGGCACCCGGTCGGAGACCCCGGCCGAGTTCAAGGGCCAGATCCCGCTCCTGCAGCAGGCGCTCGAGGCGATGGGCATCACGACCGTCACGAAGGAGGACTTCGAGGCGGACGACATCCTCGCCACGCTCGCGAAGCAGGGTGCTGACCAGGGATTCCAGGTCTACGTGGTGTCCGGCGACCGCGACTCGATCCAGCTCGTGAACGACGACGTCACACTGCTGTACCCGTCGGTCCGCGGCGTGTCCGAACTCACGCGCTACGACCGCGACAAGGTGTACGAGCGGTACGGCATCGAGCCGCACCAGTACCCGGACATCGCGGCCCTGGTGGGGGAGACCAGCGACAACCTGATCGGCATCGACAAGGTCGGCGAGAAGACCGCGGTGAAGTGGGTCACGCAGTACGGCTCGCTCGACGGGGTGCTCGAACACGCCGACGAGATCAAGGGGGTGGTCGGGAACAACCTCCGCGAGCAGCGTGACCGGGCGATCCGGAACCGCCGGTTGAACCGCCTCGTCACCGACGTCGAACTGCCGGTCGGCCCGGCGGACGTCGCCCTCCGCCCGCTCGACGAAGCCGCGGTGCGCGAGCTCTTCGCCACGCTGCAGTTCCGGACCCTGCTCGACCGGGTGTTCAAGGTCGTCGGCAGCGGCGAACCGACCGAACCGTCGACGACCGACGGCAGCGTCGAGGACGCCGGCCCGACACCGCCTCCGGTCAAGACCCTGATCGACGAGGAACTCGGCTACTGGCTCGAGCGGAAGAACGCCGCGGACGCCGAGAACGGTTTCGGCGTCGCGGTGGAGGTCATCGACGGTCGTCTCAGCGCGATCGGCATCGCCACCCACGACGACGCCGTCCTGGTCCCCGGTGGCAGCGGGGCACAGGATTACGAACAGCTCTCCGCCTGGTTCGCCTCGGACGCCCCGAAGCACTTCCACGACGCCAAGGCCGCGATCAAGGCGCTCGGGACGGCGGGCTTCACCGTCGCGGGCATCGCCGGCGACGCCCGCATCACCGGCTGGCTGGCGAACCCGGGCAAACAGGGTCAGCCCCTGGCCGACCTCGTCTACCAGGAGCTCGGTGAGGAACTGCCGGCGGCGGACCCGAACCAGCTTGTGCCGGAGACCGACCCGGTGAACGTCGGGGTGCACGCCTGGTACGTCCTCCGAGTCACCACGGCACTCCGCGCCCGCGTCGACCCGAGTTCGCTCACGGTGCTCGACGACATCGAGCTGCCGCTGACGTCCGTGCTCGCGCGCATGGAGACCACCGGTGTCGGCATCGACCGCCCGGTGCTCACCGGGCTCTCGCACGAGCTCGGGGAGCGCGCCGCGGACCTCGCCCAGCAGGCCTTCGCCGAGATCGGGCACGAGGTCAACCTCGGGTCGCCGAAGCAGCTGCAGGAGGTCCTGTTCACCGAGCTCGCGATGCCGAAGACCCGCAAGACCAAGACCGGCTTCTCCACCGACGCCGCGAGCCTCACCGACCTGCAGGAGCAGCACCCGCACCCGTTCCTCGGCCTGCTGCTGCAGCACCGCGACGCGACGAAGCTCCGCCAGATCGTCGACACCCTCGACGCCGCCGTGGTCGACGGCCGCATCCACACCCGGTACGAGCAGACCGGCACGAGCACCGGGCGTGTGTCCTCCACAGACCCGAACCTGCAGAACATCCCGGTGAAGACCGCCGTCGGTCGCCGGATCCGGTCGGCCTTCGCGGTCGCCGAGCCGTACACGACGCTCCTCACCGCGGACTACTCGCAGATCGAGATGCGGATCATGGCCCACCTGTCGGGAGACGCGGGGCTCATCCAGGCGTTCAACGAGGGCGAGGACCTGCACCGCTTCGTCGGCGCCCGGGTCTTCGGCGTGGAGCCGTCCGACGTCAGCCCGGAGATGCGCACGAAGGTCAAGGCGATGTCCTACGGCCTGGCGTACGGCCTCAGCGCCTTCGGCCTGTCGAAGCAGCTCCGCATCGAGCAGAGTGAAGCCCGCACGCTGATGACGGAGTACTTCGCCCGCTTCGGCGCGGTGCGCGACTACCTCCGGAACGTCGTGGAGCAGGCCCGCGAAGACGGCTACACCGAGACGATCTTCGGTCGCCGCCGTCCGTTCCCGGACCTGAAGAGCCCGAACCGGGTGCTCCGCGAGAACGCCGAGCGCGCGGCGCTGAACGCTCCGATCCAGGGGTCCGCGGCGGACATCATGAAGATCGCGATGCTCGGTGTCGACGCGGACCTGCGCGACGGTGGCCTCGGTTCGAGACTGCTGCTGCAGGTGCACGACGAACTGATCCTCGAGATCGCGCCGGGGGAGCAGGACCGGGTCGAGGAGATCCTCCGCACCCGCATGGGCGGCGCAGCCGAACTGACCGTCCCGCTCGACGTGTCGGTCGGGCTCGGCACGAACTGGGAGGCGGCGGCGCACTGAGCGCGATCGCACCCGGGTGAGCGGCGGGACGGACGGGAGGCGCGCCTCCCGTCCGTCCCGCCGCTCACTCCGTGCTGGTGGGTAGGGTCGGGCTGGTGGGTAGTGTCTGGGACATGAGCGATGACCGTCCCGTCCGTCAGCCGTCCGCCGTCGACCAGGTCGCCGAGCAGTGGGTCACCACGCTCGTGGACCTCGACCCGACCGTCGCCACGTACATCGGTGTGCCGGGTCGCACCGACGGGTACGGCGACACCTCGCCGGCCGGTGCTGCGGCCCTCGCCGACGCCGCTCGCACGGCACGCCGCGCGCTCGATGCCGCCGACGCTCGCGACGACGTCGACCGTGTGACGAAGACCGACCTCGGTGCCGAGCTCGACCTGACCGTCGAGTCGTACGAGCGGAAGCTGCACCTGCGCGACCTCAACGTCATCCAGAGCCCGGCGCAGTCGCTCCGTGACGTCTTCGACCTGATGCCGACCGCGACGGCGGAGGACTGGCAGGACGTCGCCGGCCGCCTGCAGTCGCTGCCCGACGCGCTGGAGGGCTACCGCGAGACCCTGCTGGAGGGCACGCGCGAGGGCGTCACCGCGGCGAAGCGCCAGGTCGAGCTCATCGCGGAGCAGGCCGCCCGCAACGGCGCGCCCGACGGGTTCTTCCGGCAGCTCGCCGACGGTGCCGTGCTCGAGGGCGGCGCTCCCGTCCCCGACCGGTTGCGCGCCGAGTTGACCCGGGGAGCCGAGGTCGCCGCGGCCGCCTACCGGTCCTTCGGTGCGTTCCTGGAGCACGACGTGCTGCCGCTCTCGACCCCGGTGGACGCCGTCGGCCGGGACGACTACACGCTGCACTCCCGCCGGTTCCTCGGCGCCGTCGTCGACCTCGACGAGACGTACGAGTGGGGCATCGAGGAGCTCGCCCGGATGCGCGACGAACAGGAGCGCATCGCCGACCGCATCGAGTCCGGTGCGAGTGTCGCCCGCGCGATCGAGGTCCTGGACGCTGACCCGGCGCGGGTGCTGCACGGCACCGATGCGCTCCGGGCCTGGATGCAGGAGACCAGCGACGAGTCGATCCGGGCGATGGACGGTCGCTACTTCGACATCGCGGACCCGATCAAGCGCCTGGAGTGCCGGATCGCCCCGACGCAGGAGGGCGGGATCTACTACACCGGACCGTCCGACGACTTCTCGCGTGCCGGCCGCATGTGGTGGTCCGTCCCGCAGGGTGTCACCGAGTTCGGCACCTGGCGTGAGAAGACCACCGTCTACCACGAGGGTGTCCCGGGCCACCACCTGCAGATCAGCCAGGCGGTCTACAACCGCGGCGAGCTCAACACCTGGCGTCGGCAGCTCGCCGGGCCGTCCGGCCACGTCGAGGGCTGGGCGCTGTACGCCGAGCGGCTCATGGAGCAGCTCGGGTTCCTGGACGACGACGGCGACCGCCTGGGCATGCTCGACGGGCAGCGGATGCGGGCCGCCCGCGTGGTGCTCGACATCGGCGTGCACCTGCAGAAGACCAACCCGGACGGCGGCGGTTGGACGTGGGAGTACGCCCTCGACTTCATGGGGCGGAACGTCAACATGGACCCGGCGTTCGTGCAGTTCGAGGTGGCGCGGTACTTCGGGTGGCCGGGACAGGCGCCGTCGTACAAGGTCGGGCAGCGCGTCTGGGAGTCGATCCGCGACGACGTGGCGGCCCGTGAGGGTTCGTCGTTCGACCTCAAGGCCTTCCACCACCGCGCCCTCGCGCTCGGCGGCGTCGGCCTCGACACCCTGCGGAGTGCGCTGGTCGGCTGAGCGGACACGCCCGGTTGTGGGCGTCCCGCCTGCTGGATAGACTTGTGCGGCGCAATCCGCGCCAACAACACTCATCGCCATGGTGGCTCGCACCGGTCGCTCGACCGGCACGCGGACCGGGGGTCGCTCCCTCGCCGCCACGGCCCGACTCATGTCCGTTCGGAGCAATCTCTACATGACAACCACCACGACCAAGGCTCCCAAGCAGGTCGCCATCAACGACATCGGCTCGGCTGATGACTTCCTGGCCGAGGTCGAGAAGACCCTGAAGTTCTTCAACGACGGAGACCTCATCTCCGGCACCGTCGTGAAGATCGACCGCGACGAGGTCCTCCTCGACGTCGGTTACAAGACCGAGGGTGTCATCCCCTCGCGCGAGCTCTCGATCAAGCACGACGTCGACCCCAACGAGGTCGTCAACGTCGGTGACGAGGTCGAGGCCCTGGTTCTCCAGAAGGAGGACAAGGAAGGCCGCCTGATCCTGTCGAAGAAGCGTGCACAGTACGAGCGTGCATGGGGCGACGTCGAGAAGATCAAGGAGTCCGACGGCGTCGTGACCGGCACGGTCATCGAGGTCGTCAAGGGCGGTCTGATCGTCGACATCGGCCTCCGCGGCTTCCTCCCGGCATCGCTCATCGAGCTTCGCCGTGTCCGCGACCTGACGCCGTACCTCGGTCAGGAGCTCGAGGCGAAGATCCTCGAACTCGACAAGAACCGCAACAACGTGGTCCTCTCGCGTCGCGCCCTGCTCGAGCAGACGCAGTCCGAGTCGCGCACCACCTTCCTGAACAACCTCCACAAGGGCCAGGTCCGCAAGGGCGTCGTCTCGTCGATCGTCAACTTCGGTGCGTTCGTCGACCTCGGTGGTGTCGACGGTCTCGTCCACGTCTCCGAGCTCAGCTGGAAGCACATCGAGCACGCCAGCGAGGTCGTCGAGGTCGGTCAGGAAGTCACCGTCGAGATCCTCGAGGTGGACCTGGACCGCGAGCGCGTGTCGCTCTCGCTCAAGGCCACGCAGGAAGACCCGTGGCAGGTCTTCGCCCGCACCCACGCGATCGGTCAGATCGCGCCGGGCAAGGTCACGAAGCTGGTGCCGTTCGGTGCCTTCGTCCGTGTCGCGGACGGCATCGAGGGCCTGGTGCACATCTCGGAGCTCTCGAACAAGCACGTCGAGCTCGCCGAGCAGGTCGTGTCCGTGGGCGACGAGGTGTTCGTCAAGATCATCGACATCGACCTCGACCGTCGCCGCATCTCGCTCAGCCTCAAGCAGGCCAACGAGGGCGTCGACCCGGAGAGCACCGAGTTCGACCCGGCGCTCTACGGCATGCCGACCGAGTACGACGACAAGGGTGACTACAAGTACCCCGAGGGCTTCGACCCGGAGACCAACGAGTGGCTCGAGGGCTACGACACCCAGCGCACCGAGTGGGAGGGCCAGTACGCGGCCGCCCAGGCGCGTTGGGAGGCCCACAAGGCCCAGGTCGCCAAGTCCCTCACCGAGGAGGCGCAGGGTGGCTTCGACCTCCCGGCCGCCGCTTCGACGTTCACGAGCGAGACGACCGGAGCCGGCACCCTCGCCGACGACGCGTCCCTCGCCGCGCTGCGCGAGAAGCTCAGCAACAGCTGAACGGATGTGACCGGGTGAGCTGATCATCCGTCGCATCGACCGGGAGCCCGGTCCTGGTCGTCCCCCGGGGACGGCCGGGGCCGGGCTCTTCGGCGTCGTGCCGGAGCGCTCGGCGTGCGTCGCTGGGAGCATTCGTGGAGCAGGCCGTGCGACGCTGTCCCCGTGCGCATCATCGGACTCACGGGCGGCATCGCCGCGGGCAAGTCGACGGTCTCCCGGCGGTTCGCGGATCACGGCGCGGTCGTGGTCGATGCCGACCGGCTCGCGCGGGACGCCGTGGCACCCGGCAGCCCGGGGTTGCAGGCGGTGCGGGAACGCTTCGGCGACGCGGTGATCGCCCCCGACGGCAGCCTCGACCGTCCCGCGCTCGGTGCCGTCGTGTTCGCCGACCCGGAGGCGCGCAAGGCCCTGGAGGCCATCACCCACCCGGAGGTCTGGCGGCTGGCGCAGCAGCGCTTCGACGCTGCCGAGGCAGCCGACCCGGATGCCGTCGTCGTCTACGACGTGCCGCTCCTCGCCGAGGCACAGGGGACGCGGCCGCTGCGGTTCGACGCCGTCGTGGTCGTGGACGCCCCTGCCTCGGTGCGGATCGGGCGCCTCGTCGAGCACCGGGGGATGCGCCGCGACGACGCGGAACGCCGAGTGGCGGCACAGGCCTCCGACGCGGACCGACTCGCCCTGGCCGACCATGTGGTCGACGCCACCGGCACGCTCGAGCAGACGATCCGGTCGGCCGACGAGGTATGGGCGCGCCTCGTCCGATGAGGACGCACCACCGGCTGCTCGTCGTGGCGGTCCTCGTCCTCGCCGCCATGGGGCTCGCCGCGCTGGTCGGGGCGAACGTCCTCGGTGGTCAGCGTGTGGCGGAGGGCGGTCGTCCCGGACAACCGCACCGGACGCTCGAGCCGGGCGAGGCACCGCACGGCGACTTCCACCGCTTCCGGCTCGGCGCGATCGACGGGGAGCGCCTGGCCCCGAACCGCGACGACTTCGCGGCCCGGACCTCGCCGAACGGTCCGCTGCTGCTCTTCCTGCCGGCCACCCGCGCGAAGCCGGCCGACTACCAGCGGTTCCTCACGACGGCGCTGGACGACGGGTACCACGTGCTCGGGCTCGACTACTGGAACCTCGGCAGGACCCTGTCCGGCACGTGCGAGGCCGACGCGCGGTGCTACGGGCAGGTGCAGCGGAACCGGTTCGACGGCACCCGCGGTTCGACGTTCAGCGACGTCAGCCCGGCGGGCTCGATCGTGTCGCGGTTCCGGGACGCCGTCGCACACCTCGACGACGTCGACCCCGCCGGGGGATGGGGGCGGTTCGTCCAGGCCGACGAGGACATCCGGTGGCAGGACATCGTCGTCGCCGGGCATTCACAGGGCGGGGGCGAGGCCGCGTACATCGCCCACATCCGGCCGGTGCTCGGTGCACTGATGTTCTCGTCGCCGGTGGAGTCCGTCGGCCCGGTGCACGCAGCGTGGATGGACCACCCCGGTCAGACCCCGGCGAGCCGGATGTACGCGCTCGACGACGTCCGCGACGAGTTCGGCCCGCGCATCACCGGGTCGTGGTCGGCGATGGGACTCGACGGCGCTCGTGGGACCGAGGGGCCGGCCGGTACCGACGGCCCGTGGCGGACCGACACCGCGCCACCGCCGCCCGCCGCCGACCCGCACGCGATCCTCACCGACCTGCCGGTGGGCGACCCGCGCTGGGCGCACTCGCGGATCATCAAGGACTCGACCCCGCTCGACGAGCACGGCGACCCGCGGATGCTCCGGATCTGGCAGTGGATGCTGCACCGGTTCCCGACTCCTGCCGTTCCCTCCGGACGGTCATAGCCAGCGGAAATACGATGAGGCGGTGCACCACGACGGCGAACGCCCCACCCCCGACCGCACGGCGGTCACCATCGACGAGCCAGACGACGGACACATCGACGGACACAGCGACGCGACGACCCTGGCCGCGCTCATCCGGCAGCGCGCCGAGCGCACCCCGGACCACGTCTACCTCGAGGACGCCCGCTCCGACCGGACGCTGACGTACGGCGGTCTCGACGCCGCCGTGACGGCCTGGTCGCGGACGTTCGACGCCATCGGCGTCCCGCCCTCCGGCGGCGTCCTCGTCGACGTGGGGGACCCGATCGCGTTCGCCGCCGTGCACCTCGCGGCCGTCGCCTCCGGCCGTCGGTCGGTCCCCGTCGACACCGGGCAGCCGGCCTCCGAACCCGCTCGGCTGGCGGCGCTCCTGGGCGGGGCCGCGATGGTCGTGTCGGACCGAGACCCTGACCCTGGTGCGGAGGCCGGAGCGGCGAGTGTCCCCGGAGCCCCGTCGGCCCGGGTGGACGCGGCCACGGGCCTCCCGGTCGGGGTCCGGGACGGCGACGTGCCGGACGCACCCATCGACGGCCCCGGCGAGGGCTCGGTCGTGCTGTTCACCTCCGGCTCGACCGGGACGCCGAAGGGCGTCGAGCTGCCGGAGTCGCAGCTCCGGTTCGTGGCGCACGCGATCGCCCGGCACAACGGCCTGACCGAGCGGGACCGCGGGTTCAACTCGCTGCCGCTGTTCCACGTCAACGCCGAGGTGGTCGGTCTCCTCGCGACACTGGTCGCCGGGGCGACCCTGGTGCTCGACCGCCGGTTCCGACGCACCGGGTTCTGGGAACTGCTCGAGGCCCGCCGCGTGACGTGGCTGAACGCCGTGCCCGCGGTCCTGGCCGTCCTCGCCAAGACCGGCCCCCTGCGGCCGCCGGCGAGCCTGCGGTTCGTGCGGAGCGCCTCTGCGCCGCTGCCCGACCCGGTGCGGGCCGCGCTCGGTGACCTGCCGCTCGTGGTGAGCTGGGGGATGACGGAGGGCGCCAGCCAGATCACCGCCACGCCGCTCGACGCGCCGCCCCGACCGGGCACAGTCGGGCTGCCCGTCGGGTCCGAGGTCCAGGTCCGCGGCGAGGACGGCGCGCTCCTGCCCGCGGGCGAGGTCGGTGCCCTGTGGGTGCGCGGTCCGGGCATCGTGCGCTCCTACCTCGGCGGTCGGGCGGCCGACCGGTTCGACGCTGACGGCTGGCTCGCGACGGGCGACCTCGGCTCCGTCGCCGTCGACGGCTGGGTCTCGCTGGCCGGCCGGTCCGACGACGTCATCAACCGTGGCGGTGAGAAGGTCTACCCGTCCGAGGTCGAGGACGTCCTGCTCCGGGACCCGCGCGTGCTCGAGGCAGTCGTCGTCGGCCGGCCGGACGAGGTCCTCGGGGCGGTGCCGGTGGCGTACGTCATCCCCCAGCCCGACACCGACACCGACGGGCTCGTCGAGGACCTGCGGGCCCTCGCCGAGTCCGCCCTGACCCGGTTCCGTCGTCCGTCCGAGATCACCGTCGTCCTCGACCTGCCCCGGGCCCCGACGGGCAAGGTGCAGCGCGCCCGCGTCCGAGCGATGACCGAGTCGCGGTGAGCGCCGCCACCACCACGCCGGGCGTGCAGACCCCCACCCGGACTGCCTCCGGCAAGCCGCGGCACCTGTACGAGGTCGACGTCCTCCGCATCCTCACCTTCGCGTGCGTCATCGGCGTGCACACCACGAGCCACACCATCGCGTCCGACGACGTCCCACTGAACGCCCTGCTCGGCCTGCTGCACTTCACCCGCCTGGTGTTCTTCTCGCTCACGGCGTTCGTGCTGGTCTACAGCTGGTCGCTCCGCCCGCGCCCGCTGGCGCAGTTCTGGCCACGCCGGTTCCTGCTCGTCGGCGTGCCCTACCTGGCGTGGTCGTCCGTGTACGTCACCGCGTCGTGGCTCCTCAGCTCCACGACCCGGGGTGACGTGCCGGCCCTGGTGACGACGTACGCCGAGGGGATCGTCACCGGGACGTCCTGGTACCACCTGTACTTCCTGCTCGTGACGATGCAGGTCTACCTGCTGCTGCCGGTGATCATCTGGCTCGTCCGGGTCACCCGTCGCCACCACGTCGCCGTGCTCGTCGTCGCCTTCCTGCTGCAGCTCGCCGTCTTCGCCGCGTACAAGTACTGGCCGCACTCCATCGACTGGTTGCGCGGCTACCAGAAGCAGTTCTTCTTCTCGTACGTGTTCTTCATCGTCTCCGGGGCGGTGGCGGCCGACCACGCGGACCCGTTCCTCCGGTTCATCCGGGAGCACCGGCGGGCCGTCCTCTGGGCCTTCGCCGGCACCGGGGCGCTCACCCTGGGCGTGTGGTGGCTGCAGGTCGGGCTCGGCCAGTCCCTGTACGCCGCCGGCACCCCGCTGCAGCCCGTCCAGGTCCTCTGGAGCACGGCGGTCTTCGTCGGCTTCCTGGCGATCGGTGCGGCCTGGGCGGACCGCCGTCGGGCCGGCTCGGCGCTGGCGCGGGTCGTCGACTACGGATCGGACCGGTCCTTCGGGATCTTCCTCAGCCACCCGTTCATGATCTGGATCCTGCTGTACGGCGACAGCTGGCTCGAGAGCGTGGTGCCGAAGCCGTGGCTGACACTCGTCACGTACGTGCTCGTGCTGGTGCTGTCGGTCGCGGTGACCGAGGCGTTCCGGTGGACGCCGCTCAGCGTGCCGCTGACCGGACGGCCGTCGCGGGCGCGCCGGGCACGGGCGAGGGGCTGACGGCGGTCCGGTCAGGACGGACGGTCGCGGGCCTCCCGGCCTGGAGGCCCGCCACAGGTCCGACGGGACGCTGACCGACCGACGGCTGCGCCGGCGGGTCCGCCGCTCGATCGCTAGTGCGTCGCGTCGC
Source organism: Curtobacterium sp. MCPF17_031 (assembly GCF_003234035.1). Lineage (NCBI taxonomy): Bacteria > Bacillati > Actinomycetota > Actinomycetes > Micrococcales > Microbacteriaceae > Curtobacterium > Curtobacterium sp. MCPF17_031. The sequence continues at coordinate 327,819 of NZ_QKSG01000001.1, read as the reverse complement.
GCTCGACTGCGGGGACGCCCACCTCGAGCACGCCGTCGGTCACGGTGAGCCGCTGCGGCTTCATCACCCACGCCACGACCGCCGCACCGGCGAGGAGCGCACACGAGATCCCGAACGGCAGCTGCCAGCCGGAGGTGTCGATGAGGAACCCGAACACGATGGGCGAGACGACGCCGGCCACACCGAACCCGGTGTTCATGAAGCCCGAGGCGGTGCCGGACCACTGCGGCGCCACGTCCATCGGGATGGCCCACAGGTTCGCGTTGCAGAGCTCGAGGAAGAAGAACGACAGCGCGAGCGACACCGTCGCCACCGTCAGGCTCTGCCCGACCACGACGAGCGGCAGCAGGCAGACCAGGGATCCACAGAGGCCGATCACCAGCACCAGACGACGGGCCTGACGGGAGTCCCCGCCCCGGTGGATGATCCGGTCGCTGAGCATCCCGCCGACCGTGTCACCGACCACACCGGCCAGGAGGACCGCGGTCGTGAACCATGCGAAGGCATTGATCTCGAGGTCGTACTGGTCGCTCAGGAACGTCGGGATCCAGGTGAGGAACACCCAGAGTGTCCACCCGTACCCGAAGTCGACGAAGGACACCGGCAGGATCTGCTTCGCCAGGGCGCGCCAGGGGACCGGCGGACGCGTGGCCCGGGTCTCGACGGGTGGCAGCTCGGCGAGTTCGGCCTTCGTGATCCCGTGGGCGTCCTCCGGACGGTCCCGGAAGAGGAAGAACCAGGCGATGCCCCAGGCCACGGACAGCACGGCGGTGGCGAAGAACGCCAGACGCCAGCCGCTGATCGCGATGAAGTAGGCGACGAGCAACGGCGCGAGGGCGTTGCCGAGCCGGGCGGCGGAGTGCACCACGCCCTGGGCGAAGCCGTTCCGGTCCCGCGGGATCCACCGACTCATCGCCTGGGTGGCGGACGGGAACGCGGCTGCTTCACTGAGGCCGAGGAGCAGGCGTGCCGCGAACAGCGTCCAGAACCCCAGCGACAGCCCGGTCCACAGCGTCGCGACTCCCCAGACCACGGTGATCACGAAGAGGGCCCGTCTCGGCCCGAACTTCTCGCTGATCGTGCCGCCGAACACCTGGAGCAGGGCGTACGGCAACGAGAAGGCGGACACGATGAAGCCGGCGGCCGTCTCGGTCAGCCCGAACTCGTCGGTGATGTGTGGGAGGGCGGTGGAGATGTTCGTACGGTCGATGTACGAGATGGCGTACATGCAGCAGAGGAGCAGCAGCACCCGTCCGCGGATGCGTCCGCGGAACGGGGTGCCCTTCGCCGGTGCTGCAGCGGGGGCCGTGGTCATGGGGCCTCTTCGGTCGGGTTGCTGAACGGATCGGAGGCTACGACCGGATTCGATCAGGGACCTCTGAGTGCGCTATCGGGAGACAGTACGCCCAGGGCGAGCAGAGCACGTGGATGTCGGGGGCCGCGCCTACTGTTGAGGCCATGGGAGTTGCCATCGAGCCCACGCGTGCCATCCGACCCTTCGAGGTCATCAGCGAGTACTCGCCGAGCGGTGACCAGCCCGCGGCGATCGCCGAACTCGCCGGGCGCATCAACGCGGGTGAGACCGACGTGGTGCTGCTCGGCGCGACCGGTACCGGCAAGTCGGCGACGACGGCCTGGCTCATCGAGCAGGTGCAGCGGCCGACGCTGGTGCTCGCGCACAACAAGACGTTGGCGGCGCAGCTCGCGAACGAGTTCCGCGGGCTGATGCCGAACAACGCGATCGAGTACTTCGTCTCGTACTACGACTACTACCAGCCAGAGGCCTACGTCCCGCAGACGGACACCTTCATCGAGAAGGACTCGTCCGTCAACGCCGAGGTGGAACGACTGCGCCACTCGACGACGAACTCGTTGCTCAGCCGGCGCGACACCGTCGTGGTGTCGACCGTGTCCTGCATCTACGGCCTCGGCACGCCGGAGCAGTACATGAACGCCTCGGTCGCGCTCCACATCGGGCAGAACATCTCCCGTGACCAGCTCGTCCGCAAGTTCGTCAGCATGCAGTACCAGCGCAACGACGTCGACTTCGCGCGCGGCACCTTCCGGGTCCGCGGCGACACGCTCGAGATCATCCCGATGTACGAAGAGCACGCGATCCGCATCGAGATGTTCGGCGACGAGATCGAAGCGCTCTCCTCGCTGCACCCGCTGACGGGCAACGTGATCGACGACCTGCCCGCGGTCTCGATCTTCCCGGCGTCCCACTACGTGGCGGACACCGACGTCATGCACCGCGCGATCAGCTCGATCAAGGAAGAACTGGCCGAACGGCTCGCCGAGCTCGAAGGTCAGGGCAAGCTGCTCGAAGCCCAGCGGCTGCGGATGCGCACCACGTTCGACATCGAGATGATGGAGCAGATCGGGTTCTGCTCGGGCATCGAGAACTACTCGCGGCACATGGAAGGCCGTGGGCCGGGCGAAGCACCGCACTGCCTGATCGACTACTTCCCGGACGACTTCCTCCTCGTCATCGACGAGTCGCACGTCACCGTGCCGCAGATCGGTGCGATGTACGAGGGCGACGCCTCCCGGAAGCGCACCCTGGTGGAGCACGGCTTCCGTCTGCCGAGCGCGATGGACAACCGCCCGCTGAAGTGGGAGGAGTTCCTCGACCGCGTCGGGCAGAAGGTCTTCCTGTCGGCGACGCCCGGCAAGTACGAGCTCGGCATCACGGACAGCGTCGTCGAGCAGATCATCCGCCCGACTGGCCTCGTCGACCCCGAGATCATCATCAAGCCGAGCGACGGTCAGATCGACGACCTGCTCGAGGAGATCAAGCAGCGCTCCGAGAAGAACGAGCGCGTGCTCGTCACCACGCTGACGAAGCGCATGGCCGAAGAGCTCACCGACTTCCTCGGCAACGCCGGGGTCCGGGTGCGGTACCTGCACTCGGACGTCGACACCCTGAAGCGTGTGGAACTCCTCACGGAGCTGCGCCAGGGGGTCTACGACGTGCTCATCGGGATCAACCTGCTCCGCGAAGGCCTCGACCTGCCCGAGGTCTCGCTCGTCGCGATCCTCGACGCGGACAAGGAGGGCTTCCTGCGCTCGTCGACGTCGCTCATCCAGACGATCGGTCGTGCAGCGCGCAACGTGTCGGGCCAGGTGCTCATGTACGCCGACAAGATGACCGACTCGATGAAGCAGGCCATCGAGGAGACCGACCGCCGCCGCGAGAAGCAGGTGGCGTACAACCTCGAGCACGGCATCGACCCGCAGCCGCTGCGCAAGAAGATCGCGGACATCACCGAGGTCCTCAACCGCGAGAGCGACGACACCCGCGAACTCCTGGAGCGCCGCGGTGGTGGCGTCCGTGACGGTCGTCGTGCCCCGACCCCGTCGCTCCGCCGCGAGGGCATCGCCGGCGAGGGTGCGACGCAACTCGAAGCGACGATCGCCGACCTCAACGACCAGATGCTGCAGGCGGCCGCCGAGCTGAAGTTCGAGCTCGCAGCACGACTCCGCGACGAGGTCCAGGACCTCAAGAAGGCGCTGCGCCAGATGGAGTCGGCCGGACATGTCGTCTGATCCCGGCGCCCCGGCCGGACCTCGCACGGTCGTCGTCACCGGCGCCAGTGCGGGGCTCGGGTACCAGGCGGCCGAACAGCTCGCCGTGGGCGGACACCGGGTGGTCCTGGCGACGCGCGACTCCGGCAAGGCCGCGGCTGCCGAGCGCAGCATCCGCTCGGTGGTGCCCGACGCGCAGCTCGAGCACGTGCACCTCGACCTGGCGGACCTCGACTCGGTGCGCGCGGCTGCGGCAGCGCTGGGAACGCTCGGGCCGGTGCACGCGGTGCTCAACAACGCCGGGGTCGTCGGGTCTCGCGAGCGTCGGTCCACGGCGCAGGGCCACGAACTGCAGATGGGGACGAACCACCTCGGGCACTTCGCCTGGACGGGCCTGGTGCTCCCGCTGCTCCGGGACACCGGCGGTCGGGTCGTCCACCTCGGATCCATCTCGCACCGCTGGGTGACGCTCGACCGGCACGACCCGCTCGGTGCCGGGCACTACAACGGCTACCGGCAGTACGCGCGCAGCAAGCTCGCGGTGATGCTGTTCGGGTTCGAGTTGGCCCAGCGTCTGGCAGACGCAGGGTCCCCGGTGTCCAGCGTCGTGGCGCACCCGGGCCTCGCCCTCGACTCCCTGACGCAGGAGGCCGTCACCGGCACCCTGGCAGTCGGCCGGTCGCGACCCGAACCCGCGTGGATCGGGCCCGGGCAGCGCTTCGTCGCGCAGGGGAAGGACGCGGGCGCGGTCCCGCTCGTCCACGCCTCGGTGGGCGACGACGTCCGGTCCGGCGAGTACTGGGGACCGGACGGCTGGTTCCAGCTCCGCGGTCGGGCGACGGTCGTCCCGGCGGAACCCCGGGCGCACGACCGCCACGAGGCCGCGCGACTCTGGGCCGCCAGCGAGACGGCTTCCGGCGTCACGTTCGCTCTCGACGCACTCGGCTGAGCCGGCTCAGCGGGCGTTTGTCGGACCGGCTTCGTAGAATCGTCTGCGATGACCATCACCTCTGACCGCGGAACCGCCATGTCCGGCCCGGACGACTTCGACGAGCCGTCGGACCTGCACCTGCCCGGCGGGACGGCCCCGCACGACACGTCGACGCTCAGCGTCCGTGGTGCGCGCGTGCACAACCTCCGAGACGTCGACCTCGAGATCCCGCGCGACTCGCTCGTCGTGTTCACCGGGCTGTCCGGCTCGGGGAAGTCCTCGCTCGCGTTCGACACGATCTTCGCCGAGGGCCAGCGGCGCTACGTCGAGTCCCTGTCGGCGTACGCCCGCCAGTTCCTCGGCCAGGTCGACCGCCCCGACGTCGACTTCATCGAGGGCCTGTCGCCGGCGGTGTCGATCGACCAGAAGTCGACGAACCGCAACCCGCGTTCCACGGTGGGCACCATCACCGAGGTCTACGACTACATGCGTCTGCTCTGGGCGCGCATCGGCATCCCGCACTGCCCCGTCTGTGGTGAAGTGATCAGCAAGCAGAGCGTGCAGCAGATCGCCGACCAGTTGATGACGCAGGAGAGCGGCACCCGTTTCCAGGTGCTCGCGCCGATCGTGTCGAAGAAGAAGGGCGAGTTCGTCGACCTCTTCCAGGAGCTCGCGGCCTCCGGCTACTCGCGCGCCATCGTCGACGGCGAGCGGATCCAGCTGAGCAGCCCGCCGACGCTGAAGAAGCAGGTCAAGCACGACATCTCCGTCATCGTCGACCGCCTGGTCGCCAGCGACGACATCCTCGGACGCCTGACGGACTCGCTCGAGACCGCCCTGCGCCTGACGAACGGCACCGTGGCGATCGACCTCGTGGACCACGAGGGCCCCGGCGCCGTCCGGACCTACTCCGAGAACCTGTCGTGCCCGAACAACCACCCGCTGGCCCTGACCGAGATCGAGCCGCGGACCTTCTCGTTCAACGCCCCGTTCGGCGCCTGCCCGGAGTGCTCGGGCCTCGGTACCCGGATGTCCGTCGACCCGGACCTGGTGCTCGGCGACCCCGAAGCCTCGTTGAAGGACGGCGTGCTGCTGCCCTGGACCGGCACCAGCGGCCTGTACTCCTACTTCGAGAAGCTGCTCGCCGGTCTGGGCAAGGAGCTCGGGTTCCGCATGGACACCCCGTGGAGCCAGCTGCCGTCGTCGGTGCAGGCGGCGATCCTGACGGGCAAGGACTTCGAGGTCTCGGTGTCCTGGCGGAACCGCTTCGGCCGCGAGATGCGGTACACGAGTGGGTTCGAGGGTGTCATGCCCTACATCGAGCGGAAGTTCGCCGAGGCCGAGACCGACTCGCAGCGCCAGCGCTTCCAGGGCTACCTGCGCGAGGTGCCCTGCCCGGTGTGCGACGGCACCCGCCTGAAGCCCGAGGTGCTCGGCGTGACCGTCGACGGTCGCAGCATCGCCGACGTCACGAGCATGGCCCTGGACCAGGCATACGCGTTCATGGCGGACATCGCCCTCACGGATCGCGAGGCGCACATCGCCGCGGCCGTCCTGCGGGAGATCCGGGCGCGTCTCGAGTTCCTGCTCGAGGTCGGCCTCAACTACCTGACGCTCGCGCGCGGAGCAGGCGGGCTCTCCGGCGGCGAGGCGCAGCGCATCCGTCTGGCGACGCAGATCGGTTCGGGCCTGACCGGCGTCCTCTACGTGCTCGACGAGCCGAGCATCGGTCTGCACCAGCGCGACAACCGCCGGCTCATCGACACCCTGGTCAAGCTCAAGGACCTCGGGAACACCCTCATCGTCGTCGAGCACGACGAGGACACCATCCGCACCGCTGACTGGGTCGTCGACATCGGACCGGGCGCGGGCGTCAACGGCGGCAACGTCGTGCACTCGGGCTCCTACGCGGACATGATCGAGAACCGCGAGTCGATCACGGGTGACTACCTGGCCGGACGTCGGGCGATCGAGATGCCGTCGGAGCGCCGGAAGGTGAACCGCAAGCGCGTCATCAGCGTGCAGGGTGCGCGGGCGAACAACCTCAAGGACGTGGACGTCGACTTCCCGCTCGGGGTGTTCACGGCGGTCACCGGCGTGAGCGGTTCGGGCAAGTCGACGCTGGTGAACGACATCCTCTACAAGGTGCTCGCCAACCAGCTCAACGGTGCCCGACACATCGCCGGCAAGCACACCCGCGTGAAGGGCCTCGACCAGCTCGACAAGGTCGTGCACGTCGACCAGGCACCGATCGGCCGCACCCCGCGCTCGAACCCGGCGACGTACACCGGCGTCTTCGACCGCATCCGTCAGCTCTTCGCCGAGACGCAAGAGGCCAAGACCCGCGGCTACCAGCCCGGTCGCTTCAGCTTCAACGTCAAGGGCGGGCGCTGTGAGAACTGCTCTGGCGACGGCACGATCAAGATCGAGATGAACTTCCTGCCCGACGTCTACGTCGCGTGCGAGGTCTGTGGCGGCGCCCGGTACAACCGCGAGACGCTGCAGGTCCACTACAAGGGCAAGAGCATCTCCGAGGTCCTGGACATGCCGATCAGCGAGGCGGCCGAGTTCTTCGAGCCGATCTCCGCGATCCACCGGTACATGGCGACCCTGGTCGACGTCGGCCTCGGCTACGTCCGACTCGGCCAGAGCGCGACGACCCTGTCTGGTGGCGAGGCGCAGCGCGTCAAGCTCGCGACCGAGCTGCAGCGTCGCTCGAACGGCCGCACCGTGTACGTGCTCGACGAGCCGACCACGGGTCTGCACTTCGAGGACGTCCGGAAGCTGCTGCTCGTGCTGCAGTCGCTGGTCGACAAGGGCAACACCGTCATCACGATCGAGCACAACCTCGACGTCATCAAGTCCGCCGACTGGCTCATCGACATGGGTCCCGAAGGCGGTTCGGGTGGTGGCACGGTCCTCGCGACCGGCACCCCGGAGCACGTCGCCGACGTCCCGGAGAGCCACACCGGTGTCTTCCTCCGCGAGATCCTCGAGGCGCAGGACGCCCGCGTGGGCAAGGAGCGGTCGGTCGGCGCGCGTCGAGCAGGTGCACAGAAGGCAGGTGCTCGCTAGGTGGCCGACACCGTCCCCTGGCGGCCGAAGGCGGGTGAGATCCCGACCGACCCGGGCGTCTACCGATGGCGCGACGGCAACGGTCGGGTGCTCTACGTCGGCAAGGCGAAGAACCTCCGCGCCCGCCTGAGCAACTACTTCGCGCCGCTGCCGACCCTGCACGAGCGCACCCGGCGGATGGTCCTGACGGCCAAGAGCGTCGAGTGGACCACCGTCGGATCCGAGATCGAGGCGCTGCAGCTCGAGTACACGTGGATCAAGGAGTTCGATCCGCCGTTCAACGTCAAGTTCCGGGACGACAAGTCGTACCCGTACATGGCGATCACGATGGCGGACGAGGCGCCCCGCGTGATGGTGACCCGGAACCGCAAGATCAAGGGCGCCAAGTACTTCGGGCCGTACCCGAAGATCTGGGCGGTGCACGACACGATCGACCTGATGATCAAGGTCTTCCCGATCCGCACGTGCTCGGAGTCCTCGTACAAGCGGGCCATGCAGACCGGCAAGCCCTGCTTCCCGGGGCAGATCGGCAAGTGCGGCGGCCCGTGCTCCCAGCGCGTGACCATCGAGGAGCACCGCGCGCTCGTCGAGGAGTTCGTCCGCTTCATGGGCAGCTACGACCGACGCGTCATCACGCAGCTCCGGCAGCGGATGGCCGCGTCGGCGGACGCCATGCAGTACGAGCAGGCCGCGCGCTTCCGTGACCAGGTCGAGGCGCTCGAAGCGGTCCTCGAGAAGTCCGCCGTCGTGCTCAAGGACTCGGTCGACCTCGACCTCTTCGGCATCGCCGAGGACGAACTGGCCGCGGCCGTGCAGCTGTTCTCGGTCCGTGGCGGCCGCATCCGCGGTGTGCGCGGCTGGGTGGTCGACAAGGAGCTCGACATCAGCACCGGCGACCTCGTCGAGCAGATCGTGCAGGGCGTGTACGCCGACGACGGGCTCTCGACCGGTGCCGACGGTGCCCTGCTCACGCAGGCGAGCGCAGACCCCACCCCGGGCGTCGCGAACGACGGCCCGCCGCGTGAGGTCGTCGTGCCCGTGCTGCCGGACGACGCCGACGCGCTGCAGCAGTGGCTCAGCGACCGCCGTGGGGGTCGTGGCACGAAGCTCAGCACGGCGCAGCGCGGTGACCGGGCCGGACTGGCCCGGACCGCGTCACAGAACGCCCAGCAGGCGCTGATGCTCTACAAGACCAAGCGCTCGGCCGACTACACCACGCGGGCCGCAGCCCTGGCCGACATCCAAGAGGCCCTCGGCATGAGCGAGGCACCACTGCGGATGGAGTGCTACGACATCTCGCACCTGCAGGGCACGAACGTCGTCGCCTCGATGGTCGTGTTCGAGGACGGCCTGCCCCGCAAGGACCAGTACCGCCGCTACACGATCGCCGAGACCACTGACGACACCGACAGCATGTACCAGGTGCTCACACGGCGCCTGGCGCGGCTCGACGAGGACGCGGCAGTACCCGACGTCCCGGACGTGACGGGGGACGGCGTTGTCGAGGGATCGAAGCCCTCGAAGCGGTTCGCGTACCGGCCGCAGCTGCTCGTCGTCGACGGCGGGCAGCCCCAGGTCGCGGCGGCGAAGCGTGCGCTCGACGAGGCCGGGGTCCGGGACATCGCCCTGGTCGGCATCGCGAAGCGCCTCGAGGAGCTCTGGCTGCCGGACGACGACTTCCCGGTGATCCTGCCGCGCAACTCCGAGGCGCTCTTCCTCATCCAGCGCCTCCGTGACGAGGCACACCGGTTCGCGATCACGCACCAGCGCACACGTCGGAAGCGTGACGTGCGCTCGCAGCTGTCCGAGATCCCCGGGCTCGGACCGAACCGCGTCTCGGCGCTGCTCAAGCACTTCGGGTCCGTCGCCCGGCTCCGGCAGGCGACGCCGGAAGAGGTCGCCGAGGTCCCGGGCGTCGGACCGGCGACCGCGGCCGCGGTGGTCCGGAAGCTCACGACGGTGCCGGCCAGTGCGCCAGAGTCGGCCAGTGCACCTGGACCGACCGGTGCACCTGGACTGACCAGTGCGCCAGAGCCGCCCGAGCCCGTCAGTGCTCCCGCGCCGGCAGGCCCGGTGCGTGTGCCCGAGCCGACCCCGGACGGTCCGCACCGGCCTGTGTGACCCCGGCACGGGCCTCCCGGCCGGACGGTAGCCTGGACGCGGACCCGGGGCGTGCAGCCCGAGGGTCCGCGGGCCGACCCCTGCCGAGCGCACCGCGCACGGCGACGACGGGCGACCCGCCCGGCCAGACCACGATGGAGCCCCTTCGCAGATGACCGACACCACCTCGCAGCAACAGCACGACGTCCTCATCGTGACGGGCATGTCCGGCGCGGGGCGGTCGACGGTCGGCAAGGCGCTGGAGGACCTCGGCTGGTACGTCGTCGACAACCTGCCGACGCAGATGCTGGGGCCGCTCACCGACCTGGCGGACCGAGCGGGGGAGTCGATCCCGAAGATCGCCACCGTCGTCGACGTCCGCGGCGGCCGGTTCTTCACCGATCCCGAGCGTGCCGTGCAGTCGCTTCGCGAGAGCACGAGCGCCCGCGTCCGGGTGCTGTTCCTCGAGGCCACCGACCAGGTCCTGGTGCGGCGCTTCGAGCAGGTGCGCCGGCCGCACCCGCTGCAGGGCGAGGACACGCTGCTCGACGGCATCGCACGGGAGCGCACTCGGTTGCTCGGCCTCCGCGAGGCATCCGACCTGATCATCGACACGTCCGACCTGAACATCCACCAACTCGCGAACTCGGTGACCGAGAAGTTCGCAGAGGACCGGTTCGTCGGAGTCCAGGTGACGCTGATGAGCTTCGGGTTCAAGTACGGCCTGCCCGCCGACGCCGACATGGTGGCCGACGTGCGCTTCATCCCGAACCCCTACTGGGTGCCGGAACTGCGGCCGCACACGGGGCTCGACAAGCCCGTCTCCGACTACGTCATGGAGCAGTCCGGAGCCCGTCCGTTCGTCGACCGCTACGCCTCGGTCCTCGAGCCCGTGTTCGAGGGGTACCAGCGCGAGAACAAAAGACACGCTACGATCGCCATCGGCTGTACCGGCGGCAAGCACCGTTCGGTCGCCATCGTCGCCGAGTTGGCGAGCCTCCTCCGCGGGATGCCCAACGTCGCCGTGCGTGTGAAGAACCGAGATCTCGGCCGGGAGTGACCGTCCCACCGGCCGCCTCCACACGTGTGCGCCCCGGGACCGCAGAACCCCACCCCGAAGAACGTAAGGAATGATGCCGTGCCGTTGACTGCCGAGGTGAAGGACGAGCTGGCCAGGGTCGTCGTCAACCGGAACACGGTCCGCGCCGCCGAACTCGCGACCGTCCTGCGCTTCGCCGGGGGCCTGCACGTCATCTCCGGCCGCATCGCGGTCGAGGTCGAGCTCGACACCCGGATCATCGTGCACCGGGTCCGCAAGGACCTGGCCGAGCTCTACGGCGTCCGCAGTGAGGCCTCCGTCGGCTCGACCGCGTCGTCCCGTCGCGGCACCCGCTACCTGGTGCGTGTGCTCGAGGCGGGCGAGACGCTCGCCCGCCAGACCGGCCTGATGGACGCCCGTCGTCGTCCGGTGCGGGGCCTCCCGAACCGGCTGACCACCGGCAACCGCGAGGACCTCGCCGCCATCTGGCGCGGGGCGTTCCTGGCCTCCGGGACCCTGACCGACCCGGGCCGTGCCGCGGCGCTCGAGGTCACCTGCCCGGGCAACGAGGCCGCGATGGCGCTCGTCGGTGCAGCCTCCCGCCTCGGGATCGCCGCGAAGGGCCGTGAGGTCCGCGGGGTGCACCGCGTCGTGATCCGTGACGGCGAGGCGATCGGTCAGATGCTCACGGCCATGGGCGCCGCCCGCACCACCGCCGACTGGGAGGAGATGCGCCAGCGCCGGGAGGTCCGGGCCACCGCCAACCGCCTGGTCAACTTCGACGACGCGAACCTCCGCCGTTCCGCGCAGGCCGCCGTGGCCGCGTGCGCCCGGGTCGAGCGCGCGCTGGAGATCCTCGGCGACGAGGTGCCCGACCACCTGCAGTACGCCGGCGCACTGCGCCTCGAACACCGTGACGCCTCGCTCGACGAGCTCGGCCAGCACGCGGACCCGCCCATGACGAAGGACGCCATCGCCGGGCGCATCCGCCGACTGCTCGCGATGGCTGACAAGCGTGCCAGCGACCTCGGCATCCCGGGCACCGAGGCGAGCGTCCCGGAAGAGCTCGAGGGCGCCTGACCGCAGCCCGCGCCGGGCAGTCATCTGACCCACCGTCGGACCCCCGTGGCCGCCGCACCCGAACCGTCCCCAGGACGGCGTCATGCAGGCGGTCCGCGGGGGTCCGACTGCTAGGGTCGGTACGGCGACGTCACGGGGCCCATCGTCCCGTGCGTGGGTCGGCCGTCGTCCACGACGACGCCTCCACACTCCGAAAAAGCAGCGTCTCCCGAGGCGCTCCACACCCAACAGGAGATCCATTGACCGTCAAGATCGGCATCAACGGCTTCGGCCGGATCGGCCGTAACTTCTTCCGCGCCGCTCTGGCCAAGGGCAGCGACCTCGAGATCGTGGCGGTGAACGACCTCACCGACAACGCGTCCCTCGCGAACCTGCTCAAGTACGACTCGATCACCGGCAAGCTCGGCGTCTCCGTCGAGCTCGACGGCGACAACATCGTCGTCGACGGCAAGGCCATCAAGGTCCTCGCCGAGCGTGACCCCGCCAACCTGCCCTGGGGCGAGCTGGGTGTCGACATCGTCATCGAGTCGACCGGCTTCTTCACGAAGGCCGCCGATGCGCAGAAGCACATCGACGCCGGTGCCAAGAAGGTCATCATCTCCGCTCCGGCGACCGGTGACGACGTCACGATCGTCCTCGGCGTGAACGAGGACACCTACGACGCCGCGAACCACCACATCATCTCGAACGCCTCGTGCACCACGAACAGCCTCGCGCCGCTCGCCAAGGTGTTCCACGACGCGTTCGGCATCGAGCGTGGTCTCATGACCACCGTGCACGCGTACACGGCCGACCAGAACCTGCAGGACGGCCCGCACAAGGACCCCCGTCGTGCCCGTGCGGCCGCGCTGAACATCGTCCCGACCTCCACCGGTGCAGCGAAGGCCATCGGCCTGGTCCTGCCGGAGCTCGCCGGCAAGCTCGACGGCTTCGCGCTCCGCGTCCCGGTCCCGACCGGATCGATCACGGACCTCACGCTCGAGACCAAGGCCGACGTCACCGTCGATGAGATCAACGCCGCGTACAAGGCTGCCGCCGAGGGGCCGCTGAAGGGCATCCTGCTCTACAGCGAGGACCCGCTGGTGTCGACCGACATCACCACGGACCCGCACTCCTCGATCTACGACTCCGGCCTGACCAAGGTCATGGGCAACCTCGTCAAGATCACCTCGTGGTACGACAACGAGTGGGGCTACTCGAACCGCCTGGTCGACCTGACCGAGTTCGTGGGCGAGAAGCTCTGACCTGATGGCTCTCCGCACCCTCGAGGACCTCGGCGACCTCGCCGGCAAGCGTGTCGTCGTCCGCTGTGACCTGAACGTCCCGCTCGCGGACGGCACGATCACGGACGACGGCCGCGTGCGGGCGTCGCTCACCACCCTGAACACCCTGATCACCGCCGGTGCGCGCGTGGTCGTGGTGTCCCACCTCGGCCGGCCCGACGGCGAACGGAAGCCCGAGTACTCACTCGCGCCCGTCGCCCAGCGCCTGTCCGAGCTGCTCGGCAAGCCGGTCGCCTTCGTCGGCGAGACGGTCGGCGACGACGCGACCGCGGCTGCCGAGGCCCTCGAGGACGGTGACGTCCTGCTGCTCGAGAACCTCCGCTTCAACCCGGAGGAGACCTCGAAGGACGCCGCCGAGCGGACCGCCTTCGCGGAGCGCATCGCCGCACTCGGGGACGCCTTCGTCTCCGACGGCTTCGGTGTCGTGCACCGCAAGCAGGCCTCCGTCTACGAGCTGGCGTCGGCGCTCCCCAGCGCTGCCGGTCAGCTCATCGAGCAGGAACTGACCGTGCTCGAGCGGCTGACGAAGGACCCGGAGCGGCCGTACACCGTCGTGCTCGGTGGTTCGAAGGTCAGCGACAAGCTCGGTGTCATCGACCACCTCCTGCCTCGGGTCGACACGATCTGCATCGGTGGCGGGATGCTCTTCACCTTCCTCGCGGCCCAGGGCCACGGCGTGGCAAAGTCGCTGCTCGAGCAGGACCAGCTCGACACGGTCCGCGAGTACCTCTCGCGGGCGACCGAGCTCGGCGTGACCATCGACCTGCCGACCGACGTCGTGGTGGCCTCCGGGTTCGCCGCGGACGCCGAGCACGTGACGGTCGCCGCGGACGCCATCGAGTCGTCGTCGTTCGGCACGGACGGCATCGGCCTGGACATCGGACCGGAGACGGCCGAGCGGTTCGCGGCAGCGGTCTCCGCGTCGAAGACGGTCTTCTGGAACGGCCCGATGGGCGTGTTCGAGTTCCCGGCCTTCGCCGCCGGCACGAAGACGGTCGCCCAGGCGCTGACCGAGGTCGACGGTCTCGGTGTGGTCGGCGGTGGCGACTCCGCCGCCGCGGTCCGGTCGCTCGGGTTCACGGACGACCAGTTCGGCCACATCTCCACCGGTGGTGGAGCGAGCCTCGAGTTCCTCGAGGGCAAGTCGCTGCCGGGTCTCGAAGCACTGGGGTGGTCCGCATGAGCCGCACGCCGCTGATCGCCGGGAACGCTCGGGAGGACGCAGCATGAACCGCACCCCCTTGATCGCGGGCAACTGGAAGATGAACCTCGATCATCTCCAGGCCATCGCGACCGTCCAGAAGCTCGCGTGGACGCTGAAGGACGCGCGCCACGACCACGCGGACGTCGAGGTCGCGGTGTTCCCGCCGTTCACCGACCTGCGAAGCGTGCAGACGCTGATCTCGGCGGACAAGCTGCCGCTGGCGTTCGGTGCCCAGGACCTCTCGCAGTACGACTCGGGTGCGTACACCGGTGACGTCTCGGGCGCCTTCCTCGCGGCACTCGACGCGAAGTACGTCATCGTCGGGCACTCCGAACGTCGCACCATGCACGGTGAGACGGACGAGGTCGTGGCTGCCAAGACGGCCGCTGCCGTGAAGCACGGTCTCGTGCCGGTCGTCTGCGTCGGCGAGACCGGCGAGCAGCGGGAGCAGCGCGGGGCCGGCGTCGTGCCGGTCGAGCAGCTCCAGGTCGTCCTCGGCACCGTGCAGCCGTCCGAGATCGTCGTCGCGTACGAGCCGGTGTGGGCCATCGGCTCCGGCCAGGCAGCGACCGCAGAGCAGGCGCAGGACGAATGTGCTGCGCTGCGCCGCGGGATCGCCGCCGCCTGGGGTGACCAGGCCGCTGCCGACACGCGGGTGCTGTACGGCGGTTCGGTCAAGTCGGGCAACATCGCCGGCTTCCTCCGCGAGCCCGACGTCGACGGCGCCCTCGTCGGTGGCGCGTCCCTCGACGTGCAGGAGTTCGCCGCCATCGCGCGGTTCCAGCAGCACGTCGGTCTCTAGACCAGCACCGCCGAGGCGCGACGGGCACCGCCCGTCGCGCCTCGTGCTGTGCCCCTCCCGAACCGCCCAGCCCGTCCGGGTCCCGACCGCGCTCCGCGTGACCGGTATACTCGGATGGCTGACTGACACGAAAGGTACGTCGTGGCGATACTCTCCGTCGTGCTGCAGGTCCTGCTCGCGATCACGAGCCTCCTGCTCACGCTCCTCATCCTCCTGCACAAGGGCCGCGGTGGCGGCCTCTCGGACATGTTCGGCGGTGGTGTGACGAGCAACCTCGGGGCATCTGGCGTCGCCGAGCGCAACCTGAACCGCATCACGGTGATCCTCGGGCTCCTCTGGATCTCGAGCATCATCGTGCTCGGTCTCATCAACAAGTTCACGGCAGGGAGCTGACATGGCATCCGGAGGAAGCGCAATCCGCGGGTCGCGCGTCGGCGCGGGCCCGATGGGCGAACAGGACCGTGGGGTCCAGGCCGAGCGTGTGGCCATCTCCTACTGGGACGCGATGGGCAACGAGGTCGTCCGGTACTTCGCCGCGAACCTGCCCGACGACGAGATCCCGGAGACGGTCGACTCGCCGTCCACGGGTCTGCCGGCCGGTCGTGACAAGGAGAACCCGCCGCAGGTCGCCAAGACCGAGCCGTACAAGACGCACCTCGCGTACGTGAAGGAGCGTCGCACCGAGGAAGAGGCAGCGCAGCTCCTCGAGGACGCGCTCCAGCAGCTGCGCCAGCGCCGCGGGACCGCAGCCAAGTAGACCACCACCGGGTACAGAGAAGGCCCCCGCACCGATCGGCGCGGGGGCCTTCTCTGTCATCGCCGTGACGGTCCGGGAGCGGACGACGGACGGGAGGCCCGGTACCAGCTGGTACCGGGCCTCCCGTCCGTGTGCAGGCGCGTCACGCGCCCCGTGCGTCAGTACGTCGACGCAATGAGGTTCTCCGGGACGTCGCGTGCGGCGTCCTGGTCGACGAAGAAGACGGTGCGCTTCCGACCACGCACGCCGCCGACGGGGACCTCGTCGACCGAAGCGCCCGCGAGTGCCAGCCCGAGGACCGACGCCTTCTCGGCTCCGGACAGGATGACCCAGACGCGCTGCGAGGCGTTGATCACCGGGTACGTGAGCGTCAGGCGCTGTGCCGGCGGCTTGGGGGAGTCGTCGACCGGGACGACCTTGCGGTCGGTGATGCGCAGCTGCGGGAACTCCGGGAACAGCGAAGCGGTGTGGCCGTCCGGTCCGACGCCGAGCAGCGTGATGTCGAACCGGGGGGTCTCGGCGGAGTCCGGGGCAGCGGCGAGGAGTTCGCGCTCGTACTGCTCGGCGGCCTCGTCGATGCTGATGCCGGCGTCCGACGGAGCCATCGGGTGGATGTTCTCCGGCGGGATGCTCACGTGGTCCAGGAAGTCCGTCTGCGTGCCGGTGATGTTGCGGTCCGCGTCCCCCTCCGGCACCCAGCGCTCGTCGACCCACCAGACGTGGACCTTCGACCAGTCGACGCTCTGCTTCGCCTGCGACTGACCGATCGCAGCCAGGACGAGAGTGGAGACGGAGCCCCCGCTGATCGCGATGTCGGCTCGCCCCTGCTCGTCGAGGACGTCGATGATCTTCGTGATGAAGCGTGCGGCGACGGAGGCGCCGAGGGCCTGCTTGTCGGGGTGCACGAGCACCCGCCGTTCGTTGGTCACGTGACTCCTGTGTTCGTGTGCGGTCGGTGTGCCCGCGGGCCGGTCCGGCCGGCCGTCCGACCGTCCACCGTGCGGGTGGGGGAGGACGGGCGGCCGGACCGTGGTGGTTCAGCCCGCGATGCGTTCGCGGAGCTTGGCCACCCCGTGCTTGACGACGTCTCCGAAGAGGACGTCCGGGTCGAGTCTACGGAGTTCCTCGGCCAGGCAGTCGCGGAGGTTCCGACGGGGCAGGGACAGGTCGTGCGTCGGCTGACCGGGCATCGACAGCGTCGCCACGTCGACCAGGGACCGCTCGAGTTCGATGGTCCCGGACTCGCGGATCAGCTTGACGCCGTGGATGCCGCTCGAACCGGTCGCCCGGGGCGAGGTGGTGACCTCCACCGGGACCTTGAGCTGCAGTCCGAGCCAGGCCGCGAGCAGGACGGTCGACGGGCTGTCGAACGCGCCCGAGACCTCCACCGCGGTGATCGGCTCGAACGGCGGCTGGTCGAGCGCGGCGGCGAGCTGGTTCCGCCAGAGGGTCAGGCGGGTCCACGCGAAGTCGGTGTCACCCGGTGCGTAGGAGTCGGCCAGCGCCATGATCGCCGCGTTCGGGTCCTTCTGAGCGGCTGCGTCCGTGATGCGACGCTGGGCGATCCGGCCGAGCGGGGACGCCGAGGGCTTCTCCGGCGCGGCTTCCGGCCACCAGGCCACGACGGGCGCGTCGGGCAGCAGCAGCCCGGTGACCAGGCTCTCCTCGTCCGCCGCGGTCTCGCCGTAGGCACGGAGGACGATGACCTCGCTGGCTCCGGCGTCGCTACCCACGCGGATCTGCGCGTCGAGCCGGCCGGGGGACGCGACGTCCCCCTCGTTCTTCGACACGATGATGACGCGCATCGGGTGCTCGCGGGACGCCTGGTTCGCGGCCTCGATCGCCTCTTCCTCGCGACCGAGGGCGGTCGAGACGATGAGGGTGAGGACGCGGCCCAGGGCGACGGCGCCGCCCTCTTCGCGGATGTGCACCAGGGTCTTCTGGATCTTCGAGACCGTGGTGTTCGGCAGGTCGATCTTCATGGACGCCTCCAGGTCCGACCGTCGCGGGCCAGGAGCTCGTCGGCCGAAGCCGGGCCCCAGGTGCCGGGACGGTACTGTTCGGGCTGGCCCTGAGTCCGCCAGAACTCCTCGATCGGGTCGAGGATCTTCCAGGACAACTCGACCTCCTGGTGCCGCGGGAACAGCGGCGGGTCACCGAGGAGCACGTCGAGGATGAGCCGTTCGTAGGCCTCGGGAGAGGCCTCGGTGAACGCGTGGCCGTAGCCGAAGTCCATCGTCACGTCGCGGACCTGCGTCCCGACGCCCGGGACCTTCGAACCGAAGCGGAGCGTGACGCCCTCGTCCGGCTGCACGCGGATCACGAGGGCGTTCTGGCCGAGCGGGGACTGCTCGATGCCGAAGACGTCCTCGGGCACGCGCTTGAACACGATCGCGATCTCGGTCACCCGACGACCGAGTCGCTTGCCGGCACGCAGGTAGAACGGGACGCCCTGCCAGCGGCGGGTCGCGATGTCGAGACGGATGGCCGCGAAGGTCTCGGTCGTGGACTCGGGGTTCATGCCCGCTTCCTCGAGGAACCCGAGCACCTTCTCGCCGCCCTGCCACCCACCGGCGTACTGCCCGCGGCTGGTCGCCGTGGACAGGTCCTCGGGCAGGCGGACCGCGGAGAGCACCTTCTCCTTCTCGGCACGGAGGTGTCCGGCCTTGAACGAGACGGGCTCCTCCATCGCCGTGAGGGCGAGGAGCTGCAGGAGGTGGTTCTGGATGACGTCGCGCGCCGCGCCGATCCCGTCGTAGTACGCGGCTCGTCCGGCGACGCCGATGTCCTCGGCCATCGTGATCTGCACGTGGTCGACGTAGTTCGAGTTCCAGATGGGTTCGTACATCTGGTTCGCGAACCGCAGCGTCAGGAGGTTCTGGACGGTCTCCTTGCCGAGGTAGTGGTCGATGCGGAACACGTCGTCGGGAGCGAAGACGCTCTCGACGATGGCGTTCAGCTCACGTGCGGTGCGGAGGTCGGAGCCGAACGGCTTCTCGACCACGACGCGGCTCCAGGAGCCGTCGCGCTTCTCGGTGAGGCCCGAGACCTTGAGCTGCTCCGTGACCACGGGGAACATCTTCGGCGGGATGGAGAGGTAGAAGGCGTGGTTGCCGAGCGTCCCACGTTCGGCGTCG
This sequence comes from Curtobacterium sp. MCPF17_031, assembly GCF_003234035.1. Lineage (NCBI taxonomy): Bacteria > Bacillati > Actinomycetota > Actinomycetes > Micrococcales > Microbacteriaceae > Curtobacterium > Curtobacterium sp. MCPF17_031. The sequence continues at coordinate 308,883 of NZ_QKSG01000001.1, read as the reverse complement.
AGCGTGTCGACGGTCTCCTTGAGCAGCCGGAACGCCTCCGGGTCGTCGAACGATCCCTGGACGAAGCGGATGCCCTGTTCGAGCTGACGCCAGACGTCCTCGTCGAAGGGGGTCCGCGAGTGCTCCTTGACGGCATCGTGGACGAGTTGGGAGAAGTCCTGGTCCTCCCAGTCGCGCCGAGCGAACCCGACCAGCGCGAATCCCGGGGGCAGGAGCCCCCGGTTCGCGAGGTCGTAGACCGCGGGCATCAGCTTCTTCCGGGAGAGGTCTCCCGTCACCCCGAAGATGATGAGGGTGCTGGGACCCGCGATCCGGTTCAGTCGACGGTCCGCGGGCAACCGGAGCGGATTGTGCTCCGGGGTGATCGCCACCGGTGACATGTCGGTGAACTCCTTTGAATCAGGTGGTGAGTGCAGCCGCGATGACCGCCACCGCCGCGGGGACGTCCCGCGTCGACAGGGTCAGCACCGGGCGGCCGTGCTCGGCGAGGACACTCGCGTCACCGGCTGCCTGGGCTCGGATGAGCCGGCCGAACGTGAACGGGCGGCCGGGGACGGCGAGGTCGTCCTGCTCGTCGGAGACGATCTGCAGGAACACTCCGTTCGCGGGGCCGCCCTTGTGGTACTGGCCCGTGGAGTGCAGGAACCGGGGCCCGAAGCCGAAGGTGACGGGCCGACCGGTGCGAGCGGCCAGCTGGTCGCGGAGCGACACCAGGCCGGCACCGGCGGCGCGGTCCACGTAGGCGTGGACGGCCACGTAGCCGTCGGCACCGAGACCGGCCAGGAGGCCCGACACGGCCTCGGCGAGCGTCGTCCCGACGTCGACTCCACCCGTCGCGGACACGGCGATGCCGTGCTCCTCGAAGGCCGGCGTGACGTCCGGTGACGCAGGACCGTCGAGCAGCGTGCGGGCGGCGACCTTGGCGGCCTCCACGTCGGGCTGGTCGAAGGGGTTGATGCCGAGCAGCCGCCCGGCGACCGCGACCGCGTACTCCCAGACGAGGAACTGACCACCGAGCGTGCCGGTGATCTCCAGCTCGCCGTCGGCGACGTGGCGCTCGTCCTCGCGGGACCCGACGAGCCGCACGACCTGGAGGTCGGGCAGACCCGCGCCGAGTTCTGGGGCGTCGACGTCGAGGACGACGGGGAGCAGCCCCGTGCCGTCCTTGCCGGTCGACTCGGCGATGAGCTGTTCGATCCAGTCACCGAAGCCGAGGATGTGGGTGCCGTCCGCGACGATGGCGATCTTGTCGCGCAGCGGAGCGGTCCCGCCGAGGACCGCGCCCAGCACGAGGCCGGGGTTCTCGTCGGTGTCGACGGCCAGCAGCACGCTGATGGCGTCGGCCTCGTCGAGGAGCTCCGCGATGTCGGCGCCGGCCAGTCCGGCCGGGACCAGCCCGAAGGCGGTCAGTGCGGAGTAGCGGCCGCCGACGGTCGGGTCGGCGGTGAAGACGGGGTACCCGGCCTGCTGCGCGGCGGACTCGAGCGCGGAGCCCGGGTCCGTCACGACGACGATGCGCCCGGCGGGGTCGATGCCGGCGTCCTCGAACGCCTGCTCGAACACCCGGCGCTGCGAGTCGGTCTCGAGCGTGGAGCCCGACTTCGACGACACGACGAGCACGGTGCGCTCGAGGTCGGTGAGCGCGACCCGGACCTGCGCGGGATCGGTGGAGTCGAGCACCACCAGTGGCACGCCGGCGGTCCGGGCGATGACCTCCGGCGCGAGCGACGATCCGCCCATGCCCGCGAGGACCACCCGGTCGACGCCCTGCTCGTGCAGCTGGTCGCGGAGTGCCACGACCTCGGCGACGAGCGGACGCGAGACCGAGACGGCCTCGACCCAGCCGAGGCGGTTCGACGCCTCGGCTTCGGCTGCAGGACCCCACAGTGCGGCGTCCTGTGCCGTGATCCCGGACGCCACCAGATCGGTGACGAGGCGCGGGACCACCGTGTCGATGGCCCGCGCCGCGTCACCGCTGGCGGCGATGGAGACGGTCACTCTTACTTGGCGTTCTCGAGGGCCGTCTTGACGGTGTCGACGAGCTCGCCCCACGAGACGTTGAACTTCTCGACGGCCTCCTTCTCGAGGAGGTCGACGACGTCGTCGTAGTCGATGCCGACGGCGGCGAGCTGGTCCATGACCTGGTTCGCGTCGTCGAAGGTCCCGGCGATGGCATCGCCGTGGATCTGACCGTGGTCGAACGTGGCCTCGAGGGTCTTGCCCGGCATCGTGTTGACGGTGTTCGGGGCCGCGAGCTCGGTCACGTAGAGGGTGTCGGGCAGCGACGGGTCCTTGACACCGGTCGAGGCCCAGAGCGGGCGCTGCGTGTTCGCGCCGGACTCGAGGAGGCCGAGGGCACGCTCGGTCGCGAACGCCTGGGTCCACACCTGGTAGGCGAGCTGCGCGTTGGCGATGCCGGCCTTCGACTTGAGTTCGGTCGCCTCGTCCGAGCCGACGGCGTCGAGACGCTTGTCGATCTCGGAGTCGACGCGCGAGACGAAGAACGACGCGACCGAGTGGATCTTCGAGAGGTCGTGGCCGGCGGCCTTGGCCTTCTCGAGGCCACCGAGGTAGGCGTCGATGACGGCGCGGTAGCGCTCGAGCGAGAAGATCAGGGTGACGTTGACCGAGATGCCGGCGCCGATGACCTCGGTGATGGCCTCGAGCCCGTCGACGGTCGCCGGGATCTTGATGAGGACGTTCTCCTTGCCGACCTTGTCGAACAGGAACTTCGCCTGCTCGATGGTCTTCGCGGTGTCGTGCGCGAGACCCGGCTCGACCTCGATGGAGACGCGGCCGTCGAAGCCGTTGGACGAGGCGTAGATCGGGGCGAAGATGTCGGACGCGTCGGCGACGTCGCGCGTGGTGATCTCGAAGATCGCGTTCGTGACGTCGGTGCCCGCAGCGGCGAGCTCCTTGACCTGCGCGTCGTAGCGCTCGCCCTTGGCGAGGGCCGAGGCGAAGATCGTCGGGTTCGTGGTCACGCCGACGACGTTGCGGTCCGCGATGAGGTTCTCGAGACGGCCGGTCTCCAGCAGCTCACGGGACAGGTCGTCGAGCCAGATGCTCACGCCGACGGCGGAGAGGGCTTCGGTGGGGGTGGTGTCAGTCATTCGCTTCTTCTCTGCTTCGTTTTCGTTCGTCGGCTCCGGGGAGCCGTGGTCTGTGCGGGGGTCGAGCCCCCGGCACGGGAGAGACGTGGCGGGACCGCCACGGGCCTCCCGTGCGGAAGGGCCGGGCCCGGATGTCCGGACCCGGCCCGGTGGGTCAGGACGCTGCTGCGATCGATTCCTTGGCAGCCGAGATGACGTGCTCGGTGGTGAAGCCGAACTCCTCGAACAGCTTCTGGTAGTCGGCCGAGGCACCGAAGTGCTCGATCGACACGCTGCGGCCGGCGTCGCCGACGATGTCGCGCCAGCTCATCGCGATCCCGGCCTCGACCGAGACACGGGCCTTGACGGCCTTCGGCAGGACCGACTCGCGGTACGCCTCGTCCTGCTCGAAGAACCACTCGAGCGACGGGGCGGACACGACGCGGGCGTTGATGCCCTCGCTCTTCAGCTGCTCACGGGCGTCGACCGCGATCTGGACCTCGGAGCCGGTGCCGATGAGGATGACGTCCGGAGTGCCGTTCGGCGCTTCGGCGAGGATGTACGCACCCTTGGCGACGTTCTTCGCCGAGGCGAAGACCTCGCCCGAGGCGTCACCGTCGCCACGCTCGAAGACGGGCAGGTTCTGGCGGCTGAGCGCGATGCCGGCCGGGCGGTCCTGGTGCTTGAGCATCTCGAGCCAGGCGTACGCGACCTCGTTGGCGTCCGCGGGGCGGACGACGTCGAGACCCGGGATCGCACGGAGGGCGGTGATCTGCTCGATCGGCTGGTGCGTGGGGCCGTCCTCGCCGAGGGCGATGGAGTCGTGCGTCCAGACGTAGATCGCGGGCGCCTTCATGAGGGCGGCGAGACGGACTGCCGGACGCATGTAGTCGCTGAAGATCAGGAAGGTGCCGCCGAAGGGGCGGGTGTTGCCGTGCAGGACGATGCCGTTCAGGATCGAGCCCATGGCGTGCTCACGGATGCCGAAGTGCAGCACGCGGCCGAACGGGTCCGTCGTCCAGGTCTTCGTCGAGGCCTCGGCCGGACCGAAGGACTTGCCGTCCTCGATCGTGGTGAGGTTCGACTCGGCGAGGTCGGCGGAGCCACCCCAGAACTCGGGCATCAGCGGCGCGATGGCGTTGATGACCTTGCCGGAGGCGGCGCGGGTCGAGACGGCCTTCTCGGTGCTGAACACCGGGAGGGCGGCTTCGAGGCCCTCGGGCAGCTGCTTCGCCTGCACCCGGTCGAATAGCGCCTTCTTGTCGGCGTTGGCCGCGGCCCACGCGTCGAAGGTCTTCTGCCACTCGGCGTGCTCGGCCTGGCCCTTGGCGATCGCGCCACGGGTGTAGTCGAGGACCTCGGGGTCGACGTCGAAGGTCTTCTCGGTGTCGAAGCCGAGGACCTCCTTCAGGCCCTTGAGCTCGTCGGCACCGAGGGCCGAGCCGTGGATCTTGCCGGAGTTCTGCTTGGTGGGCGACGGCCAGCCGATGATCGTCTTGATGACGATCAGCGACGGCTTGTCGTGGACCTGCTTGGCGGCCTCGACGGCGGCGAAGAGTGCTTCGGCGTCCTCGTGGTACTCGCCGGTCTTCTTCCAGTCGACGACCTGGACATGCCAGCCGAGCGCCTCGTAGCGGGCGTGGACGTCCTCGGAGAACGCGATGTCGGTGTCGTCCTCGATCGAGATCTGGTTCGAGTCGTAGAAGGCGATGAGGTTGCCGAGCTGCTGGCGACCTGCGAGCGAACCGGCCTCGTTCGTGACGCCTTCCTGCATGTCACCGTCACCGGCGATCACGTAGGTGTAGTGGTCGAACGGCGACTGACCGGCCGGGGTCTCCGGGTCGAACAGGCCGCGCTCGAAGCGCTGCGCGTAGGCGAAGCCGACCGCGGACGCGAGGCCCTGGCCGAGCGGTCCGGTGGTGATCTCGACACCGTCAGTGTGGCCGTACTCCGGGTGACCCGGCGTCTTGGAGCCCCACTTGCGGAGGTGCTGGAGGTCGTCGAGCTCGAGGCCGTACCCGTGCAGGTAGAACTGCACGTACTGCAGGATCGATGCGTGACCCGCCGACAGGATGAAGCGGTCGCGGCCGATCCACGTGGAGTCGCTCGGGTCGCGACGCATCACCTTCTGGAAGAGGAGGTGAGCCAGCGGCGCGAGGCTCATCGCGGTGCCGGGGTGACCGTTGCCGGCCGCCTCGACAGAGTCGGCGGCGAGGACGCGGGCCGTGTCGACGGCCTTCCGGTCGATGGCGTCCCAGGTGAATTCAGCCACTTGGATGTTGACCCTTCATTGATGCGACATGTGCGAGGGCTCGTGCCATCGCACGGACATGGTGCCCACCCGGGGCTCCGTCGCGGCGCCGTTGCCGGCGGCCGACCGGCTCGATCGCGGCCGACGTCTTCGGGGCACGCTGCGGGAGGGCCTCTCCAGCATAGTGAACCGGCACTCAGAAGGTGCCCAGGTGACCGGCGGGCCTCGGTGGCCGTTCGGTGGCCGGTCACCGTCCGGGCGTGTCCCGGACCCGCTGCGATGCTGCCGGACATCGTCGTGGCGCCCTCGATCGCGTAAACTGATCGTGATCCGCGACCATTCCGCGGACACGCGCGCCCGGACGCCGACGGTGACGTCCTCCCGAGCGTGCGAGCTGCAGCGAAACAGACTGAGGTTCCCTTGCCGACTGCCACCGTGACCAGGCCAGACACCGTTCGTCGGTCGATGCTGTCCCGCAAGGTCCGGGCGTACGTCTCGCTCACCAAGCCGCGCGTGATGGAGCTCCTGCTCGTCACCACCGCGCCCACGATGTTCCTCGCCGAGCGCGGCGTGCCCGACCTGTGGCTCGTGTTCTGGACGATGCTCGGTGGCGCGATGTCGGCCGGCTCGGCGTCCGCGTTCAACTGCTACATCGACCGCGACATCGACCGCCTGATGAAGCGCACGAGCACACGTCCGCTGGTGACCGGTGAGCTCTCGGACCGCGAAGCGCTGGTGTTCTCGTGGATCCTCGGCATCGTGTCGACCGCGGTCCTCGTCGTCTTCGTGAACTGGCTGGCGGCTGCGTTGAGCGTCGCCGCGATCCTCATCTACGTGTTCGTCTACACGCTCTGGCTCAAGCGCCGGACCCCGCAGAACATCGTCTGGGGCGGCTCTGCGGGGTGCATGCCGGTCCTCATCGGGTGGGCGGCCGTCACCGGCTCGCTGACCTGGGCGCCGGTCGTCCTCTTCATGGTGATCTTCCTCTGGACGCCGCCGCACTACTGGCCGCTGTCGATGAAGTACCGCGACGACTACGACGCCGCCGACGTGCCGATGCTGGCCGTCGTGCGCGGGCGGACCGTCGTCGGGCTGCAGGTCGTGCTCTACGCCTGGGCGACCCTGGTCTGCTCGCTGCTGCTCGTCCCGGTCGCGAACATGGGCCCGCTGTACACGGTGGTCGCACTCGCCGGCGGCATCTGGTTCGTCGTCGAGTCGCACCTGCTCTACAACCGGGCGATCCAGCACATGGAGCAGGTCCACCCGATGCGCGTGTTCCGCAGCTCGATCACGTACCTGACGCTGCTGTTCATCGCGGTCGGCATCGATCCGCTGCTCCCGCAAGTGTTCACGTTCACGATCTGATCCACCCGGTGTGACGGCGGGCCCGGCCTCCTCGGAGGTCGGGCCCGCCGTCGCTTCGTGGGGCGGGCGCGTCGGGCGCCTCGGGCGGCAGGCTGGCGGCACGGCTGCCGACCCCGACGCGAGAGCGACAGTTCGCGGCGGAAGGTCCGCGCAAGTCTGTCGCTTTCGCGTCCGCGTCCGGGTCCGCGCCCGGGACGGGGACCGGGTGCGGCGGTGACGCGGTCCGGCTCCCGACTCCGACTCGTGCTCGGAAGCGACAGTTCACCGCAACGTGGCCGCACTCATCTGTCGCTTTCGCGCCCGGGGTCAGGCGGCAGCGGCGCAGCGGCGTGCGGTGCCGGCGGACTCCTGCGCGGAAGCGACGGTTCGCGGCCGAAGGTGCGCGCAGACCTGTCGCCTTCGGCGACCGGACCGGGTCCGCGGCCGACCGGGAGGTGCGGATCACCGCTCGCGGACGGCTGCCGTGACGAAGTGGCCGGCCCACAGCCGCGGCGGGGCCGAGCCGGGTCAGGCCCGGACGGCGTCCCGACCGGCACTCGAGCGGGTGGAGAGCACCACCGCCGTCATCGCGGCGACGAGCAGGCCGGCGAGCACCATGTGGGTGCCCACCAGGCCGACGGGGAGGCCGGTGCGGGCCTGGGTGAGCCCGACCGCGATCTGGACGAACTCGACGACGAGCAACAGCAGCGCGCTCCTGCTGGAGACACCGAGGCGGACCGCTCCGATGACGAGCACGAGCGTCAGGGCGAAGGTCGCGTAGGCGGGGATCGCGTGCAGGTGCTCCATGAGTTGCGTGTCGAAGCCGGTCCGGTGCACGGCGCCGCCGTCCACCCGTTCGCTCGCCCCGGCATGCGGACCGCTGCCCGTGGTGAGGATGCCGACCAGGACGGTGACGGCGACGGCGACCACGGTGCCGCGGACGACGGCGAAGTACCAGCGGGGCACGATGCGGTCGCGGACACGCGGGCCGGTCACCGAGCGGTAGACGAGCGCGGCGGTGATGCTCGTCAGGACGGCGGAGACGACGAAGTGCAGTCCGACGACGAACGGGTTGAGGCCGGATATGACCGACACGCCGCCGATGACGGCCTGGACGGGGATCGCCGCGCCCTGGGCGAACGCCAGCCAGAACAGCTCCGGCCGGGTCTTCCGCATCCGGACGACCGCCAGGAACATCGCGATCGCGACGACGACCAGCACGAAGGTGAGGAGGCGGTTGCCGAACTCGATGACGCCGTGGATGCCCATCTCGGGCGTCGACACGAGCGAGTCGGTGGTGCACTTCGGCCAGGTGGGGCAGCCGAGGCCGGAGGCGGTCAGGCGGACCAGCCCACCGGTGCCGATGAGCACGACCTCGACCGCGAAGGACGCCCAGGCGAGGACCACGACGCGCGGGTCGACGGTGCGGGGGAGTGACCACCAGGTGGTCGGAGTCCGGACGTCCTGCTCGACAGTGGGGCCGACGCGAGTCACGAGGGTGGTGCCTTCCTGTTGTTCCGGGCCCTGGACCTGTAGGATTCGAGGGTTCAGCAGCAGTCAAGTCTAGGCAGGCGCCGGCTCCGAATGAGCCGTGATCGCCGATCGGTCCCGCGACTGCGTGGAAGCATCGACGTTGCGAGGCAGCAACACCATGGACCGCCGTGTCGGCGGCCTGCGGTGGAATGGTGTCCGACACCACCGGGTTGTACCGGAGACGCTGTTGCGAGAAGGAAACGAGGAGACCATGTCCGACGTGCTCATCGACCGTCCAGAACTCGAAGGGCTCGGCCAGTACGAATTCGGCTGGGCCGACTCCGACGCTGCCGGCGCCTCTGCGCGCCGTGGCCTGTCGGAAGAGGTCGTCACCGACATCTCCGGCCGCAAGGGTGAACCCGAGTGGATGCGTGCGAACCGGCTGAAGGCGCTGAAGCTCTTCGACCGCAAGCCGATGCCCTCGTGGGGCGCCGACCTGTCGGACATCGACTTCGACAACATCAAGTACTTCGTGAAGTCGACGGAGAAGCAGGCCGAGTCGTGGGAGGACCTCCCCGAGGACATCCGCACCACGTACGAGCGCCTGGGCATCCCGGAGGCCGAGCGTCAGCGCCTCGTCGCCGGCGTCGCCGCGCAGTACGAGTCCGAGGTCGTCTACCACCAGATCCGCGAGGACCTGGAGCAGCAGGGCGTCATCTTCATGGACACCGACACGGCGCTGCGCGAGCACCCGGAGCTGTTCGAGGAGTACTTCGGCACCGTGATCCCGGCCGGCGACAACAAGTTCGCTGCGCTGAACACGGCCGTGTGGTCCGGCGGCTCGTTCGTCTACGTCCCGAAGGGCGTCCACGTCGAGATCCCGCTGCAGGCCTACTTCCGCATCAACACAGAGAACATGGGCCAGTTCGAGCGGACGCTGATCATCGCGGACGAGGACTCGTACATCCACTACATCGAGGGCTGCACCGCCCCGATCTACAAGTCCGACTCCCTGCACTCGGCCGTCGTCGAGATCATCGTGAAGAAGAACGCCCGTGTTCGCTACACGACGATCCAGAACTGGTCGAACAACGTCTACAACCTCGTCACCAAGCGTGCGATCGCCCACGAGGGCGCGACCATGGAGTGGATCGACGGCAACATCGGGTCCAAGGTCACGATGAAGTACCCGTCCATCTACCTCGCCGGTGAGCACGCCAAGGGCGAGACGCTGTCCGTCGCCTTCGCCGGCCCCGGCCAGCACCAGGACGCCGGCGCGAAGATGATCCACATGGCGCCGTACACGACGTCGTCGATCGTCTCGAAGTCGATCGCCCGTGGTGGCGGTCGTGCCGGGTACCGCGGCGAGGTCCGGGTCGACCCGGGCGCACACCACTCGGCCAACACGGTCCGCTGTGACGCGCTGCTCGTCGACACCGTCTCGCGGAGCGACACCTACCCGGCGATCGACATCCGTGTCGACGACGTGCAGCTCGGCCACGAGGCCACCGTCTCCCGCGTCAGCGAGGAGCAGCTGTTCTACCTCATGTCCCGCGGCATGGCCGAGGACGAGGCCATGGCGATGATCGTGCGCGGTTTCATCGAACCCATCGCCCGCGAGCTCCCGATGGAGTACGCACTCGAACTCAACAAGCTCATCGAGATGAGCATGGAAGGATCCGTCGGCTAGATGTCCAGCACCACCCCTCCTCCCCACATCGACCAGCCGACGGAGCCCGCGAGCACGCTCTCGTCGGGCGGTACGGACCAGCACGGCGCCCGGGCGCACTCCGACGGCGGCTGGGACACCAAGGTGCCGGTGCAGACGCGTTCCGAGCGGTTCCGCTCGGGCGACGTCGACGCCTTCCCCGTCGTCACCGGCCGAGAGGTCAACTGGAAGTTCGCGCCGCTCGCCAAGATCCAGCCGCTGCTCGACGGCCCGCTGGACGGCTCGGCGTACCCCTTCCTCGCGACCCAGTCCGCGGGCGCCGACGTCGAGTGGGGTCGCAGCGACGACCCCCGCGTCGGCGGCGCCGGACTGCCGGAGGACCGGGCGGCCGCGGCCGCATGGAGCGCGCGCGACGCCGTCCTGGCGATCACCGTGAAGGGCACCGACGAGCACGAGTTCATCACGGTGACCCGCTCCGACTTCGGCTCGCAGCCGCGGGCGGCGCACACGGTCATCACGGCCGAGCCGCACGCCCAGGGCATCGTCGTCATCGACAACCGCGGCACGGCGCTCCTCAGCGAGAACGTCGAGGTCGTCGTCCGCGACGGCGCACGGCTCACCGTCGTCACGGTCCAGGACTGGGACGACGACGCGGTGCACGTCTCGACGCACTTCGCCGAGGTCGGCCGCGACGCCTTCCTCAAGCACGTCGTGGTCTCGCTCGGCGGTGACGTCATCCGCGTCAACCCGTCCACGCACCTCGGTGCGCAGGGCGGCGACGTCGAGATGTACGGCGTCTACTTCGCCGACGCCGGCCAGTACATCGAGCAGCAGGTCTACGTCGACCACGACGCGCCGAACACCCGCAGCCGGGTCAACTACAAGGGCGCGCTGCAGGGCCAGGGTGCGCACACGGTGTGGATCGGCGACGTCCTCATCGGACGGTCGGCCCCCGGCACGGACTCGTACGAGCAGAACCGCAACCTGGTCCTGACCGACGGCACGCGCGCCGACAGCATCCCGAACCTCGAGATCGAGACGGGCGACATCACCGGTGCCGGCCACGCCAGCGCCACCGGTCGTTTCGACGACGAGCAGCTCTTCTACCTGCAGGCCCGCGGCATCCCGGAGGAAGAGGCACGTCGTCTCGTCGTCCTGGGCTTCCTGGTCGAGGTGATCCAGAAGATCGGTGCGCCCGAGCTCGAGGAGCGTCTCATCGCCGCCGTCGAGCAGGAGCTGATGGAGGGCCGGACGGTCCTCGCCGCGCCCGCCGCCGAGGCTGCTGCCGCCGGGGTCGACGCCTGATGGCCGAGAAGGTCTGTGCCGAGAGCGACATCGCGGTGGACAGCCCGATGCGTGCGGTCGTCGACGGCACCGCGATCGCGATCGTGAAGGACTCGGCCGGCACGGTGCACGCCATCGGTGACACCTGCACGCACGGCGACATCTCGCTGTCCGAGGGCTTCGTCGAGGGCGACTCGCTGGAGTGCTGGGCGCACGGGTCGCAGTTCTCGCTGACGACCGGCAAGCCGAAGAACTTCCCGGCGTACGAGCCGGTGCCGGTCTTCCGGGTCGAGGTCCGTGACGGCGACGTCTACGTCGACGTGCACGAGCCCGTCCCGGTCGACTGACCGCCACCCCACACTCTTCCCGCGGCTGACGCCGCACCACAGCTGCAACCGAAGGAACGCAATGTCCACTCTCGAAATCCGTGACCTGCAGGTCGCCATCGACACCGATCAGGGCGTCAAGGAGATCCTCAAGGGCGTCGACCTGACGATCAACGAGGGCGAGATCCACGCGATCATGGGGCCGAACGGCTCCGGCAAGTCGACCCTGGCGTACACGATCGCCGGTCACCCGCGCTACCACGTCACGGGCGGCTCGATCACCCTCGACGGCCAGGACGTCCTGGCGATGAGCGTCGACGAGCGTGCTCGCGCGGGCATGTTCCTCGCGATGCAGTACCCGGTCGAGATCCCCGGCGTCACGGTGTCGAACTTCCTCCGCACCGCCAAGACCGCGATCGACGGCGAGGCGCCGGCCCTCCGCGGCTGGATCAAGGACCTCCGCACCTCGATGGCTGACCTCAAGATGGACCCGGCCTTCGCCGAGCGCAACGTCAACGAGGGCTTCTCCGGTGGCGAGAAGAAGCGCCACGAGATCATGCAGCTCGAGCTGCTCAAGCCGAAGTTCGCTGTCCTCGACGAGACCGACTCCGGCCTGGACGTCGACGCGCTGAAGATCGTGTCCGAGGGCGTCAACCGTGCCAAGGGCGCGACCGGCCTCGGGGTGCTGCTCATCACGCACTACACGCGCATCCTCCGCTACATCCGCCCGGACTTCGTCCACGTGTTCGTCGCGGGCAAGATCGCCGAGCAGGGTGGCCCCGAGCTGGCGGAGCGCCTCGAGAACGAGGGCTACGACCGCTACGTGCAGGCCGCCGCTGCCGCACCGGCGGAGTGACGATGATCACCACACTGGCACCGCAGAAGTTCGACGAGGTCGTCGAGGGCCTGAAAGAGGTGCAGGACCCGGAGCTCGGCGTCAACATCGTCGACCTCGGCCTCATCTACGACCTGGCCTGGGACGACGAGGCGAGTGCGCTGATCATCAGCATGACCCTGACGAGCGCCGGCTGCCCGTTGACCGACGTCATCGAGAACGACACCGCGAACGCGTTGGACGGGATCGTCGACGCGTTCCGCATCAACTGGGTCTGGATGCCGCCGTGGGGTCCGGAGCGGATCACGGATGACGGTCGCGAGATGATGCGCGCACTCGGCTTCTCGATCTAGTCACGAGAGCCCGAGACGGACGGGAGGCCCGGTACCAGCTGGTACCGGGCCTCCCGTCCGTGCGTGGTGCGGAGTGCGCTCAGCGGCGGCCGAACGCCTTCCACGCCAGGGGCAGCACGCCGGCCGCGATGAGCGCCTTCGCGACGCCGCCGACGATGAACGGGTACAGGCCCGCCGCGAGGACCGACTGGAGGTCGTTCGGAGCCCCGAGGGCGCCGAGGGCGACGGCGAGGTACGGCAGGCCGGTGACGAAGGGGATCGCGCTCGCGAGCAGCATCGCCACCGCCGCGCGCCCGACCTTGCGGTCCCAGTTGCGACGCGCGAGCCAGCCGACGAGCCCGGCTGCCGGGATGAACCCGATGACGTACCCGAAGCTCGGCAGGGTGAGGGCGTGCAGGCCGCCCTGCGCGTCGGCGAAGAACGGCGCGCCGGCCAGTCCGACGACCGCGTAGACGAGCATCGAGAGGACACCTCGGCGGGCACCGAGGGTCGCGCCGACGAGCACGACGGCGAGCGTCTGACCGGTCACGGGGACCGGCCACATCGGCACCTGGACCTGCGCCAGGACGGCGGTGAACAGCGCGCCGCCGGCGATCAGCGCCATGTCGGTGGCGAGACCGTGCGTGCGCAGACGGTCGGCGAGGACTGCGCGGGGAGCGAACCCGGTGGCGTTCGTCATGGATTCTCCTAGAATGGACTGCTGGTCCTCTTCGGACCATCGGTCCCGTCAGCGTAGCGGTGCACCTCCCGCACACACCGTTGTGCACTTCCACCAACTGATTGGACCACCACTGTGCTTGCCGTGCACGACCTCGAGATCCGCGTCGGGGCTCGCCTCCTGATGGAGAACGTGTCCTTCCGTGTCGAGCGGGGTGACAAGATCGGCCTCGTCGGCCGCAACGGCGCGGGGAAGACCACCATGACCAAGGCCCTGGCGGGTGAAGCTGCCCCGACCGACGGCAAGATCGAGCGGTCGGGTGAGATCGGCTACCTGCCGCAGGACCCCCGTTCGGGCAACCCCGAGGACACCGCGCGCAAGCGCATCCTGGATGCCCGCGGCCTCGGCGAGCTCGTCGACGGCATCCGCAAGGCCACGCTCGACATGGCCAGCACGGACCCGGCGGTCGCCGAGAAGGCGATGAAGCGATACTCGCGGCTCGACGACGAGTTCAACGCCCTGGGCGGCTACGCGGCCGAGGCGGAGGCGGCGTCGATCGCGTCGAACCTCAAGCTGCCGGACCGCATCCTCGACCAGCAGCTGAAGACGCTGTCCGGTGGGCAGCGGCGCCGCATCGAGCTCGCGCGCATCCTGTTCTCCGATGCGGACACGATGATCCTCGACGAACCGACGAACCACCTCGACGCGGACTCCGTCGTGTGGTTGCGCGAGCACCTCAAGACCTACCCGGGCGGCGTGATCGTGATCTCCCACGACGTGGAACTCGTCGACGAGGTCGTCAACCGGGTCTTCTACCTGGACGCGAACCGCCAGGCGATCGACATCTACAACATGGGCTGGAAGCTCTACCAGCGGCAGCGTGCGGCCGACGAGGAGCGCCGTCGCAAGGAGCGGGCCGGTGCCGAGAAGAAGGCCGCGACGCTCAAGGACCAGGCTGCTCGGTTCGGCGCGAAGGCGTCGAAGGCGGCTGCGGCCCACCAGATGGTGGCGCGCGCCGACAAGCTGCTCGCGGGCCTCGAGGACGAGCGCGTCGCCGATCGGGTCGCGAAGATCCGCTTCCCCACCCCGGCTCCTTGTGGTCGAACGCCACTGATGGCCGAGGGGCTGTCGAAGTCCTACGGGTCGCTCGAGATCTTCGCGGGCGTCGACCTGGCGATCGACCGCGGTTCCCGCGTGGTCATCCTGGGCTTCAACGGTGCAGGCAAGACGACGCTGCTCCGCATCCTCGCCGGCGCGGACGCACCCGACACCGGCGAGATCCTGCCCGGCCACGGCTTGCGGATCGGTTACTACGCGCAGGAGCACGAGAACATCGACGTCAACCGAACGGTGATCGAGAACATGGTCTCCGCGTCGACGGACCTCAACGAGACCGAGGCGCGCCGCGTCCTGGGCTCGTTCCTGTTCACCGGCGACGACGGCTACAAGAAGGCAGGCGTGCTCTCCGGCGGTGAGAAGACCCGCCTGTCGCTCGCGATGATCGTCGTCTCGGGTGCGAACGTGCTGCTGCTCGACGAGCCCACGAACAACCTGGACCCGGCATCGCGTGAGGAGATCCTCAACGCGCTGGCGGGCTTCGAGGGCGCGGTCGTCCTCGTGTCCCACGACGCCGGCGCGGTCGAGGCGCTGAACCCCGAGCGCGTGCTGCTCCTGCCGGACGGCACCGAGGACCACTGGAACAAGGACTACGCGGAGCTCATCGAGCTCGCATGACGTGAGCGCGGCCCGCGGATGCGGAACCGGGACACAGACGGACGGGAGGCCCGTGGCCACGTCGCCACGGGCCTCCCGTCGGTCCGGTCAGCCCGTCAGCGACCGGACGTGAGCAGTTCGTCCTCGATCTCGGCGTCGGACTTCGGCTTCGCGTCCTTGCGGCGCTGCCGGTCCAAGGCCCGCTCGCGCTCTTCCGGGTCGTCCTGGTTGAGGTTCCGGTACTCCTGCACCATCACGTACGCCAGGAAGCCGAAGCCCCCGACGGCGAACAGGAACCACTGGATGAAGTAGCTGAGGTGCAGGCCGGTGTCGGCGCTCGGGCGGTCCCAGCCGAGGGGCGCCCGCTCCGACGGAGCGGGCGTCTCGCTGTCGAGCTGGCCGTACGCGCCGGTCCAGATCGGATGGCCGGCCTTGTCGGCGACGTCGGGCAGCGTGACGGACTGCACCTGATCGGTGTTCGCCGGGTCAGTGCGGCCGGGGATGCGTGGCTCGGACTGCTGCAGACGCACGACGACGGTGACGGTCCCCGTCGGGGGAGTCGGGATGCTGTCCGGCGCGTCCTGCTCGTTGCCGGTGGGCACCCAACCGCGGTCGACGACGAAGGCGCGACCCTCGGCAGTGACCAGGGGAGTGAGTACCTCGAACCCCGGCTGCCCGTTGTGCACGCGGTTGCGGACGAGGAGCTGGTGGTCGGTGTCGTACCGGCCGGTGACGCTCGCGCGAAGCCAGGTCAGGTCGTTGCTCCACGTCGCGGAGCGGGGGAGCACCTGGTCGATCGGGATGGGAGCGTGGTCGTAGTTCGCAGCGATCTGGTCGTTCTGGCGGACGGCCTCGTTCCGACGGTCCCATTGCCACATGCCGAACAGCGCGCAGACGACCGCGAACGCCACGGCGATGGCGAAGTAGCCGAGCCACCGACGGCTGCGGACGAAGTGCCAGCCGACGAAGGGCTCGGTGGGGAGACCGCCCTGATCGCCCTGATGGTCCGCAGTGGCGACGTCGGTCGTCGCGTCGTTGCCCGCCCGGCGGATCCGGGCCGCGTGGCGCCGGCCGTACCGGGAGCCGGGGTCGAAGCCCTCGGTCATCGCCCGTCACCCGCGACGCGCGCGGTGGTGTCGTCGAGGTCCTCCACGTCGTCGTCGATGCCGGTCACGCGCACGGGGAACGAGCGCGACCGCAGGTAATCGGCGAGGAAGTCGCAGTGGTCGTCGCAGGCGGCCCAGATCTTCACCCGGTCCTCCGCGTGGATGCGGGGGTTCCGCCAGTTCACCCGCCACGATGCCGTCGACGAGCAACCGGCCCGCGAACACACCGGCGTCGCGCCGGGTTCGGTGAACAGGTCGAAGGTCGATCCCATCAGCGGCGGCCGCCGTTCCGGGGCGACCAGACACGCGAGCGGTCGCCGTTGCGCTGCCAGTCCTCCTGGGCGCGCTGGGCCTGGTCGCGCAGACGCTCCTGCTCGGCACGGTAGGCCTGGGCTCGGGCCTCTTCCTGCTCGTCACGGAGGTGCGGGTCGACGGCGTCGTACAGCTCGATGGCACCACCCGGTCGCACCACGTCGCCACCGGTGCGGTTGCCTGCGTTCGCCAGCACGACCGCGACCCAGGGGACGACGGCGGCGGCGACGATGGGCAGGACGGCGATCCAGGAGTGCCATGCGCTCCAGATGAGCACGGCCGCGACGAAGCACACCACGCGGAAGGCCATCTGCCACACGTAGCGGGAGAGCCGGTGCGCGCGGTCGATCTCCGGGTTGTCCGGGAGCGTCGTGATGTTCTGGGCCGACATCGGCTCTGCGATCACGTGTTCCGGCGCGGAACGCTGGAGCTGGATGCGCGGGCCGCTCGGGTTCTGCTGGTTCTTGCGGTTCATGCGGTGGGGTCTCCGTCTGCCGACCTCCAGTTTACGCCCGGGTACCGACATCCGGCCGGTGGTGCGGGGACCGGCCGTCGGGGGATGCGCACCGGTAGGCTCGTCCGGGCGTGTCCGGACCCGCGGGTCCTGGCGCGCCAGCGACCACCAGCGAACGGAGCGACCATGACCACCCCCCGTACCGTCCTCATCACCGGCGGCAACCGCGGCATCGGCCACGCGCTGGCCGTACGGTTCGTCGCAGCCGGTCACCGGGTGGCCGTCACGTCGCGCAGCGGTCAGGGCGGCCCCGAGGGCGCGCTCACGGTGCAGGCCGACATCACCGACACCGCCTCGGTGGACCGCGCCTTCACCGAGGTCGAGGCAGCGCTCGGGCCGATCGAGGTCCTGGTCGCCAACGCCGGCATCACGAACGACCAGCTGCTGCTCCGGATGTCCGAGGAGGACTTCACGAGCGTCATCGACACCAACCTGACGGGCACCTTCCGGGTGGTCAAGCGCGCGACCAAGGGGATGATGAAGGCGAAGTTCGGCCGCATCGTCCTGATGTCGAGCGTCGTCGGGGCGTACGGGCAGATCGGGCAGGTCAACTACGCGTCGTCGAAAGCCGCGCTGGTCGGGATGGCCCGGTCCATCACGCGCGAGCTCGGCTCCCGCGGCATCACCGCGAACGTCGTCGCGCCGGGCTTCATCCAGACCGACATGACGGCGGCGCTCTCGGACGAGCTGCAGGCCGAGTTCAAGAAGGCGATCCCCGCGGCACGGTACGGCAGCGTCGACGACGTCGCGGACGCCACGCTGTTCCTGGCCGGCGACGGCGCGGGCTACATCTCCGGCGCGGTCATCCCGGTCGACGGCGGCCTGGGCATGGGCCACTGACTTGCTGAGCAGCTGAGCAGCTGAGCCGCTGAGCAGCTGAGCCGCCGGAGTGGCGGCGGGAGTCAGCCGCGCAGACCGAGGGCCGCCAGCACGACGGACAGGTCGCGGTCGACGACGGCGACGTCCGCCTCCGCACGCACCCGGGGCTTGGCGTCGAACGCGACGGCGAGACCGGCGACCGCCATCATCGCGAGGTCGTTGGCGCCGTCCCCGACGGCGACCGTGCGGGCGAGCGGGACCCCGTCCGCCGCGGCCCAGGTCCGGAGTGTGTCCGCCTTGGCCTGCGCGTCGACGACCGCGCCCGCGACACGTCCGGTTAGCACGCCGTCCTGCGTGTCGAGACGGTTCGCCCGGCAGTGGTCGAGCGCGAGACCGGTCGCGAAGGGGTCGAGCACCTCGTGGAAGCCCCCCGACACGACGCCGACCGTCCCGCCCGCGGCGTGCACCCGGCGCACCAGCTCGTCGGCTCCGCGCGTGACGCGGACGGCTTGCTGCGCGCGCCTGAACGTGTCGACCGGGAGGCCCGCCAACGTCGCGACCCGCTCCCGGAGGCTCTCGGCGAAGTCGATCTCGCCGCGCATGGCACGCTCCGTCACCGCCTGGACCTGTGGCCGGGTCCCCGCCGCGTCGGCGAGGAGCTCGATGACCTCGTCCTCGAGCAGGGTCGAGTCGGCATCGAGGACGACGAGGAAACGGGGCACACGACCACGGTAGCGGGTCGGGTGCCCCGTGACGTCGTGCTGACGCGACGTGCGGAGGCTGCTCGCTCAGGCCTCGACGCGCACGCCCTTCCCGACGACGGTGATGCCCGAGTCGGTGACGGTGAACCCGCGGGCCTCGTCGGCCTCACGGTCGACGCCGACGTGCGCACCCGGTGCGAGGACGACGTCCTTGTCGAGGATGGCCCGGTTCACGATCGCGCCGGCACCGATGGTCGCGCGCTCGAAGACGATCGAGTCCAGGACCTTCGCCTGCGAGTCGATCGTCGCCCAGGGGCCGATGACGCTGCGCTCGACCTGGGCACCGGAGAGCAGGCAGCCGAGCGAGACGATGGAGTCCACGGTCGCGCCGGTGTTGCCGTTGGCGTCGCGCACGAACTTCGCCGGGGGCAGGTTCGTCTGCTGGTTGAAGATCGGCCAGTCCTGGTTGTACAGGTTGAAGACCGGGACCGGGGCGATGAGGTCCATGTGCGCGTCGAAGAACGAGTCGATCGTGCCCACGTCGCGCCAGTAGTACTTGTCACGGTCGTTGGACCCGGGCACCTCGTTGCGCTGCAGGTCGTACACACCGGCGTCGCCGCGTCCGACGAAGTCCGGGATGATGTCGCCGCCCATGTCGTGGTCGGACGACTCGATCTGGCCGTCTCGGAGCACCGCGTCGACCAGGGCGTCGGCGTCGAAGACGTAGTTGCCCATGGATGCCAGGACCTCGTTCGGCGAGTCCGGCAGACCGGTGGCGTCCTTCGGCTTCTCGAGGAACGCCTCGATCCGCGTCGGGTCCGCGTCGTCGACCTTGATGACGCCGAACTGGTCCGCGAGCTCGATCGGCTGGCGGATCGCCGCGACGGTGGCGCTGCGTCCGGAGGCGATGTGCGCTTCCACCATCTGGGAGAAGTCCATGCGGTACACGTGGTCGGCGCCGACCACGACGACGATGTCGGGCCGCTCGTCCCGCATCAGGTTCAGGGACTGCAGGATCGCGTCGGCGGAGCCGGCGAACCACCGCTTGCCGAGCCGCTGCTGTGCGGGGACGGAGGCGACGTAGGAGCCGAGCAGCCCCTCCATGCGCCAGGTCTGGGAGACGTGCCGGTCGAGTGAGTGTGACTTGTACTGCGTCAGGACGACGATGCGCTGGAGCCCGGAGTTGACCAGGTTCGACAGCGCGAAGTCCACGAGGCGGAAGTTCCCACCGAACGGCACGGCCGGCTTCGCGCGGTCGGCGGTGAGCGGCATGAGTCGTTTGCCCTCGCCGCCGGCCAGGACGATGCCGAATACCTTCTTCGTTGCCATGTCGCTCACAGTAGGCGTCAGCACTGGGAAACCGTTACCTTGAACCCGTGCGAGTCGATCTACTGACCAGGGAGTATCCGCCGGAGGTCTACGGCGGTGCCGGAGTCCATGTTGCCCAGCTGACCGCGGCGCTGCGGTCGGGGACCGACACCGACGTGCGCGTCCGGGCGTTCGGCGGGTTCCGTGACGAACAGGGAGTGTGGGCGTACCGCACCCCGGCAGGCCTCGAACAGGCCAACGGCGCGCTGCAGGCGCTCGGCACCGACGTGCAGATCGCGGCCGACGTCGAGGGTGCCGACCTCGTGCACTCGCACACCTGGTACGCGAACTCGGCCGGACGTCTGGCGCAGTTGACGCACGGCATCCCGCACGTCGTCACGGCACACAGCCTCGAGCCGCTCCGTCCGTGGAAGGCCGAGCAACTCGGCGGCGGGTACCGCCTGTCCAGCTGGATGGAGCGCGAGGCGTTCACGAACGCGGACGGTGTCGTCGCGGTGTCGAAGGCGATGCGTGCGGACATCCTCCGCTCGTACCCGTCGATCGACCCGTCCCGCGTGAAGGTCGTCTACAACGGCATCGACATCGACGACTGGGCTCCCGACCGCGACGACGACGCCGTCCGCGCGCTCGGCATCGACCCGGACCGCCCCAGCGTGGTCTTCGTCGGTCGCATCACCCGCCAGAAGGGCCTGCCATACCTGCTCCGCGCGGTGGCGTCGCTGCCTGAGGACGTCCAGGTCGTGCTCTGCGCGGGCGCGCCTGACACACCCGAGATCCTCGCCGAGGTCACGGGCCTGGTCGAGGACCTCCGGACCCGTCGGAACGGCGTGATCTGGATCGACCGGATGCTCGAGCACCGCGAGATCGTGCACGTCCTGTCCAGCGCGACCGTGTTCGTCTGCCCGTCGATCTACGAGCCGCTCGGCATCGTGAACCTCGAGGCCATGGCCTGCGGCATCCCGGTCGTCGGCACGAAGACCGGCGGCATCCCCGAGGTCGTCGCCGATGGACTCACCGGCCGCATCGTCCCGATCGACCAGGCGACCGATGGCACCGGCACCCCCACGGACCCGGACCGGTACGTCGCCGACCTCGCCGCGACCCTCAACGAGGTGCTCGACGACCTCGGGCTCGCCAAGCTGATGGGCCGCGCCGGCCGGCTCCGCGTCGAGAGCGAGTTCACCTGGGGCGCCATCGCCACGAAGACCCGCGCCGTGTACGACGAGGTGCTCGCCGGGCGCTGACCGCGTCGCGCCGACTGACGGCCTGGAGGCCCGGTGCCGGTCCCCGAGACCGGCACCGGGCCTCCCTTCCGTCGCGCGTGGACAGCCGGGCGCGCGGCGCTGACGGGGGAGCCGACCGTGCTCGTCTAGGCTTGCGGCATGCCCTCGGTCGTGCGCTTGTCAGACGTCTCCGTGGTCCGTGACGGGTCCACCATCCTCGACGGGATCTCGTGGGAGGTGCAGGACGACGAGCGCTGGGTGGTGCTCGGCGCGAACGGTGCCGGAAAGACCACGCTGCTGCAGGTCGCGGGTGCGCAGACCTTCCCGACCTCCGGCGACGTCGAGGTCCTCGGGACCGAACTGGGCGGCGCCGACCTGTTCGAACTCCGCCCCCGGATCGGCTTCGCGTCGACCGCCCTGGCGCGTCGCATCCCGATGACCGAGAAGGTCATCGACGTGGTCCTGACCGCCGCGTACTCGGTCACCGGCCGTTGGAACGAGGAGTACGAGGAGCTCGACGTCCGCCGTGCCCAGCGCGTGCTCGAGGAGTGGGGCCTCGGTGCCTTCACCGAGCGCAGCTTCGGGGAGCTCAGCGACGGTGAGCAGAAGCGTGTCCAGATCGCCCGTGCGGTGATGACCGACCCCGAGGTGCTGTTCCTCGACGAGCCGGCCGCGTCGCTCGACCTGGGCGCCCGCGAGAGCCTGGTGCGGACGCTCGGCGGCTACGCGCAGAGCCAGGACTCACCGGCGATCGTCATCGTCACCCACCACGTCGAGGAGATCCCGGCGGGCTTCA
Organism: Curtobacterium sp. MCPF17_031; assembly: GCF_003234035.1. Taxonomy (NCBI): domain Bacteria; kingdom Bacillati; phylum Actinomycetota; class Actinomycetes; order Micrococcales; family Microbacteriaceae; genus Curtobacterium; species Curtobacterium sp. MCPF17_031. The sequence goes on along the minus strand of NZ_QKSG01000001.1, from coordinate 287,085 downwards.
CCCACGCGCTCGTCCTCGCCGACGGCCACGTGCAGTCCGCCGGTCCGATCGCCGAGGTCCTGACCGCGGAGACGCTCTCCGCGGCGTTCGGTGTCGAACTCACGGTGTCCCAGGACGCCGGTCGCTGGACCGCCCGCGCCGTCTGATCCGCCTGGGCCCGACTCCGGTCGGCCGCGACACGGCTCCGGACGCTCCCGATCAGGGCCGTGGTCTGGTAACGTGGTCCGCTGGCGTAGGCCACACGACTTCCCATCTTCCGTCATCGCGATCCACCGAGGAATCCCCATGAAGACCGAAACCCACCCCGAGTACCGCGCCATCGTGTTCCGCGACCTGGCTTCCGGTGAGACGTTCCTGACGCGTTCGACCGCGAACAGCGACAAGACCATCGAGCTCGACGGTGCGACCTACCCGGTCATCGACGTCGAGATCTCGTCCGCCTCGCACCCGTTCTACACGGGCAAGCAGCGCATCCTCGACTCGGCCGGCCGCGTCGAGAAGTTCAACCAGCGCTTCAAGGGCTTCAGCAAGTAAGCAGCTCTGCTCCCTCTGGGAGTTCGAACGGGCGGTCCTCCTGTGGGAGGACCGCCCGTTCTGCGTCCGGTCAGGTCGTCGTCTGGACCGTGGCGGCGGCTGCGAGCCCGATGAGCTCCTCACCGGCCACGACCCCGCGCGCCTGCGTGACGACGAGGTTCGGTGCCGTCCACCCCACCGCGTGCAGCTCGCCGTGGGCCGGGCGGATCGCGACGTCCGCCCAGGCCAGCATCTCCCGGTCGAGCAGCGAGTCGCCCGCGGCGACCGTGCGGGTCGCTCGGGTGCGCTCTGCGACGGCCGCCAGGGCCCGTTCCTTCCGGATCGGCACCGGGACCGCGTAGAGCTTCCGCCCCTGCACCGACACCCGCCAGCCGAGGTCGGCGAGTTCGGCCGCGAAGCCCTCCACAGCGGCATCGGGCAGCTCGGCCCGCTCGACGATGGCGTACACGAAGAGGTCCTCGGCGCGCCGGGTGCGGAGGACGGCGCCCTCGGGCAGAGCGGTGGCCAGGCGGTGCTCGACCTCGGGGAGCGGTGCCGACGTCGCCGCGATCTCCTCGCGGAGCGTTGCGGTCCAGGACTCGTCCGGTGTGCCGTCGTGCAGCACGACCGCGCCGTTCGTCGTGACGGCCCAGCCGGTCGTCGGCAGCGGCAGACGGATCCGCTGGAACTGTGCGACCGTGCGGGTGGTCACCGGGACGACGACGGACGTCTCGGCCAGCGCCGCGAGTGCACGCTCCGCCGTGCGCGTCATGAACGACAGCGGCAGGCCCTGGTACACCTCGGTGACGACGAGTGAGGGTGCGTCCTCGTCAGGGCCGTCGAGCATGAGCGCGGCGGCGGAGTAGACGACGGTGCGGTCGAGGTCGAACCCGACGAGCGCGCTCACGCGACGCTCCCGGTGGTGCCGGCAGCGGTCCCGGTGTCCGACACCCGACTACCGAGCGGGTGGATGAGCCCCACGCAGCTGTAGGACAGCTCGGGGCGGGTCACGACGGGCACGCCACGCTCACGGGCCAGCGCGACGACGTGCGCGATGTCGACGTCCTCCGGGTCGCGCACCAGGACCTGCCACGGCACGCGGCGGAGCAGCACCCGGGTGGTCTCGCCGACCCCCGGCTTGACCAGGTGCAGGTCGGTGATGCCGTACTCGGCACCGATCGCCTCGACCGTCCGCATGCCCCGCCAGTCGACGGCCCGTGACGCCGGTCCGCCGTCGGCTGCCACGGCAGCATCGACGCGGGGACGGACGGCGCTGAACCGGTCGGCGATGGTGGCGACGAACGAGCGGGAGTGGTCGCGGGGACCGAGCTCCCGGTACTGCTTCGCACCGTGCAGGGTGCCCGCCGGCGTCCACGCTCGGTTGAACACCGTGCGGGACACCAGCCCGGACACGGTCGAGTTGAGGCATGCCGACGGCACCAGGTAGTCGTCGCGGGTGCCGTGCAGCGGGGTGCAGCCGGCCGGGTCGGCGAGGACGGCGAGTCCGTCGCCGAAGCGCACGCCGTCGGAGGCCGCGAACCGGTCGAGCGCGTCGGTCAGCTCCCGCGTGATGGCGCCCTTGCCCGTCCATCCGTCGACGAAGACGACCTGCGTCGCGTCGTGGTGCGCGGCGAGCCAGCGCAGGGCCGTCTCGTCGATGCCGACCCCGCGGACGATGCTCGCCGTGTAGTGCTGCAGCCGGATCCCGCGCTGCTGCTCGGCCCAGCGGCGCATGAGGATGCCGACGGGCGTTCCCGCGCGGGCGAGGGAGACGAGCACCGCGTCCGGTCGGTCGCGGAGGACCAGGTCCGTGACGATCCCGACCGCCTCCGCGATCCGATCCGCCGACCGCGCGAGGGCCTCCCGGTACAGCTCCTCGTAGGACTCCGACGGCACGTACTCGACGGGGAGCGACTCCGCGTAGTTGGCGCCCTCGAGCTGGATGGCGCGTTCCCGGTCGGCGGTGTCGGCCTCGAGGGCGGCGTCGGCGAGGTCCTGCAGCAGCCAGGTCACCTCGTCCGGCTCGTACGACCCGAAGGACGGCCCGGTGAGCGGACGAGGCGAGGACGCGGCAGCACTGGCGGATTCGAGGGCGCTGTCCACGAGCAGCACCCGGGGCGTCACGGTGGCCAGGACGTCGAGCAGGCCGCCGGGTCCCTCGAGCGTCGCCCGTTCGGTCCCCGGTTCGGGGACGACGACGACCGCGTCGAAGCCGTGCACGTTGTACGCGTACCGCTCGCCGGGACCGTCGACCGTGACGTCGTGGGACCGGTGCCGGATGCCGGACCGGATCGGCCAGGTCGGGGCGTCGAACACCGCGACGGGGGAGCGGGTGCTCGTCGAGGACCGGACGTCCGCCGTCGTCCGGCGGCGGAGTGCGTCCGCGACGGCGAGCGGCGTCGCCATGTGCTCCTCGGTCCCGAGGACCAGGACCCGGTCCGGCACCCGGCCGGACGTGTCGGTCAGGACCCGGGCGAGGTCGGCCGCGATGCCCTCGACGTCGGTCCGCGGGGTGCGGACGCGTGCGGCGGGGGTCCCGGTGCGGTCGACGACGGTCGGCGGGGCGGCGACGACGGTGACCGCGTCGGGACGGGAGGCGCGTGCCGGGCCTGGTGCGGGCCTCCCGTCCGCGGTCGGTCCGCTGTCGAGCGCCGTCGTGCCGTCCGGTGACGTCGTGCCGTCGGGTGACGTCGTGCTGTCCGGCGTCGTCGTGGTGAGGGGCGCCGCGGCCGAGGCGACGAGCTCCGCTGCCGTGTCGGTGAGGCCGTCCGGGAGGGAGACGCGGCCGCGTCCGAGGGCGACGACCGCGACGGGCGCGCCGAGCTCGGTCGCGAGGGCTTCGGTGGCGGCGACGTCCGCGTCGGAGCGGAGGTCGACGAGCGCGGCGACGACCCACTGTCGCTGCGGTGCGACGGCGTGCAGGGCGCGGATCGTGGCGCGGGCCGTCGCTCCGGTGCTCAGCTCGTCGTCGACCAAGACCACGGTGCCGTCGGCCGGCAACCAGTCGTCCTCGGCGGGCAGCAGGCGGTGCGCCGTGGCGTGCGAGTGCGCCTCGTCGAAGCCGGCGGCCGGCGTCGCCCCGGGCGGGTCGTGGCGCGTCGAGTGCAGGTACCCGGCACCGAGGGCCTCGGCGACCGTCGCGCCGAGGGCGGTCGCGGTCTCCGCGAACCCGAGGACGAGGACGTCGGGCAGGGTCGGCCGGACCGCGGCCAGGTCGGTGCGGAGCGTCGTTGCGGCTCGGTGCAGGGCGTCGGACCCGTCGCCCGCATCCGTCGCGGTGTCGGTCGCCTGCTGCCGGTCGAGGACGGCCCGGAGGCGCGCGGCGGCTCCGGCGTCGAGCCGCGCGCCGCCGTCCAGGACGTCGGCGACCCGGGCGCCGAGCGCCTCACCGGCGAGGAGCGCGACCGCGGGCACGGTCGGGACGTGCTTCGCGAGCACGGTGGACACGAGCAGATGCGCCCGTCTGGGGTTCCGACGGAGTGCGAGCCGGACGAGCGACGCCAGCGGCACGCCGGGTGCAGTGGGCACGATCGGCGCGTCGGTCAGGACCACGCCGAGCTCGTCCGGGCTCGGCAGGGCGGCCTCCGTCGTCGCGGTCGTCGAGGTGGTCGTGGTCACGGGAGGCTCCGCTCGAGCAGGTCGACGTAGGTCACGTCCGGGGCCGCCACACCGAACGCCCGGGCGCGGAGCATGGTGCGCTCCGCCCAGGCGTGGTGCGGTTTCATCTCGTTCATCTTGTTGCCGTAGCGGGAGGCGGCGACCCCGCCCGTGGCGTTCGCGAGCACGTCGGACGCGTCGGAGAACTCCTCGTCACTGACCACCGACATCGCGTGGACGAGGGGCACGTGGCGCGGGTGGATGACCGTCTTGCCGGTCAGGCCGTTCGCGCGGTCGAGGGTGACCTCGCGGAGGAGCCCGTCGAAGCCCTCGAGGAGCAGCTGCCGGCGGAGCGCCAGGTCCCCGGCCTCCTGGAACGGCGTGGTGCGCAACTGCGTGCGGAACACCCGGTCGGAGTCGGGGTAGTGCTCCCACACCGGCCCGGCGACCACGAAGCCGTCCCTCGCCCGACCGAGGACGTTGACCACGTCGCCGATCACGGACGCCAACACCTGCACGTCGTACACGGTCAGGTGCGAGGGACGCCGGAGGCCGTACACGCTCGAGAGGTCCGTCGCCCCGATGCGCACCGCCAGGACGTCGTCCCGTCGTTCGAGCAGCAGGTCGTGGACGTCGGCCAGGGCCTCGGTGCGCGACTCACGGTGCATGATCGCGGGGGACTCGAGGATCGGCATCACGAGCAGACGGCGGCCGGGTGCCCGCCCCTCGTTCGCGGCGTCGAGGACCGCGAACCACGCTGCGCCGGCACCGTCGGGGTCCTCGAACTTCGGCAGGACGATCCCGGCCAGGACGTCGAGCGCTCGACTGCCGAAGCGGTCGAGCAGCCGTGCGAAGTGCTCCGGCGTCCGGACCCGGAGGAACAGCTGTGGCAGCATCGCCGGGTCGAGGTCCTCCGCGAGGATCCGCAGCGCGGCCTCGACGTTCGCCTCGGCCGTGGGCAGGTCGTCGTCGGCGACGGAGTCCTCCAGGCAGAGGACGATCGACCCCGCGCCGAGCTCCGTCTGCCGACGGACGTCACGCACCAGGTCCGGACGGACCCCCGGCGTGTACAGGGTCGCCCCGAGTGCCACCGCGCGGAGGTCCTGCGGGCTGTCCCGCGTCACGTCCTCGGGTGGTCGGAGGAAGAGCGGTTCCTGATCGGCGATGTTGGCGAAGTGGCGCACGGATCAGACTCCGACGGTCGGGGCGGACAGGACGAACCCGAACGCGGCGAACACGTCACCGTCGTGGGTGGCCCGGGGGAACGGCTCGGCGCGGAGCTCGAGTTCGCCGTCGATGACGGAGAGCGCCAGGATCGTGGTGGTGTCGGCGTCGCCGGGGTCGACCGCCAGGGTGGTGCCGTCGTGCAGGGCGACGACGAGACGGTCCGACCCGCGGCCCATCACGAGTGCCCGCCGCAGTTCGCGGACGTGGCGGAGGGCGACCAGGACGTCGGAGCCGTCGTAGCCGACCAGGGGGCGGTTGCCACGGGTCGTCACGGCGCGCCCGGCGGTCGCGCCGTCAGCGGTCGCCGCGCCGACCAGGTGGTCGACCGACTCCCACGCAGCACTCGTCGAACCGGTGATCCGGAGTGCTCCGACGGCGGAGCGGCGGCGGTCGATGCGGACCACCGGGTCCTCGGGTCCGAGCACGCGGACGTCGCGGGGGTCTGGTGCGGGGAACGGTCGGATCCGGGAGGCCCGTTGCCGCAGTCGGCGTGCGACACGGTCGGAACGGGGCGGGGTCGCGCCGGGTTCGGCCGCGGAGGCCGACGGTGCGGTCGAGCTGCGCTGGTCCGGCGTCCGGACCGCCGACGGTGCGGGCTGCCGCCCGGAGGACAGGCTCAGCCCGCCGCCGGAGCTGGCGGGCGCGGCCGGTACCGATGCCACGGGCGGTCCGGCGGGCGGGGTCGGGCGACGGAGCGGCACGCCGGGCGTGGCGGTGGTGCCCGACGTGGCGGGGGTGCCCGACGTGGTGGCGGTGCCGGACGTGGCGGCGGTCGGGCGGGCCTCCTGGCCGGGCGGGGTCGGACGGACGCGACGGCGGAGGAACGGGTGCCCCGTCGTCATCGCGCGCGGCCGATGCCGTGGTCGGTGCGGAGGCCGGTCAGACCCGTCGTGTACCCCTGGCCGACGGCGCGGAACTTCCACTCCGACCGGTGGCGGTAGAGCTCGCCGAGGATCACCGCGTCGATCAGGTGGTTCCGCTCCGACGGCAGCGGGAACGCGACGAGTTCGCGACCGTCGGGCGCGCAGACGCGGACCGACATCGACCGGACCGAGCCGAGGTCCTTCGGGGACCGCGGGTCAGGGTCGAGGTAGACCGCGAAGACGATCTTGTCGACGGCGTCGGGGATCGAGGCGAAGTCGACGTCGATCTCCTCCTGGTCGGACTCGGCCAGGTACCGGACGGACGCGTCGGCGCTCTCGATCTGGTTGAAGAAGACGAGGTCCTCGTCGGAGAGGACGTGCCCGTCCGGGCCGCAGACGATCGCCACCGGGACGAGCTCGGCCGAGGGCCCGCGGCTGGCGATCTGGTCCCAGTGGATGCCGACGACGACCGCGGTGAGGCCGGGGTTCTCGGCCGTCAGCGCAGCGTTCGCTCCCGGGACGAGCTGCCCGGTCACGAGTCGGCTCCGCGGAGGCGCAGGCCCTCGTCGCCGTCGCCCAGTCGGTCCCGCAGGAACCGGCCGTGCGAGGAGAGTTCGGCGATGGCACCGCTCCTGATCTGTTCGTGCATGTCCTCCACCGTCTCCGCGACGACGTCGAGTTGGCCGGCGAGGGTCGCCGTGGCGGCGCTCTCCGGGGTGCGGTCCGCCGCGGGCAGCGAGCGGTACGTCCGGACGGGCGTGGGCAGGTAGTCGTTCACGATGGCCTGGAAGAGGTACCGCTGCTCGGTCGAGGCGCCACGCGCGATGACGGTGCCGGCGGCCTCCCGGAGGAGGTCCTCGACGTGTCGGACGCGCGAGGAAACGACGGTCGGCAGATCGGCTCCGGCCGCGCGCACGATGGTCCGGAGGTCGTCGAGCCCGGCCGCGGCTGCAGCGTCGTCGGCCGCGCCACCCGAACCCCGGACGTCGATGCGGGCCGCAGCAGCAGCTGCGGCCGACGACGGCGTCTCGGCGTCCGGGTCGGGCACCCGTCGGTCCTGGTCGTCGTCGTCGCGGCCGAACAGCGCGCGCAGGCGATCACGCACGGCAGCCGACCGCAGGGGTCATCGCGTGACCGACCGGGGGTCGTCGTCGGTCTGGCGGGCGCGCTCCAGGTACGGCTTGGCGCGCTGGATGCCGGACTCGAGCGCCGACACCGTCGAGGACATGTTCTGTGCCGCCTGCGAGCGGAACGAGTCGATCGCGTCCATCGTCTGGAACACGTTGTCGAACGCCTTCTGCAGGGTCTCGACGCTGACACCGGAGTTCGTCGCCTGCTCGTGGATCCGCGTGGTCTGGTCACGCAGCATCTCGCTGGTCTGCAGGATCATCGCGTTCGTGGTGTTGTTCACCGCGTCGATCTGGTCGAGGACCATCTTCTGGTTCGCCAGTGCCTGGGCCACGACGACGGCCGTCCGGAGCGCCGCGATCGTCGTGGTGCGGGCGCGCTCCACACCCTTGATGAGCTCCGTGTTGTTCTTCCGGACCAGGTCCATCGCCAGGTAGCCCTGCACCGACACGGCCAGCTGGGTCAGGATGTCCTGGTGGCGCTGCCGCACCGGGAACAGCACGTCGGACTCGAGCTTCTGCGCTTCGTCGACGCGGCCGCCGTTCCGCAGGCTCTCGATCTTGGTGACCGTCGCGGCGTCCAGGGCCTTCGCGAACACCGCGTACTCGCTCAGCTGCTGCATGGTCTCCCACAGCTGGACCTTCTCGTCGGCGAGCGTCGCGTTGTCCTTGCGGAGCTCGTCCTGCCCGGCCATCAGGGACTTGATGATGTGGTCGAGCTGGGTCTGCGCGGACTCGTAGCGCTGGAAGTACTTCGCCAGCTTGTTGCCGCCCGGGATCATGCCGAGGATCTTCCGGCCGGTGCTGAGGTCGGCCGCGTTGGGCGTCAGGTCCTCGACCGTGGACCGCAGGTCGCCGAGCGTGGTGGCGACCTTGACCTGCGTGCCGTCCCCGGTCCGCTTGGCGCCGGCGACCGACGACTGGGAGCGCTCGAGCATGCGCGAGGAGAACCCGCCGGACCGTGCGATCTCGGACCCGGCGATCGCGTTGATGCCGTCGACCTTCTCGGTGAACGCGGGGGACCGCGGGTCGAGCCGGGCGACCTCGTCGACGAACTCCCGGGCCTGGGCCGCGATCTGCGCCTGCCGGTCCGCGTCCACCGGCACCATGCCCGGAGCGTCGTCCGGGGTGACGACCTCGGCAGCGTCGGCAGCACGCAGGACGAGGGCGTCCTGCGACGGGTCGGTGGGCTCCGGCGGAGCGAGCGGTCCGGGCATCGGTGGTCTCCTGTGACGAGGTGGAACTGCTGGGTGCTGCTGGGCGCTGCTGGGGACTGCTGGGTGCTGCTGGTGGCGCTGGGTCAGCTGAGATTGACGCCGAAGTCCGTCGCGACGCCGGCGAGACCGGACTGGTAGCCCTGGCCGACCGCGCGGAACTTCCACTCGGCGCCGCTGCGGTAGATCTCCGAGAAGATCATCGCGGTCTCGGGGGCGGCGTCCTCGGAGAGGTCGAAGCGGACGATCTCGGCGCCGTCCTGGTCGAGCACACGGGAGTACGCGCTGCGGACCTGGCCGAAGTTCTGCCGACGAGCCTCGCCCTGGTCGATCGAGACCACGACGACGACACGGTCCACGTCGGCCGGCAGGCTCTGCAGGTCGATGGCGATCTGCTCGTCGTCACCGTCGCCCTGACCGGTGCGGTTGTCGCCCTTGTGCTCGACGGATCCGTCGGCGCTCTTGGGCTGGTTGTAGAAGATGAAGTCGGCGTCCGAGCGCACCTTGCCGTCGGGACCGACCAGGAGCGCCGATGCGTCGAGGTCGAACGCCTCGCCGGCCGTGGTGCGCGGGTCCCAGCCGAGGCCGACGGTGGCCACGGTGAGCCCGGGGCTCGTCTTCGTGAGGGAGAGGTTGCCGCCCTTGCTGAGGGAGAGTCCGGCCATGATCGGGTCCTTTCGGTTGTGGGGGAGGGAGGTCGTCTGACCGTCAGTCGAGGACGACGCCGTAGTCGGTCGCGACGCCGCGGAGGCCGGTCGCGTAGCCCTGGCCGACCGCGCGGAACTTCCACTCGCCGTCGTACCGGTAGATCTCGGCGAAGATCATGCCGGTCTCCGACGCGGCGTCCTCGGTGAGGTCGAAGCGGACGACCTCGTTGCCGGTCTCGTCGTTGACGACCCGGCAGAAGGCGCCACGCACCTGCCCGAAGTTCTGGTGGCGGGCGTCGGCCTGGTCGATGGTGACGACGATGACCACCCGGGCGACGTCGGCGGAGACCAGGTCGAGGTCGATGAGGATCTGCTCGTCGTCGCCGTCACCCTCGCCGGTGCGGTTGTCACCCTGGTGGACGACCGAACCGTCGACGGACTGCAGCTGGTTGTAGAAGATGAAGTCGTCGTTCGAGCGGACCTTGCCGTTCGCACCGACGAGCAGGGCCGAGGCGTCGAGGTCGAACTGCTCGCCGGCCGTCGTCCGCGGATCCCAGCCGAGGCCGATCATGGCGCGTCGTAGCCCCGGGTCGGTCTTGGTCAGGGAGAGGTTGTTGCCCTTCGAGAGCGAGAGGGTCGCCATCGGTCGTCCTTCCGTCTGGTGGGGTGCCGTCAGAGCGCGGCGGCCGCGGGACCGACCAGGTCCTGCACCGTCCGGCCGTCGGCACGTTCGCCGATCGCCGTGAAGGTCCATCCTGCTCCGGTGCGGGACACCTTCGCCATCACCATCGCGGTGTGCTGGCCGGAGTCGGTCAGCTGGTAGCGGGCGACCTCGGGCGCACCGGCGGTCGAGTCGTCGACCACCCGGCAGAACGCGTTCTGCACGTTGTCGAACGTCTGCCGGCTGTAGCTGCTGATGACGAAGACGATCTGCTGCACGGCGCCGTGCACCGCGCTGAGGTCGATGCGGATGACCTCGTCGTCGCCGTCGCCCTCACCGGTGAGGTTGTCACCGGTGTGCTGCGCCGAGCCGTCCTTGCTGCGGAGCTGGTTGAACCAGACGTAGTCGACGGGCTGGCCGTCGGCGCCGAAGAAGACCGCCGAGGCGTCGAGGTCGACGTCCGCGGACTTCTTGCCGCCGAACAGGCCGCGCTTCGTCGCCACGGCGTCCCACCCGAGACCGAGACGGACGCGCGTCAGTGCGCTGCCGTCGGTCTTCGTGAGCGAGAGCGCCTGGCCCTTCTGGAGGCTGAGACCCATTGCGGTGAACCCTTCGTCGGTGGTGCAGTCGTCGCGACCGTCAGGAGGCGACGGCTGCGTGGTCGTCTGCCGGCTCGTGGTCGCCGGCCTTGCGCTTGTTGCGGACCACCGAGGAGATGAACGCGGCGAGGATGAAGACGACGCCGATGAGGCCGGTGACGACCTCGTTCACCTCGGTGGTGATCGTGACGAGCAGGATCGCCGCGAGAGCACCGATCGCCCAGTGCGCCCCGTGGTCGAGGTACTCGAACTCGTCCAGCGTGCCCTGTCGGACCAGGAAGACGGTGAGAGAACGCACGAACAGGGCACCGATCAGGCCCAGACCGAGCGCGATGATGATCGGGTCGGCGGTGATCGCGAAGGCGCCGATGACCCCGTCGAACGAGAACGACGCGTCGATGACCTCGAGGTAGAGGAACAGCAGGAACGCGGCCTTGCCGGCGACGTTGCCGACGCGGCGCTTGTTGCTGATGCGGTTCGCCTCGGCGACCATCTCGCCGGTGCTCTCGAACGAGTTGCCGTCGTCCTCCGGGTCGTCGACGTCGAACAGCCCGCCGAGTCCGGTGACCAGGAAGTACGTGACGAGGCCGGCGATGCCCGCGATGAGGACCGTCGACTGGTGCTCGCCGGCGGTGGTGCCCGCGACGGCCAGCAGCACGAGGGCGACGATGACGTTGACCATCGGGAGCTTGCCGATGAAGAGCAACGGGCGCTCGAGCCAGCGCAGCCAGAGGATGTCGCGCTCCTCGAACATGAAGTCCAGGAAGATCATCAGCAGGAACATGCCGCCGAAGGCCGCGATCTGCGGGTGCGCTTCGTGGAGCAGGTACGCGTACGTGCCGGGCTCGTCGATCGGCCCCTTCTCGAGCGCGAGCTGCACGGCCTCGACCGGGTTCAGCGACGCCGTGACGCCGACGATGAGCAGCGGGAAGAGCACGCGCATGCCGAAGACGGCGATGACGATGCCCACCGTCAGGAACATCTTCTGCCAGAACGGGTTCATCCGCTCGAGGATGCGGGCGTTGACGACCGCGTTGTCGAAGCTGAGGCTGATCTCGAGCACGCCGAGGATCGCGGTGATGATGACCGCGCTCCATCCGCCGTAGACCAGCGCGATGGCCAGTGCGAGCACGGTGATGGCCAGGGACCACCCGAAGGTCTTCAGGAACACGTGCGCGGATCTCCCCTTGAGCGGTGCAGGCGGTGCCTGCAGTGCGGTCGTCGAGGGGACGGCGCGATCCGGCCCTCCCCCTCTCGGAATGCTACATGCTCGGGGCCGAGTGCCGTCGGGGCCAGCGGCCGTCGGCGGTGAACGAGGGGTCGCGCTTGCCCCGCATGTACTCCTGGAACGACGCAGCCTGCTCGGAGCACCACGTCACCTGCTTGCGGTGCAGTTCTTCGGCACTGATGCCGAGTTCGTCGGGGTACTTGGCGGCGATCGCCTGCGCGACCCGACCGGCGGCGATCGCGTCGGCACCGGCGTCGTGCGCGTCGTCGAGCTGCACGCCGTAGAGCTGCGACGCCACCTCGAGCGTCCGCTTGCCCTTCCGGTAGGTGTCGAGCGCCTTGTCCATCACCAACGGGTCGACCACGTTGCCGATCACGGGGGAGGCGATCCCGTGGCGCTTGGCCTCCCGGTCGAGCAGCGTCAGGTCGTAGGGGGCGTTGTAGATCACCAGCGGGATGCCGCGCGCGAACACGGCCTCGACCGCGGCGACGATCTCGGCCACGACCTCGCCGGCCGGGCGTCCGTCGGCACGGGCGCGTTCGGTCGTGATGCCGTGCACCGCCGCGGCCTGCTCGGGGATCTCGACGCCGGGGTCGGCGAGCCAGCTGCCCTCGACGATGGAGCGGCCGGTCATGTCGATGAGGCCGACGTGTGCGCTGACGATCCGCGCGGTCTCGACGTCGATCCCGGTCGTCTCGAGGTCGAACACCCCGAGCGCGTGCCACCACGGTCGGGTGGTCAGGTCCTGCGGGGGCCGGGTCGCCGGGTCGAGCGCGGCAGCGGGGGAGGTCACGCGGTCAGGCTAGCCAACGGCACCGACAGCCCCGCGAGGCGCGCTCGTGTTCTCCGCACCCCGACCGACGTGCAGCCAGTAGAACGCTTGCGTGCCGAGCGTCAGCGTCACGGTGCCCTCGGCGTCGAAGGACGGGAACGCGCCGCCACCGAAGAGGTCGACCAGCGGCCGGCCCGCGTACTCGGGCGCGGTGATCGTCACCGAGGTCGGGTTGTGCGCGAACGAGAACACGCAGAGCACGTCCTCGGCGCTCGGCCCGAACTGCTGGTCCGAGCCGGAGCCCGCCCAGGACCGGACGAACGCCAGCACGCTGTCGTTCGAGGTCTGCTGCACGGCGATCGACCCCATGCCGAACACCGGGTGCGCCTTCCGCACGTGGATGACGTTGCGGATCCAGTGCAGCAGGGAGCGCGACTGCGCCAGCTGGGCCTCGACGTTCACCTGGGCGTAGTTGAACACCAGGGACTGCACGACGGGCAGGAAGAGCTTGCCCGGGTCGGCGGACGAGAACCCGGCGTTGCGGTCCGGGGTCCACTGCATCGGCGTGCGGGACGAGTCGCGGTCCGGCAGCCAGATGTTGTCGCCCATCCCGATCTCGTCGCCGTAGTACAGGAACGGCGAGCCGGGGAGCGAGAACAACAGCGCGTGCACGAGCTCGAGTTCGGCGCGCGAGTTGTCCAGCAGCGGTGCGAGCCGTCGCCGGATGCCGATGTTCGACCGCATCCGCGGGTCGTAGCCGTACCAGCCGTACATCGCCTGCCGGTACTCCTCGCTCACCATCTCGAGGGTGAGTTCGTCGTGGTTGCGGAGGAACACACCCCAGGCCGCGGTCTCCGGCACGTCGAGCGTCTCGGAGAGGATCGCCTGGAGCTCCTTGGCGTGCTGGGCCCGCAACGAGTAGAAGATGCGCGGCATCACCGGGAAGTCGAAGGCCATGTGACACTCGGGTTCCTCGTCGGTGCCGAGGAACGCAGCGGTCTCCCGGGGCCACTGGTTCGCCTCCGCGATGAGCACGCGACCCGGGTACTCGTCGTCGATCATCGTGCGGAGCTTCTTGATCCACTCGTGCGTCTCCGGCTCGCCCTCGCCGTTGCCCTCCTCCGACTGGAACAGGTACGGGATCGCATCCAGCCGCAGGCCGTCGACGCCGAGGTCCAGCCAGTGCCGGACGACGTCGTACACGGCCTCGACCACGGCCGGGTTCTCGTAGTTGAGGTCCGGCTGGTGGGAGAAGAACCGGTGGAAGAAGAACTGCCGTCGGACCGGGTCGAAGGTCCAGTTGGACTCTTCGGTGTCGACGAAGATGACGCGGATGTTGGAGTACTCCTCGTCGGTGTCCCGCCAGACGTAGAAGTCGCCGTAGGGGCCGTCCGGGTCCTCGCGCGACTGCTGGAACCACTCGTGCTGGTCGCTCGTGTGGTTGATGACCATGTCGATGACGATGCGCATGTTGCGCTCGTGCGCCTTCGTGACGAGTTCACGGAACTCGTCCAGGGTGCCGAACTCGGGCAGGATCGCCTTGTAGTCGGAGATGTCGTAGCCACCGTCACGCAGCGGTGAACGGAAGAACGGCGGCAGCCAGAGGGCGTCGACGCCGAGCCACTGCAGGTAGTCGAGGCGACTGATCAGGCCCTGCAGGTCTCCGGTGCCGTCGCCGTTCGAGTCGACGAACGAGCGGATCATGCACTCGTAGAACACCGAACGCTTGTACCAGAGCGGGTCGAGGGTCAGTCCGGGCTGCTGGATCGGGGCTGTGAAGGACACCGTGCTCCTCGGAGGTCGTGGCGGCCTCCAGAGCAGGAGGGCCGCCCCGGACACGCTAGCCGGGCGACCCCCGACGCGCACACCACGTCACCGGGGACGTTCCCTAGACTGACGCGGATGGAACCGCCCGTGCTGTCCCCGTACCAGTCGCTGATGGCGGCCACCCCCGTCGTGCACCGCTCGGTCCTGGTGGCGGACCGGACCACGCACTTCTGGGAGTACGGCCCCGCCGACGCCGGGACCGCGCCGGCGACCGTCCTCGCGGTGCACGGGTTCCGCGGCGACCACCACGGACTCGAGTCGATCGCCGCGCACCTGGTGTCCGGACACCCGACCGGCGTCCGGGTGATCGTGCCGGACCTGCCCGGGTTCGGCGTGTCCGACCCGCTCCCGACCTCCGATCTCGACGGCTACGTCCACTGGCTCGAGGGCTTCCGGACGGCACTCGGGCTCGACCGTGACACCGTCGTCCTCGGCCACTCCTTCGGGTCGATCGTCGTGTCGGCTGCGGCCGCCGCCGGGCTCGACACCCGGCTGCTCGTCCTGGTGAACCCGATCGCGGCGCCCGCGCTGCAGGGTCCCCGGGCGGTCGGCACCGCCATCGCCATCGCGTACTACCGTCTCGGCGCCTGGTTGCCGCGCCCGCTCGGACTCGGGCTCCTGCGGAACCGGGCGATCGTCCGGGCGATGAGCATCGCGATGCTGAAGTCGCGCCGGCCGTCGCTCCGGCGGTGGGTGCACGACCAGCACGACCGCTACTTCTCGGCCTTCGCGAACCGCACCAGCGTCATGGAGGCGTTCCGGACGTCCGTGACGCACGACGTCGCCCAGTTCGCCGACCGGATCCCGGTGCCGGTCCTGCTGGTCGCCGCCGAGCACGACGACATCACGGCCGTCCCGGAGCAGCGTGCCCTGGCGGAGCGCCTCGCCGACGCGGAACTCGTCGTCGTCCCCGGCGTCGGCCACCTGGTGCACTACGAGACGCCCGCCGCGGCCGCGAGCGCGGTCCTCCGACGGATGCAGACCTCGTGACCCGCCTCCGGATCGGCATCGACTGCCGCTACGTCCGCATCGGCCGCCATGACGGGATCAGCCGCTTCACGGCGGGGGTCGCCGCGCACCTGCCGGACCGACACGACCACGTGCTGCTCGTGTCCGACGAGCGGCAGCTCGGGTCACTCCCGTCACACCTGCCGTGGGAACTCGTCCCGGCGCCGACCGAGGCGGGGGAGCCGCTGGTGGCGCGGCGGGTCAACCGCCTGGGCCTCGACGCGGTGTTCTCGCCGATGCAGACGATGGGTTCCCGTGGCCGCCGGTACGCCCTGGTGCTCACGCTCCACGACCTCATCTACTACCGGAACCGCACACCCCCGCGGGAGTTCTCGTGGCCGTTGCGCCTCGGCTGGCGTGCGTTCCACCTGGCCTGGTGGCCCCAGCGGATGCTGCTCAACGGCGCGGACGGGGTCGTGACGGTCTCGGAGACGACCGCTGGGCTGATCCGGGAGCACCGGCTGACCGATCGTCCCGTGACGGTCGCGTACAACGCCGCGGACCCGGCCGAGCCCCGGGACGCCGACGCTCCCCGCCAGAAGTCGCTCGTCTACATGGGCTCGTTCATGCCGTACAAGAACGTCGAGACGCTGGCGGCCGCCCTGCCCCTGCTCGGGCCGGACTGGACCCTGCACTGCATGTCGCGCGTGTCGGACGCCGACCGGGCACGCATCGGCCGTCTCGCGCCGGCCGGCGCCGTGGTCTTCCACGACGGCGCGAGCGACGAGGAGTACCGGTCGGTGCTCCGGTCCGCCACGGCCCTGGCGACCGCCTCGTACGACGAGGGCTTCGGGATCCCGCTGGTGGAGTCGATGGGTGTCGGGACACCGGTGGTCGTCAGCGACATCCCGATCTTCCGGGAGATCGGGGGCGAGGTGGCCGAGTACTTCGACCCCTCGTCGCCCTCTGCCGTCGCGGCTGCCGTCCGCCGACTGGAGGCCCGCTGGGGCACCGCCTCGCAGGCGTCGGTCGCGCAGGCGGCCCGGTTCCGCTGGCAGGACTCCGCCGAGCAGGTCGTCCGTGCCGTCGAGCGCGCCGTCTCGGACCGAGCTGCCCACCGCCGCTGACGGGGTCGCCGTCCGGACCTCAGGGCTGGACGGTCCGGACCTGCACGCCCGGGAAGACGTCGTCGCCCACCTGCTCGGCGGCAGCCGCGACCGCGGCGAACCCGGTGCCCGTACCCGCTGACCGGACCGTCACCTGCTGCGCCGCAGGCTCGTCGGAGCGCCCGTCGGCGCCGGCTGCGAACGTGCAGCTGACGCCGACCACGCCACCGATCGCGTCGAGCTGTCCGGCCATCCGCAGTCGTCGCTGGCTGGCATCCTCGGAGTCCGACACCCCGACCTGCTGCGATCCGAAGTCGACGTCGGCCCAGATGCGGACGCCGGAACCCGAGGCATCGGCCGCAGCGGCGCTCACGGCCGAGACGAGTGCGCGGCGGTCCTCGGCACCGAGCGCCGGATCGGCACGCACGAGCGCGGTCACGTCGTAGCCCGCGAACGAGGTCTTCTCACTGCGGGCTCGCTCGACGGCCGTCACCCCGGGCAGCGCCGACGCTGCCGCCACGAACCGCGCCCGGTCGGCCTCGGGCTGCGGGAACACGCCCCCGACGCCGCGTTGCACGCCGGACAGGATCACGCCGAGCACCACGACGAGGACCACCGCGACGCCGATGACGCCGAGGACGATCGCCGTTCCAGCCCGGACCCGCTCGGGACGAGACCGGGCGCGGATCGACGCCGTGTCCGGTCCGAACGCGGTGTCGAGGTCGTCGTCGTCATCCCACGGATCGCGGCCGCGAGGACCGTCGGTGTGCCGTCCACCAGCGCTCACAGCGTCACCTCGCAGCGGGCGGACCGAGCGTCGGGCCGCGTCGTCCACCGGAGCGTAGTCCGCGCACTGGGCGTGTGCTCTCGGTCACGCTACGGTGGAGTTCGACGGGGGCACGGGCCTCCCGTCGGACGGGGGGACCATGCTCTTCACACTCATCGTTGTCGGCGTCGTCATCGTGGCGATCGCCGTCGGGATGGCGGTCACCGACCGCCGCCGAGCGCGTCTGCTGCGCGACCTGCCGGAGGCCGGTGTCCTGCACGGCAGCGGTCCGGGTGACCACGACCTGCGGGTGGCCGAGGCGCAGGCCGCCCGGACCGCGGGTGGGACCGGCTACACGGGCGGTTCGGGCACCTGACCCGGGTCAGTGCCGGCGTTCGAGCGGGTTCTGGTACTCGAAGGCGTAGCGACCCGGGGCGTCCGAGACGTCCTCGATCGGGTCGTCGGAGCGGACGAGTTCTGCACGGAAGCGCTCCGGGTCCCAGCGGAACGAGTGCACCGACCCGTTCCGGATCGGCACGGTCGACCGCTCGATGGTGCCCGGAGCGGCCGCGTCGACCACGGTCCGGATGACTGCGCCGTGGGTCGCGACGACGACCGAGCCGGCGTCGAAGCGGACGGCGATCTCGGCGAGCGTCTCGGTGACGCGGTCGAGCAGCGCCACGCGGGATTGGCGCCCCGGCACCGCGTCGTGCGGCCAGCGGGCCTCGATCTCCGGGTGCGTGAGCCCCTCGGCGTCACCGTAGGAGCGTTCACGCAGCCCGTCGTACGTCGACGGCTCGGGGAGGCCGAGGCGCGTGGCGATGATCGTGCCGGTCTCGAGCGCCCGGGACAGCGGCGACGAGACGACGGCGTCGAACCGGCGGCGGGTGAGCAGCGTAGCGGTCTCGGCGGCCTGTCGGCGCCCGGTGTCGTTGAGCGGCGCGTCCGTCGAACCCTGGATGCGTCGTTGCCGGTTCCAGTCGGTTTCACCGTGGCGGACCAGGTAGAGGAGCGTCGTCACCCGTCGATCATCGCAGACGCGGACAGCCGCGCCGCCAGTTCGACGAGGGTCTCGGTCGTGCCGGCGTCGATCTTCACCGCGGCACGACGGTCGCTGCGGGTCACGCCGCGGTTCACGATCACGACCGGGTGCTTCCGCCGGGTCGCGTGGTCGAGCAGGCGGACACCGGAGTTCACGGTGAGGGACGACCCGACGACGAGCAACGCGTCCGCCTCGGCGACGATCGACACGGCTTCACGGAACTTCTCAGCGGGGACGAACTCGCCGAAGAACACCACGTCGGGCTTCAGCACGCCGCCGCACACGGTGCAGTCAGGCACCCGGAAACGCTGGACGTCGCTGATCTCCACGTCGCCGTCCGGCTGCAGTTGCACCGAACCCGGTTCGTCGATCCACGGGTTCTCGCGGTCCAGCACGGCGGCCAGGTCGGCGCGGGAGAACACCTGCCCGCAGGTCAGACAGACGGCGCGGTCCATCGAGCCGTGGATCTCGACGACACGACGGGACCCGGCTCGCAGGTGCAGGCCGTCGACGTTCTGGGTGACGATGCCGCTGACGATCCCGGCGGACTCGAGGGCGGCGAGTGCCCGGTGTCCGTCGTTCGGCCGGGCCGCAGCGAACGTCCGCCACCCCAGGTGCGAGCCCGCCCAGTAGCGTTGGCGCTTCGCGGGGTCTGAGAGGAACTCCTGGAAGGTCATCGGCTTCCGGACGACTCGGCCCGCGCCGCGGTAGTCGGGGATGCCGGAGTCGGTGCTGACACCGGCACCCGTCAGGACGGCGATGCGCTTGCCGCGGAGGACCGCGACCGCCCGATCGACGTCGGTGACGGTCTCGTCGGTCGCCGTGCCGTCCGTCACCGTGCCGTCGGTCGCCGTGCCGTCCGTCACCGTGCCGTCGGTCGCTGTACCGTCGCTCGTCGCCATCGTGTCCACGGTACCCTCAACCGCCGAGCGTCCCCGGTCCTTCCCCGGGCCGACGTCCGCGACCCGACCACGATCCTCCCGACCGGAACGAGCACCGTGCACCCCGTCCGCATCGACTCCCTCGACGACCCGCGCCTGGACGACTTCGCCCGGCTCACCGACGTGGCACTCCGCCGCGTGACGGAGCCCGAGGGCGGGCTGTACATCGCCGAGTCGAACACCGTCATCGAGCGCGCCGTCCGTGCCGGCCACGTGCCGCGGAGTGTCCTGGTGCAGGAGAAGTGGCTGGACAGCGTGCTGCCGCTGGTCGCCGAGCACGACGGCCCGGTCTTCGTCGGGTCGGACGCGCTGCTCGAGGAGCTCACCGGGTTCCGGATGCACCGCGGCGCGATCGCGGCGATGCACCGTCCGGAACTGCCCTCGGTGGCCGACGTCGTGGGCGACGCCCGGCTCGTCGTCGTCCTCGAGGACATCGTCGACCACACGAACGTCGGCGCCGTCTTCCGCAGCGTCGCTGGTCTCGGTGCCGACGCCGTCCTGGTCAGTCCGCGCTGCGCCGACCCGCTCTACCGACGGAGTGTCCGGGTGAGCATGGGCACCGTGCTGCAGGTCCCCTGGACGCGGATCGGGGAGTGGCCGGCCGCGGGGGAGGACCTCCGCGCGCAGGGCTTCCACGTCGCCGCGATGGCACTCACCGACCGCTCCGTCGACCTGGAGGAGTTCGTCGCCGACGTGCCGGAGCGGGTCGCCCTGGTCATGGGCACCGAGGGACAGGGCCTCACTCCGGCCGCGGTCGCGACGGCCGACACCACGGTGCGGATCCCCATGCACCACGGCGTCGACTCACTCAACGTGGCCGCGGCGAGCGCCGTCGGCCTGTGGGCGGTCGCGCACGCGCAACGTGCACGCTGATCCCCTCCTTTAGGCTTGCCGGATGCTCTCCCGACGCGACGCCGCCGTCCGCCTCGACATCACCCTCGAGATGGCGACCCACCACGGGATCCCGTCGCGCCTCAGCGAGGCTGAACTGACAGCGATCGAGCAGGACCCGCCCGCCTGGCTGGTGCAGTCGCGGGCGAACCGCACGGGTGCGAAGAAGGTCTGGGTGCGCCTGGAGTGCGTCGTGTGCGGCTACTGGGAAGAGGCGCGGCCGAAGAAGTGGTGGCCCGACTGGGACCACCTGATGTGCGACTACCACGCGCCGTACCAGGCTCCTGAGCCGACCGCGGGCTTCGTGCGGCACGAGGTCGAGGGTGTCGGCAGCCGGTTCGTCGCGCTGGTCGACGAGAAGGCGTAGACGGCGGGCGTGCGTTCCCCGCGGTCGTCCGTCGCTCTGGCGGTCAGCCGGGGTAGTTGCAGCGCCAGCCCGAGTGCTCGGCGTCGGCGTCCTGCTGGCTCACGCCGTCCTGTGTCATGCGGCGTTCGAGCGTGAGGACCTCCCCGGGCGTCAGCACACCGGTGTCCGACGCGGGGTACGTGAGGTCCGCGTTGCACAGTCCGAACCGCAGGGCGATCACGGAGACGACGTCGTCCGGCTGCACCGTGTAGGTGTAGACACCGGCAGCGGACCTGCTGGCCGGGCCGGTGGCGTGGGGACGTGTGCCGTGGTCGAGCGCGGGCCACGTCCGGATGGTGTCGGACGCCACGGCGGTCGGTGCGGCGGTCGCGTGTGCCGCGTCGGCCTGTGCCTGTGCGGCGGCGATGTCGGCGCGCGCCTGGGCGCTGAGGGTCGGCTCGGTCGTCGCCGGAGCCGGCGGCACACCCTGGTCCGCCATCGAACAGCCGGTGAGCGCGACGACCGCGGCCACCCCTGCGAGGACCGCCGTCAGGCGTCCCCGGTACCGACTCGTCATGCTGCTGCCCCCTCTGGCTGCCAGGCGCACCGCTGCGCCCGGCAGGAGTCTAGTCAGACTGACGCGCTCCTCCAGAGCAGGACGGCACAGTGCCGGGAGGCCCACCCCGGCCCCGCGACGAGCCGCACCGGAGCCAGGGACCCGCCCCGGGCCTCCAGTACGATCCGGTCTCGTGCCGAACGTCGTCCGCCGCCCCCGCTCCGCGATCCGGAGGCCCGTGACGGTTGCCGTCATCGCGGTGCTCCTGCTCGTCGTCGCCTTCCTGGTGGCCGCCGCAGTCGTGCCGTTCGCACCGGCGACGGCCAGCACGGCGACGTACCGCCCGCCGACCGCGAGCGCCGCGGACGTCCGGTTCCCGGACTACGGTGCGACGGCGGTGGAGGCCGACGGGTTCCCGGAGAGCCTGACCACCAGCGGGGACCGGAAGGCCCGTTCGATCGCGAGCATCTCGAAGGTCGTCACGGCTCTGGTCGTGCTCGAGGAGAAGCCGCTGCAGCCTGGTGACCAGGGCCCGGACGTGCGGTTCACACCTCAGATGGAGGCGCTGTACGGCCAGTACGCGGCGCAGAACGGTGAGGTGGCGCCGCTGCCGACGAACCTGCGGCTGTCCGAGTACCGGGCGTTCCAGGTGATGCTGATGAAGTCGGCGAACAACTACGCCGGCTCGCTGGCGCTCTGGGCGTTCGGGTCGATGGACGGCTACCGGAAGGCCGTGGCGACCTGGCTCGACGACCACGGCCTGGACGACACCACGATCGTGGAACCGACCGGCCTGGACCCCCGGAACCAGAGCACCGCGACGGACCTGGTCGACCTCGGCAAGCTGGCGTTGGCGGACCCGCTCGTCAAGGAGGTCGTCGGGACGGCGTCGGCGACGGTGCCGGGCGTCGGCGACATCGAGAACTCGAACAAGCTGCTCGGCATGGACGGCGTCGAGGGCATCAAGACCGGCACGCTCGACGAGGCCGGAGCGTGCCTGCTCTTCGCGGCGACCTACCAGCGCGGTGGCCGCACGGTGACGGTGATCGGGGCGATGCTCGGCGGGGTCGACCACGACTCGCTCGACGGCGACGTGCGGAGGCTGCTGCACTCGGTGGCGGACGACTTCCACACCATCACCCTGACGAATGCCGGGCAGACCTTCGGCACGTACCAGGCGCCCTGGCAGGAGGAGGTCGACGCGACGGCGAGCCGGGCCGCATCGCTCCTGGTCTGGGGACGGACCGACGTGACCGCGAAGACGACGCTGGAACCACTGACGTTCGGGTCGGCGGGGGAGCGCGTCGGGTCGGTGCGGTTCGCGGTGTCGCACCACGACCCGGTGACGGTTCCGCTCGAGCTCGACCGGTCCATCGAGGACCCGGGAGTCTGGTGGCGGTGGTCGAACCCGTTCCGCGGTGTCGAGCTCGACCGTTCACTCGCCGGCTGACATGACCTGACCTGGCCTGGCCTGGCCTGGCCTGGCCTGGCCTGGGGCAGCGTTCAGTCGCGCGGTGCCACGGGCTGCAGCGAGGTCCGCTTGGCCGTGATGCCGTCGCCCGACGACGTCCCACGGACGCGTCGGACCACCCACGGCACGAGGTACTCCTTCGCCCAGCCGAGGTCCTCGACGCGGGCCTCCCGCCAGGGCCGAGCGGCGAGCGGCTCGGGGACCGCGGCGCCGAGTTCGTGGGCGACGCCGAGCGTGTCGAGCACGGCGGCGGCGACGGTGGCGTGTCCCAGCGGGGAGTGGTGCAGACGGTCGGCGGCCCACATCCGCGGGTCCCGCAGCACCCGGAGCGCCCAGAGGTTCGTGACGAGCGCCCCGTGCTGCAGCGCGATGGCCTGCAGGTGCTCGTTGTAGATGGCGGTCTTGCCGCGCACCATGCCGAGGACCGGCGTCATGCCGACGTCGGGGCCGGTGAACAGCACCACGGTCGCACCGTCACGACGGAGGGTCGCGATCATCCGGTCGTAGCGCTCCGCCAGGGCGTCCGGGTCGGAGCCCGGTCGGATGATGTCGTTGCCGCCCGCCGACACGGTGATCAGGTCCGGAGCGAGGGCGACGGCGGCCTCGGCCTGCTCGTCGACGATCTGCCCGAGCAGACGTCCACGAACGGCGAGGTTGGCGTAGCCGAAGTCCTCGTCGGTGCGGTCGGCAAGGGTCTCGGCCACGCGGTCGGCCCAGCCGCGGTGGCCGCCGACCGAGTGCGGGTCCGGGTCACCGATCCCCTCGGTGAAGGAGTCACCGATCGCGACGTACCGGGTCCAGGGATGCTCGTCTGACACGACAGGCGACCGTACTCTCGTCCCATGACCGAGTCCACTCCCGGCAAGCGACGTCCCTGGACCGTTCCGGACGACCTCCTGGCACGCATCGCCGCACGCGCCCCCGGCTACGACACCGACAACGCCTTCTGCGCGGAGGACCTGGCGGAGCTCCGGCAGGCGGGGTACCTCCGGATCGGGGTGCCGATCGGGGACGGAGGCTCGGGGCTGGGTCTCCGTGAGACCGCTGCGGTCCAGCGGACCCTCGCGACCGCGGCGCCGGCGACGGCGCTCGGACTCGGCATGCACCAGGTGTGGGTGCAGGCGGCGCGCAGCGTGTCCGCACGGGGCGGGACGTTCCTCCAGACCGTCACGGACGCCGCGGCGGCGGACCGGCTGCTCGCCTTCGGGGTGAGCGAGCCGGGCAACGACGCCGTGCTCTTCGACTCGCTGACGACAGCCGAGCCGGACGGCGCTGGCGGGTACCGGTTCACCGGCACGAAGGTGTCGACGTCGCTCGCGCCCGCGTGGGACCTGCTGAGCGTGTTCGGGAAGGACACCTCGGGCACCGGACCGCGGCTCGTGCACGGCTTCGCGGTCCGTGCCGACGACGGGGTCCGGCACCTGGACGACTGGGACACGCTCGGCATGCGGGCGACGCAGAGTCGGACGACGATCCTCGAGGGGCTGCACGTGCCGGCGGAGCGCATCGTCCGGGTGCTGCCGGTCGGGCCGGTCGCGGACCCGCTCGTCTTCGGGATCTTCGCCGCGTTCGAACTGCTCGTGGCGTCGGTGTACGTCGGGATCGCCTCGCGGGCCGTCACCCTGGCGGTCGAGCGGGTCGCCGAACGGGTCGCCATGGACGGGACGCGGCGCTCGGCCGACGCGGACGTCCGGCGCGCGGTCGCCGCGATGCGCAGTGCGACCGACGCCATCGCGCTGCAGGTCGACGCGCTCGCCCGGGACGCTGACGAGCTCGTCGAGCACGACCGGTGGTTCCCGCTGCTCGTCGGCACGAAGACCCGTGCGGTGGACACGGCGCAGTCCGTGGTGGACGAGGCGCTGCGGGTCGTCGGCGGATCGGCGTTCCGGGCGTCGGACGAACTCGCCCGCATGGCCCGGGACGTCCGCGCCGGCCAGTACCACCCGTCGACGCGGGACTCGGCGATGCGGACGATCGCGGCGGCGGAGTTCGGGCCGCTGCCCGGCTGAGCCCGTCCCGGTCGCGCGGGGTCCGGTGTCGCGGGCGCCGTCGGTCCGGGTGTCGCCGGTCCGTGCGAGCATGACCCCGTGAGCAAGCAGGACGGACGGAACCGACTCGTCACCGACGCACCGGTCGACGACGCCACGGCGACGGTCCTGCACGTCGACATGGACGCCTTCTTCGCCTCCGTCGAACTCCTCGACCGCCCCGACCTGGTCGGCCTGCCGGTCATCGTCGGCCACGACTCGGACCGCTCGGTCGTCACCGCCGCCACCTACGAGGCCCGCAAGTACGGCATCAACTCCGCGATGCCGATGGCCGTCGCGAAACGCCGCTGCCCCGCGGCCGTCATCGTCGAACCGCACTTCGAGAAGTACAGCGCGCGCTCCGCCCAGGTCATGCGGATCTTCGACCGGTTCACGCCGCGGGTCGAGCGGCTCGGTATCGACGAGGCGTTCCTCGACGTGGCCGGTGCGCTCCGGCTCTACGGCACGCCGTGGCAGATCGGCACCGAGATCCGACGGACCGTGTTCGCCGAGACCGGGCTGCACTGCTCGGTCGGTGCCGCGTCCACGAAGTTCGTGGCGAAGCTGGCGTCCAGCCGCGCCAAGCCCGACGGGCTGCTCGTCGTCCCGCACGCGTACACGATCGAGTTCCTGCACCCGCAACCCGTCTCCGCGCTCTGGGGCGTCGGCGGCAAGACGCAGGAGACCCTCGAGCGCCGGGGGATCCGCACCGTCCGCGACCTCGCCACCACGCCGCTGCCGTCGCTCGTGGCCCTGCTCGGACCGTCCGGCGGGCAGCGGTTGCACGACCTCGCCTGGGGCCGCGACCCGCGCACCGTCGAGGCCGGGGTGGGCGAGAAGTCGATCGGGCACGAGGTCACCTTCGGCCGCGACCTCACCGAACGCGACGACGTCGCCCGCGAGCTGCTGCGCCTGGCCGAGAAGGTCGCGGTCCGGCTCCGCCGCGCCGAGGTGCAGGCGCGCACGGTCGCGCTCAAGGTCCGGTACACCGACTTCACCACGCTCACCCGGTCCCGCACGCTCCCCGAACCCAGCGACGTCGCCAAGCGGATCCACCGCGAAGCCGTCGAGCTGTACGACGTCCTGCACCGGCCGGGCAACCGCATCCGACTGATCGGCGTCCGCGGCGAGAACCTGGTGCCGGCCGCCGCGAGCAACGCCCTGTGGGACGACGACGCGCCGTGGCGTGAGACCGAGACCACCGTCGACGCCGTCACCGCACGCTTCGGCGCCGGCGTGCTGCGACCCGCCTCGCTCGTCCGCGCGACGCCCGAGCAGCGTGCCCCGCACGCCCGACAGGACTGAGCGTGCCGGTACACTCGGGTGGAGTGAGCGCAGCGGAGAACATCGAGCACCAGGAACCCGCCGAACTCCCGATCGACGGGCCGTCGGCGAACGGGACCGCCCCGACCCAGCCGGCTCCGACCGAACCGGCCGCCATCGCCGAGGTCGCGGGCAACGCGGCCGCCGAGCACCTCTCCCCGGCGTTCCCGGAACGAGCCGCATGGGGCACCGCCTCGAAGCTCCGTGCCTGGCAGGTCGAGGCGCTGACGAAGTACTTCGAGAAGGAGCCGCGCGACTTCCTCGCAGCGGCCACCCCGGGCGCGGGCAAGACGACCTTCGCGCTGCGGCTGGCGACCGAGCTGCTCGCCCGCGGCACCGTCGACCGGCTCGTCGTCGTCGCACCGACCGAGCACCTCAAGCGCCAGTGGGCCGACGCCGCCGACCGCGTCAACATCCGACTCAACCCGATGTTCAAGAACGGCGACGGCATGTTCGGTCGGCACTACCAGGGCGTCGCGATCACCTACGCCCAGGTCGGCATGAACCCCGAGGTGCACGAACGGATCACCGCCGGCGGCAAGACCCTGGTCGTCCTCGACGAGGTGCACCACGGCGGCGACGCCCTCACCTGGGGTGACGGCATCCGGCTGGCGTTCTCGAAGGCCACCCGGCGCCTCTCGCTCTCCGGCACCCCGTTCCGTTCCGACACGGCACCGATCCCGTTCGTGCAGTACGCCCCCGACGAGCAGGGCATCCGCACCTCGATCTCCGACTACAACTACGGCTACGGCCGCGCGCTCAAGGACGGCGTCGTCCGACCCGTGCTGTTCATGGCGTACGCCGGCCAGATGCGCTGGAAGACCCGGATGGGCGACGAGATGTCGGCGTCCCTCGGCGAAGCCGTCACGAAGGACATCACCGCGCAGGCGTGGCGGACCGCCCTGTCGCCCGAGGGCGAGTGGATGCCCGCCGTGCTCTCGGCCGCCGACAAACGCCTCACCGAGGTGCGCCGCGGTGTCCCCGACGCCGGTGGGTTGGTCATCGCGACCGACACGACCACCGCCCGGGCCTACGCACGCATCCTGCAGCGGATCACGGGGGAGCGCCCCACCGTCGTGCTCTCCGACGAGGCCGCCGGTTCCAGCCGCATCCAGTCCTTCGCCGAGGACACCTCGCGCTGGATGGTCGCCGTCCGCATGGTCTCCGAAGGCGTCGACGTCCCGCGCCTGTGCGTCGGCGTGTACGCGACGAGTGCGAGCACACCGCTGTTCTTCGCCCAGGTCATCGGCCGGTTCGTCCGCGCCCGTCGTCGTGGTGAGACCGCGTCGGTGTTCCTGCCGAGCGTGCCCGGCCTGATGGCCCTCGCCGCCACCCTCGAGCTGGAGCGGGACCACGCACTCGACCGTCCGAAGGACGCCGAGGACGGCATGTACAACCCCGAAGACGCCATGGTCGCCGAGGCCAACAAAGAGGACCGTGCCTCCGAGAGCCTGCTCGACATGCAGCCGTTCGAGGCGCTCGACTCGCAGGCGTCCTTCGACCGGGTGCTCTACGACGGCGGTGAGTTCGGCACCGGGGGCGAGGTCGGCTCGCTCGAGGAACTCGACTTCATCGGGATCCCGGGCCTGCTCGAACCCGACCAGGTGCGGGACCTGCTCCGTGCCCGTCAGGCCACGCAGGCGAAGCGGTCCAAGGGCCGCGTCGTGAAGGACGGGCTGCCGAAGGCGCCGGAGCCGGAGAACCGGCCGATGTACATGACCATCAAGGAGCAGCGCTCCGAACTCCAGCGCCTCGTCTCGATCTGGTCCCGACACGCGAACGAGCCGCACGGGTCGATCCACGCCGAACTCCGTCGGATCAGCGGGGGACCCGCCGTGGCGCAGGCGAGCATCGAGCAGATCCAGAAGCGCATCGACATCCTGCGGTCCCGCATCGGCGGTCGTCGGTGAAGACGGTCCGCGCGTGATCGAGCCCGTCGACGACGACCGCACCTGGTACGTCAAGCGCGACGCGGACTCCTCACCCGAGGCGATCATCGACCGGTTCGGCGGCGGCTACCGGCTCCGGCGGTTCTCGCTGCACGAGTCCCGCCGCACCCAGTACGGCGTCTACACCGGCCGGGAGATCGCCGAGACCGCCTGGTGGCGCCTCCGGGACGGCAGGAAGTGACCAGGATCCGGTACGGATCGCCCGGACAGGTGCGGCGCTGGTGACGGGGACGGGCAGGATCGGGTAGACCGGAGGAATGGCAGACTCCATCCCTCACGTCCTCGTCCTCGGCGGCGGCTCGGCCGGCTACACCGCCGTCAAGCAGCTGCAGAAGCACGCCGCCACGGTGCCGATGCGCATCACCCTCGTGGACCAGAACACGTACTACACGTACCTGCCGTTCCTGCCCGAGGTCGCCGGCGGTCACATCGCCCCCAAGGACGTCACCGTCGAACTCCGACGCGCGCTCCGCAAGACCCGGGTCATCCAGGGCAAGGTGACCGGCATCTCCTCGGCCGACAAGGCCGTCGCGGTCGCCACGGCCGGCGGCGACGACCGCACCCTCGGCTACGACCACCTCGTCGTCGCGCTCGGTTCGGTCACCCGCACCTTCCCGACCCCGGGCCTCGACGAGGTCGGCGTCGGCTTCAAGACCGTCGAGGAAGCCGCGTACGTGCGTGCGAAGCTCCTCGACAACATCGCGAAGGCCGCCGCCACCCGTGATGAGGACGAGCGTCGTCGTCTCCTCACCAGCATCTTCATCGGCGGTGGCTACACGGGCGTCGAGGCGATCGGTGAGCTGTTCGACGTCTCCCAGGCCGCGATCGCCACGTACCCGTCGCTCGCCGGCGAGCAGCCTCGCTGGGTGCTCATCGACGCCCTCGACCGGGTCGCACCCGAGGTCGGCCCCGAGCTGTCGAAGTGGACCCTCGAGTCCCTCCGTGCCCGCGGCATCGACGTCCGCCTGAAGACGACCATGCCGAGCTGCGAGGGCGGGATCGTCAAGCTCTCCGACGGCGACGAGTTCGCCACCGGTCTGCTCGTCTGGACGGCCGGCGTCAAGCCGAACCCGCTGCTCGACGCCACCGACCTGCCGCGCGGGCCGAAGGGGCACCTCGCGGCCAACGCGAAGCTCCAGGTCGAAGCCGAGGACACCCACGAGGTCGTCCCCGGTGTCTGGGGCCTCGGTGACGTCGCCCAGGTCCCCGACCTGACCGCCGAGAAGCAGCCGGCCTACTACCCGCCGAACGCCCAGAACGCCGTCCGTCAGGCCGTCGTCGTCGCCGACAACATCGTGGCGTCGATCACCGGCAAGCCGCTCGAGGAGTACCGCCACCCGTCGATCGGCACGGTCGCCTCGTACGGTGTCGCCAAGGGTGCGGCGAACATCAAGGGCATCAAGATGACGAACCTGCTGGCCTGGCTCGCGCACCGGGCGTACCACGTGTACGCGATGCCGACGCTGAACCGCAAGGCGCGCATCGTCATCGGCTGGGTCACCGGTGCGGTGTCCGGCCGGGACGCGACCTCCCTCATCAAGGAGACCGACCCGCGTCGCACCTTCGTCGACGCGGCGAAGAGCTAGCGCACGCGTCGCGACGCGACTGTCTGCCGACGGGAGGCCCGGTACCAGCTGGTACCGGGCCTCCCGTCGGTCTGCCACCGGTCCTGGTCTGCGCTGCTGTCGGCTGGGACAGGGAACGCGACCCTGGACCTCCTCCCAACCGCCGACCGTCAGCGTGGACGGCACGACCGAGAGGAGCGCCATGCGCGCCATGACCTACCGCGGCCCCTACCGGGTCCGCGTCGAGGACAAGCCGGACCCCCGCATCGAGCACCCGAACGACGCCGTGATCCGCGTCGAACGGGCGGCGATCTGCGGGTCGGACCTGCACCTGTACCACGGCATGATGCCCGACACCCGCGTCGGCCACACCTTCGGCCACGAGTTCATCGGGGTCGTCGAACAAGTCGGGTCGTCCGTGGAGACCCTGAACGTGGGAGACCGGGTGATGGTGCCGTTCCACATCTCCTGCGGCACCTGCTGGTTCTGCGCCCGCGGTCTCTTCACGAACTGCCACAACGTGAACCCGAACGCCACCGCGGTCGGCGGCATCTTCGGCTACTCACACACCACCGGCGGCTACGACGGCGGCCAGGCGGAACGCGTCCGAGTGCCGTTCGCTGACGTCGGCCCGCAGGTGATCCCGGACTGGCTCGACCCGGAGGACGCGCTGATGATGACGGACGCCCTGGGCACGGGGTACTTCGGAGCGCAGCTCGCCTCCATCCGGGAGGGAGACACCGTCGTGGTGCTCGGTGCCGGACCGGTCGGGCTGTACGCAGCGAAGTCGGCGTGGTTCATGGGTGCCGGACGGGTGATCGTCATCGACCAGCTCGAGTACCGCCTGGCCAAGGCGCGCGAGTTCGCCCAGGCCGAGACGATCAACTTCGCCGAGGTGGACGACGTCGTCGTCGAGATCAAGAAGCAGACGGACTTCCTCGGAGCGGACAGCGTCATCGACGCGGTCGGTGCCGAAGCGGACGGCAACTTCCTGATGCACGTCTCGAGCGCGAAGCTGAAGATGCAGGGCGGGTCGCCGGTCGCGCTGAACTGGGCGATCGACGGCGTCCGGAAGGGCGGCACCGTGTCGGCGATGGGCGCCTACGGGCCCATCCCGAACCTCGTGAAGTTCGGCGACGCGATGAACAAGGGCGTCACGATCCACATGAACCAGGCGCCGGTGAAGCGTCAGTGGCCGCGCTTGCTGGAGCACATCCAGGCCGGGCACCTCAAACCGAGCGACATCATCACGCACCGGATCCCGCTCGAGCACATCGGTGAGGCCTACCACCTGTTCTCGTCGAAGCTCGACGGGTGCATCAAGCCGGTGATCGTGCCGTGAGCGGGACCGGGAACGGAGAGCAGAGCATGAGCAACGCAGACGACCACATCGCCTACGTGGCGGACAAGCCCCGGGACCTGCCGTCCGCGGACGAGCTCCGGGCACGGATCCCGGGGTGGGGGAGCGACCTGGACCTGGCCGACCGGCCGAGCGTGCCGAAACTGTCCCGCGAGGCCGGCTCCGCCACCAACGCCCACTGGGAGCGTCCCGAGCAGCAGGCCGGAGCCGAGGGACGCGAGCGGTCGATCGAGCACGCCCACGTCACGCCCGTGTTCGGGACCGCGCAGCCGCTCGCCGGTCCCGCCGGGATCGTCAAGCGGTACGCGTACCGGCGGTTCAGCGAGGGGCGCCTGGCGCACTGGATGCTGCTCGTCGTCGGCGACCGGCTCGACGTGGCCACCCACCGCGTGACGGACGCGCTGCGTGGGCGGCCGGACCGGTTGATCCGCGAGACCGGCATCGCGGCGGAGCAGGCCGACAGTCCGATCGGCGCGCGGCTCGGGTCGACCCGGAGCGACTGGCGGCACGGGGTGCTCGACCCGGTCGTCACCATGTGGCCCTACCTGCTCATCGGCGGCGTGGCGGTGTGGGTGGTGCGGCGCGCGCGACGCTGACGCGCAGTGTCCGTGAGGCCCAGTGTCCGTGAGGGCGTACGGGACGGACGGGAGGCGCGAGCCCAGGTGGTGACGGGCCTCCCGTCCGTGACGTCGCGGCCGGAGAACGCAGAGCCCCCGTCACGCGCACCAAAATCACGGGCGCACCAAAACGAACGGCCCTCCCGAAGGAGGGCCGTTCGCCGCTTGTCTCAACACAAGTGTTCGAGTACGTGCTCCGAAGAGCGGGTACTGCGTGTCCGAGAGGGGACTTGAACCCCTACGCCCTAATACGGGCACTAGCACCTCAAGCTAGCGCGTCTACCAATTCCGCCACCCGGACTGGGTGTGATGCGTTGCACATGATGCCCGCATCGGGCCGTTCAACCGGGTTTCCCCGGCGTTCCTGCCGAGAGAAGACACTAGCACGGGTGTGAACGCGCGTTGAACACGGTCGCGCATCCCGGGCGCGGCGCAGTCGGAGCGGCTTCGCCGGTAGCGTTGGACCATGACGTCCGAGCTGGAACGCACCGCGGCGATCGCGCGGGACCTGATCCGGATCGACACGACGAACTGGGGTGAGGGGAAGTCGCGCGGTGAGACCGAGGCGGCGCACTACGTCGAGTCCGCGCTGCAGGAGCTCGGGCTCGCGCCGCAGCTGTTCGAGTCCGAACCGGACCGCGTCAGCGTCGTCGCCCGCGTGCCCGGTCGTGACCGCAGCAAGCCGGCACTCGTCGTGCACGGACACCTCGACGTCGTCCCCGCCGACCCGGCCAACTGGTCCGTCGACCCGTTCGGCGGCGAGGTGCGCGACGGGTCCCTCTGGGGCCGCGGCGCCGTGGACATGAAGAACATGGACGCGATGATGCTCACCGCGCTGTCGGACGTCATCGAGCAGCGGGGCGCCCCGGAGCGGGACCTGGTGATCGCGTACTTCGCCGACGAGGAGGCGGGCGGCATTCTCGGCGCCCACCACGTGGTCGACACCCACCCCGAGGTCTTCGACGGCGCCACCGCGGCGATCAGCGAGGTCGGTGGCTACTCGATCACGGTCGGTGACCGGCGCGCCTACCTGCTCCAGACCGGCGAGAAGGCCCTGATGTGGGTGAAGCTCACCGCGCGGGGGACCGCGGCGCACGGCTCGCACGTCATCAAGGACAACGCGGTCACCACGATCGCCGCCGCCGTCGCCCGGATCGGCAGCGCGGAATGGCCGGTCCGGCTGTCCGACACGACCACCGCGATGGTCACCGAGGTGGCCCGGTTCCTGGGGGTCGACCCGGTCGCCACCGGACCGGACGAGGTCGCGCTCGCCACCGGGTCGGCCGCCCGCTTCATCCACGCCGCCCTGCACACGACGACGAACCCGACCGTCCTGAGCGCCGGGTACAAGCACAACGTGATCCCCGACCAGGCCACCGCGCTCGTGGACATCCGCTGCCTGCCCGGTGACGAGGACGCGGTCCTGGCCCGGGTTCGCGAACTGGCCGGCGACGACGTCGAGGTCACGATGACGCACCAGGACGTCGGGCTCGAGCAGGACTTCGGCGGCCCGCTCGTCGACGCCGTCCGGGACGTCCTCGAGCGTCACGACCCGGGTGCTCCGGTGCTGCCGTACCTGCTGTCCGGCGGTACCGACAACAAGGCGCTCTCGCGACTGGGCATCGCCGGGTACGGCTTCGTGCCGCTGCAGCTGCCGGCTGGCGTCGACTTCCCCGCGATGTTCCACGGCGTCGACGAGCGCGTTCCGCTCGAGTCGTTGGCGTTCGGCCGCCGCGTCCTCGGGGACCTGTTCGCGACCTACTGATACCGTGCATGGTCGTCGTCGGTGACGGCACAACCGAGTCCAGCACCGGCGAAAGGCCGCACACGTGCACATCTTCGAAGCGATCTTCCTCGGCTTCGTCCAGGGGCTGACGGAGTTCCTGCCGGTCTCCTCCAGCGCCCACCTGCGCATCGTCGGGTTGTTCCTGCCCGACGCACAGGACCCCGGCGCGGCCTTCACGGCGGTGACGCAGCTCGGCACCGAGACCGCCGTGCTCATCTACTTCTGGAAGGACATCGTCCGGATCGTCCGGAAGTGGTTCGGCGCCCTGGCCGGCAAGGTGCCACGGAACGACCCGGACGTCCGCGTCGGATGGCTCGTCATCATCGGCACGATCCCGATCGGCGTCATCGGGCTGCTCCTGCAGGACACCATCGAGACCACGTTCCGGTCGCTGTGGATCGTCGCCATCGTCCTCATCGTCTTCGGGGTCGTCCTGGGCGTGCTGGACCGCGTCGGCCGCAAGGTCCGTCCGATCGAGCAGATGACCTTCACCGGCGGCATCCTGATCGGCCTGGCACAGGTCCTGGCGCTCGTGCCGGGTGTCTCCCGCTCCGGAGCCACCGTGTCGATGGGGCTCGCCCTCGGGTACACGCGGCCGGCCGCGGCGCGGTTCGCGTTCCTCCTGGCGATCCCCGCGGTGTTCCTGTCCGGCCTGTACGAGGCAGCGACGAGCCTCGGTGACACCGGCGCACCGTTCGGCCTGGCGGACACGCTCATCGCGACCGTGGTGGCGTTCGTCGTCGGCTTCGTCGTGATCGCCGCCTTCATGAACTACATCAGCAAGCGGAGCTTCATGCCCTTCGTCGTCTACCGGATCCTGCTCGGCATCGTCCTCATCGTGCTGCTCTCGCTCGGGGTGGTGCAGGCATGAGGGCCTGGTCGGCACCGTCCGTCCCGGAGGTCCCCGGCGCCGGTCCCCGCCCGGTCGTCCACGACACCGCCACCGGCAAGCCCGTCGACCCGACGCGCGGTGCCGACCGGGCGGCGCTGTACGTCTGTGGCATCACGCCCTACGACGCCACGCACCTGGGCCATGCCGCCACCTACCTGGCGTTCGACACGCTCGGCCGGGTCTGGCGCGACGCCGGTCTGCAGGTGCAGTACGCCCAGAACACCACCGACGTCGACGACCCGCTGCTCGAGCGCGCGACTCGCGACGGCGTCGACTGGCGGGAGCTCGCCGCGTCCCAGATCGACCTGTTCCGCCGCGACATGGAGGCCCTCCGCGTCCTGCCGCCGGACGACTACGTGGCCGTCACGGACGAGGTCGACCGCGTCGCCGAGGCCGTCGCCTACCTCGAGGAGACCGGCGCCGCCTACACCGTGCCCACGCCCGATTCCGACGGCGAGGACCTGTACTTCGACGTGAACCGGGCGAACGACGTGTGGACGCTCGGTGACGAGAGTCGTCTGGACCGCGACACCATGCTCGCCCTCTCCGCCGAACGCGGCGGCGACCCCGACCGCCCCGGCAAGCGCGACCCCCTCGACCCGCTCCTGTGGCGTGCCGAGCGACAGGGCGAGCCGAGCTGGGACACCGAGATCGGCCCCGGGCGCCCCGGCTGGCACATCGAGTGCAGCGTCATCGCGGGCGACCGCCTCGGGCTGCCGATCAGCGTGCAGGGCGGCGGCAGCGACCTGGTCTTCCCGCACCACGAGATGAGCGCCGGGCACGCCGCAGCCCTCGCCCAGCAGCCGCTCGCGAACGCGTTCGTGCACACCGGCATGGTCGCCTACCAGGGCACGAAGATCTCGAAGTCGCTCGGCAACCTGGTCACGGTCCGAGGTCTGCTGGACGCCGGCGCCGATCCGCGGGCGATCCGCTTGGCACTGCTGTCGCACCGCTACTCGGACGACTGGGAGTGGTTCGACGGCGACCTCGAGGACGCCGAGCGCCGGCTGGCGTCCTGGGACGCCTGGGCCGCTGGCGGTCGCGGCGAGCAGGACGACGCCGACCAGGTGATCGGCCGCCTCCGCGCCCGCGTCGCGGACGACCTCGACACGCCGGGCGCCGTCGCGGTCGTCGACACCGCGATCGCGGCCGGCACGGCGGCGACGCCCGAGCTCGTCGACCTGGTCGACGCGCTCCTCGGTATCCGCATCGGCTGACGCGGCGCTGCGCGTGCCGCGTGCGCGCACGCCCACCCGCTTCGCCGAGGTGCCGACATTCCGGTGTCCCGGGGCCCGAGGTGCCGGGATCCCGGCACCTCGGCGACCGGCGTGCGGCGAGTCGCGCCGCCTCGGCGAGCGGGGTCGCGTTCCTGACGCACGCACCTGACGGACGGGAGGCCCGGGACCAGCTTGTCCCGGGCCTCCCGTCCGTCAGGGTCTCGCGCCTACTGCGGCGGCTGCGGCGGACGCCACGGCCCCTCGCCGGCCGCCCCGTTGCCGTCCTTGCCGTCCTTGTGCTCGCGACGCCGGAGGTACTGCTCGAACTCCTGCGCGATGGCGTCGCCCGAGGCCTCGGGGGAGTCGACGGTGTCACGCGCCTGCTCGAGCTGCCCGATGTACGACGCCATGTCCTCGTCGTCCGAGGCGAGGGCGTCGATGCCCTCTTCCCACTGCGCGGCGTCATCGAGCAGCGTGCCGCGTGGCACGGTGACGTCGGTGAGCTCCTCCATCTTGTCGAGGAGCGACAGCGTGGCCTTGGGGGAGGGTGCGTTGTGCACGTAGTGCGGGACCGACGCCCAGAGCGAGAGCGTCGTGAGACCGGCCTTGTCCATCGAGTCGGCGAGGACCCCGAGGATGCCGGTGGGCCCCTCGTACGTCGACTTGTCCACGTCGAACGCGGCCCGGACGCCGGCGTTCTCGCTCGACACGAAGACCGAGATCGGACGGGTGTGCGGCACGTCGGCGAGCATCGCGCCGACGAACACGACGGCGTCGATGGAGTAGACGTCGGCCAGGTCGATGACCTCGGCGCAGAAGCCGCGCCACGTGCGCGACGGTTCCGGGCCGACGAGGACGAACACGTCGCGTTCGGTCGGCGCGCCGGTCGCCCCGATCACCGGGCGGCCCTCGGCGCTGGGGCCGTGCAGGACGATGCGGGGCCACTGCACTCCGCGTTCGCCGTCGTCGTCGAAACCGACCTCGGGCCGGTTGAACTGGTAGTCGACGTAACGCTCCCCGTCGATCTCGCGCAGTTCGTCGAGCTCGAGCGCGTCGACGATGCGCCGGGCGAGACCGCTCGCGGCCTCTCCCGCGTCGTTCCAGCCCTCGAACGCGACCACGAGGAGCCGTCCGTCGCTGAAGGGGGAGTGCTGTGGCACGGCAGGGCCTCCTGGTGGTGGAGTGGTCCGCCGCGCTCGCGCGCGTGCCGACCGGACACGATCAGGCATCCACGATAGTCCCGCTCTCCACAGGCCGCCGTCCACCGGCCGCGCCGCCGGTAGACTCGTCGCCCGTGACCGCGCAACCCCCCACCCCCGCCCAGCCCGCATCGGTGCTGCCCGCAGCCGTGCTGTGGGACATGGACGGCACGATCATCGACACCGAGCCGATCTGGCAGGAGTCGCAGGTCGTGCTCACCGCCCGCTACGGCGCCGAGTGGACCCACCAGGACGGTCTGTCGCTGGTCGGGAGCGGCCTGGAGCGGTCGGGGGAGATCCTCCGCGACAAGGGCGTCGACCTGGAGGTCGAGGAGATCGTCCAGTGGATGACCGACTTCGTGGTCGAGCGGCTGCACGGCGACGACCTGCCCTGGCGTCCCGGCGCCCGTGAACTCGTCGAGGAACTGCACGACCGCGGCATCCCGACGGCCCTCGTGACGATGTCCCGTCGCACGATGGCGCTCGTGACTGCCGAGGCGTTCGGTGCCCGCGGTTTCCGGGTCGTCGTGGCCGGTGACGACGTCGACCGTCCGAAGCCGCACCCGGACGCGTACCTGACCGCCGCCGCACAGCTCGGGGTCGAACCCACCGCCTGCGTCGCGATCGAGGACTCGGCCACGGGCGTCGCCTCCGCCCGGGCCTCGGGCGCCGTCACCGTGGCGGTGGAGCACATCGTCCCGATCGCCGAGGGCGCGAGCGACGTCCACCTCACCACGCTGAGCGGCGTCGACGTCGACCGCCTGCTCGAACTCACCGGCCCGGCGCTCAGCGCGCGGGCAGCCGAACGCCAGGGAGGCCCGACCTCCGTCCCGACGTCGGCCCCCGCCATCCAAGGGGACGCGCGATGAGCGACGACACCACCGTGCACGACGCCGCTGCTGCTCCGGAGGTCGAGCTGCCGCACACCGCCGGCGGTGCCCCGCACACCCCGCCCCGCGGTCCGTTCCGCGCTGGCGACCGGGTGCAGCTGACCGGACCGAAGGGCAAGCTCACGACGCTCTCGCTCGAGCCCGGCGTGGTCTACCACACGCACCGCGGCATGCTCGCGCACGACGACGTCATCGGCCAGCCGGACGGCTCGGTCATCCGGGCCAGCACGGGCGACGAGTACCTGGCCCTCCGCCCGCTCCTCAACGACTACGTCATGTCGATGCCGCGCGGTGCAGCGATCGTCTACCCGAAGGACGCGGCACAGATCGTCGCCTTCGCGGACGTCTTCCCCGGTGCCCGCGTGGTCGAGGCCGGTGTCGGGTCGGGCGCACTGTCGCTCTGGCTCCTCCGCGCCATCGGCCCGAGCGGCAGCCTGCAGTCCTTCGAGCGACGCGAGGAGTTCGCGGCGATCGCCCGTGGCAACGTGGGAACGTTCCTCGGAGCCGTCCCCGACAACTGGTCGGTCACCGTCGGCGACCTGGTCGAGGAACTGCCGCGGGCCGTCGAGCCGCAGAGCATCGACCGCGTCGTGCTCGACATGCTCGCGCCCTGGGAGTGCGTCGACGAGGCGGCCGACGCCCTCGCGCCCGGTGGTCTCATCGTCTGCTACGTCGCCACGGTGACGCAGCTCTCCCGCACGGCCGAGGCGCTCCGCGACACCGGACGCTTCACCGACCCGCAGTCGAGCGAGACCCTGGTGCGCACCTGGCACGTGGAGGGTCTCGCAGTCCGACCCGACCACCGCATGGTGGCGCACACCGGCTTCCTCATCACGGCCCGTCGACTGGCCGACGGTGTCGTCCTGCCGAACCTGAAGCGTCGAGCCGGCAAGGCGGAGTTCTCCGACGAGGACGTCGAGGCCTGGACCCCCGGCGCCGTCGGCGAACGCGCTGCAAGCGACAAGAAGCTCCGGAAGGTCGCCCGTCAGGCTGCGGCCCAGGCGCGGAAGGTCGCGGCTGCCGAAGCGGCGTCCGAGGCCGCCGTCGCGGCAGCGTCCGAGGCCACGGCAGCCGTCGTCGGGGCGTCCGGTCCCTCCGACGGCGACCGGTAGGCTTCCCCCCGTGCCCGTCCTGCATCGACCGGAAAGAGGATCCGTGCGCACCATCCCCGCACTCGTCGTCACCATCGGACTCCTCGCGTCGCTGACCGCGTGCGCCACGCCCGGTGCGGGATCGGCCAGCACGTGCGCCCCGTCCGGCGCCGCGTCCCAGGCCGTGTCGGCGAAGGGCGCCTTCGGTTCCGAGCCGAAGGTCACCGTGCCGGCCGGTCTGACCGTCCGCGGCACGCAGGTCTCCGTGCTCCGCCAGGGCGAGGGCCGCACGATCGGCGACGGCACCCCCGTGGTGCTCGAGTACACGCTCGTCGACGGTGCCACCGGGGCGGTGGCCCAGACCAGCGGCTACACCGGCAGCACCGCGCCGTTGACGGCGGGCTCCACCAACGGCGGCGCGCTCGGCGAGGCGCTCGAGTGCGCCCAGGTGGGCGACCGCCTGGCCGTGGCACTGCCGAAGTCCGCGCTCTCCGGCACCGCTGCGGACCGGGGTCGCTCGGGGTCGAAGGCCGAGGACGCCGCGGTCTTCGTCGTCGACGTCAAGCGGGCCTTCGACGCCCGCGCCACGGGCACGCCACAGCTCGCGGGCGACGGCATGCCTGCCGTCGTGCTCGCACCCGACGGCGCGCCCGGCATCACGATCCCGTCGTGGTCCGCCCCGAAGCAGGACGAGCAGCACCTGCTCCGCAAGGGCGACGGTGCGACCCTCACGGCGAAGGACACCGCCGTGGTGAAGTACACCGCCGTCACCTGGGGGAGCAGCACGGCCGACTCGACCGTCGCGGGCTCCAGCTGGACCGACGGCTCGGGCTCCCAGCCGCTGCCGCTGGCGAAGGGGCAGGTCGTCGACGGCATCCGGAACGCCCTGCTCGGCCGCCACGTGGGTGACCAGGTACTGGCGATCGTGCACGAGCAGGGTGCCGCGTACGCGTACGTCATCGACGTGCTCGGCGTGATGCCGCGCTGACCCGCACCACAGGCTGCGTAGGATCGGCACGTGCCCACCACTCGTGCTCCCCGTGTGCCCGCTGAGGAACGGCTGTTCAGCCTGGTCCTCGCGCTGCTGTCGACGGAGTCCGGGCTGACGAAGTCCGAGATCCTCGCGAACGTGCAGGGCTACCGGCAGCGGTACAGCGCCGGCGGGGACAACGCCTCGCTCGAGCGACAGTTCGAGCGCGACAAGGACGACGTCCGCGAGCTCGGCATCCCGCTCGAGACGATCGAGACCCCGGGCGCCGCCGGTAACAACCAGACGCTGCGCTACCGCATCCCGAAGGGCGAGTACGACCTGCCTCTGGACGTCCGGTTCACCCCGGACGAGTCCGCGCTGCTCTCCCTGGCCGCGATGGCCTGGCGCGAGGGCGCACTGTCCGCCGACTCCCGCCGCGGTCTGCTGAAGGTCCGTTCCGCCGGGTCCGACGACGACGGGTCGGAGCACGACGCCGGTGACGGCGCCTCTGCCATCGGTGCGTACGCTCCGCGGCTGCGCACCCGGGACGCTGCCTTCGAGCCGCTGCGTTCGGCCCTCGACCGGGCGGCGGCCGTCCGGTTCTCGTACATCACACCGGGGCACCACGAGGCGCAGGTGCGCGAACTCGCCCCGCTCGCGCTCGTGCAGCACGGCGGCCGGTGGATGCTCGCCGCGCACGAGTTCGCGACCCGCTCCGAGAAGAACTACCTGCTCGCCCGGATCGTCGGGCCGGTCACCCAGTACGAGGTCGGGCAGCACCCGGCGCCGGCCGACGCCGGGGAGCGGGCTCTGGCGGGCCTCGACCGCGTCTGGGCCGAGCGCACGGCGACCGTGCACGTCGTCCCGGGCTCCGATGCTGAGCGACGACTGACCCGACGCCGGGACACGACCTCGACCACCGAGGGTGAACTCGTGATCCACCACGTCGACCCGCAGATCCTGGCCGAGGAACTGGCGGCCTTCGGGCCCGAGGTCCGCGTCGTCGAACCCGAGGACCTGCGGCAGCGCGTGGTCGACCGGCTCCGCGTGCTCGTCGAGGACCACACCGGTGCACCGGACAGCGGCGTCGCGGGCGCGACCACGGGGAACGACGGAGCGACACATGGCTGACGCCCAACCGCTGCAGGCGCAGGACAAACTGGCGTTCCTGCTGGCCCTCGTGCCGTACCTGATCGACCGCGAGCGCGTCTCCGTGTCCGAGGCGGCACGGCACTTTGGCGTCCCGGAGTCCCGGATCCGCCGTGCCGTCGAGCTCATCGCGGTCTCCGGTGTCCCCGGCGAGACCATGCAGTACCAGCACGGTGACCTGTTCGACATCGCGTGGGACGACTTCGACCAGAACGACATGATCGTCCTGACGAACCTGGTGGCGATCGACGACGCCCCGCGGTTGTCCGCCCGCGAGGCCTCGGCGCTCATCGCCGGGCTGCAGTACCTGTCGGCGCTGCCCGAGGCCGCGGACAAGGACGCGATCCGTGCCCTGATGGCGAAGCTGTCCCGTGGCGCCGGCGGTGTGGCGGGCAACGTCGCCGTCGGCCAGGACCTGCACGACGCCGCCCTCACGGTGATCAGGGAGGCCATGTCGGGCCGTCGCGGTCTGCAGTTCGAGTACGCCGGACCGCGGACGCAGGGCAGCACACGCCGGGTCGACCCGCTCCGGGTGGAGTCGATCGACGCGGACTGGTACCTGCGCGCCTGGGACCTCGACCGTGCCGCGATCCGGACCTTCCGACTGGACCGGATGTCCGGCGTGCGCGTCGACGGCCGTCCCGCGGAACGGACCATCGACGACGTGGTCCTGCCGGACACGCTGTTCCAGCAGAGCGCCCAGGACGTCATCGTGACGGTGGAGCTCGACGGGTCGTCGCTGCCGCTGGTGGCCGACTTCCTCGCGGACACCGCGGACGCGCCGGACGACGACGGACGGGTGCGCATCCGGCTCGCGGCCTCGGCCGGGTTCGACGGAGTGGTCCGTCTGGTCGCCGGCTTGCCGGGCCGTGCCGTGGTGCTCGACCCGCCGGCCGCCCGGCAGGCCGTCCACGACTTCGCCGCCGCCGCTCTCGACGTGCACTGAGAGACCGCTGCCGTAGGATCGGACCATGGCTTCGACGACCGCGAGCGGGCGAGAGAAGCGGCAAGGGCGCCGGCCGAAGGAGCCCGAAGGCCGCATGTCCCTCGGGCAGCACCTGATCGAGCTGCGCAACCGTCTCTTCAAGGCGGTCGTCGCGGTGCTGGTGGGCGCGATCGGCGGTTGGTTCCTCACCCCCTTCGTGCTCGATTCGCTCCGTGCCCCGGTGACGCAGCTCGCCCGGGTCGGTGGGCACACTGCCGAGCTGAACTTCCCGATGAT
This sequence comes from Curtobacterium sp. MCPF17_031, assembly GCF_003234035.1. Classification (NCBI taxonomy): domain Bacteria; kingdom Bacillati; phylum Actinomycetota; class Actinomycetes; order Micrococcales; family Microbacteriaceae; genus Curtobacterium; species Curtobacterium sp. MCPF17_031. The sequence goes on along the minus strand of NZ_QKSG01000001.1, from coordinate 245,486 downwards.
CACCGGCGCCTTCGACCTCCGGCTGCAGATCGCGATCACGATCGGCGTCGTCATCGCGAGCCCGGTGTGGCTCTACCAGATCTGGGCGTTCATCGTCCCGGCCCTGGTCCGCCGCGAGAAGCAGTACGTGTGGGGCTTCCTCGGCACCGCGATCCCCCTGTTCTTCGCCGGTTGCGCGTTCGGCTGGTACGTCCTGCCGCACGTGGTCGGGATCCTCGGCAGCTTCGTCTCCGCACAGGACACCTCGATCGTCGATGCGAAGGCCTACTACGACTTCGTCATCAAGCTCATCGTCGCGGTCGGCATCGCCTTCGTGCTGCCGGTCTTCCTGGTGCTGCTGAACTTCGTCGGCGTCCTGTCGGCGGCGGCGATCGTCCGCTCGTGGCGGGTCGCGATCGTCCTCATCCTGATCTTCACCGCACTGGTGACCCCGTCGGCGGACATCCTGTCGATGTTCATCCTGGCGATCCCGATGGTCGTGCTCTACTTCGCGGCCTGCCTGGTCACGTGGATCCACGACCGCCGCGTGGCGAAGCGCCAGGCGAAGCTCGACGAGGAGTACGGCCTGTGACCGAGACCAGCCTCAGCCCCGCCGAGCGGTTCGCCGCCGCGAAGGTCCGCTCCCGGTCCCGGAACCTCGAGCTGTTCCGCACCGACCTGCGCTTCGACCTCGACCCGTTCCAGTTCGCGGCGTGCGACTCCGTCGACCAGGGCCGGAGCGTCCTGGTCGCAGCGCCGACCGGTGCCGGCAAGACGATCATCGCCGAGTTCGCCATCTGGTTGGCGATGCGGCAGCCGACGGCGAAGGTGTTCTACACGACGCCGATGAAGGCGTTGAGCAACCAGAAGTACGCCGAGCTCGTCCAGGCTTACGGGGAGACCGAGGTCGGTCTGCTCACCGGTGACACGAACGTCAACCCCCGGGCCCGCGTCGTCGTGATGACGACCGAGGTCCTGCGGAACATGATCTACGCGGACTCCGACCTGCTCGACGACCTTGCGTGGGTCGTGCTCGACGAGGTGCACTACCTGGCCGACCGGTTCCGCGGCGCGGTGTGGGAAGAGGTCATCCTGCACCTGCCGACCGAGGTCCGGCTGGTCTCGCTGTCTGCCACGGTCAGCAATGCCGAGGAGTTCGGTGACTGGCTGCAGACGGTCCGCGGCGACACCGACGTCATCGTCTCCGAGGACCGTCCGGTCCCGCTCGACCAGCACGTCCTCGTCGGCAACAAGATGGTCGACCTGTTCGACTCGTCGGGTGCCGCCGCGACCAACCGGGTCAACCCGGAGCTGCTCCGTCTGGTGGGCAGCGCCTCCCGGGGGTCCGGTGGTCCGCGGGGTCGACGCGGTGGCCGCGGCGGGTTCCCGGAGCGTCGGGGTCCGCGTACTGAGAAGGCACACCGCGAACAGATCGCGAAGATGCTGGACGAGCGCATGCTGCTGCCGGCGATCTTCTTCGTCTTCAGCCGGAACGGCTGCGACCAGGGCGTCCGCCACGTCGTCCGCTCCGGGCTGTCCCTGACGACGGCCGACGAGCGCCGGGAGATCCGCGAGACGGCCGAGTACCACTGCCGCACCCTGCTCGACGAGGACCTGGCCGTGCTCGGGTACTGGGAGTGGCTGGAGGGCCTGGAGCGCGGTGTCGCCGCGCACCACGCCGGCCTGCTGCCCGCCTTCAAGGAGGTCGTGGAGGACCTCTTCCAACGCAAGCTGGTGAAGGTCGTCTTCGCCACCGAGACCCTCGCGCTCGGGGTCAACATGCCCGCGCGCACCGTCGTGCTGGAGAAGCTCGAGAAGTTCAACGGCGAGGCCCGGGTCCCGATCACGCCGGGGGAGTACACGCAGCTCACCGGTCGCGCGGGTCGCCGCGGCATCGACGTCGAGGGGCACTCGGTCGTGCAGTGGACGGACGGGCTCGAGCCGCAGGCCGTCGCGTCGCTGGCGAGCCGTCGCACCTACCCGCTGAACTCGTCGTTCAAGCCGACCTACAACATGGCCGTGAACCTGATCGAGCAGTTCGGTCGGGACCGCACCCGCGAGGTCCTCGAGACCTCGTTCGCACAGTTCCAGGCGGACCGTTCGGTCGTCGACCTGGCGCGCAAGGTGCGGTCGCAGCAGGAGTCCCTGGACGGCTACCAGGACGCCATGCAGTGCCACCTCGGTGACTTCACCGAGTACGCGGCGCTGCGTCGGCGACTCTCGGACCTCGAGCGCACCAACGTGCCCGGTGGTCGCGAGGCGTCGCACGGTGCCCGCCAGGAGCGTCAGGCAGCGATCAGCGAGGTCCGCCGCCAGCTCCAGCGGCACCCCTGTCACGCCTGCCCCGACCGGGAGGCGCATGCCCGCTGGGCCGAGCGCTGGTACAAGCTCAAGCGCACCAACGACAAGCTCGTGCAGCAGATCCGCTCCCGCACGGGTGCGGTCGCGACGACGTTCGACCGCGTCACCGACGTGCTCCTCGCCCTCGGGTACCTGGTGCAGGACGAGCAGGGCGACGTGACCGTGGCCGCCGGTGGCCGCCGACTGCAGCGCATCTACGGCGACCGGGACCTGTTGGTCGCCGAGTGCCTGGAGGCCGGGGTCTGGAAGGACCTCACCCCCGCGCAGCTCGCCGGCATGGCGGCGACGATCGTCTACCAGCCGCGTCGCGAGGACGCTCCGGGCACCGAGCACGCCGTCCCGCGTGGGGCGTTCCGGCCGGCGCTCGACGAGACGCTGACGATCTGGTCCCGCCTGGACGACGTCGAGCGGGACGCCCGGCTGGCCGGATCCGAGCCGCCGACCCCGGCGATCGCGCTCGGCATGTTCCGCTGGGCGTCGGGTTCGCCGCTCGACGACGTCCTGCGCTCGCTCGACCTGGCCGCAGGGGACTTCGTGCGTTGGTCGAAGCAGGTCATCGACCTCCTCGACCAGATCCGGAACGCCGGCGACCCGGACCTCGCGCAGACCGCCCGACGCGCCACCGACGCGGTCCGCCGCGGCATCGTCGCGTACGCGACGGTCTGACGGGAGGCCCAGTGTCGGTCCCCGTGACAGCCGTGCGCCCGGCACATGCGGACGTCCGCCGTGCGACCCGGACGACGACGCCCGTCGTCGCGGAGTCGACGTCGGTGTTCGCGGCGCTGCCGCTCGGCCAGGCGCTGCCGCTGTCGGTGATCGGGGGGCTCCTCTTCGCCCTGTCGTTCCCGTCGCCCGGCTGGTGGTTCCTGGCCTACCCGGCCGTGGCGTGCCTCCTGCTCGCGGCGATGGGACAGCGCGCTCGTCGGGCGGCCTGGCTCGGACTGCTCGCCGGAGCGACGTTCTGGGTGCCCGCGATCTCGTGGGCGGGCCGCTACCTCGGACCGGTGCCCTGGTTCGCGCTGGCGCTGCTCGAGGCGGCGCTCTTCGCCGTCGGCACGGTGGCGATCGCACTGGCCTACCGCTGGGTCGCGCGCGTGGTGCCCTCGACCGCCGGGCGGGTGTGGGGCCTCCCGGCAGTGGTGGCAGCGCTCTGGACCGGACGCGAGTGGTTCTCGGGCAGCTGGCCGTACGGCGGCTTCGCGTGGGGACGCGTCGGTCTGTCGCAGTCGCAGGGTCCGTTCACACACCTCGCCGCGTACGTCGGCGTGCTCGGACTGAGCTTCGTCGTCGTGTACTGCGTCGCCGTGGTGGTCTCGCTCGGACTGGTCGGCGGTGTCCGGCTGCCGATGCGGATCGCGACGGCGGGACTGCTCGTGGCCGCGGTGCTGGCCGTGCCCGCGTGGCCGACGGCCGTCGACGGGACAGTGCGCGTCGAGTCCGTGCAGGGCAACGGCCCCGCGGGGTACTTCGACCGCGCGCAGCCGGGTGACGTGTTGCGGTCACAGGTCGCCGCGACCGACGTCGACGCCCGGGGCGTGGACCTGGTCGTCTGGCCCGAGGCGGCCGCCGAGTACGACCCGCGCCGGGAACCGGTCATCGCCGGGGCCCTGGACGCGGTCGTGCAGAGCGTCGGCGCACCCCTCGTCGCCGGGGCCGTGACGCAGACGTCGTCGGGCGTGCTCCACAACACCTCGTTCGTCTGGGGCGCGGACGGCTGGCAGGCCTCCTACGACAAGAAGCGCCCGGTGCCGTTCGGCGAGTACGTGCCCGACCGTTGGTTCTACTCGAAGCTCGCGCCCTCGCTCATCGGCCTGCTGCAGCGCGACTACACACCCGGGACGAAGCCGAACGTGCTGCCGGTCGCCGGCATCCGTGCGGGTGTGATGATCTGCTTCGACGTCGTCGACGACGGACTGACCGCCGACCTGGCACGTGGGGGAGCGCAGGTCATCCTGGCGCAGACGAACAACGCGGACTTCGACGGGACCGACGAGAACCTGCAGCAGCTCGAGATCGCGCGGATGCGGGCCGTCGAGACCGGGCGCTCGCTCGTGAACACCTCGACCGTCGGGGCGTCGCAGGTGATCGACCCGGACGGGCGCACCATCGACCGGGTGCCCGCGTACACGGCGACCTCGATGGTGACCGACGTCCCGCTGGGCACCTCGACGACGCCCGCCACGGTCGCCTCCAGGGACGTCACGCTCGTGCTGTCACTCGGTGGACTGCTCGTGCTGCTGGCCTGCGCTCCTTGGCGACGCCGGCACCGCTGACGCCGTCCGACGGGTGCCCGTCGGATCCTGCGCACTGGGAAGCGACTGTGAATGCAGCGCCCTCGGAACGAAACCCGGGTGGTGTGGGTTGGACCGGGGGAACGAGCGAGAGGAGTCGGACATGGCTGATCGGAGTCTCCGAGGCATGCGGCTCGGGAGCCAGAGCCTCCAGAGCGAGGACGGTGTCGAGCTCTCCGAACGGAAGCGCGCCGTCTACCAGGCGGCATCGGGCGAGACCTTCGACGTGGTGTTCTCCGCCGACGCGGAGGTCCCGCCGGTGTGGTCGGACCCGCGAAGCGGCTGGGAAGGGCGTCTGCTCGGCGAGGACGGCAAGCCCGTCGACATCGCTGCAGAGGACGTCAAGGCACCGCGGACCCACTGGGACATGCTGCTCGAACGGCGCTCCCGCGAGGAGCTCGAGGAACTGCTGGAGGAACGTCTCCAGGTCCTCCGAGCCCGTCGCGGCGCCTAGACCAGAGCGGCGCAGCACCCGAACAAAGAACGGCCCGCCCCCCAGCAGGGGAGCGGGCCGTCGTCGTGTCCGGCGGCGGACGGGGTCAGTCGCGCGTCCGGTGGGTGCCGAACGCCGTGTCGGCCTCCTGGTCGGCGGCGGAGAGGCGCTCGTCCACGCTGCGGTCCGACTGGGCCAGGCGGTCGTCGAGCTCCGACGGCGGCACGATGTCCGCGACCGAGGCGTCGGCCGCGGGGGAGCCGGAGCGTCCGGCGCCGTCCCGCGCCTGGGTGTTCGCGAGGCTCTCGTCGGCGAGCTTCGAGATGCGGGACAGGAAGTCCGATCCGGCAGCGCCGCCGGCAGCCGACCCGCCGGAACCGGTCCGCTGGGCGCTGAAGCCCTTGGCGATGCCGGACAGCGCCTCGGTGAACTCGCTCGGGATCATCCACAGCTTGTTCGAGTTGCCCTCGGCGATCTTCGGGAGCATCTGCAGGTACTGGTACGACAGCAGCTTCTCGTCCGGGTCGCCCTGGTGGATGGCGTCGAACACCGTGGCGATGGCCTGCGCTTCACCCTCGGCCCGGAGGACCTGGGCCTTCGCATCACCTTCGGCACCGAGGATCGCGGCCTGCCGCTGCCCCTCGGCCTCGAGGATCTGCGACTGCTTGGTGCCCTCGGCCTGCAGGATCGCCGCACGACGGTTCCGCTCGGCGCGCAGCTGCTGTTCCATGGCGTCGACGATCGACACGGGCGGCTCGATGGCCTTCAGCTCCACGCGGCCGACGCGGATGCCCCACTTGCCGGTCGCTTCGTCGAGCACGACGCGGAGCTGGCCGTTGATGTTGTCGCGGCTGGTCAGCGCCTCTTCGAGGTTCAGACCACCGACGACGTTGCGCAGGGTGGTCGTGGTGAGCTGCTCGACGGCACCGAGGTAGTTCGCGATCTCGTACGTCGCCGCGCGGGCGTCGGTCACCTGGAAGTAGACGACCGTGTCGATCGAGACGACCAGGTTGTCCTCGGTGATGACCGGCTGCGGCGGGAACGAGACGACCTGTTCACGCATGTCGATGAGCGGGCGGAGCCGGTCGATGAACGGCACCAGCAGGTTCAGCCCGGGCGTGAGGGTCTTGTGGTACTTCCCGAGCCGTTCCACGACACCGGCCGTGGCCTGGGGAACGATCCGGATGGCCTTCGCGAGGACCGTGATCACGAAGATCACGATGACCACGATCAGGACGATGAGCACGATCGTCCCGGTGGAGAGCGTCATTGGGCTGCCTTCTGTTCGATGCGGACGACGGCGGTGGAACCTTCGATGGACTCGACGACCACGCGCGTGCCGAGCGGTGGCGTGCGGTCGACGGCGCCGGGTGCGAAGCGGGCACTCCAGGTCTCACCGTTGGCCAGGCGGACCTGGCCGGGGGCGGACGGCGTGAACGCGAGGGCGACCGTGCCGGCCATGCCGACCAGGCCCTCGACGCCGGTGCGGTGCGGGTCGGCACCACGGTTCAGCGCCTGGAGCACGCGGGGGCGGACGACGGCGAGCAGCAGCAGCGCGAGCACCGCGGCGATGATGGCGCTGAGCCACCACGGGGCGCCGAGCAGTGCGGCGATCAACCCGCCGGCGGCACCGGCCGCGAGCATGAGGAAGATGAAGTCGAGCGTGAAGACCTCGACCACTCCCAACACGAGCACCAGGGCGATCCACACGATCACCTGGGTCCATTCCGAGACGTTCACGCGATCTCCCTCCCCTTGCATCGCGCACGGCATCCGCAGCATCGCGACGTCCGGTCCTGTTGCGTCCAACGTATCAGCCACCACTGACGGGCCGACGTGGCGCGGGCCCCTTGCTAGGCTCGATGCCGCCCGGGACGACCAGGACCGGCGCCGCCCGACGACAGGAGTCACCACTGTGAGCAGCCCCCTCGCCCCCGGATCCCTCGACGGCACGCGCGCCCTCGTCACCGGGTCCTCTCGCGGCATCGGTGCGGACACGGTCGGGTACCTGGCCGAGGCCGGTGCGAAGGTCGTCGTCAACTACCGCAACAAGGCGCGTCGCGCCGAGCAGATCGTCGAGAAGGTCGCCGCCGCCGGGGGATCGGCCCTGGCACTGCAGGCCGACCTCACGGATCACGACTCCGTTCAGGCCATGGTCGACGCGGTCGTCGCCGAGTGGGGTGGCATCGACCTGCTCGTGCTCAACGCCTCCGGTGGCATGGAGTCCGGCATGGGCGAGGACTACGCGCTCCGCCTGAACCGCGACGCCCAGGTCGACATGCTCCAGACGGCCGTGCCGCACATGCCGTCGGGCTCCCGCGTGGTCTTCGTCACGAGCCACCAGGCGCACTTCGTCGAGACCGCCGAGACCATGCCCGAGTACGTCCCGGTCGCGAAGAGCAAGCGCGCCGGCGAGCTCGCCCTCCGCGAGCTCCTGCCCCAGCTCGAGGCCGCGGGCATCGAGTTCGTCACCGTCTCCGGCGACATGATCGAGGGCACCATCACGGCGACCCTGCTGAACCGGTTGAACCCGGGCGCGATCGAGGGTCGTCGGGACGCGGTCGGCAAGCTCTACAGCGTCTCCGAGTTCGCCGCCGAGATCGCCCTCGCCGCGGTCGAACCGATCCCTGCCGACCACACGAAGCTCGTCGGCGACGTCAGCTCCTTCACGGCCTGACACCGTGACCGCCGCACCCGGCCTGCGCCGGACCTCCCGCATCCTGTTGCTCGACCCGGCGGGCCGCGTGTTCCTGATGGACACGAAGGCACCGTCGTCCGACGGCGCACACCGGTGGATCACGCCCGGTGGCGGCGTCGACCCGGGGGAGTCCCACCGGGACGCGGCGATCCGCGAGCTCCGCGAGGAGACCGGCATCGACATCACCGACCCGGGCGAGCCGGTGTGGTCGTGGGACTTCACGGTCGGCTGGGACCAGGCCGACCACGACCGCGGGCACGCCGAGTTCTACGTGGTGCGGACCCCGGGGTTCGAGCTGTCGGATACGGGATGGACCGATGACGAACGGGTGGACATCCTGGCGTCGCGCTGGTGGACCGCCGACGAACTCGACGCGACGGACGAGTCGTACGAGCCCGCCGAGCTGCCGGACCTGGTGCGTCGCCACCGCGACTGATCGTCACCCTGTGGTCGGACGGGAGGCCCGTGGCCAGGCCGCCACGGTCCTCCCGTCCGTCGACCGTCACGGTCCCTGCGAGCAGTGACCGGTCTCCGGCGTAGCGTCGCGGCCATGACGTACAGCCAGCCGGATCCGGCAGAAGAGACCACGCAGGCAGAGCCCGAGCAGCCCGACACGGAGCAGTCGACCGTCGGCGAGCAGGGCGGGGAGCAGGCAGCCCTCGAGATCGACAGCTCGGACGTCCCGACCACGTCCGACGACTCGTCGAACTGACGCGAGCGCGCTCGCACACCACGCCGGACGCCTGGTGACGGCACTCAGACGAGTGTCGACACCAGGCGTTCGACGTGTCCGCGGACGTCGTCGCGGATCGGACGGACGGCCTCGAGCGGCAGGCCGGCCGGGTCGGTGAGCTCCCAGTCCTCGTACCGCTTGCCGGGGAAGACGGGGCAGGCGTCGCCGCAGCCCATGGTCACGACGACGTCGGCGTGACGGACGGCCTCGGTGGTGAGGACCGTCGGGGTCCGGCCCACGATGTCGATCCCGACCTCGTGCATGGCGGCCACCGCGACCTCGTTCACCCGGTCGGCGGGCTCGGAGCCGGCGGAGAAGACGTCGATGCGGTCACCGGCGATCGCGCGGAGGAAGCCCGCTGCCATCTGCGACCGGCCGGCGTTGTGCACGCAGACGAACAGGACGGCGGGGCGGGGGCCGTGCTGGTCGGGCTGGTCGTGCTGGTCGTGTTGGTCGCGAGGGTCGTGCTCGTCACGTTCGGGCGCTTCGGTCATACGTCCATCGTGCCGGACAAGCGACCGGTGAGACGCACGTACTCCGGGTGCTCCGGGTCGGGGTCCGACCGGCTGAGCCCGACCGCCGCTACGCCCGGAGCGCCGGTTCGTTCCCGGGCACCACGAACAGGGCCAGTTCCGCCAAGGCGCCGCACAACCGAAGCCGGCCGGAACCGTCGGATGCCGCGGTTCCGGTGGGCTTCCGTTGTGCGCAGCCGATGTGAGCCGTCCCGCACAGCCGTTCGGGCACCTCGAGCAGTGCGCCGATAATGCATATTATGTCAACTAGAAGGAGCGGGTGGGGCGGAGCGCCGCGGTCGATCAGGAGTCGACCTGCGGCAGGCGGACCTGCGCGGCGCGAGCCTCCGCGGTGCGCTCCTCATCGGCGCCGACCTCACCGGCGCGGACCTGCGCCGGTGCGAGTGCATCGGTGCGGACCTCCGTGACACCGACCTCTCCGGAGCCGACCTCCGCGGAGCCGTGTACCTGACGCAGATGCAGGTGAACGCCGCCCGCGGCGACGCGCGCACCCGCCTGGACGACGGGTTCCAGCGGCCGTCCCACTGGCCGTGCTGATGCCCTGACCGACGCCCTGACGGACGGGAGGCCCGTGGCGGTGTCGCCACGGGCCTCCCGTCCGTCAGTCGGCACGCCCGCCAGCCGGTCACGTCAGGACCGACCGGTCTCGTCAGCACCAGCAGGACACGTCAGTAGTCGACGCGCCCGTGCCGGTTGTGGAACTCCCCCGTCGGCCCGTCGGGGCCGAGGAGCGCGAGCATGACCGTGGCGTCGGTCCCCTCGGTCACCGTCTGGTGGCCGGAGTGCCCGTTGAAGTCCGTCGCGGTGTAGCCCGGGTCGCTGACGTTCACGCGGAACCCGGGCAGGTTCTTCGCGTACTGCACCGTGAGCGTGATCACCGCGGCCTTCGACGCCGCGTACGGGATGCTCGGCACGTGGAACTCGTCGTGGCCCGGCGTGCTGAGGAACCGCGGCCAGCCGACACCGGACGCGACGTTGACGATGACGGGGTTCTCCGAGGCGCGCAGCAGCGGCAGTGCCGCCTGCGTGACCCGGACGATGCCGGTGACGTTGGCGTCGAGGACGGACGCCATCGCCTCCGCCGTCAGGTCGTCCACGCCGAACGAGGTGCCCAGGACGCCGGCGTTGTTGACGAGCACGTCGAGCGCGGGGATCGAGGCGAGGGCATCATCGATGCTGGACTGGTCGGTGACGTCGAGGCGGACGACGGTGGCGCCGAGCTCACGCACGGCGTCGGCGTCCTCCGGGTTCCGGACGCCGGCGTAGACGGTGTGGCCGGCCTCGATGAGGCGGCGGGTGGTCTCGAGTCCGAGGCTGCGGTTCGCCCCGGTGATGAGTGTGGTGGTCATGGGGACCATCGTGCTCGCTCCGCGCGCCGTCCCCCAGGCCCCGCTCGACGTGCTGTCCCACGGACCCTGGGACTGGCAGTACCACGGTCCGCTGGCCGAAGCGCGCGAGGATGTGTGCATGAGCGAGTTCGCCGACGTCCTGCGGTCCTGGCGCGACCGGGTCACCCCAGCCGAGGTCGGCCTGCCCGCTGGCCCCGGACGACGCACCGCGGGCCTCCGACGTGAGGAACTGGCCGCCCTCGCCGGGGTCAGCGTCGACTACGTCGTGCGGCTCGAACAGGGCCGCGCGACGAACCCGTCACCGCAGCTGCTCGCCGCTCTGGCCACCGCGCTCCGCCTGACCGAGCAGGAGCGCGACCACCTGTTCCGCGTCGCCGGTGCCGCTCCCCCGACGCGCGGGCTCGTCCCCCGGCACATCACACCGGGAGTTCAGCGGATCGTCGACCGGTTGACGGACGTGCCACTCGCCGTCTTCACCGCCAGCCACGACCTGCTGTACCGCAACGACCTGTGGGCTGCAGCGACGGGGGACGGCGACCGGTGGCAGGGTCGTTCCGTGAACCTCGTCTGGCAGTTCTTCACCGACGGGCACGCCGGCGTGGAGTTCGACGACGACCACGCCGAGGCGTTCGCGTCCGACCTCGCCGCCGACCTCCGCACTGCCTTCGGCCGCTACCCGGACGACCGGCGCCTCGCCGAGCTGGTGCGGGACCTGCGGTCGGCGAGTCCCGAGTTCGAACGGCGCTGGGGCGAGGCGCGGATCGCCGAGCACCGGACCAGCCGGAAGACCCTGCAGACCCCGGTCGGCCCGATCGAGGTCGACTGCGACACCCTCTCCGTGCCGGGCAGCGACCTGCGGATCGTCGTCTACACCGTGGTGCCCGGCAGTGACGACGCCTCGCGACTCGACCTGCTTCGGGTCACGGGCCTCCAGCGCGTCTGACCTCCCGCGGGACGCAACGTCGGCGGCCCCGCGCGAGCAGTACCGCTGCGAGGATCCTCCGACGGTGCGTGTTGCGGGAGGGACTACTCACCGAAGCCGGAACGGACCAGGTCCGCCAGGGCGTCGACCGCGTCGCGGGCGTCGGGGCCGGACGCCTCGATCGTCACCGTCGCGCCCTTCGGCAGCGCGAGCGCCATGATCGCGAGCAGGCTCTTCGCGTCGACCCCGTTCACCCGGACCGAGGCGTCGTGCTTCGCGGCCGTCTTCACGAACTCCGCAGCGGGACGGGCGTGCAGGCCCGACGCGTTGACGAGCTCGACGGTGGCGGTCACGTTGGTCCCGTCGGCCGCACCGGCGTCGGAGACGGGCGGCGTGCCTCCCGGGAGGCCCGTCGCCGCGTCGTCCGCACCGGCGCCGGTCCCGACCGTGGTCCCGGATGCGCTCGCAGCGGCCGCGAGGACCGCGTCGACGTCGCCCCCGGTCTGGGCGGCGACGGCCGCCGCGACGGTCCCCTCGACGAGCGGGGCGTCCGAGACGTGCACGCGGGCACGCAGCTCGTCGTCCAGGAAGTCGAGCGCCGTGTCCGTCGTCAGGTAGGCCGACCCGAGGTCGCACAGCACGACGACGCCGTCGGTCCCGGCGAGCTGTTCGATGCCGGCGGTGATCGCCTCGAACGAGGTGCCGATGCCGCCCTCCTCGGTCCCCCCGGCCGCGAGGAGTTGCACGTCGCCGGCCATCTGTCGTGCGATGTCCACCGTGCCCTGCGCGACGGCGGCGCTGTGCGAGACGACCAGGATGCCGACGCTCATGCCGCGTCCACGGCGGCACGGAGGACGTAGGCGCTCGACTGGGCGCCGGGGTCACGGTGCCCGACCGCGCGGTCGCCGAGGTAGCTCGCGCGGCCCTTCCGGGCGACCAGCTCGTCGGTCGATTCGGCACCGTTCGCTGCGGCGTCGGCCGCGGCCGCGAGCACCCGTTGCGGGGTCTCCCCCGCGGCGGCGGCTGCGGCTGCGGCGTCGACGGCCGGCGTCCACGCGTCGATCATCGTCTTGTCGCCGACCTCGGCCTTGCCGCGGGAGACGACGCCGTCGCGGGCGGCGGTCAAGACGGCGACCAGCGTGTCGGCGTCGAGCTCGGCGGCGTCGCCTGCTGCCTGGGCCGCCTTGAGGTACGCCGTACCGAACAGCGGACCGGCCGCGCCGCCCACGGTGGAGATGAGCTTCGTCGCGACGAGCTTGAACACCGCACCCGGGGTCTCGAGATCCGCGTCGTCGAGCGCGACGACCACCGCGCGGAACCCCCGGTCGAGGTTCTCACCGTGGTCGCCGTCGCCGATCTCGCGGTCGAGCGTGATCAGCTCCGCCCGGTGCTCGTCGATGGTGGCGGCGGTGCGGCGGACCCAGTCGATGGCCCAGGCGGTGTCGAGCGACAAGGTGTGTCCCTTCGTGCGGCCGACCGGGGGGTCGGCGTCGTGAGCGGAGTCGTCGTGCGGTGTCAGCGTCCCCAGCGGAGCGACGGCGTCTCCACCGGCGCGTCCCAGAGTGCCGTGAGGTCCTCGTCGAGCACCGTGACGGTCAGCGAGAACCCCTGCATCTCGAGGGAGGTGACGTAGTTGCCGACCAGGCTACGCGCGACGGTGTAGCCGCGGTCCGAGAGGACCTCGGCGGCCCGTCGGTAGGCGATGTAGAGCTCGGACTGCGGCGTCCCGCCCATACCGTTGACGAGCAGGAGCAGTTGCGCCCCGGCCGGTGCGTGCAGGTCGGTCAGGATCGGCTCGAGCACCCGGTCGACCAGTTCGTCGGCCGGTGCCATCGGGATCCGCTCCCGACCGGGCTCGCCGTGGATGCCGATGCCCAGCTCGGCTTCGTCGTCGGCCAGCGTGAAGGACGGCTCCCCGGCGTGCGGGACGGTGCCGGAGGCCAGCGCGAGCCCCATGGACCGCGTCACCTCGTTGACGTGGCGGGCCACGGCCGCGACGGCGTCCAGGTCGTCGCCACGTTCGGCGGCGGCACCCGCGCACTTCTCCACCACGACGGTGCCGGCGACCCCGCGACGACCGGCGGTGAAGAGCGAGTCCTGCACGGCGACGTCGTCGTCCACCACGACGCTCTCGACCCGGACGTCGTCCATCCCGGCGAGTTCGGCGGCGGTCTCGAAGTTCAGGACGTCCCCGGTGTAGTTCTTCACGATGTGGAGGACGCCCGCTCCCCCGTCGACGGCCTTGGTGGCGGCCACGATCGGGTCGGGCGTCGGGCTGGTGAACACGGGGCCCGGGACGGCGGCGTCGAGCATGCCGTGCCCGACGAATCCGGCGTGCAGGGGCTCGTGTCCGCTGCCGCCACCACTCACGATGCCGACCTTGCCCGACACCGGGGCGTCACGGCGGTACAGGTGGACCGGGTCCTCGACGAGCACGACGTGCTCGGCGTGGGCGAGGGCGAACCCCCGGACGGTCTCGATGACGACGTCCTGCGGGTCGTTGATGAGCTTCTTCATGCTGCGCCTCCGGGAGTGTGACGAGGTCGTGCCACGGGTACGACACGGATGTCCGGCACGGGTCCATCGCCTGCACACCGCCGACGTCGTCCGGAGTTCGGCTCACTGTACCGCCGTGAGGTGTCCTCACCAGGGGCAGTTGCGGGCACGTGTGCCGCCGTTGTGCACGTTCGTGCACCGGCCCTACCCTCCTACCCGGTCGCCGCGACTCTCGGCATCCAGGACCCGTGCACGTCCGTTCACTTTCGCGGGATTGCGGTTCGAGTCCATCGCCCTCCGGAAATTCCCAGCACTATGCTCGGGCTCAATCACTCGACGGGGAGTGCCGGTGCTCAGCCGGGGCCCCCGACCACAGCAAATCGGAGGTACCGGTGGACGACATCGGCGTCAAATTCCTGTCTGAGCTCGTCGGCACGGCGATGCTCATCATCCTGGGTGGCGGCGTGGTCGCCGCGGTCTCGCTCACGAAGTCCAAGGGCTTCGGCGCAGGCTTCCTCATGGTCACGATCGGTTGGGGCTTCGCGGTCTTCGCCGGCGTCACCGTGTCGTACAAGTCCGGTGGACAGCTGAACCCGGCGGTCAGCCTCGCGCAGGCCATCATCGGCAACATCTCGGTCGGCGAGATGTTCCTCTTCTGGCTCGCGCAGCTCATCGGCGCGATCATCGGTGCCGTCATCGTCTGGCTCGCCTACAAGCAGCACTTCGACGAGGAGCCCGACGCCGCGGCGAAGCTCGGCGTCTTCTCCACCGGCCCCGCGATCCGCAACTACGGGTGGAACCTGGTGACCGAGATCATCGGCACCTTCGTCCTCGTGTTCGTGGTCCTCGCCTTCACGAACGGCAAGACCCCGTCCGAACTCGGCGCCATCCCGGTCGCGTTCCTCGTGATCGCGATCGGTGTCTCGCTCGGTGGCCCCACCGGCTACGCGATCAACCCGGCACGTGACCTCGGCCCGCGCATCGCGCACGCCCTCCTGCCGATCAAGGGCAAGGGCACCAGCGACTGGTCCTACGCCTGGGTCCCGGTCGTCGGCCCGCTCGTCGGTGGCGCACTCGCCGCGATCCTCTCCGGCGCGCTGCTCCCGATGGCGTAGTCACCGGACCACCAGCACCTCTGCACCACCGACGCGGCCGCCACGCTGCACCTCCCTCGTGGCGGCCGCGTCCCACCACCCGCGCGGCCGCCCCGCGCTGCACCACCCGAACCCCCGCGGCCGGGTCGACCCGTCCCGACCGCAGCACCGAACACCGTCGTAAGGAGCACCAATGGCTGACTACATCGTCGCCATCGACCAGGGCACGACCAGCACGCGAGCGATCGTCTTCGACCACTCCGGGTCGATCGTCTCCGTCGGTCAGAAGGAACACGAGCAGATCTTCCCGCGCGCCGGTTGGGTCGAGCACGACCCGGCGGAGATCTGGGACAACACCCGTGAGGTCATCGGCCAGGCCCTGTCCCGTGCCGACATCACCCGCCACGACGTCGCAGCGGTCGGCATCACGAACCAGCGCGAGACCGCGGTCGTGTGGGACCGCACCACCGGCAAGGCGGTCTACAACGCCATCGTCTGGCAGGACACCCGCACCCAGTCCATCGTCGACAAGCTCGCCGACGGTGACACCGACCGCTACAAGGCCATCGTCGGCCTGCCCCTGGCGACGTACTTCTCCGGCACGAAGATCGCCTGGATCCTCGAGAACGTCGAGGGTGCCCGTGCGAAGGCCGAGGCCGGCGACCTGCTCTTCGGCACCACCGACACCTGGGTCCTCTGGAACCTGACCGGTGGCACGGACGGCGGCGTCCACAAGACCGACGTCACGAACGCCTCGCGCACCCTGTTCATGGACCTCGAGACGCTGCAGTGGCGCGACGACATCCTCGCTGACTTCGGTGTGCCCAAGTCGATGCTCCCGGAGATCGTCAGCTCCTCCGAGGTCTACGGCCAAGTCGAGTCCTCGAGCCTCCTCCGCGAGGTCCCGATCGCCGGCATCCTGGGTGACCAGCAGGCGGCGACCTTCGGCCAGGCGGCGTTCGACCAGGGCGAGTCGAAGAACACCTACGGCACCGGTAACTTCCTCATCTTCAACACGGGCACGGACATCGTCCGCTCGGAGAACGGGCTGCTCACCACCGTCGGGTACAAGCTCGGCGACCAGGAGACGCACTACGCGCTCGAGGGTTCCATCGCCGTCACCGGCTCGCTCATCCAGTGGCTCCGCGACAACCTCGGCATCATCGGCAGCGCGCCCGAGGTCGAGACCCTCGCCACCACGGTCGAGGACAACGGCGGCGTCTACTTCGTCCCGGCCTTCTCGGGGCTCTTCGCGCCGTACTGGCGTCCGGACGCCCGCGGCGCGCTCGTCGGCCTCACCCGGTACGTCAACAAGGGGCACATCGCCCGTGCGGCCCTCGAGGCGACGGCACTCCAGACCCGCGAGGTCCTGGACGCCGTCAACGCCGACTCCGGCGTCGAGCTCACGGAGCTCAAGGTCGACGGCGGCATGACCGCCAACGACGCGCTCATGCAGTTCCAGGCCGACATCCTCGACGTCCCCGTGGTCCGCCCGGTGGTCGCCGAGACCACGGCGCTCGGCGCCGCCTACGCCGCCGGCCTGGCCGTCGGGTTCTGGGCCAACCTCGACGAGCTCCGCGCCAACTGGCAGGAGGACAAGCGCTGGGAGCCCCAGCTCGACGCCGCCGAGCGTGAGCGCACCCTCCGCCTCTGGAAGAAGGCCGTCACGAAGACCTTCGACTGGGTCGACGAGGACGTCCGCTGACGCGGGTCGCCTGACCGCTCCAGACGGGAGGCCGTACCGGTTCCGCAGAACCGGTACGGGCCTCCCGTCGTTGCGTGTGCGTGCGTGTGCGCCTCCTGCCGAGACGCCTCGGCGTCTCGGGTACTCGGCGGCGTCCCGCGTCGGCGCCGGCGTCTCAGGCCGGGCCGGAGGCGGGGGCCACGCCGACCCACTCGTCCAGTTTGCGCGTGGCGGCGCCGGAGTCGATCGAACCCGACGCGACGACCAGCTGCTCGCGGAAGCGCTGCAGGATCGGACGGTCGGCCTCGGTCGGGTCCTGCGCGAGACGGAAGGACACCAGGCCGGCCGCCGCGTTCAGCAGGACGATGTCGCGCACCGGTCCGGTCTCGCCGGCCAGCACCGTCCGGACGATCGCCGCGTTCTCCGCCGGCTCGCCGCCGAGCAGGTCCTCGATCCGGGCGCGGGCGATGCCCAGGTCGCGCGGGTCCAGGTCGTGCTCGGTGATCCGCCCGCCGGACACCTCCCAGATGTGGCTGTGGCCGGTGGTGGTGAGTTCGTCGAGTCCGTCGTCGCCGCGGAACACGAGCGCGGTCGCACCCCGGGTCTGGAACACGCCGGTGATGATCGGCACGAGTTCGAGCTGCGCCACGCCCACGGCGTTCGCCTCGCAGCGCGCCGGGTTGACCAGCGGGCCGAGGAAGTTGAACACCGTCGGTACGCCGATCTCGCGGCGTACCGGGCCTGCGTGGGCGAATCCGGGGTGGAACGCGCTGGCGAACGCGAAGGTCAGACCGACACGCCGGAACGTCTCGGCGACACGCGCGGCGTCCATCGTGAGGTCGAGGCCGAGGGCGGCGAGCACGTCACTCGACCCGGACTTGGACGAGCTCGCCCGGTTGCCGTGCTTGACGACGGGCACACCCGCCGCGGCGATGACGATCGCGGCCATGGTCGAGATGTTGACGGTGCCGACGACGTCCCCGCCCGTCCCGACGATGTCGAGGGCCATCGGGTCGACGTCGAGCGGCACGGCGGCGTCGAGGATCGCGTCCCGGAAACCGACGACCTCGTCGACCGTCTCGCCCTTCGCGCGGAGGGCCACGGCGAAGGCGGCGATCTGGGCGGAGGTCGCCTTGCCCTGCACGATCTGCTCCATGGCCCATGTGGACTGCCTGATCGAGAGGTCCTCGCGCGCCATGAGCGCGCTGATCACCGAGGGCCAGGAGAGTGCGTCAGACATGGCTCGATCGTACTGATTCTGGAGGACCCGCCAGTTGCCTGCGAAAACACTGTCGGGGGTTTCCGCCATAATGGAAGACGTGACAAGCACCCCTCTCTCCAGATCCGTCAGCGGTCCGGTCCTGAACAGGCCGAACCCCGTTGCCGTGGGGACGATCGTGTGGCTGGGCAGCGAGGTCATGTTCTTCGCCGGCCTGTTCGCGATCTACTTCACGCTGCGAAGCACCTCCCCCGAGCTCTGGGCAACCGAGAGCGCCAAGCTCGAGGTGCCGTTCGCATCGGTGAACACCATCGTCCTGGTGCTGTCGAGCTTCGCCTGCCAGTTCGCGGTCTTCGCCGCCGAGCGGTTCCAGGTGCACCGGACCAGCTGGAACCCCAAGGACTGGGGCATGACGGAGTGGTTCTTCGTCACCTACTGCATGGGCGCGATCTTCGTCTGTGGGCAGATCTTCGAGTACGCCAACCTCTGGCACGAGGGCATGACGCTCTCCTCGAGCGCCTACGGCTCCGCGTTCTACATGACCACCGGCTTCCACGGTCTGCACGTGACCGGCGGTCTCATCGCCTTCCTCCTCACGCTCGGGCGTGGGTTCGCCGCGAAGAACTTCGGGCACAAGGAAGCCACCACCGCGATCGTGGTGTCGTACTACTGGCACTTCGTCGACGTCGTGTGGATCGGTCTCTTCGCCGTCATCTACCTCCTCAAGTGAGAATCAGGCAGCCCCACAGCATGTTCAACACATCGAAGAAGAACAAGAAGGGCCGTCGCTCGCCCCTGGCGACCGTGTCCCTGCTCGCCGTCGCCCTCATGACGACCGGTGGTGCGTACGCACTGTTCAGCACGTCGGCCAACGCCGACGACAGCACCAACACCACGCTTGCCGCATCCAGCCAGTCCCAGGTCAACGAGGGTCAGAAGCTCTTCGCGTCGAACTGCGCCACGTGCCACGGGCTGTCGGCACAGGGCACCAGCGAAGGCCCGTCCCTCATCGGTGTCGGCTCGGCAGCGGTCGACTTCCAGGTCGGGACCGGCCGCATGCCGCTCGCCGCCCAGGGCCCGCAGGGTGAAGAGAAGCCCGAGCAGTTCACGGACCAGCAGGTCGACGCCATGGCGGCCTACGTCGCCTCCCTCGGCCCGGGCCCGTCGGTCCCGTCGTCGAAGCTCACCGACGGCGCAGAGGGTGACGCTGCCGAAGGTGCCGAGCTCTTCCGCATCAACTGCGCGATGTGCCACAACGTCGCCGGTGCCGGTGGCGCGCTGACCGAGGGCAAGTACGCACCGAACCTGCGCGACGTGTCCGGCAAGCACATCTACGAGGCGATGCTCACCGGCCCGCAGAACATGCCGGTGTTCAACGACCTGAACCTGACCCCGGACCAGAAGGCCGACGTCATCACGTACCTGAAGTACGTGCAGGACAACAAGTCTCCCGGCGGTTTCGCCCTGGGAGACCTCGGCCCGGTCGCCGAGGGTCTGTTCATCTGGATCTTCGGACTCGGCGCGGTCGTCGCGATGACCGTCTGGCTGACCGCGAAGACCAACTGATCGTCCGTGTCGCACGACACTGAAGGGAACACCATGGCAGAGCACGACGACGAGGCACTGAACTCGTCCTCGGCTGTCGAGAGGCACGACGCGAACCAGCCGGTCGGGACCGCGGTCCTGCCGCACGACCCGTTCGAGAACCCGGGTGAGCCGCCGCACCGTGGCCGCCGTACGGACGTCGACCCGAAGAAGCAGCGTCTGGCCGAGCGCCAGGTCGCCACGTTCTTCTACGTGTCGATCGTCGCGAGCGTCCTTTCGATCGCGGCGTACATCGCCTTCCCGATCGACTCCGACGACTTCGGCTCGGTCCGCACCGCGAACCTCTTCCTCGGGCTCGCCATCACGCTCGCCCTGCTCGCGCTGGGCATCGGTGCCGTCTACTGGTCGAAGACGCTCGTCTCGGACCGCGAGATCACCGAGATGCGCCACACCACGCGCGGCTCCGACGCGACCCGCGCCAAGGCGGTCGAAGCGTTCCAGCTCGCCGACAAGGAGTCCGGGTTCAGCCGTCGCAAGCTGATCCGGAACTCACTCATCGGTGCCCTGGTGGCCTTCCCCCTGCCCGGCATCGTCCTGGTGCGCGACCTCGCGCCGAAGGAAGACCCGAACGAGCTGCTCCGTCACACCTTCTGGAAGTCGGGCCTCCGCCTCACCAAGGACCCGACGGGTCTGCCGATCAAGGCGTCCGATGTCACCATCGGTTCGGTCTTCCACGTCATCCCCGAGGGCATGCTCGACTCCGAGCACATGCTCGAAGAGAAGGCCAAGGCGGCAGTCCTGCTGATGCGCCTGGACCCGAAGGACCTCAACCCGGCCAAGGGCCACGAGAACTGGGGCTACGACGGCATCGTCGCCTACTCCAAGATCTGCACCCACGTCGGATGCCCGGTCGCGCTCTACGAGCAGCAGACGCACCACTTGCTGTGCCCGTGCCACCAGTCCACCTTCGATGTCTCGAACAACTGCGAGGTCATCTTCGGGCCGGCGGCCCGCCCCCTTCCCCAACTTCCGATCTCGGTCGATGACGACGGCTACCTGGTCGCACAGAGCGACTTCCACGAGCCGGTCGGCCCGTCCTTCTGGGAGCGTGCCCGCTCATGAGCAGCACAACGACCACCACCCCCACCACCGAGTCGGCGAACAAGCCGGCTCCTGACCGTGGTTCGCGCCTGATCAACTACACCGCGAACTACATCGACGAGCGCACGAGCATCTCCGGACTGGTGAAGGAGGTCGGTCGCAAGATCTTCCCCGACCACTGGAGCTTCATGCTCGGTGAGGTGGCGCTCTACAGCTTCGTCGTCGTCCTGCTCTCCGGGACCTTCCTGACGTTCTTCTTCCAGGCGTCGATGACCGAGGTCGTCTACAACGGTCCCTACGTCCCGCTCAAGGGCGTCGAGATGTCGGCCGCTCTGCAGTCCACGCTCAACATCTCCTTCGAGATCCGCGGCGGCCTGTTCGTCCGACAGATCCACCACTGGGCGGCCCTGCTGTTCGTGGCCTCCGTCATGCTCCACATGGCGCGCGTCTTCTTCACCGGCGCGTTCCGCAAGCCGCGTGAGCTCAACTGGGTCTTCGGCTTCGTGCTCTGGGTCCTCGCCATGGCCGAGGGCTTCACCGGGTACTCGCTCCCCGACGACCTGCTGTCCGGCAACGGTCTGCGCATCATCGTCGGCATGATCGAGGGTGTGCCGGTCATCGGTGTCTGGATCGCCTACCTGCTCTTCGGCGGCGAGTTCCCCGGCACCGACATCGTCGGCCGTCTCTACACGCTGCACATCCTGCTGCTGCCGGCGATCCTCGTCGCAGTGCTCGGTGTCCACCTCGTGCTCGTCGTGATCAACAAGCACACCCAGTACGCGGGCCCGGGCAAGACCAACGACAACGTCGTGGGCGTCCCGATCCTGCCGGCGTTCGCCGCGAAGGCCGGTGGCTTCTTCTTCATCGTCGCAGGCATCCTCGCTGCCATCGCGTCGTTCTTCACGATCAACCCGATCTGGAACTACGGCCCGTACGACCCCTCCCCCGTGTCCGCCGGTACCCAGCCTGACTGGTACATCGGCTTCGCGGACGGTGCGCTCCGTCTGGTGCCACCGCACTGGGAGGTCAACTGGTTCAGCTACACGATCTCGTTCAACATCCTCGTTCCGATCGCGGTCCTCATGGGGCTCATCATCGCGATCTTCGTGTACCCCTTCATCGAGGCCTGGGTCACGGGAGACGAGCGCGAGCACCACATCGCCGACCGCCCGCGCAATGCCCCGACCCGGACCGCTCTCGGCGTCGCCGGCATCACGCTCTACGGTGCGCTGTTCACCGCGGCGTCGTCCGACCTCATCGCGACCCACTTCATGGTGTCGATCAACCACGTGATCCACGTGCTCCAGGCAACGACGGTCCTCGGTCCGTTCGTGGCCTTCTGGATCACCAAGCGTGTCTGCCTCGCACTGCAGAAGAAGGACCGCGAGATCGTCCTGCACGGGTACGAGTCGGGCCGCATCGTCCGACTGCCGCACGGTGAGTACATCGAGGTGCACGAGCAGCTCGACGAGTACGAGCGGTGGCGCCTGCTGGAGTTCAACGACTACAAGCCGCTGATGATCCGCCCGGACTCCCGTGGTCGCATCACCTCGTTGCAGAAGGCTCGTGCACGCGCCTCCCGCTTCTTCTTCGAAGACCGCATCGAGCCGGTGTCGAAGAACGAACTCGAAGCCGCACATGCGGCGCACCACGGTCCCGACCTCGAGGGGACCCACCAGGCGCCGCAGGTCGGTGCCGGCACGCACTAGTCTCCTCGGCAAGAACGCGAACACCCCTCGTCCACTTCGTGGTCGGGGGGTGTTCGCGTTCGCATCACCCCGCGGACATCGGACACGCCGCCCCGGTTCACGGGGCGTTCAGACGTGGGTGCTGGAATCGTCGAGGACGGTGTGGCACTGTGTTGCACCACGCACCCGCTGCCAACGGAAGAAGAGACCGATGGACGCCCGGACGGCCGAACACCCCAGGCCGAACCACTTCCTGCTCCACCTCAGCGACACCCACCTCATCGCCGGCGACGGCGCGCTCTACGGAGCCGTCGACTCCACCGCACGGCTCGGCCAGATCATCGCCGAGATCGAAGCCTCCGGAGCACGCCCCGAAGCGATCATCATCACGGGCGACGTCGCGGACAAGGGGGAACCAGGTGCCTACGTCAAGGTCCGAGACATCATCGAACCCGCCGCCGAACGCCTCGGCGCCCAGGTCATCTGGGCCATGGGCAACCACGACGAACGCGGCGCCTTCCGGCAAGAGCTCTTCGGCTTGCAGCCCACCGACCGTCCCGTCGACTTCGTCTACGACGTCAACGGTCTCCGCATCATCACCCTCGACACGAGCGTCCCCGGACACCACCACGGTGAGGTCTCCCCGGAACAGCTCGACTGGCTCGCCGAGGTCCTCTCCGAAGCAGCACCGCACGGCACGATCCTCGCGATGCACCACCCGCCCGTCCCGAGTGTCCAGGACCTCACCGTCCTCGTGGAGCTCCGCGACCAGCCGGCTCTCGCCGAAGTGGTCGAGGGCAGCGACATCCTGACCATCATCGCCGGGCACCTGCACTACTCGACGAGCGCCGTGTTCGCGGGCATCCCCGTTTCCGTCGCGAGCGCCACCTGCTACACGCAGGACCTCAACGAGTTCCAGGGCGGCACCCGTGGACGGGACGGCGCCCAGTCGTTCAACCTCATGCACGTCTACGGACACCAGGTCGTGCACTCGGTCGTCCCGATCGGCACCTACGCGACGGTCGGCGAACCCGTGTCCTCCGTCGAGGTCGAAGCGCGCCTCGCTGCTGCCGGGGTCGTCATCCCGACAGCCGTCGAGCCGGCGCCCGTCACGGCCTCCATGCCGGTGTTCACCCTCGACTCGGTACCGGTGTCCCCGATCCACCGGTGAGGGCGTGGGTGGGTGCCTGGAGGCCGTGCACGGAGCGGGCCCACGAGATTGCTGGGCCCCGGCCCCGTGCTCGCCCTGAGCACGACTCAGGAGATGGCTGGGGTCCGGCGCCGTGCTCGCAGGCTCGCCCGGAGCGACGCTCCGGGGATGGCTGGGGTCCGGCCGTGCTCGCAGGCTCGCCCGGAGCGACCGGGAAGGCCGCTGGCGCGTCCTAAGCGCCCGGTCGCTCCCACGGGGCCGGGAAGGGGAAGTAGCGCTCGAGGAAGTCGGTGACCCGCTCGGTACGCTCCTCGTCGCTCACCTCCGGGAAGCTGCCGTCGTTCAGGCAGAACATGTCGACGTTCCGCTTCTTCAACAGCTCGTCGAGCTCCCGGAGCCCCGCTTCCATCGTCGTGTCGATGTACCCGACGGTCGCGTTCTCCTGGATGATCGCCCGTCCCGTGAGCAGCGCGTAGTAATGGTAGAGCGAGTTCGTCACGGAGATGTTGTCCGCCGCACGGAACCGGGAGCCGGCGGTCGCGGCGAACTCCGCCGCGAACTCGTGCTCCATCTCGGTCATGATGCTCTTCCGCAGCGGCGTGGCGGCATGCTCCAGGTGTCGCGTGGTGACCGCGCCGAACCGCTGCTGCAGGAGCTTCCGGTTCACCCGTGCCGAGTTCTCGAACCCGCTGCGTGCCGGGTTGTTCGTCCCGAGCCCGATCCGGGTGGTCGCGAGGATGAACTTCGTCACCGATCCCGGGCTGAAGAACATCGACGGGTCGACCTGGCGCCCGAAGAACATGTCGTCGTTCGAGTAGATGAAGTGCTCGCTGAGCCCCGGGATGTGGTGCAGCTGCGCCTCGACGGCCTGCGAGTTGTGGGTCGGCAGGACCGAGGGGTCGGCGAAGAACTCCTCGCTGCGGACGATGCGCACCTTCGGGTGGTCAGCCAGCCACTCGGGAGCCGGAGAGTCGGTCGCGATGTAGATTCGCCGGATCCAGGGCGCGAAGATGTGGACCGACCGGAGCGCGTACTTCAGTTCGTTGATCTGCCGGAAGCGGGCAGGGGCGTCGTCGCCCTCCCCCAGGACGGCGTTCGCCTGCGCGGCCTGACGGGCGCGCTGGTACTCGATCGCGTTGCCGTCCACCCACGAGAAGACGATGTCGATGGGGAACCGGATGTCGGAGACGTGGTCGTCGAACATGTGCTCGACGGTCGACCAGCCGCGTCCGTAGCGCTCGATGTCGACGAGGACGAACTCCTCGATCGGCAGGCTGCGTCGCATCAGGGCGTTCTCGACGGGTGCCAGGACCTCGGTCTCGGTGACACGCCAGAACTCGAGCTGCACGCTCGTCTCGGCGCCGTACCGCAGGCGGCCCATCGGCTCGAGGCGCGGACGGAACAGGCGGAGGACGGGCTCGTCGGCCGCTCCGAAGCCGTCGTCGACGACGAGCAGGGCGGCCTTGCCCGGCGGCTTCGCGTAGAACGGCTCGCCGGCGGCGGCGTCCATCACGGCGCTCTCGGCCCGCTGGCGGTCGCGCTCGTCGACGGCGATGACCGGACGCTGGTCGTTCCCGCGGATGAGCAGGTGGTCGACGTCGCCGGCGGTGAGGGCGTCGTCGAGGAACAGCAGGTCCTCGATCATCGACTGCTGGGGCGTGAGGTGCCCGTTGATGAGAGTGAGGCGTCCCTTGCGGAGGACGACGTCAGGACGGTCGAGACCGCCGGAGGACGGTCGAGGGGTCAGCAGAGGACTCTCGGTCACCGGCTCGGTCTCGTTGCTCATCCATGCCTTCCAGGTCACGCCGCCGTACTCGATGCACAGCATGTGCGATCTTACCGGGAGGCGCGGCGTCAGTCCGCCGAGCGCGGGACCTTGACCGCGATCCCGACGACGATGAAGAGCGCCGCCGCCACGAGCTGCAGCGCCGCCCACAGCTGCCCCGCGATCGGGAGCACCACGACGGGGTTCCAGCAGACGGCGACGGCGGCCGTGAGGACTGCCGCCCACCAGACGCGTCCGCGGATCGCGAACACCAGGACGATGAGTGCCAGCACCGTGACGCCCCATCGCGCGAACACGAACGCCGAGGAGTCGAGGAACGCCACGCAGGCCAGGAGCACCACGGCCGCGAGGAGCGACGGTGCGAGGGCCGGCCGGGTGAAGTCCGGCAGGGTCCGTCCGTCGCGGTCCGACCCGCTCCTGCGAGTGGCGCCGGGAGACGGGCGAGCAGCCCTGGACTGCGACGACGCCTGCCGCGACGACGCCTTCGGAGACGAGGTCGCCTGCTGCGAGGACCCGATCGCCGGCCGTCCCTTCCGTCCCGTCATCGGTCCTGGGCGTCGCGCAGGTCCGCCAGCGAGATCGGCCGGGACATCGGCGGCAACTCACGGACACGCTCGAGCGCCGGAACGAGCTCGGCGACGTAGGCGCGATACCCGTCCTCGTCGAGGTGCAACCCGTCGTCGGTGAACCGCTCGTCGAGGTGGTCCCCGTCGGCCAGGGCAGGCCAGACGTCGAGGTACTGGGCGTGGCAGGTGGCGACGAACTGGCGGAGGTGCCGGTTCGCCTGCTCGATCTTCTGCGTGTACTCGGCCTGCCGCGGAAGGATCGACACCAGCAGCAGTCGGACGCCCGGCAGCGCACGACGGAGGCTCACCAGGGCGGACTCGACGTTCCGCACGACGTGCTCGGCGCTGGCACGGTGGTGGCCGAAGTCGTTCGTGCCGATCAGGAGGACGATGACCTCGGGTGCGGCCTGCACGACCTCGTCCAGGCGTGCCAGGACGCCATCGGTGGTGTCGCCGTCGACGCCGAGGTTGATCGTCCGTTCGTCCGGCAGCCACTGCTCCCATGCGCCGCCCGCGGTGATGCTGTCACCCAGGAACAGGACACCGCCGCCGTCCGAGCGGTCGCCGCCCGTGCTGCCGCCGTCCGTGCCGTCGTCACTCATGCCGCCTCCTCGTGCGCTGGCTGCGCGTCGTCATTCTGGTACGTGGAGTTGCGCTGCGTCGAGTCCGTGCGGTGCGCCTCCCGTTCGGCCCGGGCGGTGATCCGCTCGACCATGCCGGGGAAGATCACCCCGTGGAACGGCAGGATGCCGTACCAGTAGAGCCGCCCGGCAAGGCCCTGGGGGAAGTAGATCGCTCGCTGGTGGTAGTCGCTGCCGCCGTCGTCCGACGGGGTGACGGTCATCTCGAGCCAGGCGCGGCCCGGCGACTTGAACTCGGCCCGGAGGCGCAGGTACCGACCGCGTACCAGCCGCTCGACGCGCCACCAGTCCAGCGCGTCACCCTGCTCGAGACGCTTCGGGTCGCGACGGCCGCGGTTCAGGCCGACGCCACCGGCGATCTTGTCGAGCCAACCGCGCGCGACCCAGGCGAGCGGGAAGGAGTACCACCCGTTCTCGCCCCCGATCGACTCGACGA
This sequence comes from Curtobacterium sp. MCPF17_031, assembly GCF_003234035.1. Lineage (NCBI taxonomy): Bacteria > Bacillati > Actinomycetota > Actinomycetes > Micrococcales > Microbacteriaceae > Curtobacterium > Curtobacterium sp. MCPF17_031. Next base: position 218,781 of record NZ_QKSG01000001.1, on the reverse strand, counting down.
CGCTCCACACGGCCTCCGGCGGGGCGGACGAGTGCCGCTTGCGGTCGTCGACGTAGACGGTGTGGCCTGCCCAGTCCGGGTCGCTCGGCAGCGGATCGGCCGACCCGCTCGAGAGCGTCGCGTTCCGCCAGCTCGTCTCGACGTCGCCCTTGCGCATCTTCGCCAGCGCGAGCCGGACCGCTCGGCGGTACGAGGTGAGTCCGCCCTCCGGCGGCGGGATGACGTCGTCGATGTCGTGTTCGCGCTGGACGCACTCGAACTGCAGCGACTCGATGATCGGGGTCGCGAGCTTCCGCGGGATCGGCGTCACGACGTTGAACCAGTGCGCCGCCAGTCGCGGGGTGAGGACCGGGAGGACCGTGATCGGCCGCTGCGGCAGCTTCGCCTCGACCGCGTAGCCGTTGAGCATCTGCCCGTACCGGAGCACGTCCGGCCCGCCGATGTCGAACGTGCGGTTGACGTCGGCGGGGATCGTGAGTGCTTCGACCAGGTAGTAGAGGACGTCGCGAACGGCGATGGGCTGGATGTGGTTCCGCACCCAGCGCGGCGCGGGCATCCACGGCAGGACGTCCGTCAGGTGACGGATCATCTCGAACGACGTGCTGCCTGAACCGATGACGACGCCGGCCTGCAGCGCGACGGTCGGCACACCGGAGCCGAGGAGGATCTCCCCGACCTCTTTCCGGCTGCGCAGGTGCTTGCTGAGGTCGCCGTCCGGGTGCAGACCGCCGAGGTACACGAACCGCTGCACTCCGGCCTCGTGACCGACACGGGCCATGGTCTGGGCGGCGTCGCGCTCGGCCTGCTCGAAGTCGCCGTCCGCTCCCATGGCGTGGGCGAGGTAGTAGACCGCCTCGATCCCGTCGACGGCGCCGGCGACGGCGTCGGCGTCCTGCAGGTCCCCCTCGGCGACGGTCACCCGGTCCGCCCAGGGGACGTCCTGGAGCTTCAGTGGGTTGCGGACGAGCACCCGGACGTCGTGCCCGGCATCGAGGAGTCTGGGGACCAGTCGACCACCGATGTACCCGGTGGCCCCGGTGACGAGGACGCGCATGCTCCGCACGGTACGCCTCACGCCTGCTTGTAGGCTTGCCGGGTGGACAACGCAGCGCTCCCCGACAACACCGAAGCCGTCACTGCTGATGCCGTGCGTCGACTCATCGACCACGCGGTCCTCAAGCCCGAGCTGAGCCGCTCCGAGGTCGATGCGCAGCTCGACGAGGCCGCCGCGCACCGCGTGTTCAGCGTGTGCGTCCGTCCGGGTGACGTCCTGCACGCCGTCGAGCGCCTGCAGGGCACCGGGGTGGGCGTCGGCACCGTGATCGGCTTCCCGCACGGCACCACCTCGACCGCGGCCAAGGTCGCCGAGTCGCTGCAGGCCCTCGCCGACGGGGCCTTCGAGCTCGACATGGTGCAGGACATCGGCGCCGCGAAGTCCGGTGACTGGCAGCGCGTCGAGCGTGACGTCCGCGCCGTCGTCGATGCCGCCGGGGACACCGTCGTCAAGGTCATCCTCGAGACCGCGTACCTCACCGACGACGAGATCGTCGCCGCCAGCCGTGCCGCCGTCGCCGGTGGTGCCGCGTTCGTCAAGACCTCGACCGGCTTCGCCGGTGGTGGCGCGACCGCCGAGCACATCCGTCTGATGCGCGAGACCGTTGGTCCCGACACCGGTGTGAAGGCCTCCGGCGGCGTCCGCGGCCTCGACACCCTGCTCGAGATGGTCCGGGCCGGCGCGAACCGTATCGGCACCAGCGCCTCCGCTCGCATCCTCGACGAGGTCGCGCACCGCGTCGCCACCGGTGCGGCCTCGGGTCGCGGCGACGACACCTCGTCCTACTGAGCCCCTCTCCCCCGACCGACCTCACCTGGCCGGCCGCGTCCGGACGTGACGACACGTCCCGGACCGCTGCCGGGCCTCCCGACCGCCACACCGGAGTGCGCATGTCCAGCACCACGACCTCGTCCGAGTCCTCGAACCTGGCCCTCGCCGTCGACCTCGGCGGCACGAAGGTCGAGGCCGCGCTGGTCACCGACCAGGGCGTCGTCCTGCCCGCCACCCGGCACCGCAGCCCGACCGGCCCCGGGCGCACGTCCGAGGAGCTGCAGGCCGCGGTCGACGAGGTCGTCGTCGCGGCCCTCGCCAGCCTGCCGGACGACGCGACCCTGGTCGGCGTCGGGATCGGCTCGGCCGGCCCGGTCGACGAGGAGAACGGCCTGGTCTCCCCGCTGAACATGCCGGTCTGGCGCGGCTACCCGCTCCGCGACCGCGTCGCCGCCCACGTGCCGCATGGCGTCCCGGTGACGCTGCGCATGGACGGGCTCGCGATCACGCTCGCCGAGCACTGGGTCGGTGCCGCGCAGGGCTCTGACCACGTGATGGGCATGATCGTCTCCACCGGCGTCGGTGGCGGGCTCATCCTGCACGGTCGGACCGTGAGCGGGCCGACCGGCAACGCCGGCCACATCGGACACGTCGAGTGCGGTGGGTACGAGGACCCCTGCGCCTGCGGTGGCACCGGCTGCCTGGAGGCTGTCGCCAGCGGCCCGAAGACCGTCGCTTGGGCGCGTCGTCAGGGGTTCGCCGGCAGCACCGGCGAAGAGCTCGCGGCCGCCTACGCGGCCGGGGACGAGGTCGCCGTGGCCGCGGTCAAGCGGAGCGGTCGCGCGCTCGGTCAGGCCATCGCGGCCGCGACGAGCCTGGTCGACCTGGAGGTCGTGGCGATCGGTGGCGGTTTCTCACACGTCTCCCCTGACCTGTTCGAGTACGCCCGACAGGCCGTGGCGGAGCGGGTCGAGTTCCCGTTCGTGACGAAGGTGCGGATCGTGCCCACCGGGCTGTCGCAGGACGGCCCGCTCATCGGCGCGGCGGCGCTCGTGCACCGGGCCGACGTCCTGCGCTGACGCCGGTCCCGAGCCGGTCCACCGCTTGTCCACACCCGCGTCCCCGGTGACGCCCGGTACGGGATCATGTGCTCGTGCCCTCCTCCCGCCTCGTCACCACGGACGACTGGCCAGCGGCGGAACTGCACGCCGCCGTCCTCGCCGGTGACCTCGTCGCGGTCGGCGCCTGCTGGGCGTCGGTCGCCGAACCACAGGACGCTGCCCTCCGTGCCGCCTCGTACGGGTGGAGCGTCGGCGATCCGCGGGTCGTCGCCGGCGGCCTGAGCGCCGCGTGGATCTGGGGCGGGTGCTCCCGCCCGCCCGTCCCCCACGACGGCTGCGTCCCCGCCGACGAACGGTTCCGTCGGCGTGGTGCATGGACGACCGTGCGCGAGATCGCTCTGGACGACGACGACGTCACCACGTGCGCCGGGGTGCGGGTGCTCACGCCCGAGGCGACCGCCCTCGACCTGCTCCGGGTCCGACGTCGGTTCGGCATGCGGGACGCCGAAGCCCTCCGCGGACTGGTGGTCGCCGCGAACCTCGACCCGTCGTCCGTCGGACGCTGCCTCGAGCGGGCGGAACGGGCGCCGATGGGACGGCAGGCGCAGCGGCGGTTCCGCGACACCGGGTTCGACCGGACCGATCGGAGCCCGGCCTGACCGGCACTGCCCGGCCTGACCGGCACTGCCCGGGTCAGCCCGCGCTGACCCGGTACACGTCGTACACGGCATCGATGCGACGGACGGCGTTCAACACGCGGTCGAGGTGCGTGGTGTCGCCCATCTCGAACACGAACCGCGACAGTGCCAGGCGATCGGACGACGTCGACACGGTGGCCGACAGGATGTTCACGTGGTGGTCGGTGAGCACCCGGGTGACGTCGCTGAGCAGGCCGGAGCGGTCGAGCGCCTCGATCTGGATCTGCACGAGGAACACCGACTTGGACGACGGGGCCCACTCGACCTCGATCATCCGGTCCGGCTCGTTCATCAGCGACTTGACGTTCGTGCACGACGCCTGGTGCACCGAGACGCCCTGGCCGCGGGTGATGAAGCCCACGATCTGGTCGCCCGGCACAGGAGTACAGCACTTCGCGAGCTTGACGAGGATGTCCGGCGCACCGCGGACGAGCACGCCGCTGTCGCTGTTGCGCAGCTGTCGGCTCGTGACGTGACGCGGGAACGAGAGTTCCGGCTCGTCGGTCTCGGTCTCCGTCTGGATGCTGCCGAGCGCCTTCTCGATGACCGACTGACTGGAGACGTGGCCCTCGCCGACAGCCGCGTAGAGCGCAGCGACGTCGTCGTACCGCATCGCCGACGCCACCTCGGAGATGGTGTCCTGGCTCATGATGCGCTGCAGCGGCAGGTTCTGCTTCCGCATCGCCCGCGCGATCGCGTCACGACCCTGCTCGATCGCCTCTTCGCGACGTTCCTTCGTGAACCACTGCTTGATCTTGTTCCGCGCTCGCGGACTGCGGACGAAGGTCAGCCAGTCCTGGCTCGGCCCGGAGTCGGGGTTCTTCGACGTGAAGATCTCGACGACGTCACCGCTCGACAGCGCGCTCTCGAGGGGCACCAGCCGGCCGTTGACCTTGGCGCCCATCGTGCGGTGCCCGATCTCGGTGTGCACGGCGTAGGCGAAGTCGACCGGGGTGGCCCCGGCGGGCAGGCCGATGACCTTGCCCTGTGGGGTGAAGACGTAGGTCTCCTTCGCACCGATCTCGTACCGCAGCGAGTCGAGGAACTCGGCCGGGTCGCTGGTCTCTGCCTGCCAGTCGGTGATGTGCGCGAGCCACGCCATGTCCTGGTCGGACTGGCTCGAGCTCTCGGCGTCGCGCCCGGTGACGCGCTGCTTGTACTTCCAGTGCGCGGCGACACCGAACTCGGCACGCTGGTGCATCTCGTGCGTACGGATCTGGATCTCGACCGCGCGGCCCTGCGGCCCGAGGACCGTCGTGTGCAGCGACTGGTACAGGTTGAACTTCGGCGTCGCGATGTAGTCCTTGAAGCGACCGGGCAGCGGCGTCCACCGCGCGTGCACCGCACCGAGCATCGCGTAGCAGTCGCGGACTGTTGGGACGAGGACGCGGATGCCGACCAGGTCGTAGATCTCGTCGAACTCGCGCCCCCGCACGATCATCTTCTGGTAGATCGAGTAGTACTGCTTCGGGCGGCCCATGACGTCGCCCCGGATCTTGGCGGCCTTCAGGTCCTTCTTGAGGGTCCCGGTGACGCTCTGCACGAACTGCTCGCGCTTGGGCTGCCGCTCCTTGACCAGGCTGTCGATCTCGACGTAGAGCTTCGGGTGGAGCACGGCGAAGGACAGGTCCTCGAGCTCCAGCTTGATCATCTGGATGCCGAGGCGGTGTGCGAGCGGCGCGTAGATCTCGAGCGTCTCCTTCGCCTTGCGCGACGCGGAGGCGGACTCCACGAAACCCCACGTGCGGGCGTTGTGCAGGCGGTCGGCGAGCTTGATGACGAGTACCCGGATGTCCTTCGACATCGCGATCACCATCTTGCGGACGGTCTCGGCCTGGGCGCTGTCGCCGTACTTGACCTTGTCGAGCTTCGTGACGCCGTCGACGAGCATTGCGATCTCGTCGCCGAAGTCCTCGCGCAACTGGTCCAGCTGGTAGTCGGTGTCCTCCACCGTGTCGTGCAGCAGCGCGGCCGCGATCGTGATCGTGCCGATGCCGAGGTCGGCGAGGATCTGCGCCACGGCCACCGGGTGGGTGATGTACGGCTCGCCCGACTTCCGCTTCTGCCCGTCGTGCGCGCGTTCGGCGACGGAGTACGCGCGCTCGATGAGCGTCGTGTCCGCCTTGGGGTGGTGCGACCGGACGGTGCGGATCAGGGTGTCGACGGCACCCGCGGGCTGTGCGCGGGAGAACAGCCGCGGCAACAGGGAGCGGAGTGAACCGAGGTTCCCCGTCGTGTTCGCACCGAGCGGTGGACTGGACGGCCGCGGTGCCGATCCCGGCCGCGAGCCGTCGCCGGGCCGAGACGCACCGCTGGACTCGGGAGCACCGCCGGACCGGGAGGCTGCGCCGGCATCCGGCTGCGAGGACTCACGCGTGTCGGTCATGCTGCGCCTCCCGGGACTCGATCCGACAACACTACGCGTGTCGTGTCAGTGCTCGTGACCACGTTCGCCGTCAGCGGCGGCGGCCGTGCCGGGCCGGACAACCGGGGCGCCGGACTGCTCCCAGGCGACCATGCCGCCGGACAGGCTGACGGCGGGGACGCCGGCGCGCTCGAGCGCCGCGACCACCTGCGCCGAGCGGTACCCGCTGTGGCACACGACCACGGCGGGGTGCTCGTCGTCGACGGGGACCTCGGCCCAACGGGCCTGCAGCTCCGACATCGGCAACAGCGTCGCCTGCGGTGCATGCACCTCGTCCCACTCGGACTGCTCGCGCACGTCCATCAGCGGTGCGCCGGCCTCCAGGCGCGCGAGCGCCTCGGTGAGGTCGACCTCGGCGGCGGCCATCAGACCTCCGCCCCGGCCTCGACCGGACGCTTCTTCGCGGCCGCCTGCTGCTTCTTCGCGTCGGCCGCGACGATCTTCGGCTCCTTCTCACGGAGGTGCGCGTACATCGGCGAGGCCAGGAAGATCGTGGAGTACGTCCCCACGATGATGCCGATGAACAGCGCGAGCGAGATGTCCCGGAGCGTTCCGGCACCGAGCACGTACGACCCGATGAACAGGATCGCCGCAACGGGCAGGAGCGCGACGATGGAGGTGTTGATGGATCGGACCAGCGTCTGGTTCACGGCCAGGTTGACCGACTGCTTGAACGTGCGGATCGACTCGATGCTCGTGTTCTCGCGCACCTTGTCGAACACCACCACGGTGTCGTACAGCGAGTACCCGAGGATGGTGAGGAAGCCGATCACCGCAGCCGGCGTGACCTCGAGTCCGACGATGCCGTAGACGCCCGCAGTGATGAGGAGGTCGTGGATCAGTGCGGTCATCGCCGCGAGCGACATCTTCCAGGTGCGGAAGTACAGCGCCATGAACACTGCTGCCAGGGCCAGGAAGATCACGAGACCGCGGATCGCCTGTGCCAGGACGTCGGCACCCCACGTCGCACCGATGAAGGTCGCGGCGACCTTGTCGTCCGGCACCCCGTACGCCGAAGCGAGCTCGGAGGCGATCTCGTCGGTCTGGGCGGTCGTCAGCTGACCGGTCTGCACGCGGATGCCGTGCTGGCCGAGCTGCGAGACGCGCGGGATGACGTCCGGGACGACGCGTTCGACCGTCTCGGTCGCGAGGCCCTGGTCCGTCGACTTCGCGTCGGAGATGGTGAACTCGGAGCCGCCGGTGAACTCGATGCCGAGCTGGTACCCGCCGCGCAGCCACGGGATCGCGAGTGAGAGCACGATGCACACGACCGCGATGACGTACCAGGTCTTCCGGCGTCCGACGATGTCGTAGGACCGCTTGCCCGTGTAGAGGTCGCTGCCGAACTGGCTGAAGCTCGCCATCAGCTGTCCTTCCCGTTGCCGGTGCCGTTGCCCGTGCCGTTGTCGGTGCCGGCGGCCTTGCGCTCGGCGATGGTCTGGCGGCGGGCGGCTTCACGCGCACTGCGCTGCCGCTTGCCGTCCACGATCGGGGCCCGGAACTGCGCTCGGCCGCGGTACACCGCACCGAGTGCTGCCGGGTCGAGCCCGCTGAAGCGGTGCCCTTCGCCGAAGAAACGCGTCCGGGCGATGAGCTGCATCATCGGGTGCGTGAAGAGCGCGACCACGACGACGTCGATCAGGGTGGTGAGGAGCAGCGTGAACGCGAATCCCTTCACGTCGCTGACCGCGAGCACGTATAGGGTCACGGCGGCGAGGAAGTTCACCGAGTCGGACGCCAGGATCGTGCGGAGTGCACGCTTCCAACCGGACTCGACCGCGCTCTCGAGGGCTCGGCCGTCACGGAGTTCGTCCCGGATGCGCTCGAAGTACACGATGAACGAGTCCGCCGTGATGCCGATCGCCACGATCAGACCCGCGACTCCCGCCAACGACAGTCGGTAGTCGACGCGCCACGACATGATCGCGATCACCAGGTAGGTGAGCGCTGCGGCGACACCGAGCGACAGGACGGTGACGAACGCCAGGGACCGGTACTGGATGACCGAGTAGATGACCACGAGGATCAGACCGATGAGACCGGCGACGAGGCCACCGACCAGCTGCGCGGTGCCGAGCGTCGAGGAGATGACCTCGTTCGACTGGACCTGGAAGTTGATCGGCAGCGCGCCGTACTTCAGCTGGTCGGCGAGGGTCTTCGACGAGTCGGCGGTGAAGTTGCCGGTGATCTGCGCCTTGCCGTTGGTGATCGCGGAGTTCGTCGTCGGTGCCGTGATGACGGTGCCGTCGAGGACGATCGCGAACTGGTTCTGCGGCTGAGCGAGCTTGACCAGGCGGTTCGTGACCGAGCCGAAGTCCTTCGTGCCGGCCCCGTTGAAGGACAGGTTGACGGCCCACTCGCCGGTCGTCGTGCCCTGCGAGTTCGACGCGAGACCCGACGTGGCGTTGCTGATGTCGGCACCCGACACCTCGACCGGGCCGAGGATGTACTTCGCCGCACCGTCGTTGTCGCACGTGACCAGGGGCTCGTCATCCGGAGCCGACGTGACGTCGTCCGGAGCCGTGCACTTGTAGTTCGTGTAGAGGTCCTGCAGCTTGGGCGTCACCCAGGCCAGGTCACTGCCGTTCGTCGGCTTCGCGCTCGGCGTCGCCTGCAGCGATGCGGGCGGCGAGTACGGCGTCGGCGAGGCGGACGACCCCGAGCCGGAGTCCCCCACGGCGCTGTCCGACGCTGCTTCGGTGTAGAGCACCGGCCGGAAGGTCAGTTTCGCCGCGGCCTCGATGCGCTGGATCGTCTGCTGGTCCGGCTTGCCCGGGATCGAGACGACGATGTTGTTCGCGCCCTGGGTGTTGATCTCGGACTCCGAGACACCGGTGGCGTCGATGCGCTGGCGGATGATGTTCACCGCCTGCTGCAGCTGCTGCGAGGTGACTGCCGAGCCCTCGGTGCTCTGCGCCGCGAGGGTGATCTGCGTGCCACCCTGCAGGTCGAGTGCCAGCTCGGGGAGCCAGCTCGCGCCGGCGTACCACTTGTCGGAGGCGTCCTTGGTGGTGCTCGCTAGGACCGATGCGGCGGTGTTCAACCCCGCGAGGACCGCGATGAGGATCACCAACCAGGTGAGCGAGCGGAGCGCCTTCTTGACGGGTGTCGATCGTGCCACCGGTCGTCTCGTCTTTCTGTCGTGAGCCCCGCACGTCGCAACGCACGGGGCTCATGGTGTCGCACCGCCGGTCAGCCGGCGGCGTCGGAGGTCAGTCTTCGGTCTTGCGCTTCGTGATGTCGACGTCCTCGACACGCTCGCCGTAGATCGGCTCGCCGTTGAGTTCGGTGACGTGGGAGTCCGACTCCGTCTCGGTCGTGACGGTCGTGTCCACGGCCTCCGGGGTCTCTTCCGGGACGACGCGGGACAGCGTCTGGCGGTGCACTGTGATGACGGTGCCGGGTGCGATCTCGACGTCCGCCGTGACCTTCTCGTCATCGACCGACACGAGCGTGCCGTACAGGCCGAAGGACAGCATGACGCGTGCGCCCGGGACCATCTGGCTGGCCGTCTCCGTCTGCTGCTTCTTGCGCTTGCGGCTGCTGTAGAACATGAAGGCCGCGAACGCCACGACGATGATGATGAGGAAGTACTGGTCCATGGGAGCCTTCGGTCGGTCGAGCGGTTTCGGGCGCGAGCAGTCTAGAGCACGCACATGTGCAGTACTTCACGCATCGTCGGCGTCGAAGAGACCGGGCTGGGCGGCCGCCTGGCCGGGTGTCAGACCGAAGTGTCGCCAGGCCTGCGGCGTCGCGATCCGCCCGCGCGGGGTCCGGGTGACCAGACCGATCCGCACGAGGAACGGTTCCACGACCGACTCGATGGTCTCGGACTCCTCGCCCACGGACACCGCGAGCGTGTTCAGGCCGACGGGTCCGCCGTCGAAGCGGGTGAGCATCGTCTCGAGCACCGCGCGGTCCAGCCGGTCGAGGCCGTACTCGTCGACGTCGTAGAGCTCCAGGGCGCCCTGGACGGCAGCCATGCCGTCGCGGGTGCCGTGCACCAGGGCATAGTCCCGGACACGACGAAGCAGGCGGTTCGCGATGCGTGGGGTACCCCGGGAACGCCCGGCGATCTCCCGCAGGGCGTACCGGTCGAAGTCGAGCTCGAGCAGGTGCGCGGCACGGATCAGGACCTGTTCGAGTTCGTCACGCTCGTAGAACTCGAGGTGTGCGGTGAAGCCGAACCGGTCGCGGAGCGGGTTCGGCAGGAGCCCGGCACGGGTGGTCGCCCCGACGAGGGTGAACGGCGCGAGATCGAGCGGGATGCTCGTCGCCCCGGCGCCCTTGCCCACCATCACGTCGATGCGGAAGTCCTCCATCGCCAGGTAGAGCATCTCCTCGGCCGAGCGCGCCATCCGGTGGATCTCGTCGATGAACAGGACGTCACCGGGCATCAGGGACGACAGCACCGCGGCGAGGTCGCCGGCGTGCTGGATCGCCGGCCCGCTCGACATCCGCAGCGGCCGCGCCGACTCGTGCGCGACGATCATCGCGAGCGTGGTCTTGCCGAGTCCGGGAGGCCCGGCCATCAGGATGTGGTCCGGCGTCCGGTCCTGCATCGCCGCGGCCTTGAGCAGCAGGTCGAGCTGCCCGCGGACCTTGCGCTGTCCGACGAACTCGTCGAGCGACTTCGGTCGCAACGCTCCCTCGAACGCCAGCTCCTCCGGCGACTGCGCGTCGGCGGCGGTGATCCCGCCGCTCACCGTCCGGCACCGGTGGGTCGGAGGGTCCCGAGTGCGGCGCGGAGCAGCGCCTGGGTGCCCATCTGCTCGACACCGGGTTCGTTCGCGACGGCGTCGTCGACGGCACTGCGGGCAGCGTCCTCGCGCCAACCCAGACCGACGAGCGCGGTGACGACGTCCTCGGACGCGGGGTGGGCGCTGGCTGCGGCGGCCGCTGTCGTGGCCGTGGGCGCTTCGAAGGCGGCGAGCTTGCCGGCGAGGGCGACGATGATCAGCTTGGCAGTCTTCGGGCCGATGCCGGAGACCTTGCGGAACGCTCCGTCGTCGTCGTTCGCGACGGCGTTCGCGACCTGGGCCGCGGTCATCTGCCCGAGGACGCCGAGTGCCGACTTCGGGCCGACGCCGGAGACACTCCGGAGCAGGTCGAAGACGCGCAGTGCATCGGTCGACTCGAAGCCGAACAGCTCGAAGGCGTCGTCGCGCACGATCAGGGCCGTCCGGACGAAGACCTCGGATCCGTGGCGCATCGTCAGGGCGTGCGCGGGCGTCACCGTGACGGCGTACCCGACTCCCCCGACCTCCACCACGGCGGTCGATCCGGCGACGTCGATGCAGGTGCCCCGGAGACTCGCGATCATGCCCCGAGCCTAGGGCGGGCCGGGGACGTCCTCGCGCCGCCGCTCCGCACGAGGGGCGACGCGGCACTGCGTCCGGCCGCACCGGCCTGCGCGTCCCGCCAGGCCCGCTGTGCCGGGGTGAGCGTCGACGGACCGGAGCTGACGGCGTCGGGCGAGCCGAGCCTCCAGGCATGACAGACGGCCAGGGCGAGCGCGTCCGCGGCGTCGGCGGGCTTCGGCGCCTCGGCGAGCCCGAGGACCCGGGCGACCATCGCCTGGACTTGCCGCTTGTCCGCGTTGCCGTAGCCGGTGATGGCGGCCTTCACCTCGGACGGGGTGTGCAGACCGACCGGCAGCCCGCGCGCGGCGGCCGCGTGCAGGGCCAGGCCCGACGCCTGCGCCGTCCCCATCACGGTGCGGACGTTCGCCTGCGCGAAGACACGCTCGACCGCCACCGCGTCGGGACGGTGTGCGTCGATCTGTTCGGCGATGCCCTCGGCGATCGCGAGCAGTCGCAGTTCCAGCGCCATGTCGGCGGGGGTCCGCACGACCGTCACGTGCACCAGCCGCGCCCGGCGATCCGGCATGACCTCGACCACGCCGACGCCGCAGCGGGTGAGCCCGGGGTCGACCCCGAGGACCCGGAGCGCCGCGCCGGACCTGGCCGTGATCAGTCCTCGTCTTCGTCGAGTTCGGCCTGGACGTCCGCCGGCACGTCGAAGTTGGCGTAGACGTTCTGGACGTCGTCGCTGTCCTCGAGCGCGTCGATGAGCTTGAACACCTTGCGGGCGGTGTCCGCGTCGACCTCGACCTTGAGGTTCGGCACGAACTCGGCGTCCGCGGCGTCGTAGTCGATGCCGGCAGCCTGCAGGGCGGTCCGGGCCTCGACGAGGTCACTCGCCTCGGTGATGACCTCGAAGCCACCGCCCTGGTCGATGACGTCCTCGACGCCGGCGTCGAGGACGGCCGTCATCACGTCGTCCTCGGTCAGGTCGTCGGTCTTGGTGACCGAGATGACACCCTTGCGGTTGAAGTTGTACGCGACGCTGCCCGGGTCGGCCATGGTGCCGCCGTTGCGGCTCATCGCCGTCCGGACCTCGGCCGCGGCACGGTTCTTGTTGTCGGTGAGGCACTCCACCAGGAGCGCGACGCCGTTCGGCCCGTAGCCCTCGTACATGATGGTCGTGTACTCGATCGACTCACCGGTCAGGCCGGCGCCGCGCTTGATGGCGCGGTCGATGTTGTCGTTCGGGACCGAGGTCTTCTTGGCCTTCTGGACCGCGTCCACGAGGGTCGGGTTGCCCGACATGTCGGCCCCGCCCATCTTCGCGGCGACTTCGATGTTCTTGATGAGCTTGGCGAACGACTTCGCACGGCGACCGTCGATGACGGCCTTCTTGTGCTTCGTCGTCGCCCACTTGGAATGCCCGGACACGGTTCTCCTTGCGTCGTGCGGAAAGTCTCCGACAGTTTACCGGCTGGGCCCACACGGCCGGTACCGGCGCGCCACGGAGCCCGCGTCAGGCGCGGCGGACGATGTCGAGGAAGCGACGGTGGAACCGGTCCTCGCCCGCGACCTCGGGGTGGAACGCACTCGCGAGCACGTTGCCCTGCTGCACGGCCACCACCTGGCCGTCGGGCAGCGCACCGATGACGACGACGCCGGACCCGTGCTGCTCGACGACCGGCGCGCGGATGAACACCGCGTGCACCGGGTCGGCACCGAGGTCGGGCATCGGGATGTCGATCTCGAACGAGTCGTTCTGGTTGCCGAACGCGTTGCGTCGCACCGTGGTGTCGAGGACGTCGAGCGTGTGCTGCCCCGCGATGCCGTCGGTGATCCGCGAACTGAGCATGATCATGCCCGCGCACGTGCCGTAGGTCGGGAGTCCGGCACGGATGGCGTCGCTCAGGGGCTCGGCGACGCCGAACGCGCGGGAGAGCTTGTCCATCACGCTCGACTCGCCGCCGGGGATCACGACACCGTCGAGGGCGTCGATCTCCTCCGGGCGGCGGAGCGGGACGACGTCCGCACCGAGCTCGGTGAGCGAGGCGATGTGTTCGCGGAAGTCGCCCTGCAGTGCGAGGACGCCGATCCGGGGGGCGGCCTTACCAGCCACGCTCGGCGAGGCGGTGCGGTGCTGGGACGTCGGCGACGTTGATGCCGACCATCGCCTCACCCAGACCACGGGAGACCTCGGCGATGACCTTGGGGTCGTCGTGGAAGGTGACGGCCTTGACGATCGCGGCGGCACGCTTCGCGGGGTCGCCCGACTTGAAGATGCCGGAGCCGACGAACACGCCGTCCGCGCCGAGCTGCATCATCATCGCGGCGTCCGCGGGGGTGGCGACACCACCGGCGGTGAAGAGCACGACGGGCAGTGCGCCGGTCTGGGCGACTTCCTTCACCACGTCGTACGGCGCCTGCAGTTCCTTGGCGGCGACGTAGAGCTCGTCCTCCTTGAGGTTCCGCAGCGCCGCGATCTCCTTGGAGATGGTGCGGATGTGGCGCGTGGCCTCGGACACGTCACCGGTACCCGCTTCGCCCTTGGAGCGGATCATCGCCGCACCCTCGGTGATGCGACGGAGGGCTTCGCCGAGGTTGGTGGCGCCGCAGACGAAGGGGGTCGTGAAGCCCCACTTGTCGATGTGGTTCACGTAGTCGGCCGGCGAGAGGACCTCGGACTCGTCGATGTAGTCGACACCGAGCTCCTGCAGCACCTGGGCCTCGACGAAGTGCCCGATGCGGGCCTTCGCCATGACCGGGATCGACACGGCGGCGATGATCTCCTCGATCATCGACGGGTCGGACATGCGGGCGACACCACCCTGGGCGCGGATGTCGGCGGGGACGCGCTCGAGGGCCATGACGGCGGTGGCGCCGGCTTCCTCGGCGATGCGTGCCTGGTCGGCGTCGATCACGTCCATGATGACGCCGCCCTTGAGCATCTCCGCGAGACCGCGCTTGACGCGCGAGGACCCGGTGGTCGAAGTGGCGTTGACGGTGCTGGGGGTGCTGTCGCTCATGATCCCCCCATCTTAGTGCGGAGCAGGCGTCAGCGCTGTTCGCCCCAAGCGTCCGCGATGAGCACCCGGGTGTCTCCGAGCATCTGCGACATCGACTTGGTGCGGGCGATGATCGGGAAGAAGTTCGAGTCCGACTCCCACCGCGGGACCAGGTGCTGGTGCAGGTGCGCGGCGACCCCGGCTCCGGCGACCTCGCCCTGGTTCATGCCGATGTTGAAGCCGTCGCAGTGCGAGACCCGCCGGAGGACCCGCATCGCCGTCTGGGTCAGCTCGCCGATCTCCTGCAGCTCCTCCGGCGTCGTCTCGTCGTACAGCGGGACGTGTCGGTACGGGCAGACCAGCAGGTGTCCGTTGTTGTACGGGTACAGGTTCAGCAGGACGTACGCGTGCTCGCCGCGCGCGACGATGAGGGCGTCCTCGTCGGACTTCCGCGGCGCCTCGCAGAACGGGCAGTCGTCACGGTGTCCGCGGCCCTCGCCCGCGCGACCGGCGTCGATGTAGGCCATCCGGTGCGGGTTCCACAGGCGCTGGAAGGCGTCCGGGACCGCCGCCTGGGTGGCGGCGTCCCGGATCACCAGCGGGTCGCCCTCGTCGTCGAGCGGGCCGGTCATCAGACCTGCACGCGGTCGCGGATGGCGGTCGTGATGCGCTCCACCGCTTCGTCCACGGGCACGCCGTTGTCCTGACGGCCGTCCCGGAAGCGGAAGCTCACGGCCCCGGCGTCGCGGTCGTCCCCGCCCGCGATGAGCTGGAACGGCACCTTCGCCTTGGTGTGCGTGCGGATCTTCTTCTGCATGCGGTCGTCGGAGTGGTCGACCTCGGCGCGGACGCCCTTCGCGCGGAGCTTCGTGACGACTTCGTCGAGGTAGTCGCCGTACTCCTCGGCCACCGGGATCGCGACGACCTGGACCGGCGAGAGCCACGCGGGGAACGCGCCGGCGTAGTGCTCGGTGAGGACGCCGAAGAACCGCTCGATGGACCCGAACAGGGCGCGGTGGATCATCACCGGGCGCTGCCGGGTGCCGTCGGCGGCGGCGTACTCGATCCCGAAGCGCTCCGGCAGGTTGAAGTCGAGCTGCACGGTGGACATCTGCCAGGTGCGCCCGATGGCGTCCCGCGCCTGCACGGAGATCTTCGGGCCGTAGAAGGCCGCACCGGCGGGGTCGGCGACGAGTTCGAGCCCGGACTCCTCGGCGACCTCGCGCAGGGTGTTCGTCGCGACCTCCCAGACCTCGTCGTCGCCGACGTACTTCTCGGGGTCCTTGGTCGAGAGCTCGAGGTAGAAGTCGTCGAGACCGTAGTCGCGGAGCAGGGACAGCACGAACTGGAGGGTCGTCGTGAGCTCCTCCTTCATCTTCTCCTGCGTGGTGAAGATGTGCGCGTCGTCCTGGGTCAGCCCGCGGACCCGGGTGAGGCCGTGGATGACGCCGGACTTCTCGTTGCGGTAGACCGTGCCGAACTCGAACATGCGCAGCGGCAGGTCGCGGTACGACCGGGCCTGCGACCGGTACGCCAGGATGTGCATCGGGCAGTTCATCGGCTTGAGGTAGTAGTCCGCGCCCTGGCGGGTGACGTTGCCGTCCTCGTCGCGGGCCTCGTCCATGTGCATGGGCGGGAACATGCCGTCCTTGTACCACCCGAGGTGCCCGGACTGCTCGAACAGGTCGCCCTTGGTGATGTGCGGCGTGTACACGAACGAGTAGCCCTCCTGCTCGTGCCGACGACGCGAGTAGTCCTCCATCTCGCGGCGGATGATGCCGCCCTTCGGGTGGAAGATCGCCAGGCCGGAACCGATCTCGTCCGGGAACGAGAACAGGTCGAGTTCGGCGCCGAGCTTGCGGTGGTCGCGCTTCGCTGCCTCTTCGAGACGCACGAGGTACGCCTTGAGCTGGTCCTTGTCCGGCCACGCGGTGCCGTAGACCCGCTGCAGCTGCGGGTTCTTCTCCGAGCCGCGCCAGTACGCCGCGGCGACGCGCATGAGCTTGGCGGCGTTGCCGATCCAGCGGGTGTGCGGGACGTGCGGGCCACGGCAGAGGTCCTGCCAGACGACGTCGCCGGACTTCGGGTCGACGTTCTCGTAGACGGTGAGTTCACCGGCGCCGACCTCGACGCTCTCACCGGAGTCGCCTTCTGACGCGGCACCCTTCAGGCCGATCAGCTCCTGCTTGTAGGGCTCCCCCGTCATGAGCTCGCGGGCTTCATCGTCGGTGACGACCCGGCGACGGAAGCGCTGGGCCTGCTTGACGATGCGGTCCATGCCCTTCTCGATCGCCTTGAGGTCCTCCGGCGTGAAGGGTTCGGCGACGTCGAAGTCGTAGTAGAAACCGTCGGTGACGGGCGGACCGATGCCGAGCTTGGCGTCCGGGTTGATCTGCTGCACCGCCTGCGCGAGCACGTGCGCGGCCGAGTGGCGCAGGATGTCGAGGCCGTCCTGCTCGTCGAGCGTCACCGGCTCGGCGGTCTCCCCCGCCTGGACGTCGGCGGCGAGGTCCTTGAGCACTCCGTCGACACGGATGGCGACGACTCCGCGGACGCCGTCGAAGAGCTCAGTCCCCGTCGTGGTGGTCGTCGCGGTGCGGGGCTCGGGTGCCTGGGGCACGTCGGCGGGCTCGGCGGATGCTGCGGCGACTGACTCGGTCACGATGGTGGGGCTCCCTCGGTCTGGTGGTACGTCGATGGTAGTGGCGGGCCGGGTCAGGCGGGCACGCGGCCGAGCGTGGTCACGGGCAGGCGCGGCTCGAGGCGCTCCCGGCCGGACAGCCCGTCGAGTTCGAGCAGCGCGGCGAACCCGATCGCCTGGTACCCGGCACGCTCGAGCAGGGTCACGGTCGCGGCCGCGGTGCCGCCGGTGGCCAGGACGTCGTCGACGACGAGCACGCGGGTGCCGGGCTCGAGCTGGCCCGGGCGGAGTTCGATTTCGGCCTCGCCGTACTCGAGCGCGTACTGCTCGCTGAGGACCTCGCCGGGCAGCTTGCCGGCCTTGCGCACGGTGAGCACGCCGACCTGGTGCTGGGCGGCGATGCCGCCGGCCAGGGCGAACCCGCGGGCCTCGATCCCGGCGACGGCTTCGAAACCGGCACCCACCGCGAACGGCGCAGCGAGGGCCTCGCAGACGCGGCCGAAGGCGATCGGGTCGGCGAACACCGGCGTCACGTCGCGGAAGAGCACGCCCGGCTTCGGAAAGTCGGGGACGATCGTGGTGAGGCGCTCGACGAGAGCAGCCGCGGAGTCGGTCATGCACTCAACCGTACGGGGCTGGCAGCGTCCCGCCGTCCGGCGCGCTTGCACGGGTGGCGCCGGACGGGAGGCTCGCCACCGGCTGGTGCCGTGCCTCCCGTCCGGCGCTGGTCGCGACGGCTGCCCACGTCCGTCACCGCCACATGTGCATGGCGGCGCCGAGCATCAGCCACTCGGCTTCTCGGCGCAGGCGGGCCTGTTCTTCGCGGTGCCGGCGGAGCTCGTCGGCCGGGTCGACCTCGTGCGGCTGCCGCCGGGTGCGACGGCTCCACACGATGAGGGCGAGTCCGATCCGGAGGGCGATCCGGTCCGGCAACGACACCCGGTGGGGTCGTCCCGTCGGCGGCCGCACGGGTCGGAGGAGGGTCTTCGATGACATGGTGGATTCCTGTTCGGAGAATGGATTCGAGTGCTCGAGAAAGGGTCGACGAATCGACCGGAGAACACCGTGGCGATGTCCCGGAAGGCGCGACAGTGCGACCTCGCAGAATGTCGTCAGGGCATTCCGGACGCATTGTCGGAAAGAGTGCGACCCGGCCGGGACGGTCGTGCACGAGTGCCGGACCTGCTGCCGAGCCGGAGGCGCGCCACGGCCGGACCAGCACCGCTCGCGGTCCAGCGCACCAGCCGGGCTCCAGCGCGCCGAGGCTCAGGCCCGGTCGGAGTCCCGGCTCAGGCTCAGGCTCAGGGCCCGCCAGGACTCAGCACGGAACGAGACCAGCACGGCGCTGGACTCAGCGCATCCCGCAGGGGCGAGGGAGACCGATCAGCAGGAACCGAGGACGGGACCGGTGGTTCCACGGACTGCACGGTACGGCGTCTGCATGGTGATCATTGTCGGCCCCCTTTCGGCGAGGTCTCTGCGGTACTGCTCTGAATCGGTACTGCTCTGAATCGGTACTGCTCTGAATCGGTACCGATCTGAATCAGTACCGATCTGAATCAGTACCGATCTGAATCAGTACTGCTCTGCATTCATCGGAACACATCCGTTCGGGCGTTCGCGACGAGTGAACACTATCCATGTCCGCGAGTGACGCGCAACCCTTTCCGGAATTCTCGTGCGGAATTGCATGGCGGAACACCTGAGCCGGCTCCGACCCGCCCGCACCACCGGACGAGCACGGCGCTCGCGCCCGGGTCAACCCCTCGTTCTGGAGATCGACCGCCACGCGGAGCACGGGTTCCGATGGTCCACGGTCGGCGGTACGGACGTGCAGGGCGTCCCCCCCCCCCCCCGACCTCGGAGGGGAACCGATGCACACCAGGATCCGAGCACGCGTCGCAGCAGTGCTCATCGCGACGGCCACGATCACCGGGACGGGCGCACTGCACGCCTCGGACGGGGCAGTCGCCGCCGTGCCACCGCTCACGAGCGCCACCATCAGGACCGCGGCCGCGACCGAGGTCTTCGCGGGCGGTCTCGCCGTGCAGCCGGACAGCCAGCCCGCCCTGGCGGCAGCGAAGCTCACCGCCGAGGGGCGGACCACCGAGGCGGCCGCCGCCCGCACGATCGCCACCCGACCGATCGCGACGTGGCTCGGCGAGTGGTACACCGGCGGCCTGCTCGACCGGGTCGTCGCCCGCAACCTGGCCGTCGCCGAGAAGGCCGGGACCACCCCGGTGTTCGTGACCTACGCGGTGCCCAACCGGGACTGCGGCGGCTACTCCGCCGGCGGGCTCGGTGCCGCCGAGTACACGGCGTGGAACCAGCAGATCGCCGCCGACCTCCGCGGGCACCGGGCGGTCGTGCTCGTCGAGCCGGATTCGCTCTCGCACCTCGCGACGTGCACGAGTGAGCGTGACACACGACCCGGGCTGATCGCGTCCGCCGTCCGTGCGTTCACGGCCGCCGGCGTTCCGACCTACCTCGACGGCGGCAACGAGAACTGGAACACGCCGGTACTGCAGGCCTCGTACCTGCGGCAGGCCGGGGTCGCGGACGCACGCGGGTTCTTCACGAACGTGTCGAACTTCTACGGGGTGGACGGGGAGCGGGCCTACGCCGACCGCGTGAGTGCCCTGACGGGTGGGTCGCACTACGTCATCGACACCTCGCGCAATGGCCGCGGGTGGTCCGGGTCGTGGTGCAACCCGCCGGGTGCCGGTCTCGGCCGGGTACCGCACGCGACCGGCGGCACGACGGCACTGGACGCACTGCTCTGGGTCAAGACGCCCGGGGCGAGCGACGGGACGTGCAACGGCGGGCCTGCCGCGGGTTCGTGGTTCGCGGCGTACGCGGTCGACCTGGTCGCCGACGCGCGGCAGTAGTCGACACCGGCCGGGAGGCGCACCCCGCCGGACGACGAACGGCCCGGACGACGAACGGCCGGGACGACGAACGGCCCGGCCCCCGCATGGGGACCGGGCCGTCAGGACCGGGATCGGATCAGACCGTGGCGGGCGTGCCGACCAGTGCGACGAGCGCCCCGTCGACGACGTCGACCCGGACGGTGTCACCCTCGTCGACCGCCCCGTCGACCACGAGCTCCGCGATCCGGTCGTCGACCTCGCGTTGGATCAGCCGGCGGAGCGGACGGGCGCCGTACTCGGGCTCGTACCCGTGCTCGGCGAGCCAGTCCGTGGCGGCGTCGGAGACCGACAGGACCATGCCCTGCGCGGCCAGACGGAACGCGGTGTCCTGCAGGAGCAGCGACACGATCGACCGCAGCTGTCCGCGCTCGAGCTTGCGGAAGAGCACGATCTCGTCGATGCGGTTGATGAACTCCGGTCGCATCGACTCGCGGAGCTTGCCCATCACCCGCTTGCGCAGGTCGTCCTCCTGGTAGCCGAACGGGTCGGTGCCGCCGTCGGTCGCGACGGAGAACCCGAGCGCACCCGAGCGGGACGCCAGGAACTCGGAGCCGATGTTCGAGGTCATGATGACGACCGTGTTCCGGAAGTCGACCGTCCGGCCCTGACCGTCGGTGAGCCGTCCGTCGTCGAGCACCTGCAGCAGCAGGTTGAACACGTCCGGGTGTGCCTTCTCGACCTCGTCGAGCAGGATCACCGAGTACGGGTTCCGACGGACACGCTCGGTCAGCTGTCCGGCCTCGTCGTAGCCGACGTACCCCGGAGGGGCACCGACCAGCCGCGAGACCGTGTGGCGCTCGCCGAACTCGCTCATGTCGAAGCGGAGCATCGCCGACTCGTCACCGAACAGTGACGAGGCCAGCGCCTTGGCGAGTTCGGTCTTGCCGACGCCGGTCGGACCGAGGAACAGGAAGCTGCCGACCGGACGACGGGGGTCGCCCATGCCGGTCCGGCTGCGCCGGACCGCCTTCGCGATCGCGCGCACGGCGTCGTCCTGACCGACCACACGGTCGTGCAGTTCCGATTCCAGGGCGGCGAGTCGGGTCTTGTCGGCGGAGCCGAGGCGGCTCACCGGGATGCCGGTGGCACGCGACACCACGGCGGCGATGTCCGCCTCGGTGATCACGTCGTCGACCGGCTGCGGACGGGTGGCGGCGGCGACGCCACCGGTGGTGGCGGCGGTGATGCGGGCCTCCAGTCCGGCGATCTCGTCGCGGAGGTCGGACGCCTCTTCGTACTGTTCCTCGGCGACGGCGCGGTCCTTCCGGGCCGTGAGTTCGGCGACCTGGGTACGGAGCGTGTCGACGTCGACGTCGCCCGAGCGGGCGAGACGGCGGCGGGCACCGGCCTGGTCGATGAGGTCGATCGCCTTGTCCGGCAGGTGCCGGTCGGTGACGTAGCGGTGGGAGAGTTCGACGGCGGCGCGGATGGCGTCGTCGGCGTAGGTCACGCCGTGGTGCTCGGCGTAGCGGGGGCTGAGGCCGGTGAGGATCGCGACGGCGTCCTCCACGCTGGGCTCCCCCACCGTGACCGGCTGGAAGCGGCGCTCGAGCGCCGCGTCCTTCTCGATCCGGCGGTACTCGTTCAGCGTCGTCGCGCCGACCAGGTGCAGGTCGCCCCGGGCCAGACGCGGCTTGAGGATGTTCCCGGCGTCCATCGACCCGCCCTCGCCACCGCCACCGGCACCGACGACGGTGTGGAGTTCGTCGACGAACACGATGAGCTCCTCCGAGTGCGCGGCGATCTCGTCCATGGCCTTCGTCAGACGCTCCTCGAAGTCACCGCGGTAGCGGGTGCCGGCGAGCATGCCGGGCAGGTCGAGTGCGACGACGCGCTTGCCCTGCAGCAGGGCCGGGACGTCGCCCTCGACGATGCGCTGGGCGAGACCCTCGACGATGGCGGTCTTGCCGACGCCGGGCTCACCGATGAGGACGGGGTTGTTCTTGGTGCGGCGGAGCAGGATCTCGACCGCCTGCTCGATCTCGTCGGCTCGGCCGATCACCGGGTCGATGCGACCCTCGCGGGCGCGGGCGGTGAGGTCGGTGCCGTACTGGTCCAGCGTCGGGGTCTCCGACTGCTGGTCCTGCTGGGCGGTGGTGCCGGGCATGGGACGCCCCTCTCGTGCGGCCTCGGCCGCCTCTTGTGCGTAGGACTGCATCACCTGCGGGGTGACACCGGCGCTCGCGAGCAACTGGCCCGCGACCGTGTCCTGGTCCGTGACGAGCGCGAAGAAGACGTGCTCGGGGTCCGTGTACGTGCTGCCGAACCCGCGGGCCGCCTGAGTGGCCTCGAGCAGGATCCGCTGCGCGGACGAGGTCAGTGCGGGACGGCCCTCGACCGCCTCGCCCGAGGGCATCGGCAGGCGCTGCTCGACCTCGGCGGCGAAGCGCTCCGGGTCGGCGCCCGCAGAGCGCAGGACGGCCGCGAAGGGCTCGGTGCCGACGAGCACGTGCAGGACGTGCAGGGCGTCGATCTCGTGCTGCCCCTGCTCGACCGCGTAGGTCGCCGTCTGCTGGAGCAGCTCGTGGGTACGACGGCTGAGGAGCCGCGTGATGTCGACCGGTCGTCCGAACGGCATGGACCGCTGGGACTGGCCGGGGTTCTGTGAGGCTGCGAGCAGTCGTGCGAGGAACTCGTCGAACGAGTCGTTGCCGCCGGTCGGGCCGAACGTCTGTGGCAAAGGGACCTCCTGAGGAACTTGAGTGCCTTCGGCTCAATGCAACGCAGGGGGACCGTGCTCATTCCCGGTCAGAGGAAGAACTTGCGGCGGATCGACTCAACTCCGGGCGATGGGCGCCGTGCTCGCATCCGTGACCCGCACCAGGTCCGCCGGCGACAACTCGATGTCGAAGCCGCGGCGACCCCCGGACACGAAGATCGTCGGGTGCTCGGACGCCGAGGCGTCGAGCACCGTGCGCAGGCGCGTCTTCTGCCCGACGGGACTGATGCCACCGACGACGTACCCGGTCCGCCGCTCTGCCAGGGACGGGTCAGCGAGCGAGGCCTTCTTGCCGCCGACCGCCGCCGCGATCGCCTTGAGGTCCAGACGGTCGGCCACCGGAACGATCGCCACGGCCAGGTCGCCGTCGACCGACACGACGAGCGTCTTGAACACCTGCTCCTCGCGGAGCCCGAGCGCCGCGGCAGCCTCTTCCCCGAAGTTCGTCGCGCTCTCGTGGTGCTCGTAGACGTGCGGCGTGAACGGCACGCCCGCCCGCTCCAGCGCGAGCGTCGCCGGGGTGCTCGGGGAAGCTGCGCTCATGCCCCGATCCTGCCCCGGTCGACCGTCACGGCCTCGGAGCCACGCGGGCGCTACGCTGAGCCGCACCATGACCGTCATCGAGGTGCTGCTCCGCGGGCTCTCCGCCGTGCACGGCCTCGACCCCGCGGCACTCGGCTCGCTGCCGGCGCTGACCGCCGCCGCACTCGGGCTCGGCGCGGTCGGCATCACCGTGACCGCGCTCGCCGCGGCACTGCTCGTCCTCCGACTGGTCGCGGTCCTGACGGGAGTCGGCGCTCCGGGCGCACCGCGGGCCTCCCGGACGACGCCGGACCTCGTGACCCGGATCGCCTGGAGCGACCCCGACGCCGACGGGCACCCGCGACCGCGGGCACCGGGAGCCGCCCCGGCGGTCTGACACCGATCGGTGTCGGGGCCGCAGACGCTCCCGACCCTCCGATCGAAGGACCTCCGTCATGGACATCACCACCCTGCCCGGCCTCAGCACACTGCTGCGCGCCGGTTCCGCACTCGTCACCAGCCTCACCGACCTGCTCACCCCCGTCGCCGGGACGGCCGCCGCGACGCTCGCCGTGGTCCTGCTGACCGTGGCCGTCCGGGTGCTCCTCGTCCCCCTCGCCGTCCTGCAGGTGCGTGCCGAACGGGATCGGCGTCGTCTGGCACCCCGGATCGCGGAGCTCCGCCGACGGGCGGGGCAGGACACCGCCCGGTTCCAGCGATCGCTGCAGGAGTTGTACACGAGCGAACGGGTGTCGCCACTCGCCGGGTGCCTGCCGGTGCTCGCACAGGCGCCGGTCGTGTCGCTGCTGTACACGCTGTTCACCCACGCGAGCATCGACGGCACCGTGAACACCCTGCTGCGGGCCACCCTGGCCGGCATCCCCTTGGCACAGTCCGCGGTGGCGGTCGTCACGTCGCCGCTGTGGGTCCACGCCTGGGTGGTGCTCCTGCTGCTCCTCGCCCTGGCGGTCGTCGTCGAGGTGACCCGGAGGGCCCAACTCCACTGGAACCCGGTCCCCCCGGCCGGCCCGGTCGATCCGGGTCTGCCCGGCACGGCGGCGATGACCGGGATCGCCCGGTGGGTGCCGTTCGTCTCGGTCGGGTTCGCCGCGATCGCGCCCCTGGCCGCCGCCCTGTACGTCCTGACGAGTGCGGTGTGGACGCTCGGCGAGCGGGCGGTGCTGCGGCGGGTGCTCCGGTAGCGGGCGTGGGCGCGGTCGGACCGGCCGCCCTGCCGCGGCCGCCCCGGCGGCCCGGTCGGCTCTAGCCGCCCTGGCCCTCCTGCTGCGGCCCCTGGTCGACCGGGTCGTACTCGGTGTCGCGGCCCTGCTCCTCCTCCGGCAGCGGGACGTGCCGCTCGGTGCCGCTGCCACCCGGGCTCGTCGCGACGTAGTCGGCCTCGCCGGACTGCGTGTCGTGGCTCAGCGGTTCGAGCGTCTCCTCGTCGACGTCCTGCGGTGTCGAACCGGTGGCGTCGGCGGGGACGGCGGGGTCGGTCTGGTCGGCGGCCTGGTCGTTCTGCGCATCGGTCATCCCTCGGGCGTACTCCCCCCGGTCTGGGTGCGCGCCGTCGGCGTACCGGTGGCAGCATGACAGCAGGCGTGACGACGAGGAGCGCGCATGAGCCGGACCGACGACGACGCGGCAGCACGAGCGCGTCTCGAACACATCGCCTGGGGCGCAGGGTCGACCCCGGCGGACGCGGCGCGCGCCCGCATCGCGCTGGCGGACCTCGACCGGGAGGCACGCAGGCGGCCCGTCACGACCGTCGCCCCCGCCGCGGGGCCGCGTCGGGGTCGTCGTCCTGGTGCGCAGGTCGTCGCGGCTGCTGCGCCGGGCGTTCCGAGCGCGGCACCGGTCGTTCCCGAGGTTGCCCCCGCCCCGGACGTCGCGACCACCCCGGACGTCGCGCCGACGATCCGGACCGCCGGGCCCGACGTCCACCCGACCGGGAGGACGGAGCCCGGAGACGACACCGGCGACGCCGGAGACGCCCCGTCGTCGGTGACCGACGGTGTCGAGCGCGACCAGCCGTCCGGGGCGACCGCCGACGGACGTCGTGGGGCGGGCCTCCCGGTCGGCGGCCTCGCCCACCGTGCCCGGGAGGTGTTCGGGCTGGTCCGGCGGACCGACCGGACCGTGCTGTGGGCGCTCGGGGGCGCCGCCGTCGTGATCGGCCTGGTCGCGGGGACGGGCGTCGGCCTGTCGATCGGAACCCGCAGCACCGCCGAGCCGGCGACCACGGTGACGACGCCAGCAGCGGGGACGGTGACGCTCGAGCAGATGCTCGACCTGCCGCAGACCTACGCCGACCAGCTGCCCGGCGGCATGGACGCGCCGGTGTCGCTGCACACCACCCGACTCGTGTTCACGAACCGGTCGCTGGCCGGCGACGACGCGGCGACGCCCTGGAACGTCTGGGCCGGCGTCGGACGGGACAGCTCGACGATCTGCCTCGTGGCGACGGCCGACCGTCGGCAGGGCACGAGCGCCTGCTACCCCCGGGACGACGCCCTGCACGGGGCGGTCTCGCTCTCCGACACCTCGTCGAGCGGCACGCTCTGGCTGCGGGTCGTGGGTGGCGCGGTCCGTGGCACCGTGACGAGCTCGCCCGCGCCGCTGTACTGATCCGCGGGCACGCTCCGCCCCCCCACCCCCCGAGAGGCCGGGCATTGGAGCGCTCCTGAGAGCATCGCGAGAACGACCTGGGGGTCCTCGCGTGATCGACGCGGGCCGTGCAACACTGGGTGGAGCGCACTCGCCGTGGAGTGGCCAGAACCACATCTCCACATCCCCGCCCACCACCCGCGAGCGCGCCCCGACCGGTCGAACACCCCGTCGTTCCCGCGCGCTCCTCGCACGTCCTCGAGGAGGTCAGCCGCCGTGTCCACCACCAGCAACCGAACCGTCCAGCCGCACACGACGCCGATCACCGTCACGACGTCGTCGGTGATCGGGATCGCCGTCCTCGGCCTCGCCACGTTCTTCGCCATCACCACCGAACTGATGCCGGTCGGCCTGCTCGGCACCATGAGCGAGGACCTCGGTGTCACCGAGTCCACCATGGGCATCGTCATCACGGTGTACGCGGCGGCCGTCGCCCTGCTCGCACTCCCCCTGACCTCGCTCACCGCGAAGCTCCCCCGGAAGACGGTCCTCGTCGCGACCCTCGTCGGCTACACGGTGTCGAACGCGCTCGTCGCCCTGGCCCCGTCCTTCGCCGTGGTCTGCGCCGGACGCGTGGTCGGCGGCATCGCGCACGCCTTGTTCTTCTCGGTCGCCTCGGCCTACGCCACGCGGATCGTCCCGCCCCGGCTCGCCGGCCGCGCCATCGCGTTCGTCTACTCCGGCAGCTCGCTCGGCTTCGTGATCGGCGTCCCCCTCGCCACCGGCGTCGGGCAGTCCGTCGGGTGGCGCCCTGCCGTCGGCGGCGTCGCGGCGTGCGCCGCACTGCTCGCCGTCGTGGCCGCGGTGTGCCTGCCCGCCGTCCGCGGAGCCGCGTCGCCGCACGTCGGCTCGCCGAAGGCCTGGGCGCGCACCGGACTGCTGTCGGTCGTCGTCGCCGACCTGCTGCTCTTCGCCGGACACTACGTCGTGTACACGTACATCGGCCCGTACGTCGTCGACGCCGGACTCGACGTCGGCATGGTCTCGGGCGCCCTGCTCGTCCTCGGCGGCACCGGCGTGATCGGCCTCTGGCTGGCCGGGGTGTTCGTCGACCGGGCTCCCCGCCGGACGCTGATCGCCGCGATCGCCGCGATGGCCGCCGCGTTCGTCGTGATGCCGTTCGCGCACGGATCCCTGGTCGGCACGATGGCCGTCGCCGGCGTCTGGATGGCGGCGAACGGCACGACCGGAACGCTGTTCATGGCCGCCGCCATCCGCACCGGTGGGGTCAGTCCGGAGATCGCAGGTGCCCTGGTCAACGGGGCCTCGAACATCGGCATCGCCGGCGGTGCCGCGATCGGCGGCCAGGTGCTCGGTCTGTCGGGACTGCAGACGCTGCCGTTCGCGGGGGCGCTGGTCCTGGTCGCGGGGCTCTCCGTCGTGGCCTTCGCCAAGCGCGGCTTCCCGGTGCACGCCACGACGCAGCCGCACCTCAGCACGTCGTCGATTCACGTGCTGACGTCGTCGCTCGCCGTCGTCACGAGCTCGATCCCGACCGTCAGCCGGGCGATCCAGACCGTCACCGGGTCCGTCGCCACGGTGCACCGTGCCGCGACCGCGTCCATCCAGACCGCCACGGGGTCGGTTCGGACCGTCCGCGAGCGGTAGCCGGCAGCGCTCAGCCGCGGTACGCCAGGGCGTCGAGTGCGGCAACCTGACCGGCGACGACGAGTCCTCGCGCCTCGGCGAGCGGCACCCAGCGGGCATCGTCGACCTCGGGAACCTCGACGGAACGGCCCGATCCGCGGGGCAGTTCCAGCGACACGGTGTTGCTCCGGACGACCTCGACCACGAAGTCCGGTGCGTCGAGCGTCCACACCGTCACGACCTTGCCGGACGCCTGCCGGAAGTCGCCGAGCAGTTCCGGTGTGCCGCCGGGGGCGGGGACGCCGATCTCCTCGCCGAACTCGCGGAGGGCCGTCGCCAGCGTGTCCTCCCCCGCCTCGATCTCCCCCTTCGGGATCGACCACGCGCGCGGACGTCGACGCCAGAACGGGCCGCCCATGTGGGCGACGAAGACCTCGAGCGACGGGCCGGCGCCGCGGTGCAGCAGCAGTCCGGCAGAGCGAGGGGGCACGGTCGGAGACTACCCTCGCGCGCATGCAGACCATCGAGCTCGGTGACGGCCGTTCCGTCCTGGTCGACGACACCGCTGCCGACCACGGCGCCGACGGCGGCTGGCCGACGCTCGTCTGGCACCACGAGTCTCCCCACACCGGTGTGCTCTTCGAACCGCTGCGGAGCGCCGCCACCGACCGCGGCCTGCGCCTGGTCGCCGTCACCCGCCCCGGGTACGGCGGGGCCGACCCGCTGCCGGGTCGGCGGGTCGCCGACGGCGCACACGACCTCGAGCAGGTGCTCGACGCCCTCGGCATCGACCGCGTCGCCGCGCTCGGTGGCTCCGGCGGCGGACCGCACGCCCTCGCCGCTGCGGCCCTCCTGCCGGACCGGGTCGCCGCGGTCGCGACCCTCGCCTCGCCCGCTCCCTTCGACGACTCGCCCACCTGGTGGGACGGCATGGCGGACGACGGCGTCCTCCGCGCCGCCACCGCCGGACGCCAGGCCCGCATCACCCGGGCAGCCTCCGCCGCCTTCGACCCGTCCCAGTTCGTCGACACCGACTGGGCCGCCCTCGACGGTGACTGGGCCGCACTGGGGCAGGACGCGACGGCGGCGGGCGGGTCGGGCCTCCAGGGCGGGGTCGACGACGACGTGGCGTTCGTGACGTACTGGGGGTTCGCCCTGTCGGCGGTCACTGTGCCGACGTTCCTGGTGCACGGCAGGCGGGACCGGGTCGTCCCGGTGGCGCACGGCCGAGCGCTGGCCGAGGCGATGCCCGGGGCGGCGTACGAGGAGCGTCCGGACGACGGCCACATCGCGGTCCTGTCGACGGTGCCGACGCTGATGGACCGCCTCGCCGAGGTCCTGCGCGCCTGAGATGCCCGACGGCGCCGCGACCCGTCCTGCAGCAGCAGGACGTCAGCCGAGGAGCTCGCGGAGTTCCGCGTCGAGCCGGCCGGTCAGGTACCGGACTCCGGCGGTGTTCGGGTGCAGCGCTCCGGGCTCGAGGTCGATGCTGCTGAACCCGCCGAACGAGTCGAGCGAGACCCCTGACACGTACGCGCCGGACCGGGCGCAGGCCGAGTGGGCCTGGGTCGTGTCGAAGACGTCGACGAAGCGGACCCCGGCGGCGCGGGCGGCGGACTGCCCGACCTCGTCGAGCTGCTCCTGGATCCCGTGCAGCCACCGGACGTCGGTGTCGGTGAAGGGGTACGTGTCCGAGGGGAACCGACCGGCGAGGGTGCCGAGGTCGACGGCAGGCCGGAAGCACCCGCGTTCCGGGGTGTGATCGGCGTCGGGGAAGATCGCCGGGTACCCGACCAGGAGGACCGTGGCGTTCGGGGCCGCCCGACGGATGTCCGCCAGCGTCTCCGCGATGCCCAGGGCGACGCGGCTCTCGATCTTCGCCCCGAGGGTGTCGACCCCGTCGACGTCGAGCGTGCTCCGGCACGATGGTGCGTTCTTGCCGGAGAAGACCGGCCCGGAGGCCGACAGCGCCATGCACGATGCAGCGGTGCCGAACAGGTCGGCGTCGTTGCCACCGATGGTCAGGGTGACGAGCCGGGTGGAGTCGGACAGGGCCTCGATCTGCGGCGGTGCGCCACGCCACTGCGTGCGCTCCCGGACGTCCTCGCTGGTCGCTCCGGCGCACGTGACATCCGTCAGGGCGAGCCCGAATCGTGCTGCGATGCGGTGCGGGTAGTCCCGGCCGGACTGCGCGCAGGCACCGACCGGCAGACCCGTCGGGTTCGCCAGCCCGTACCCGGCCGAGTACGAGTCGCCGAGTGCGACGTACTCGCTGCCCGGCGGCAGGTCCGTCAGTGTCTCGGGTGGGTCGTCGGTCACCGGGAAGGGCTGCGGCACCGGCCACTGCGGTGCGGCGACCGCGGCCTGCGGGATGAGCGCACCTCCCGGCCCACCCACCAGGGCCACACCCGTGAGCACGACGGACACCACGAGCGTGTGCACCACACGGGTGGCGCGCTCGCGAGCACGGGACGGACGGCGCAGGGTGGGCTCCGGGAGGTTCGGGTCAGGGTCGAGCGGACCAGGCTAGCCGGTCGCGCTCGACCCGCCCTGGCACGACGCCGGTCCGGTGGAAAGGACTCAGCGCCGCCCGAGACGACGCTCGCCGCCGACGCCGGCCTGGTAGTCGAGGCCGTAGTGCTGGAAGAGCTCCGGCTCGGTCGCCGCATCGAGCTCGCCGTCGGTCGCGATCGAGGGCGCGTCCTTCACGGTCTTCTTGTCGAACGTCACGAGCAGGTGCTTCGGCGCGACGGTGGCGCCGACGAGCGGCACGAACACGAGCTTCTTGCCCACGACGCCCGTGGTCACCGCCCCGAAGGCCGGCTGCTGCGTCGCCGTGTCGTAGTAGATGCTCTCGAGGTTGCCGATCTTGTCCTCCTGGGCGTCGACGACCGGCAGGCCGATCCAGTCCCGGATGTTGGCTGCTTCGAACACGGCGGCTCCCTTCGACGGCCGGACCGTCCGTGCCGTCGGATCGACGCTACCGATCGGCGCTGGGTGCGGTGACGGCGGGCGTCACGCGCAGTCCGTCGACCGCAGCGAGGACGTCGTCCGCGCTGACGGCGAGGATGGCCGGGTCCGGGTCCTCGGCGAAGACGTCGCCGCGGCGGACGGACGCGTCGGTGAGCACCACGTGCGGGCCCGAGGAGGGCGGCCCCCAGGCCTCGGGTGGCGCCGGGCCGAAGAGCACGACCGAGGGGATCCGGTAGGCGGAGGCCAGGTGCGCCGCTCCCGTGTCGACGGTGACCAGGAGGCTCGCGGCGGCCACGACGGCGGCGAACGGCTGCAGGTCCAGACGTCCGGCGAGGACCGCCGAGTCGTCGAGCCCGGCCAGCTCGGCGACGGCCAGCGCGCGCTCGACGTCGTCCGCGCCTCCCGTCAGGACCACGTGGTGCCCGCGGGCGACGAGTCCGCGGACCACGTCGGCGAACCGGTCGACTGGCCAGTGTCGGGCGCCGTGGAAGGCGCCGACGTGCACGACCGCGGCACCGCGCACGACAGCGGGGACGGCCGGGACCGCGATCGACACGTCGTCCGGGTCGGCGGGCATGCCGTGGGCGGTCATGAGACCCGCCCACCGGACGCGTTCGTGGACGTCGTGCCGCCACTCCGGACCGTCGGGGGCGCCGTGGCCGATCACGCGACGCGCCTGCAGCGCGTCGATGAGTTCGCCCGACTCAGGTCCGGCACCGTGCAGGTTCACGGCGACGTCGACGACGCCGGTCGGCACGTGGATCGGGTGGTCCAGGCCGTGCTGGGCGAGGTGGACGTCGACGTCGGTGACGAGCTCGACGACCGGGGCGAGCCAGGCGGTCGTGGCGAGGGTGATGCGGTGCCCCGGGAAGGCCCGGCGGAGGGCGTGCAGCGCGGGCACGGCGACGAGCAGGTCGCCGAGCTTGATCGCCCGGAGCACGACGAGCTCGGGGCGGCCGTCGGACGGGGGCAGGGTGGGTACGGCGGTCACGTGGACCGACGCTACCGGGACGAGACCGTCCCGTCCGCGGGAGGCAGCACCCTGTCCACCGCGCGCCACGGCTCGCCACGGTTCCGGCACCGGTTGGGCACGAGCGCCGCCGTGCCGGTAGAGAAGGGGTGTGGCTCTCTCCGACCGTCCGCTCCGCGGCGTGCTCTTCGACCGCGACGACACCCTGGTGGTGGACGTTCCCTACAACGCCGATCCGGAACGGGTCGTGCCCGTGGCGGGTGCGGCCGACGCGGTCGCCGCGGCCCGCGCCGCCGGCCTCGCCGTCGGTGTCGTCACCAACCAGTCCGCGATCGCGAAGGGCCTGGCGACCCGGGACCAGGTCGACGCGACGAACGCCCGCGTCGACGAACTCGTCGGGCCCTTCGACGTGTGGGAGGTCTGCCCGCACGACCGCGGCGATGACTGCGCCTGCCGGAAGCCGCGACCGGGCATGGTGCTCGCCGCGGCGGACCGGCTCGGGCTCGACGCCGCCGACCTGGTCGTGATCGGGGACATCGGTGCCGACGTCGGTGCTGCCGTGGCTGCGGGTGCCCAGGGGATCCTCGTGCCGACCGACCGCACCATGCCCGCCGAGGTCGAGGCCGCCACCACCGTCGCCGGCTCGATCGAGGAGGCCGTGGCCCTGGTGCTCGCACGGGCCGCGGGAGGGGCCTCGTGAGCGGGCCGAGCGGTCGCCGTGTGCTCGTCGCGCGGCTCGACTCGTTCGGGGACGTGCTGGTCGCCGGCCCCGCCGTCCGAGCCGTCGCCGCCGGGGCGGACCACGTCACGCTGCTGTGTGGTCCGCAGGGCTCCCCCGCCGGCGCACTGCTGCCCGGCGTCGACTCGCTCCGGGTCTGGGCGGCGCCCTGGGTCACCGAGACCGTCCGGCCGCTCGACGACG
The DNA here is from genome assembly GCF_003234035.1 of Curtobacterium sp. MCPF17_031. Taxonomy (NCBI): domain Bacteria; kingdom Bacillati; phylum Actinomycetota; class Actinomycetes; order Micrococcales; family Microbacteriaceae; genus Curtobacterium; species Curtobacterium sp. MCPF17_031. The sequence continues at coordinate 186,533 of NZ_QKSG01000001.1, read as the reverse complement.
CCGTCCTCGCCGAGTTCCGCGCGCTCGTCGCCGAGGAGCGACCCGACGAGGCGGTCGTCCTGACGTCCTTCCACCAGTCGCCGCTGCCGCTCGCGATGCTCCTGCGGCTCGCCGGGGTCCGCCGGGTGTCCGGTGCCTCGGTCGACCACCCCGGCTCGCTGCTCGACGTCCGACTGCGGCCCGGTGAGGACCTGCCCGAGGACGTCCCCGAACCCGAACGGGCGCTGCGCATCGTGGCGGCCGCGGGCTTCGTGCTCCCCGACGGCGACGACGGTCGGCTCCGGGTGCGGCACGACGACGACGCGGTGTTGCCCGACGAGGTGGCGGCACTCGACCGGTACGTCGTCGTGCACCCCGGCGCCAGTGTGGAGGCCCGCTCCTGGCCGCCCTCCGCCCACCGCGAGCTCGTGGCCGCCTACGACCGACTCGGTGTCCCCGTCGTGGTGACCGGTTCGCCCGGCGAGAAGGACCTCACCGCGGAGGTGGCCGGCACCACCGGCATCGACCTCGGCGGTCGCACCACCCCCGCGGTGCTCGCCACGGTCCTGGCCGGGGCCGAGGTCGTCGTCGTCGGCAACACCGGCCCGGCGCACCTCGCCGCTGCCGTCGGTGCCCGGATCGTCTCGCTGTTCTCGCCCGTCGTGCCGGCCGTGAAGTGGGCGCCGTACGCCGAACACGTGGAACTGCTCGGCGACCAGGACGCGCCCTGCCGGCTCTCACGGGCCCGCGAGTGCCCCGTCCCGGGACACCCATGCCTGGCCCGAGTCACCGTCGACGACGTGCTCGCGGCCCACGAACGGCTCGTCGGATGCGCTCTGCGGACGAACGACGACTCCCTGCGAGCAGCACCAGAGACCCGTGGGTAGCGTGCGGCACTGCTTCTCCTTCTGCTCCTCCTCCTCCTGATCGACAGCGACCGAAAGGCAGTGCATGCGGATCCTCGTGTGGCACGTGCACGGCGGCTGGATGGACGCCTTCGTCCGCGGCCCGCACGAGTACCTCATCCCCACGACCCCCGCCCGTGACGGCTGGGGCCTCGGTCGCGGTGGCCGGAGCTGGGGCACGAACGCCGTCGAGATCGCGCCCGAGGACGTCGCCGACGCCGAGGTCGACCTGGTCGTCCTGCAGCGACCGGAGGAGCTCGAGGTCGCCCGCGACCTGCTCGGCGGGCGCGACGTGCCCGTCGTCTTCGTGGAGCACAACGCCCCGCGTGTCGACGTGCCGAACAGCCTGCACCCGTTCCGGGACCGCGACGACGTGACCATCGCGCACGTCACGCACTGGAACGCCCTGATGTGGGACTGCGGCTCGACCCGCACCACCGTCGTCGAGCACGGCGTCGTCGACCCCGGTCCGCTGTACACCGGTGAGCTCGAGCGGTTCGGCGCCGTCATCAACGAACCCGTCCGACGCAACCGCGTCGTGGGCACCGACCTGCTCCCCCGCTTCGGCGCGGTGGCACCGGTCGACGTGTTCGGGATGGGCACCGAGAAGCTCGACGACCTCGGCCACGGTGACCTGCTCGTCGGGATGGGCGACGTCAAGCCCGACCCGATGCACGCGGCCCTCGCCCGTCGCCGGGCCTACGTCCACGCCAACCGGTGGACTTCGCTCGGGCTCTCGCTCATCGAGTCGATGCACATGGCGATGCCGGTGCTGGTCCTCGCCACCACCGACGCCGCACGAACCGTGCCCGCCGAGGCCGGCGCGATCGGGACGGACGTCGAGGAGCTGGTGCGGGTCTCCCGGACGCTGGTCGACGACCCGGACGAGGCTCGCCGACGCGGCCTCGTCGCCCGGGAGGCCGTGCTCGCGCGCCACGCGCTGCCCCGGTTCCTGGCGGACTGGGACGAGCTGCTGGACGACGTGCGGTCACGACACCGGTCCCGGACCGGAGCCACGACCGTCGGTGCGGGGGCTGCGGCACCGCAGGGAAGGAGCATCTGATGAAGATCGCCATGGTCTCGGAACACGCGAGTCCGCTCGCGACCCTCGGCGGGGTGGACGCCGGTGGACAGAACGTCCACGTCGCCGCGCTCTCCGCTGCACTGGCCGACCGAGGCCACACCGTGACCGTCTACACGCGGCGCGACGACGCGTCGCTGCCGGTGCGCGTGCCGCTCCGACCGGGCGTCCACGTCGTCCACGTCGACGCGGGACCGGCCCGGCACGTCCCGAAGGACGACCTGCTCCCCTACATGGGCACGTTCGCGCAGGTCCTGGCGTCGGAGTGGTTCGTCGACCGGCCCGACGTCGTGCACGGCCACTTCTGGATGTCCGGCCAGGCGACCATCGACGCCGTGGGCCAGGTGCAGGTGCGCACCGGAGGCACGCGGATCCCCGTCGTGCAGACCTTCCACGCCCTCGGCGTCGTCAAGCGTCGACACCAGGGTGCCGCGGACACCAGCCCCGTCGAACGCGAGTGGCTCGAGCCCGCCGTCGGCCGGAGCGCCGACCAGGTCGTCGCCACGTGCTCCGACGAGGCGTTCGAGCTGAAGAGCCTCGGCGTGCCGCTGCGGTCCATCTCCGTCGTCCCGTGTGGCGTCGACGTCGAGCTGTTCCGACCGGACGGCCCCGTCGAGGAACGTGGGCGCACCTTCCGGGTGCTCACCGCCTCCCGCCTCGTGCAGCGGAAGGGCGTCGGCACCACGATCGCGGCCGTCGCCCAGCTCGTCGCGGCCGGTCGAGACGTCGAACTCGTCATCGTCGGCGGTGCCGGCACGGCCGGTGCCGACCTGCCGGACGACCCCGAGTACCAGCGCCTCGACGCGCTGGCCCGCGACCTCGGCATCCGCGACCACGTCTCGTTCCGCGGGCAGCTCGCCCAGGAGGCGATGGGCTCGGTGTACCGCAGCGCCGACGTCGTCGTCTGCGCGCCCTGGTACGAGCCGTTCGGCATCGTCCCGCTCGAGGCGATGGCCTGCGGCGTGCCGGTGGTCGCCTCCCGCGTCGGTGGGCTCATCGACACGGTCGTCGAGGACGCCACCGGGCTGCACGTCGAACCCCGTGACGAGGACGGCCTCGCCGCAGCCCTCGGCGGCCTGCTCGACGACCCCGAGCGCCGTGCCGCCTACGGCCGCGCCGGTCGCCGCCGCGCCGAGTCCCGGTACACGTGGCAGAAGGTCGCCACCGACACCGAGCGCGTCTACGAACGGCTCGTCGCCGGCGGTCGGGTCCGTCCCGTCCGTCCGGTCGGCGGCATCGGCACCGCACCCACCACCCGCATCCCGGACGCCGTCCGACCCGCCGAGGACGCGCTGGCCGAGGCCGCGCTCCCCATCACCGAGAGGAACGCCCGATGACCATCGAGCAGACCGGGATCGGCACGACCGAGACCCCGACCGTCGACGCCCCGCCCAGCGACGCCTCGACCAGCACCCGCGCGGTGCTCGAGCACATCGCGGCGTCCGTGCCCGTCATCGCGTCCCTCGTCGACCACAGCGACCGCATCGCCGCTTGGGCGGACGACATCGCCGCCCGTCTGGTGGCCGGGCGTCGCCTGCTCGCCGCGGGCAACGGCGGTTCGGCGGCCGAAGCGCAGCACCTGACCTCCGAGCTCACCGGCCGCTTCGACGGTGACCGACCCGCGTACTCGGCGATCTCGCTGCACGCCGAGACCTCCGCCGTCACCGCGATCGGGAACGACTACGGCTTCGAGCAGGTCTTCGCCCGTCAGGTCCGCGCACACGCCCGCGCCGGTGACGTCGTCGTCCTCCTCAGCACCAGCGGCAAGAGCCCGAACCTGCTCGCCGCCGCGGCAGCCGCCCGGGACGCCGGAGCGCGGTCGATCGCGATGACCGGTGCGCTGCCGAACCCGCTCGCCAGCGCAGTGGACGACGTCATCGCCATCGACGGCCCGTCCGCCAACGTGCAGGAGGCGCAGCTCGTCCTCGTGCACGCCCTCTGCCGGGCCATGGAGCCCGCGCTCCGCCGAGGAGGCACCCGATGACCGACCGTCGACTCCGCATCGTCGTCGTCGGCGACACGCTGCTCGACGTCGACGTCAGCGGCACCAGCGATCGTCTCAGCCCGGACGCGCCGGTCCCCGTCGTCGACGTCCGCTCGGACCAGCGCCGCGCCGGTGGTGCCGGTCTCGTCGCGACCATGCTCGCGAAGGACGGTCACGACGTCTCGCTGGTCACCGTGCTCGGTGACGACGCCCACGCGGACCAGCTCCGGTCGTTGCTCCCCGGCGTCCGCATCGTCGACGGCCCCTCCGGCGCGCCGACCCCGGTGAAGACCCGGGTCCGCGTCGGCGAGCACGCCCTGGTCCGGATCGACGAGGGCTGCGACACCCCGCCGGTCCCCGCCGTGACGCCCGCCATGCGCGACGCCCTCGACGGCGCCGACGCGGTCATCGTCGCCGACTACGGACGCGGGCTCACCGAGGCGGCCGAGATGCGTGCCGCGCTCGCTGCGGTCGTCGGGCACACGCCCGTCGTCTGGGACCCGCACCCGAAGGGCGCCACCCCCGTCGCCGGCACCACCGTCGTCACGCCGAACGCCAGCGAGGCGCACCGGTTCACCGGCATCGTCGGCAGCGGGGTCGCCTTCGCGACGGACGCCGCCGCGGACCTCGTCGCCCGTTGGGACGTCCGCGCCGTCGCCGTCACGATGGGCGACCGCGGGGCACTGGTCGGCAGCCGCACGCCCCGCGGCGCCGACTCCCGGTTCGTCCCCGCTCCGTCCGTCACGGCCGGCGACCCCTGCGGTGCCGGCGACCGGCTCGCTGCCGGGGTCGCCGTCGCCCTCGCCGACGGAGCGGAGATCGCCGACGCCGTCACGGCCGGGGTCGAGGCCGCGTCCGCGTACCTCGCCGCCGGTGGCGTCGCCTCGCTCGTCGAGGGCGCGCCACCGGCACCGATCGCCGTGCCCGGTGCGGACCGGGACGCACTGCGTGTCGTCCACGAGGTCCGTGCCTCCGGCGGCGTCGTCGTCGCGACCGGCGGCTGCTTCGACCTGCTGCACGCTGGACACGCGCGCACCCTGTCGGCAGCGCGGGCACTCGGCGACTGCCTGGTCGTGTGCCTGAACTCGGACGATTCGGTCCGGGGGCTCAAGGGCCCGGACCGGCCGATCATGGGCCAGGACGACCGAGTCGAACTCCTCCTCGCACTGGACTGCGTCGACGCCGTCGTCGTGTTCGACGAGTCCACCCCCGACGAGGCGCTCCGTCGCTTCCGCCCGGACGTCTGGGCGAAGGGCGGCGACTACACCGCGGACGAACTGCCCGAGTCCGTGACCCTCGCCGAGTGGGGTGGACGGGTCGTCACCGTGCCGTTCCACCCAGGCCGCTCCACCACCCGGCTCGCCGCCGCGATCGAACGTGTCGGCTGAGCCCCACCGCTCTCCATCTGCCCCACCACAGCAAAGGACATCCATGCCCGTCCCCACCACCCCCATCGGCCGCGTCCTCGTCACGGGCGGCGCCTCCGGACTCGGCGCAGCCGTCGTGGCCGCCGTCACCGAGGCCGGCGGCACCCCGATCGTCCTCGACCTGCGCATCGACGCCGTCCCCGAGGGCGTCGACGCCGTCGCCGTGGACGTCTCGGACACCGACGCCGTCGAACGTGCTGTCACCGAAGCGGTCGAGCGCCACGGTGGCCTGGACGCCGTCGTGACCGCGGCGGGGATCGACACACCCGCTCCGATCGACGCCATCTCGTCGGGCAACTGGGAGAAGATCGTCGGCGTCAACCTGATCGGCACCGCGTCGACCGTGCGCGCCGCACTGCCTGCGCTCGAGGCGACGCACGGCCGGGTCGTCACTATCTCGTCGTCGCTCGCCCTGCGCGGCGTCGGCCACGGCACCGCCTACTCGGCGTCGAAGTTCGGCGTCCGCGGGTTCTCGCAGGCCCTCGCCGCGGAGACCGCCGGCCGCGTCGGCGTCACCAACGTGATCCCCGCCGGCATGCGCACCAACTTCTTCGCGGACCGGACCGAGCAGTACAAGCCGGGTCCGGACGCACAGCTCATCGAACCGGAGTACGTCGCGAACTCGATCATCTTCGCCCTCTCGCAGCCGGCCGGGTGCGAGATCCGCGAGCTGTCGATCATGCCGGCGACTGAGCCCAGCTGGCCCTGAGCCGTGCACACGACCGGCGCATGCGCCTGACGGACGGGAGGCCCGGTACCAGCTGGTACCGGGCCTCCCGTCCGTCTGCGGTCGCGCCGTGCCGCCGCCCGCCAGCCCGCCGCCGAGGTCGCACGAGCTGCTGCCCGGACGGCCTACCGGCAGCCGATCGTGCACCCTCGGCGAGGGGCGCGCGGCACGTCGTGCGACCTCGGGAGGCCCACACCGGCCCCGACGGACCGGCCCACCGCCGTCAGTTGGTGGCGAGCAGGTCCTCGACGTCCGCCAGGACCCGGTCCGGGGTGATCTCGTCGACGAACGACGGGTCGTGCTCGCACCGCTCGGCGCTCCACCCCACCTGCGTGACGTCGACGTCGCACACCGGGCACCGGGTGACGAAGCTCATCAGGACCCGGTGCCGTCCGCGGTCGAGCGGCCCGGCGTTGATGACGTTGCCGAACCAGAAGACGCCGACGGTCGGGGTGCCGACCGCGACGGCGAGGTGCCGCGGACCGGAGTCGTCGCCGACCATGACGTCGGCGGCACCGAGCACGGCGGGCAGTTCCGGCAGCGGCAGGGTGCCGGTGAGGTCGTGCAGGCGGGCGGCAGCCTCGGGCCCGACCGCCTCGGACACCGACGCCCGAATGGTGGTCGCGGCCGGCCGGTCCGAGTCGTCCCCGACGAGGACGACGTCGTCGCCGGCCTCGAGTCGGGCGACCGCGACGGCAGCGAACCGCTCCGGGCTCCAGCGCCGGCGGGGGTCGGTGGCACCGGGGTGCATCGCGACGAGTCGGCCGGTGACGCCGAGGCGCTGCCGGACCGCGGCCCGCTCGTCGTCCGTCACGGAGAGGCGCGGGTCGAGCGTGACGGGTTCGGCACCGGCGAGCCCGACGACCTCGAGCGCGCGGAGCACCTCGTGCTGGTAGTAGACGTAGCGGACCCAGCGCTCCGTGGGGGTGGCGTCCTCGGTGGCGGTGCCGATCGAGTGCGCGGCGCCCAGGCGGAGCAGGAACGGGTTCGAGTTCCGGCCACCGCCGTGCAGCTGCACCGCCAGGTCGAACCGGCCGTGCAGGCGGGCGAAGAAGTCCTCTGTGTCCGGGGCGTCGTCGCCGCCGTCCCGGACGCCCGGCGACACGGGCAACTCCTCGACGGCGTGCACGACGTCGGAACGGCCGGCGAGCAGCACCCGGGCCATCGGGGTGCCGAGCAGGGTGATACGCGCCTCCGGGTACGCGGCGGCCAGGGCCTCGATCGCCGGCATGGCGAACATGAGGTCGCCGAGTCCCCCGCCCCGGAGCACCGCGATCTCGCGGACCCCCTCGAAGCGATCGCCGCCACGTCCGATCTGCACCACGCCTGTCGTCCTCCTCGTCGTCCGACGCTGCCCGGTGTCCCGTCGCGCGTCCCTTCGTTCCTACCGACCGGAGCCGGTGCAGGTGCCGAGACCGCGGACCAGCTGCGTCCCGTGGACACCACGGCGCGACCCGTGGGCGCGTCCAGCAGGAGGAGTGCAGCGTGGGGAGCCCCGGTGTACGTGACCGGACCACCACGAGAAGGACGCACATGACGCTCGATGCCCCCACCACCACCGCTCCGTCGTCGGACGACTCGTCCGCGGACACGATCACGGTGCTCGATCCCGTGACCGGCGAGGTGGCCTCGGAGACCCGCCGGAGCACGGCGGACGAGGTGCGGGACGCGGTCGCGCGTGCGCGGGCAGCGGCGACCGGATGGGCCCGGACGGCTCCCGGTGAGCGTGGGGCGCTCCTCCGGGCAGCGGCCGAACGGCTCCGTGACCACGCCGACGAGCTCGCCGCGATGAACACCCGCGAGACCGGCAAGGTCCCGGGCGACGCCCTCGGCGGAGTCGAGGCCGGCATCAACACGCTCATCCAGTACGCCGAGCTCGGCCCCCTGCACCGCGGCGAAGCCCTGCGCGGCAACCACGGTGCCGCCGACTTCGCCGTCCCGCACCCCCGGGGCGTCGTCCTCGCCCTGACCCCGTGGAACGACCCGGTGGCCGTCGCGTGCGGGATCCTCGGCGCCGCGATCGCCGCCGGCAACACCGTCGTCCACAAGGGCAGCGAGCGGAGCCCGGGCACCATTTCACTGCTCAACCGCCTGCTCGCCGCCGAGCTTCCCGACGGCGTGCTCGTCGGCGTCGACGGTGACGCCACGACCGGTGAGCAGCTCCTGGCCGAGGACGGCATCGCCGTCTACGCCCACGTCGGTTCGACGGCGACAGGCGACCGTCTGGCCGAGGCCGCGCTCCGCACCCGCGCGCACGTCATCCGCGAGAACGGCGGCAACGACGCCGCCGTCGTGGACGCCGACATCGACCCCGTCTGGGCAGCCGACCAGGTCGCCCTCGGGGCCTTCGCGAACACCGGGCAGATCTGCACGAGCGTCGAGCGCGTCTACGTGCACCGCGACATCGCCGAGGAGTTCACCGCTGCCCTGGTACGTGCTGCCGAGCGCAAGACCGCGGCCGCGGCGGCGGACTTCGGCCCCCTGGTGGACGAGCGCCTCCGTGCGACCGTCCAGCAGCACGTCGACCAGGCCGTCGCCGCCGGCGCGCAGGTCCTGACCGGCGGGGCGGTCCCCGCGGGCACGGGCACCTTCTACCCGGCGACGGTGCTCACCGGCTGCACCGACGACATGCTCGTCCTCACCGAGGAGACGTTCGGCCCGATCGCCCCGATCCGCGTCGTCGAGGACATGGCCGAGGGGCTGCGCCTCGCCGCGGAGGACCGCTACGGCCTGGCCGCGACCGTCCTGACCGCCGACACCGCGACCGCGCTGCAGGCCGCGGCCGAACTGCCGGTCGGCACCGTGAAGGTCAACGCCGTGTTCGGCGGCGCACCCGGCGGCAGCGCGGAGCCGCGCGGCGCGTCGGGCTCCGGTTTCGGCTACGGCCCGCACCTGCTCGACGAGATGACGACGACCACGGTCGTGCACCTCGAGGCCGCCCCGCGACGCACGACGAGCTCGGCCGCCGCGAGCACCGGCACCGGCACGGCCGTCGACCCGTCCACCGCCGGCAGCCACGGCACCGACACCGCGACGGCCGAGGACGTCCGATGACCGCCGACGTCCGCATGGTCCGCCGCGTCGTCGACACGATCGCCGCGCGCCAGCCGGTCGTCGTGGTCGTCGGGGACGTCATCCTGGACCGCTGGACGGTCGGCGCAGCCGAGCGGGTCTCCCGCGAAGCCCCGGCCCCCGTGGTCCGCGTCACCGAGACGATCGCCGTCCCGGGAGGCGCGGCGAACACCGCGGTCAACGCCCGGGCCCTGGGTGCCGACGTCCGGATGGTCGCCCTGATCGGCGACGACGAGACCGGCCGGGTCCTGCGGGACCGCCTGGAGGCCGCCGGCGTCGACACCCGCTGGCTGGTCGCGGTGCCGGGCGCGACGACGACGAGCAAGGACCGGATCGTCGGTGGGGACCGTGTGGTCGTCCGGGTCGACGACCTGGCCGGGCCGCCGAGTGCGGCGGACACGGCCCTGCTCGCCGAGGCGACGGCAGCGGCGGTACAGGGACGCATCCCGGGCACCCCCGACACCATCGCCGGAGTCGACGGAGCCGCCGCCGCGGACGCCGTCGTGGTCTGCGACTACGACCTCGGCGTCGACGCCGCCGCGATCGTCCCCGTCCTCGAGCGGGACCGACCGACCACCGTGGTCGTCGACGCGCACGACCTCGGGCGCTGGCGTGCCCTGCAGCCGGACCTCGTCACGCCGAACGCCGGCGAGGCCGCCGCACTGCTCGGCCGCGACCTCGGCCAGGGTGCCGGACGTGCCGAGACCGTCGTCGCCGCTCGGGAAGAGGTCCTCACGGTCACCGGTGCGCGGAACGCCGTCGTGACGCTGGACCGCAACGGCACGGTCCTGCTCGAGGACACCACGGCCCCGGCCACCGACGTGCACCGCACCCGCGCGACCCCGGCTTCCGAGCAGCAGGCCTCCGGTGCCGGCGACACGTTCTGCGCCGCGGCCTCGGTCGCCCTCGCGGTCGGCACCCCCGTGCGCGAGGCCGTCTCGTTCGCTCAGGCAGCAGCCGACGTGGTCGTGCGCGAAGCCGGCACCTCCGTGTGCACCGCCGAGGCCCTGGTGGCGTCGGTGTCGGCTCCCGCCGAGACCGTCGTCGACCACGACCAGCTCGCCGACGCGGTCGAGGAGGCCCGGCGCGCCGGTCGTCGCATCGTCTTCACGAACGGGTGCTTCGACGTCGTCCACCGTGGGCACACGACGTACCTGCGGCAGGCGAGCGAGCTCGGCGACCTGCTCGTGGTGGCGCTGAACGACGACGACTCGGTCCGTCGCCTGAAGGGACCGGAGCGTCCGATCAACACGGCTGAGGACCGTGCCGGTGTGCTCGCCGCCCTGGCCTGCGTCGACCTGGTGACGGTGTTCGCGACCGACACCCCGATCCCGCTCATCGAGCGGATCCGCCCCGACGTCTACGTCAAGGGCGGTGACTACTCCCCCGAGATGCTCAGCGAGACCGAGGTGGTCCGCGCGCACGGTGGCGAGGTCGTCATGGTCGACTACGTCGCCGAGCACTCCACGAGCGCGGTCGTCCGCCGGATCCGCGAGACCGCGGCCGGCACCGGCACCGGCGCCGGAGCGCCGATGGGAGACCCGACCGCCGTGTCGGGGGACGCATGACGCGCGGCGCACGGTGGTCCGGCGAGTGGGGTCGACCGACCGCGGGCCCGGCGGTGGAGAGCGCCCCCGTCGACGTCGACGTCCTCGTCCCGACGGTCGGGCGCACCGCCGAACTCGCCGTGACCCTGGCCGGCCTGGCCGCCCAGACCGACGTCGCCTTCCGCCTCGTGCTCAGCGACCAGTCCGCGACGGGCGACGCCGTCGCACAGCCGGCGGTCGCCGCGATGCTCCGCGTCCTGGAGGCCCAGGGCCGGCCCGTCACGCTGCTCACCCACCCGGAGCGGCGCGGCCTCGCTGAGCACCGGCACTTCCTGCTCGCCAACGCCACCGCGGACGCCGTCCTGTTCCTCGACGACGACGTCTGGCTGGAACCCGGGTCCGTGCACCGGATGCTCGACGCCCTGCGCTCGCTCGGCACCGGCTTCGTCGGGAGCGCCGTCCAGGGCCTGTCGTACCTCGAGGACCGCCGCCCGCACGAGACCGCTCCGTTCGCGGTCTGGGACGGCCCCGTCGTTCCCGAGGTGGTGCGTCGCGGGACGCCCGGCTTCGACCGCTGGTCCCTGCACAACGCCGCGAACCTGGCCCACGTCGCTGCCGAGCTCGACGTCGAGCCGGGCGGCTGGCTGCCCTACCGGGTCGCGTGGGTCGGCGCCTGTGCGCTGTACGACCGGGCAGCGCTCGAGGCGGTCGGCGGCTTCGGGTTCTGGGAGACCCTGCCGATCGGGCACGCGGGCGAGGACGTGGTCGCGCAATGGCGGGTGATGGAGCGCTTCGGCGGCGCCGGCATCGTGCCGTCCGGGGCCGTGCACCTCGAGGCGCCGACGACGGTGACGGACCGCTCCGTCGACGCTCCCGACGTCGTGTTCGCCGACGAGTTCCCGCACGAGCAGGTCCAGCAACGACCCTGACGGCGTCTGCGCGGCCCCGACGGCGTCCCTTCCGGTCAGGCGGGGTCCGCCGCCGTGTCGCCGTCGAGCAACCTCCGGACCGCCACGCCGAGCTCCGCCATCAGGAACTGCCACATCCACTGCAGTGCCACCGCGTTCGTGAGTCCCGGCGCGTTCTGCGCGAGCTGCGTGGCGACGCCGTCGCTGTAGGCGGCGAGCTTCAGGGCGACGACCGACGCGTCGATGGGCTCAGCCTCGGGTCCGGTGGTGCCGGAGCGGAACGTGCCGTCCGCCAGCCCGCGGCGGATGATGCGCACGAGACACGACTCCCAGACGCGGATGCGCTGGGCGTACTCCTCGGCGACCTCGGGTCGGCGTGCCACCGCCGTCCAGTAGTCCGACCAGATCCGCCAGTGCTGCCGGACCTCCTCGCTGTCGTCGAACAGCGGCGCGACGAGCATCCGGAGGGCCGTGACCACGTCCGCCTCGGCGTCGGCAGCCACGACGATCGCGCCGTAGAACCGCTCCGTCTCGAGCACGACGACCTCGTTGAGGATCTCCGCGACGCTACCGAAGTGGTAGGTCACCGTCCCGACCGACACGTCGGCCTCGGCAGCGATGTCCCGGAGACCGGTCGCGCCCAGGCCCTTCCGGACGATGACGGTCCGCGCGGCCGCGACGATCATCGCCCGCCGCACCTCCGGACGCTGCCGGGGCTTCGTCGTACCGCCTCCGCTCACGCGGACGTCCTCGGCACGTCGTCGCGGAAGGTGTGTTCGGCAACGAGCTCCTCAGGTGCGTCCCGGTCGCCGTCGCGGGCCCAGGCGCGGACGGTGTTCACGACGTGGAACGCGTCGGCCGACGCCGTGACGCTCGAGGTCGTCTCGAGCCGGGCGGCCCACGACGCCTGCTCGAGGCCGATCGACCAGCGGGACCGGGCGCTGGCCGAGGTCGGGTCGTCGGTCCGGATGCGGTAGGTCTCCCGCGCGTCCTCGCGGAACACGAGACCGTCCGGGTAGACGCGTCCACCGCCGTACCCGGGGTCGACGTCGAGCGCCCACTCCCCGGTCTCGACGTCGTGCGTGACGGTCCGCTGCGGGAGCGGCTCCGACGGTGCGACCCGGGCGATCGCGAGCGGCGTGGAGCGCTGGGGTGCCTCGAAGCCGACCCCGTCATCGTCACTGCGGGTCCAGACCGGCAGCGTGACCGTGCTCGCGGCGGGGTCGAGGACCACCGTCGCCGTCGTGCCGTGCGGCCACACCCACGGCCAGTAGGAGGTCGACACGGCGAGCCGCAGGCGGTGTCCGGCGACGAACCGGTGGCCGGTGGACACGAGCCGGACCGGCAGCGTCGCCGGCGTGCCCGGGACGAGCGGATCGGACCGGTCCATGCCGTCCCGCCGCGCCGCGTTGAGCACCCCGCGGGTGACGAGGGTCGAACTGCCGTCCGGTGCGACGTCGCAGAGCCGGACGGTGACCGTCGCGCGCGCCTGGTCGCTGACGACGGACAGGTCGACCAGGACGTTGCCGAGCAGGTCGAACGAGTCCTCGACGGGCAGGTCGAAGCACACCGAACGTCCGTCCTCGGCACGCTGGTCCGGCGGCAGGTCCGTCGCGTTGCCGAAGGGGAAGAACCGCCCGGCGTCGACCCCGGTCTCCTGTGGGGAGGCGACGACGACGAGGCCGTCGGCTCCGCCGCGGAACCGGTCGAGCGGCAGCACGCGCGGGTCGGTGTCCGGGGAGGGCCACGACGTCGCGCCGACCCAGCGCCCGGTCCGCGCGGCGTAGTACGTCGCCGGCGGCTCGGGGTCGTTGATCCACGCGCGGAGGGCCGGCTCGCGCTCGACGCCGGTGTCGACCCCGCGCAGCCACCGATCCCACCACCGGAGCGACTCCTGCAGGAACCCGATCGACGGCCCGGGTGCGAGCCCGCGGTCCGGGTACTGGTGCGACCACGGCCCGACGATGCCCTTCACGGGGGCGCCGACGTGCTCCACCAGCCGGAGCACGGCGTCCCGGTACGGGTCCGCCCAGCCGCCGACGGCGAGCACCGCGGCGCTGATCGAGCCGTACTCCTCGGCCGCGCTGCCGTGCCGCCAGTAGTCGTCACGCTCCTGGTGGGCCAGCCACACCGGGGTCATCGGTCGGTTCGACGCCAGGCGCTGCCGCCACTGCTCCACCCAGGACCCGCCGACCACCTCGGGCCGCGGCGGCCGGGAGTTGAACGCGAACATCGTCGCCCCCCACGCGGCCATGTCGATGCCGAGCACGGCCCCGCCGACGTAGTGCACGTCGTTGTCGTACCGGTCGTCCGTCGAGCACACCGTGACGATCGCCTTGAGGGCCGCCGGGGCACGGGCCGCGAGCTGCAGCGCGTTGAACCCGCCCCACGAGATGCCGAACATGCCGACGGCCCCGGTCGACCACTCCTGCGCGGCCAGCCAGGCGATCACGGCCTCGCCGTCACGGAGTTCCTGCTCGCTGTACTCGTCGTCGAAGAACCCGTCGGAGGAGCCGGTCCCGCGGATGTCGACACGGACCGAGGCGTACCCGCGCGCGGCGAACCAGGGGTGCCGCTCGGAGTCCCGCGGCGCCGTCCAGTCGTCGAGCCGGTACGGCAGGTACTCGAGCAGCACGGGGACGCGGGCGTCCCGGCCAGCGGCGGCAGGTGCCCAGATGCGGGTGTGCAGGCGCACCCCGTCCGGCATCGGGATCCACTCGTCGCGGACCTCGACGCCGTCGCGCAGTCCCACCGGCACCCCGATCGCCGTGAACGTGCCGTCGGTCATGCGTCCTCCCAGTTCCGGATCCGGTGCCCGTCCCCGTGGTCGGTCCAGCCGTCGGCGTGCCCCCAGTGCTGCACCCCGTCGTCGACGTCCGGCAGGTCGGTGACACCGGGTTCGAGCGTCGCGGCGAGCAGGGTCCGCGTGTACGGGTGGTTCGGGCCGGTGAAGACCCGCTCGGTCGGTCCGATCTCGACGATCCGGCCGCCGGTCATCACGGCGACGCGGTCGGCGACGCCGCGGACCACGGCGAGGTCGTGGCTGATGAACAGGCAGCTCAGGCCGTTCTCGCGCTGCAGGTCGGCCAGGAGCGCGAGGATGCCGGCCTGGACCTGCACGTCGAGCGCGGTGGTGATCTCGTCGGCGATCACGAGTCGGGGTCCGGCGGCCAGCGCCCTGGCGATGCCGACACGCTGCCGCTGGCCGCCCGAGAGCTGCCCCGGCAGGCGGCCCGCGAACTCCGGGCCGAGCCCGACCTGGGTCAGCAGGTCGGCCACCCGGTCGCGCGAGGACGACCCGGTGAACAACCGGAGCGGCCGGGCGATCGCGGCACCGACCGTGCGTCGGGGGTTGAGCGAGGTGTCGGCGTTCTGGAACACGAGCTGCACGGCGCGGCGCAGCTCCGGGGACCGAGCGGCGACCGGCTGGCGCAGGTCACCGGTCGCGGTCCCGTCGGCGTAGGTGAAGGTGCCCGACTCGGCCGGCACCAGACCCGCCATCGCCGTCGCGAGCGTGGACTTGCCGCTGCCCGACTCGCCGACGACGGCGAGCGTCTCGTGGGCGCCGATCTCGAAGGACACCCCGTCGACCGCGGCCGGCAGGCCGCGTCCGTACCGGACGACCAGGTCGCGCGCGGTCACGACGGGCCGGCCGGGAGGCTCGGTGCGCGCAGGCGCGTCGGTGACCGTCTCTGGGACGGTGGGCTCCGGGACGGTGGTCCGGCGGTCGTGGTGGTTTGGGCCTCCCCCCACCGGCACGGCCGACCCGCCGCTGGCGCGTCGGTCCGGAACCGGCGGCGTGGGCCCAGAGCGGGCCCCACCGTCGGGGACCGCTGCCAACAGGGCGCGTGTGTACTCGTGGTGCGGGTCGGCGAAGAGCGCCGCGGTGTCGCTGTGCTCGACGACCTCGCCGTCGCGCATCACGGCGATCTCGTCGGCCATCGCCGAGACCACGCCGAGGTCGTGGCTGACGAGCAGGACGGCCATGCCGAGCTCGCGGCCCAGGTCGGCGACGAGGTCCAGGACGGCCGCCTGCGTGACGACGTCGAGCGCCGTCGTCGGTTCGTCGAGCACGAGCACGCGGGGGCGGGCGGCGACGGCCATGGCGATCGCGACGCGCTGCTGCTGGCCGCCGGAGAGCTGGTGGGGGTAGCGGCGGACGATCGTGTCCGGATCGGGCAGCCGGACGAGCCGGACTAGCTCGGCGAGGCGCTCCGGGGAGTCCGGCTCGCCGTGCGCGCGGAGGGCCTCGCGGATCTGGGCGCCGACGCGCATCGACGGCGTCAGGGCCTGCCCGGCGTTCTGGGCCACGACCGAGGCGGTCCCGCCGCGGAGCGCCCGGGTGGCCGACGGCGACAGGGCGAAGACGTCCTGGCCGGCGACGACGACGGAGCCCCGCACGATGCGGGACCCGGTGCGCAGGTGTGCGAGGAGGGTCCGGGCGACCGTGGACTTGCCACTGCCGGACTCGCCGACCAGGCCGAGGGTCCGGCCGGCTGCGATGGTGAAGGAGACGCCGCGGACGACGGGGACCTCGGTGCGTCCCGCTGCGTACGAGATCGCGAGGTCCTCGACCCGCACGGCGGGGGCGGTGCCGGTCGGGTTGCCGGTGGTCGGGGTGCTCGGGCTCATGCGCGGGTCGCTCCCTGCGTTGCACGGTCGACGCCGAGCGACTTGCTCAGCCCGTCCGCGGCGAGGTTCAGGCCGATCACGAGCGTCGCCAGCGCCACGATGGGTACAAGCGTGCCGAGCGGCACGACGGTCACTGCGGTCCGGTTCTCCTGCACCATGAGGCCCCAGTCCGGCGTCGGCGGGTTCGCCCCGAACCCGAGGAAGGACAGCGACGCCACCAGGAGCACGATCCACGACGCTCGCATCGCGTACTCGACGAGCACGACGTCGAGCACGTTCGGCAGGATCTCGCGGAACACGATCGACAGCGGCTTCTCGCCGCGGGCGCGGGCTGCGGTGACGTAGTCCTGCGTGATCACGGTGCGGGCGGCACCGCGGACGACCCGGGTGACGGCTGGCGCGTACACGACGGTGACGGCGAGGACGATGACCCACAGTCCGGCGTCGAAGACGGTCACCACGACGAGCAGGGCCAGGATCGACGGCACGCTCAGCAGCGCGTCGACGACCCGCATCACGACCTCGTCGAACCAGTTGTCGGCGTACGCGGTCACTGCGCCGAGCACGGTCCCGACCGCGACGGCGATGGTCGTCGCCAGGAAGGTCACGAGCAGTGCGTACCGGCCCCCGTTCAGCGTGCGGGACAGGATGTCCCGGCCGTACTGGTCGGTGCCGAGCCAGTGGGTCCACTCGGGGCCGGCGAGCACGTTCGCGGAGTCCGTGGCGACGGGGTCGTGCACGCCGATCACGGGGGCGAGGAGGGCGAGCACGAGGTGGAGCGCGATGAGCCCGAGGCCGACGGCGAGGGCGGTCGAACTGCGGAGCGGCGCGACGGCGGCGCCGATGACGCTCCGGGAGCGCGGGGCGACGGCGGTCATGCGGAGACCTTCCCTTCGGGTGCGTCGACGGCTGCCGACGGCTGGACGGGTGCGCGTCGTCGTGCCGGTGGTCGGACGCGGGTCCGGCGCTGCCGGGTGCGCAGCCGTGGGTCGAGCGCGAGCGCCACCAGGTCCGCGGCGAGGTTGCAGACGACGTAGACCACGGCGCTGAGGAGCGCGATCGCCTCGATCGTCGGCAGGTCCCGGTTGAAGACGGACTCGAGCATGAGCTTGCCCATCCCCGGGTAGTTGAAGACGTTCTCCACGACCACCACGCCGCCGAGCAGCCACGCGACATTGAGCGCGACGACGGTGAGCGTCGGGAGCAGCGCGCTCGGCACGGCGTGCTTCCACACCACCCGGCGCATGGTCAGGCCCTTGAGCTCAGCGGTCGTCACGAACTCGGACGCCATCACGTCGATGGTCGAGGACCGGGCGGTGCGCACGATGTAGGCCGCCATCGCCAGGGTGAGCACGATGATCGGCAGCCAGATCGTCGGCAGCAGCTCCCCCACGGTGGCGTCGCTGCCGCGCAGGACCACGGCCGGGAACAGCGGGATGCCGATCGCGAACAACAGCACGAGCACCGTCGCGACCATGAACTCGGGGACGCTCATCACGACCAGGCTGACGATCGAGACGACCCGGTCGGTCGGACGCCCGCGGCGCACGCCGGCGAGGACCCCGAGCGTGAGCGAGACCGTCACGCCGACGAGCATCGCGGGCACGGCGATGAGCATGCTGTTGCGGAACGCGGTGAAGAGCGTCGGTCCGACGGGCTCCCCGCCGACGAGGGAGGTGCCGAAGTCACCGTGCACCGCACCGACGAGCCACTGGCCGTAGCGGAGCCACACGTTCTGGTCGAGCCCGAGCGTCTGGCGGAGCTGCTTGACGGCCTCAGGGGTGGCGTTCTGCCCGAGGAGCTGCTGGGCCACGTCGCCGGGCAGGGCCTGCACGGCGAGGAACACGAACAGGGACGCCAGGACCACCGTCAGCAGGGCGATGCCGATACGCCGGAGCACGGGGAGGAGGACGTTCATCGGGCCAGTCCGATCTTCAGGTAGTCGAACTCGAAGCCGAACTCCGCGTAGTTGACGACGTCCCGGGACAGCCCGACCAGGCGGTCGCCGAACATCGGGGTCATGTCCGCCCCGTCCCGGACGACGAGCCGCTGCGCGTCCTGGTAGAGCGTCAGCCGCTTGGCGTCGTCCATCTCGGCACGGGCGTCGTCGAGCAGGGCGTCGAACGTCGGGTTCGACCACGCGCTCTCGTTGTACGACGAGCCGGAGCGGAAGATCTGGTTGAGCAGCTGGTCGATCGGCCGCCCGGTGAAGAAGTAGCTCACCATGAGGGGCTTCTGCATCCAGATCTGCGTGTAGTAGGAGTCCGCCGACGCGTTCTTGACGGTCAGGTCGATGCCGGCGGCCTTGACCTGGTCGCGGTAGGCGACGGCCAGGGGCGTGAAGACCGACTCGTAGGCCGACGTGTGGATGGCAGCCTGGAACCGCTCGTGGCCGGCCCGCTTGAGCAGGCTCCTGGCCTTGTCCGGGTCGACCTCGCGCGGTTCGTCGAGGAACGCGGCAAGCTGCGGCGGGACCGGGTTGTCCCAGCCGGGCGCCCCCGTGCCCTGGACGGCGGTGTCGACGATCTTCCTCGGGTCGTACGCCAGCTTCATGGCCTGTCGCACCAGTGGGTCGGAGAACTCGTCGCTCGTCGCGAGCATCGGCATCGTGTACCACTGCGCGTTCACGACCCGGGCGACGGTGGCGCGCTGGGACGCGGCGACGACACGGGCGGTCGCGAAGTCGAGGTTCGTCTGCGAGATCAGGTCGATCTGGCCGGCGAGCAGGGCGTTCACCCGCGCGGTGGTGTCCTGGATCGAGAAGAAGTCGATGCCGTCGAGGGCCGGGCGGCCGGCGAAGTGGTCGTCGAACGCCTCGATGCTGCCGGTGCCCGCCGGTGTGAAGGACGAGAGCCGGAACGGTCCCGTGCCGATGCCGGTGCGACCGATCGTCCCGATGGCCGCCGCCGGCACGATGTAGCACTGGTACGCCGTCAGGAGCGACGGGAACTCGGCGTTCGGTTTCGTCAGTTCGAACCGCAGCGTGTACGGGTCGACCGCGCGCATCGAATCCGCGGTCATCACCTCGCCGAGCACCCCCGCCTGGGGCGACGCCGTCTTCTCGTCGAGGATGTGCCGGATGCTCGCGATGGCGTCGTCCGCGGTGAAGCGGGAGCCGTCGTGGAACCGGACCCCGCGGCGCAGGTGGAACGTCCACACGGTGCCGTCGGCGTTCCCCGACCACTCGCGGGCCAGGTCGGGGACGGTCTGGCCGGACTCGTCGAGCTTGACCAGCCGGTTGTAGAGCGCGCCGAGGTACTCGTACGCGGAGAGGGAGCTCGCTGAGTCGAGGGTCTCGGCAGCCGAAGCAGCAGGTCGCGCGATGCGCAGGCGGCCGCCGCGACGGGCGACGCCGGTCGCTGCCTGCTCCGGGATGGTGGTGGCACCCGCGCCGGAACTGCAGCCGGTGAGCGTGAGCAGGCCGAGGCCGGCGAGCCCTGCGGCGCCGGCGAGGACGGTCCGCCGGCTCGGCCCCTGGTGGGCGGCCTCGGGACGGCCGAGGTCTGATCGGACGATGGTCTGCATTCGGGGTGACCCCTCCTGGTAATCGTTCCGGTGAACGATAGGGGGCATCGCAGCCGACCGCCAGTCCGACGGCGCGGAACCAGCACGCTCGTCACACGACCGTCACACGCGGGCGACCCGCGCAGGCCATGATGGGAGGCGACACCGACGAGGAGTGACATGGCCACCTTCACCCGCGGGTTCGGCGGACGCCGCCGCGACGCCGACGACAGCAAGATCCCGCCCGGGCAGACCCTGGTGCACGACTGGCCGGTGCTCTCCGCCGGCGCCACACCCGAGATCGAGCCCTCCGAGTGGAGCTTCTCGATCCGCACCGAGTCCGGCCTGCACTCGTGGACGTGGGACGAGGTCCGAGCACTCGGGCTGGAGGACATCACCGTCGACATCCACTGCGTCACGCACTGGACGAAGCTCGGCATGGCCTGGCGCGGGGTACCCCTCGACAAGCTGTTCGCCGACATCGAGACGTCGCTCGACTTCTGCATGGTGCACAGCTTCGGCGGCTACACCACGAACGTGCCGCTCGACGAGCTGCTCGAGGGGCAGGCGTGGATCGCGTTCGAGGCGGACGGCGAACCCCTCACCCCCGAGCACGGCGGCCCCGCACGGCTGCTCGTCCCGCACCTGTACTTCTGGAAGAGCGCGAAGTGGGTCCGCGGCATCGTGATGCACGCCGAGGACGAGCCCGGGTTCTGGGAGAACGCCGGCTACAACATGCACGGCGACCCGTGGAAGGAAGAGCGGTACTGGTGAGCCTCTCCACCGCCGACGGTACCCCCGGCCTGGAGGCCCGTCCCCCGTCCGCCCGGCCGGACCGGCCCGGTGCCGCACCGGCCGGGCCCGGTGTCGCCCCCGTCCGCCCGCTCCGGCGTCCCGCCTGGCACGCCGCCACGGTGGCGTCGGTGTCCCCGGAGACGCCGAACGCCCGACGCCTGGTGCTGGACGTGCCGACCTGGCCGGGCAACGACCCCGGGCAGCACCTGGACCTGCGGCTCACGGCGGAGGACGGCTACCAGGCCACCCGGTCCTACTCGATCGCTTCCTCCGGCGACGACCCGCGGGTCACGCTCGCGGTGGACCGGGTCGAGGACGGCGAGGTGTCCCCGTTCCTGGTCGACGCCGTCGAGGTCGGGGACGCGCTCGAGGTGCACGGGCCCCTCGGCGGGTGGTTCGTCTGGCGTCCGGGCCCCGCGGCGTCCGAGCCGCGCCCGGTGCAGCTGATCGCCGGTGGGTCGGGCATCGTGCCGCTCCTGCCGATGGTCACCGCGCACGCAACCGCCGGCGATCCGTCACCGTTCCGGATGCTCTACGCCGTCCGGACCCCGGAGGACGTCTTCTTCCGGCAGGAACTGGAAGCAGCGGTGACCGCGGCCGAGCACGCACCGTTCGTCCTCGACATCGTCTACAGCCGCCGGGTGCCGGACGGCGTGACGACCCCGGCCGGACGACTGACCCGGGAACGGTTGGCGGCGGCGGTCCTGCCGCCCGAGGCCGGGGCCCTGGTGTACGTGTGCGGCTCGACACCCTTCGTCGAACAGGTGCTGCGGTGGCTCGGTGAACTCGGCCACGACACCACCGAGGTGCGTGCGGAACGGTTCGGAGGCTCGTGATGACGCTCGTCGACGGCAACGCCCTGGCCGGGGACCTCGCCGAGGTGCTCGGGGGCGACGCGACGTCCGCCCGGTTGCGCTGTTCGGGCTGCGGGACCACGGGCCTCCTGGCGGTGACCCGGGTCCATCGGACGGCGATGGGGAGTGTCGCCCGCTGCCGTGGGTGCGACACGGTGCTCGTGACCGTCGTCGACACCGGCGCGTCGCTGTGGGTCGGCATGCCGGGCACGAGAGCCGTCGCGACAGCCTGAGCCCGCCGCGCAAGTCGACAGGCCGATGGGCGGCGGATCGTGCGGGAAGCCGCACGACCCGCCAGCGGGACCCTCCCGCTGGCCCTGCTGCTCCGAAGAGATCTCCGGGCCCGCGTCCGGACCACCCATCCGGGGGCCACGACGAGGCGACGGTGCCTCCACGCCGGCGGGCGCGGGGACCCGAACCCTGCGCCCGCTGACGTGCTCGTCGCCACTGACGTGCTCGTCGCCCACCGACGACAGAACCCCCCGACCGATCGGCCGAGGGGTTCTGGTTCTGCGTTCCGAGCGGATGACGAGATTCGAACTCGCGACCCTCACCTTGGCAAGGTGATGCGCTACCACTGCGCCACATCCGCACGCTGCCCACCGGGGTGACCAACAGCGACCACTGTACCCGACGACCGGCGTGATCCGGGCCTCCTGTCCGGATGTCGGGCGCGCCGGACGTCGCCAGCGACGACCGGACTAGGGTCTGCTCCGTGACGACGACGTTCCGACGCAACTCCCCGTCCGCCCTCGGCATCGACGCGACCGGGCTCGACCGCCTGGTCTCCGCGCTGGAGGGCGCGGACGGCGTCGAGCCGCACAGCCTCATGGTCCTCCGGCACGGCGAGGTCGCGGCTGAGGGCTGGTGGGCCCCGTTCGCCGCCGACCGGGCGCACCTGCTCTACTCGCTGAGCAAGAGCTTCACCGCCGCAGCCGTCGGCATCGCCGTGCGCGCGGGGCTGATCGACCTGGACGACACGGTCGTCAGCCACTTCCCCGAGCTCGACGCCGAGGTGACCGACGAGCGCACCCGGCGGATGCGGGTCCGGCACCTGCTGGCGATGGCGAGCGGACACCGCACCGAGACCATCGACCGGGCGGAGGCGATCGACCCGACGAACACCGTCCGCGGGTTCCTGCTCCTCCCGCCCGACGAGGAGCCCGGCAGCGTCTTCGCCTACAACCAGCCGTGCACGTACACCCTCGGCGAGATCGTCCGGCGGATCAGCGGGACATCGCTCCTCGAGTACCTGCGTCCGAGGCTGTTCGCGCCGCTCGGCATCGACGACTTCGCGTGGCGGCGAGACGACTCCGGCGCGGAACTCGGGTACAGCGGCGGCTACACGACCACCGACGCGGTCGCCGCACTCGGCCAGCTGTACCTGCAGCGCGGGGTGTGGGACGGGCAGCGTCTGCTCGACGAGGACTGGGTCGACCAGGCCACCAGCGTCCGGGTCGCCAACCCCGACGAGGAGAACCCGGACTGGTCGGCGGGCTACGGGTTCCAGTTCTGGATGGCGCGGCACGGCTTCCGCGGCGACGGCGCCTACGGCCAGTTCTGCGTCGTCCTGCCCGAACACGACGTCGTGGTGGTGATGACCGGCCAGAGCCCCGACATGCAGGCCGTCCTCGACGCGGTGTGGGAACACCTGTTGCCGGCGATCGACCGGCAGGGGGCCGAGACTGCCGACGCGGCCCTGCGCGAGCGACTCGCCCGGCTCGCACTCCCCCCGCTCGCCGGTGACGCGCTCGGCGTGCTCGGCGCGCTGCCCGAGGGCGCCTTCTCCGCCGCGTCCGGGTCGACGGGCGTCGGAGCCGGACTGGAGGCCCTGCACCTGACCCAGGACGCCGAGCGCGGGTGGGTACTCACCCTCCGCGACGCCTCCGGCGAGGTCACGGCCCCGGTCCGCGACGGCACGTGGGCGGTCTCCGGTTCGACGGCGACCAGCGGCGGACGCTCCGGTGACGTCGTGTCGATCGACGTCCGGTTCGTGGAGACACCGCACCTGCTGCACGTCCGGTGCGACCTGGCTGCGGGCACCGCCGCGGCGAGGTGGGAGACGGAGCCGCTCCACGACGGCATCGTGACGCTGCGCCGCCCGATCGACTGAGCGTACCTCCGGACGAAGTCCTGTGTGCGCGGATCCGGAGTTGCCTCCGACCGTCCGGTCCCTACGGTCGGACTGGTGGAACACGGAACGGACAGCGGCGAGGCGGACGTCACCACGAGCCTCCAGGCCGCGCAGGACACGATCATCGACCAGTTGTCGGAGTGGGTGCGGATCCCGTCCGTCGCCTCGCAACCGGAGCGGGCGCTCGACGTCGAGCGCTCCGCGCGGTGGCTCGCCGGCGCGATGCGCGAGGTGGGACTCCGGACCGAGGTGCTGCGGGCCGGACCGTCGCCCGCGGTGTACGGCGAGTGGCTGGTCGACCCGTCGCTGCCGACCGTCCTGGTCTACAGCCACCACGACGTCCGGCACGCGAAGCCCGAGGAGTGGATGGAGACGGCGCCGTTCGCACCCGTGCTCCGCGACGGCCGACTGTACGGCCGCGGCGCGTCGGATGCGAAGGGGCAGGTCATCGCACACCTCTGGGCGCTGCGGGCACACCTGGGGACCCGGGACGACGGCCAGCCGGCGGTGAACCTCAAGTACCTCGTCGAGGGCGAGGAAGAGCTCGGGTCGTCGCACTTCGCCGCGCTGCTCGAGAGCGACCCGGAGCGGTTCGCTTGCGACGTCGTCGTCTTCTCGGACACGCTGCAGTGGAAGAGCGGCAACCCGGCGGTCGTCACCTCGATGCGCGGCATGACCGGAGCCACCCTGACCGTTACCGGCCCGGCTCGAGACGTGCACAGTGGGGCGGTGTCCGGTCCGGCGCCCAACCCGGTGCACGCGCTCGTCTCGGTGCTCGCGGCGATGCACGACGACGAGGGTCGCATCGCCATCCCGGGGTTCCTCGACGACGTCGACGAGCTCACCGAGGAGCGGCAGCAGGAGCTGCGTGACCTGGACTTCGACACCGACGTGTGGCTCGAGCGGACCGAGACCCGGAGCGTCGTCGGCGAGCCCGGACACACGATCGAGGAGCGACTCTGGGCGCGCCCGTCGATCGAGGTCCTGACGCTGCTCGCCGGCGACCCCACCGGGTTCCCCCGGGCCGTCATCCCCAGCGAGGCCACCGCGGAGATCAGCATCCGGACGGTCCCCGGTCAGCACGTCGCCCGTGTCGCCGAGCAGTTGCGGGCCTTCGTCGCTGAGCAGATGCCGGACGGGGTGACCTACGAACTCGACATCCCGGAGGAGTCCGGCCAGGACCCCTACGTCACACCGTCCGGTCCGGCCGCCGAGGCCCTGGTCCGAGCGATGGAACGGGGGCACGGCACCGAGACCGCGGGACGGATGGGGAATGCCGGCGGCGGACCCGCGGAACTGCTCGGACGGGTGCTCGACGCTCCGGTGCTGTTCATCGGGACGGGGCTGCCGGAGGACCACTGGCACTCGAGTGACGAGAGCATCGAGGTGCAGATGCTGCTGGACGGGGCGGCCTCGATCGCGTTCCTGCTCGAGGAACTCGCCGACGCGTTGCGGTGACGGGCCGCGTGCCGCCGCTGTCGGTGCCGCTCCGCCTGCTCAGCGTGTCGCGCCGGTGACCACCGCATGCGCGAACGACCACTGCGCGTCCCGGACCCCGGAGCACATGTAGGCGCCGATGGACGGGTCGCAGGGCTGGTCGCGGGTGGCCTCCCAGTAGGACAGCACCTCGATGCCGTTCGCCACAGACCAGGCCGCCAGGTCCTGGGCATCCGTGCGGGTGAAGACCTCGCCGGTGTCGTTCAGACCGACCATCGGGGTGATGCCGATCATCGACAGTCGGGCCGGAGCGCTGAGCGCGGCGTAGGCGGGGATCGTGGCGAGCTGGCTCGCGGTCGCCA
This sequence comes from Curtobacterium sp. MCPF17_031, assembly GCF_003234035.1. NCBI lineage: Bacteria > Bacillati > Actinomycetota > Actinomycetes > Micrococcales > Microbacteriaceae > Curtobacterium > Curtobacterium sp. MCPF17_031. The sequence continues at coordinate 161,185 of NZ_QKSG01000001.1, read as the reverse complement.
GGGCGGCGGACTCCGCGGCCGCACCCATCGGCTGGGCCCCCTGTCCGTAGTCCATCGCCATGAGGTTCACGGCGACCGGACGGACACCGGCGACGGCGAGCCCCCGGACGGCGGCGACGCCCTCGCCGAGGAGTCCGGTCGGCATCACCGGCAGGGTGAGCGAGACGTCGAGGTGGCGTCCCTTCGCGGCCTGCGCGGCGACGACCCCGGCGATCGCCGTCGCACGGCGCTGGTTGGCCGCCGTGTCGCCGAGCGCCGTGCCCTCGATGTCGAGGTCGATCCGGTCGACGCCGAACCGGTCGACGACCTGCTGGTAGGCGGCCTGCAGCTTCACCGGGTCGGTGCACCGCAGGGCGAGCTCGCTGTTCACCGCGCCGCCGAACGACACCACGACCTGGCCGCCGCTCGCCTGGAACGCGGCGATGTTCGCGTGGAAGTCCTGCGGGCCGCCGATCCGGTAGGCGTCGAAGCCGGCCCAGGCCGGCGTGCAGGCGCTGCCGCCGTTGTCCGACACGACGAACGCCAGCGTGAAGGCACGCATGCCGGTCTGCGCCGCGAAGGCCCGCAGGTCGGCGGTCGGCCACAGCCCGAGGTCGACGTACGGGGCGATCAGGGTCCGACCGGCACGGGGCTGTGTCAGGGGTGCCGGGACCGCGATCGGCGCAGGCGCGGGGGTGCTCGTGGCCGGCGTGCCGGACGGGCCGCCGCTCACCGTGCAGGCGACGTCCGTGCCGGTGGGCAGGTCGAGCACGGTGCACCCGGTCGGGACGACACCGGCGCCGCCTGCGGTCTTCGAGGTGAGCCCGAACGACGTTGCAGCTCCGGCGTCGAGCGAGCGGGCGTAGGACGGGGCGGACGCGATGAAGCCGCCGGTCGTGGCACTCGCGGTGGCGTCCCAGATCGTGTCGACGGTGGCGGCGTAGGTGAACCGGATCCGCCACGGAGCCAGACGCAGAGCGGTCCGGTTCGTCACGCTGACCGAGGACTGGCTGCCGGTCGTCCAGGTGGCGTTGTCCAGCCAACCGACCGCGACCGTGCCGTCCCGCCCGGTGGCCGGCTTCGGCGTGGGAGCGGGCGTCGGTGCTGACGCCGGCGTGGGCGTCGGTGTCGGTGTCGGCGTTGCCGGGGGCTTGCCCGGCGTCGCCACTCCACCGTTGACCGAGCACGGCAGGGCCGCTCCGATGACCGTGCAGGAGGTCGGCACCGTCGTCGCCTTCGCGACCTTCCGCGAGTCGATCCGGAAGGACGCCGTCGCACCCTTGGCTATGTCCGGTCGTGCCGTCACCCCGGCGACCGTGAGCGACCCCTTCGCGCTCGAGACCTTGCGGACGTCGCGGAACGTCCGCGCGTCGGACGCGTACGCGAACTCGATCGTCCATCCACGCCAGGTGGCACCGGACCCGTTCGTGACACCGACCGTGGAACGGAAGCCGGTGGCCGTCACGGCGCTGTTCTTCCACGACACGGACACCTTCGGACTCGCCGCTGCGAGGGCCGGCACCGCGGTGACCGTCGTCGCGCTCACCGTGGTCGCGAGCATCGCCAGGAGCACCGCCGCGGGCAGGAACCGCCGCATCGGGGTCGGACGCCGCATGGTGCCACTCCTCGGGTCGGGAACCGCCCTCCGCCCCTCGGGCCGGGCGTCACGTTCCGTCGGCCCCTATCGGCAGTGCACCCGGATCCGTCGGTGCCAGCCGCAGAGTTCTCCGGACGGGAGCGGCCGTGCGGGACCATCGCCGTCTCGCCTCTCGCCTCTCGCCCCGCGTTCCGAGCCGACGCGGTCGCACGAGGTGTCCCGACGGCGGGAACGACGAAAGCCCCCGGCATTCCTGCCGGGGGCTTCTTCGTGGTGGGCGATACTGGGATCGAACCAGTGACCTCTTCCGTGTCAGGGAAGCGCGCTACCGCTGCGCCAATCGCCCAGATGAGTTCCGCCGGAGCGGACTGGAGGTGGGGACGGGATTCGAACCCGCGTGGACGGCTTTGCAGGCCGCTGCCTCGCCTCTCGGCCACCCCACCATCAAGGTCCACGTCTGGCGTAGTACCCGATCGGTGGGATACCTCTTCTGGAGAGTTGCTGCCTTCCGGAGAAGACAGGCACCTCGAGCGGATGACGAGATTCGAACTCGCGACCCTCACCTTGGCAAGGTGATGCGCTACCACTGCGCCACATCCGCATGGTCTGACCTGAGTCACACCGGTGTTGTCCGACCCGCTCTCGCGGCGACTCGTAAACTGTACCCAGTTCACGCTGTTTCTCCAAAACCGGTTCCGTTCACCGGGCGTGTCCCCCGAGTTCATGCGGATCGGCGGGGTCTCCACGGGCCTCCAGTGCGCCCGCCCGGCCGGCGACGCGCGCGACGAATGGCCGGTGTTCCGACCACGGTCCGACATCCGCTACTATCGATCCGCACGCAAGTGCGAGGGGCGATTGGCGCAGTTGGTAGCGCGCTTCGTTCACACCGAAGAGGTCATCAGTTCGAGTCTGGTATCGCCCACGTGCCCGTTCCGGGCAAGCAGAACACCCGAAGAGCCCGACGCCACCGCGTCGGGCTCTTCGCATCCCACGAGCCGTCCGACCACACGACCCGTACAGCCACACGACCCGTCCGACCACCAGGGGCAGCATGACCGACGTCGACCTCGAGTTCGCCCGGGTCCGCCAGGTGCTCGACCGTCCGACGCTCCGCCTGATGTCCCGTCCGACGAGTGCCGCGGTCGTCTCGGTGTTCCGCACGGTGTTCGACCGCGACGTGCAGTACGTCCCGGCCGACCGGATGCACCTGCAGGTCGAGGAACACGTCGCCCGACTGCAGGCGACCGGTGCGCGGGTGCCGGCGGGCGACTCGCCCACCGGGGACCTGCCGGCGGGCGAGGCACCGCGTCCCAACGGTCGGTCGCTCTGCCGCGAGTGGGTGGCGGCACAGTGGCTCGTCCGCTCGAACTCCCCCGACGGTGACGAGCAGTACAGCTTGACGAGTCACGCCCTCGAAGCCCTGAGCCTCATCGACGCGCTGTCGTCCGAGCGCGCGCTCATCAGCGAGAGCCGCCTGGCGATGATCGTCGACGCCGTGCACCGTTGGGCCGCCCGTGCCGAACCCGACCGGGACACCCAGGTCCGCCGGCTCGACGCCCAGATCGCGGAGCTGCAGGCCGAGCGGGACCGCCTGGCCCGCGGTGACGAGGTCGTCACGGTCGACGAGGACCGGATGCGCGACGGCTACACGAACCTGACCGACCTGATCCGCCAGCTCCCGAGCGACTTCAAGCGGGTCGAGGAAGCGGTGGCGACCATGCACCGCGAGATCGTCGAGGACTTCCGACAAGAGGTGCGTCCGATCGGCGAGATCCTGGACGACTACCTGGCCCGGACCGACAACCTCATGGAGTCCACGCCCGAGGGCCGGGCGTTCCAGGGAGCCTTCGAGCTCCTGCGCGACGACGCGTTGCTCCTCCGGCTCCGGGACGACATCACCACGATCCTGGAACACCCGTTCGCGAGCTCGCTCAGCGCGACCGAGCGCCGGACCTTCCGGGGCACGGTCGGCATCCTCCGTCAGGGCATCGAGGACGTCCTCGCCCAGCGCCGGATGCTCACCGCCACGCTGCGCGACCAGATCGTCGCGCACGACGTGGTGCGGGACCGCGAACTCGACGCTGTGCTGCGTTCGGTGAACCGCGGACTCGCGGCCTGGATGGACACCGGCTCGGCGCGCGACCGGGTCCCGCTCGGCCTGCTGCCCCCGTCCGCCGCGGTCGGGACGCTCCGCGAGAAGTTCTACGACCCGGACGCCGAGTCCGCACCACCGCCGCTCGAGGAACCCGACGACGACGTGTTCGAGGACATCGACGTCGAGTCGCTCCGCCGCCACGGCGGTCCGCTGCTCGCCGAGCTGCGCGACGTCCTGGCGCACGCCGCGACCGGCTCGAGCGTGGACGCCTTCCACACGCTGCCCGCCGAGCAGCGACGCCCCGTCGAGCTCTTCGGACTCGCCCACCTGCTCACCGGACACCAGGACTTCGAGGTGGGCACGGCCTCCGCGCCGCACCGAACCGTCCGCCCCGACGGCGAGCCGGTCACCTTCCACATGCCCACCGCAGCGCTCGTCCCCGCGGGCGATGCTCCGGGCCCCGACGACGAACCCGGCCAGGAGGCACCGTGAGCGACACGACGCCAGCACCCGTCCACGACGAGGTCGCGTTCGAGGACGCCTCCGGCGTGGACGCCGACGGAGCCGTCGACTTCGCCGGCGATATCGCCGGCGACTTCTCCGGCGACGCACTCGCGGAGCGTGACGAGAGCACGTTCGCGCTGTTCGAGGGCGACGAGGGCCGCCTCGACGAACCGCAGCGCCGCGCCCTGGTCGCCCTGCTCCGGCACCCCTACGTCAGTGCCCGGACGCACGTGGACGAGTGGCGTGCGGTCCTGGACGCCGAGCACCAGCTCCGGTCCCGACTGAACGACCTGTTCCTGGAACTCCACGTGGACCGGGACCGCGAGGTCGCCTTCAAGCGCCAGGCCCGCTCCGAGAGCACCCGGCGTGGCTTCCCGACCCTGCTCCGCGACGCCCCGTACACGCGCGAGGAGACGATCGTCCTCGTCTACCTGCGGATGCGGCTGCGCGCCGACGCCCGACCCGGCCCCGACCAGGTCGTGGTGGACCGGACCGAGATCCTCGGGCACGTGTCCGGCTTCCGACCGGCGACCGCGACCGACCGCACCCGTGACGAGGCCCGCGTGGCGAAGGCGGTCGAGCGACTGGTGACGGCCCGGGTGCTGCTGAAGACCTCCGACCCGGACCGCTTCCGGATCGCGAGCGTCGTCGAGGTCCTCCTGCCCCTCGAACGACTGGTCGAGCTCGACACGTGGTTGACGAGGACAGCGCTGCGGAACGCGACCACCGACGGCGGTGCGGCGTCGGACGACGGTGATCCGCCCCTCCTGACCGATGACGACGCGGACACCGACACCGACGAGACCGAGGAGGACCGCGCGTGAGCACCGTCGACATCGACACCACGGGCATCCCCGCCCTGTTCGACACCGTCGCGCAGTGGCGCGCCGAGTCCATGCAGGTCGTCAACTGGGGCGGTTTCCAGGGCCACCGCCAGGTGGAGCTCTCCGGGACGGCGACCCTGATCTCGGGCGCCTCGGGAACCGGCAAGTCCACGCTGATGGACGCGTACCTCGCGGTGATGATGCCGTCCGACGTGCCGTTCAACGGCGCCTCGAACGACGCGACGACCGGCCGGGCGCGCAGCGCGGACCAGCGCAACCTGCTCACCTACCTGCGCGGCAAGGTCGACACCCGGCGTGACCCGGAGACCGGTGCGCTCAAGGACGTCACGCTCCGCGGCGACGAGCAGACCACCTGGGGCGCCGTCGCGGTCACGTTCCGGAACGACGACGAGCGGCGGTTCACGGTCCTCCGCGCCTACATCGTGCCCCGCCGTGCCCGTGGTGTGGCGGACATCCAGATGACCATGGCGACCGTCGACGACGTGTTCGACCTGCGCCGACTCGAGGACTTCGTGCCCTCCCGGTTCGCGCACCTGGAACTCACCGGCCGGATCCCGGGGCTCGTGATCCGTGACACCTACCAGGAGCTCGCGTACACGCTGCAGACCCGGCTGGGCATCGGCGACTCCGGCGGCGGGAACCGCGCCATGCGCCTGCTCGCCCGCATCCAGGCCGGTCAGCACATGCCGACCGTCGACGCCCTGTACAAGTCGCTCGTGCTCGAGACCCCCGGCACCTACGAGGCGGCGGACCGCGCGCTCGCCCACTTCGCCGCCCTCGACGAGGCGTACGAGGCGATGGACACCGAGGAACGCAAGGTCCGCATCCTCTCCCCCATCAGCGAGCTGCACGACGAGATCGAACGGTCCCGGGCGGCAGCGGCGGCGCTCGACGGCATCGCGACCGGCGCGGACGTCTCGCCCTTCGCGCACTGGACGGCGTCCCGCAAGCGGGAGCTGCTCGACCTCGAGGTCGAGCGGAACACCCGCGAGCGGACCGCCACCCGCGCCGAGGTCGAGGCCGCCTCGGCCCGGCACGCCGCGGTCGAGGTCGAGCTCCGCGACGCGGAGGCCCGACTGCGCGACTCCGGCGGCAACGCGCTGGCGCAGCTCGAGGACCGCATCGACCGCGGCACCCGGGAGCGCGCCGCCGTCGCCCGCGCCCGCGAGGTCTTCGACGAGCGCACCGCGCCCCTCGGCGAACCGTTGTCCACCGAGGCCGAGTTCACCGAGGCCCAGCGCGCCAGCCACGAGTTCCTCGGCACCTACCCCGCTCGGCGCGACGACCTCGACAGCCGCCGCGACGCCCTGACCCGCGAGGAGTACCCGCTCCTCGACCGCGAGCGGACCCTGCGTCAGGAGCGTCGGTCGCTCGAGCACCGCCAGGGCGCCATGCCGCTGCCGATGCACGAAGCCCGCGTCGCGATGGCCCGCGCCGCCGGCATCGACCCCGCGGAGGTGCCGTTCGTCGCCGAACTCCTCGACGTCCTGCCAGCCGAGGAGCAGTGGCGCACTGCGATCGAGTCCGTGCTGGCCCCGGTCGCCCGCACCCTGCTCGTCGACGAGGACCGCCTGGACGACTTCAGCGCCGCGATCGACGCGCTGCGTCTGCCCGTCCGGGTGCAGTTCGAGGGCGTCCCGATGGGTCCGCACATCGACCTGCCCGGCGACAGCTCGATGGTCTCCGGCAAACTCGCGATCAAGCCGTCGCCGTTCAGCACCTGGGTCCGCGAGCGCATCGAGTCCGACCGGATCGACGCCCGCTGCGTCGAGGACGCCGCCGACCTCGGCGGGGGTGGCCGACGTGTCACCGTCGCCGGGCAGCTCCGCGACGGCCGCCGCGGCGCACACGGCGACCGCCGCCAGGCGAACGTCATCGGCTTCACGAACGAGTCCCGGGTCCGCTCCGTCGAGACGGAGCTCGCCGAGATCGCCGCCGACCTCACCGCCCTGGAGGCCCGCCGCACCGACATCGCGCAGGACCTGGCCGCCCTCGACACGCTCCGCACCGCGCACCGACACCGCGTGGACGTCACGTGGGACGCCGTCGACGTGGCCGGCGCCGACGCGTCGCTCACCCGACTGGAGGACGAACGCCAGGCGCTCCTGGCCGCCGACGACGGACTGCGGACTCTCCGCGCGTCCGTCGCCCGGCTCCGCGCGGCACTCGACGACGCCGCCGACCGTCGCGCCGCCGCACGGCTCAGCGTCAAGCGTCTGGAGGAACGACACGCGGTGCTCGTCGACGGCCAGGACGCCGCCAGCGAGATCCTCGAGCGGTTCACCGACGCGCCCGAGCGGCTGCCGGACGAGCAGCAGGAACGTCTGCTCGCCGAGGCCTTCGACGAGGTCGGGGCACCCGAGGGCGTCGACGGTTTCGACGACGCGACCAAACGCCTCCGGCGGCGACTCGAGGAGCGCCTGTCGCAGGCCCTCGACGGTGCCGCGACCGCCTCGGTGGCACTCACCACGACGTTCGAGCGCTACCAGGACGCCTGGCCGGACCCGAACCTCGGCACCGGGGTGGCGTCGTACCCCGACTACCGCGCGATCCTCGACCAGATCGTCGCCACGGGCCTCCATGCGCGACGCAGCGAATGGCGTCGACGGCTGTCCCAGTGGAGCGGCGAGGACCTCGTGCCGCTCTCCGGCGCGTTCGACCGCGCGGTCGTGGAGATCGAGGAGCGCCTCGAACCGGTCAACGAGATCCTGCGCGACCTGCCGTTCGGCGCGAACCGCGACCGACTGAAGATCGTCATCCGCCGCGTCACGCGCGAGGACGTCACCCAGTTCCGCAGGGAGCTCCGCGCCCTGTCCGCCTCGGTCGACACCGAGTTGACCGACGACGTCCTCGAGACACGGTTCCGACGCCTGCGCCGGTTCATGGCCGTCATCCGACCCGACCCGGAGTCCCCGCGCGGGCGCACCACGCAGCGGGACGCCGTCCTGGACGTCCGTCGGCACATGGAGATCACGGCCGTCCGCTACGACACGGCGGGTGACGACCTCGGCGTGTACTCGTCCCTCGGTGACAAGTCCGGTGGCGAGACGCAGGAGCTCGTGGCGTTCATCGTCGGTGCGGCGCTCCGCTACCAGCTCGGCGACGAGACCCGGCCCCGACCACGGTTCGCGCCGGTGTTCCTCGACGAGGCGTTCATCAAGGCAGACTCCGAGTTCGCCGGCCGTGCGGTGACCGCGTGGCTGCGACTCGGCTTCCAGCTCGTGGTCAGCGCGCCGCTCGACAAGGTCACGGCCCTGGAACCGTCGATGGAGCGGCTGCTGTCGATGCGGAAGCACCCGGACACCGGGTACTCGTCCGTCACCCAGATCCGACGGGACTGAGCACGGTCCAGGCTCGCTGCCGGTGGTCCGGCGGTAGGGTCGTGGCGTGTTCGGACGTCGCGCTCCCCGCCCTGCTGCTCCCGACGACTCCGCCGGGGCGGTGCCGCCGGACGTCCCGGTCCTCGGCATCGGTGCCGTCGTCCGGGTGGTCCCGTCGGACCGCGGCGACCAGTGGGCGGACGACCCGATCGGGTTGATCGTCGCTCCGGGAGGCGCGCAGCTCGCCGGGTACGCCGGTGCCGGGGTCCGCGTGGCCTGGGTCGTCGAGTTCGACGAGCCCGCCTACACGACGGACGGCCGCGGCCCGTTCGAGCGCGCGACCGTCCAGAGTCGTCAGTTGGTGCCGATCCCGATGGAACCGGAGACCGTGGACGCCGGAGCGTCCTGACCGGTCAGTACTCTTCGGAGCCGGACTTCATCATGGCGGCGACGGCCAGGCAGGTGCCGAACCCACCGAGGACGCCGATGCCGATGATGATGCCTGCGATGAGCTCGAGCATGGGGGTGACTCCTCGTGATCTGGTGCCGGTCTGGCGGGGCCGGTCTGCTGCGCTCCAGGCTACCGGACCGTGCCCGTCGGACGTGCGGTGCCGCGCGTCAGCTAGCGGATGCCGCGCATGAGTCGCAGCACCGGCCGGGCGATCACCAGCAGGACGACACCGACCACGACGGCGACCAAACCGAGGACCGTGAAGTACGGCGCCTCGTGCTCCGGGTCGTAGTACCGGGAGAGCACGCCGGTCAGCGCGGTGCCGAGCGACACCGACAGGAAGAACAGCGCCACCATCTGCGTCTGGAACTTCGGCGGCGCGAGCTTCGTGGCGACGGACTGCCCGGTCGGTGACAACAGCAGTTCTGCGACGGTGAACACGAACAGGATGCCGACGAGGGCGAGCAGCGGCGTGCCGTTCTCACCGGTGCCGACGAAGGGCAGGAAGAGCAGGAACGCCACGCCCATGATCCCCGTCCCCAGGCCGAACTTCGTCGGCGTGGACGGTTGGCGGTCGCCCAGGCGGGTCCAGAGTGCGGCGAAGAGTCCCGACAGCACGATGATCATGACCGGGTTGATCGACTGCGCCCACGACACGGGCATCGTGAAGCCGAACAGGTCACGGTCCAGGCGCTGGTCCGCGTAGACCGTCACGACGGTGAACTGCTGCTGGTACAGCGACCAGAACACCGCGCTGCCGATGAACAGCGGGATGAACGCGAACACCCGGGAGCGCTCGTCGGGGGTCAGGCCACTGGACAGGATCACGACGAAGTAGGCGATCGTCGCGACGACCACCACGACCACCACGACGACCGGCAGCGTCGACACGGTCAGCAGTCCGGTGAGCACGGCCACCGCGATGACGACCAGTCCGGCGACCGCCACGACGACGGCCAGCGGGTAGCGCGACCGCGGCAGCGGGTTCGTCACGTGCTGCACGGCGTCGGGCAGGTTCCGTCGGCGGATCGCGTACTGCACGAGTCCCGCGGCCATCCCGACCGCGGCGAGCCCGAAGCCGTAGTGGAATCCGAGCGTCGACTGCAGTAGTCCGGTGAGCAGTGGCCCGGCGAAGGCGCCGAGGTTCACACCGAGGTAGTACAGCGAGAAGCCGGCGTCGCGCCGCGGGTCGTCGCGCGTGTAGAGCGAGCCGACGATCGTCGTGGCGGTGGCCTTGAGGCCGCCGGAGCCGAGCGCGATCAGCACGAGCCCGACCCCGATGCCCGCGACCCCGGGGACCAGGGCGAGCGCGATGTGACCGAGCATCACGACGACGGCGCTGCCGAAGAGCGTCCGGTCGGCGCCGATCAGGCGGTCGGCCACCCACGCGCCGAGGATCGTGAAGAGGTACACCGAGCCGCCGTAGGCGCCCATGATGCCGTTCGCCACCCCCTGGTCGATGCCCAGGCCACCCCGTGTGAGCGAGTAGTACATGTAGAGCAGGACGATGCCCTGCATGCCGTAGAACGAGAAGCGCTCCCAGAGCTCGACGGCGAACGGTGTGGACAGCTCGAACGGCTGCCCGAAGAAGGTGCGTCCGCTGCCGCGCCGGTCCGGCTTCGTGGTGCTCGACATGCCGGCCAGTGTGCCCCCGGAACGAGGGACGGGCCGAATCCCCACCAGGGTCCCCACGGATGTCCCGGGCGGGTCTTGGAGGGTTCCCACCAATGACGAGGTTCGGCCGACCGGACCGGTTGTGGCCCTGGCACGGCTGTCATGCCATCCGCAACACGGGTGCCTACGCTGGCTTGGTCGGACCGCCCTGCAGTGACGCGGTCCGTCCACCGTGCAGTTCAGGAGGCACCCGATGGTCGACACCGCACCAGTCCGCAGCAACACCGAGCGCCGTCCGAGCAGCGCCGGTCCGACCGGCACGCCGGGCTCGGACACGCGAGCCTCCGGCAGCGCGCCGAAGGCCGACGCCACGGGCGACCCGGCAGCCGGCACCCCGACCGGCGGCACGGACACCGACGTCCGGATCGACGTCGACCTGCTCGCCGAGCACCTGCTCGGTCGCTGGGCCGAGGACCGCCGGATCTCCCGCCGACTGGCCCGCGACCCCGCGCTGCACAAGATCGAGGGACAGCCGATCGCCGAGCACCGTGCCCGGGTCTTCGAGCAGCTCCGCATCCTGGTCGACGCCGGGGCGATCCAGCGTCCTTACCCGCCGCAGTTCGGCGGTCAGGACAACCACGGCGGCAACCTGGCGGCGTTCGAGGAACTGACCGTCGCCGACCCGTCACTGCAGATCAAGGCCGGCGTGCAGTGGGGTCTCTTCGCCTCGGCCGTGCACCACCTGGGCACCGAGCGGAACCACCGCGAGTTCCTGCCCGGCATCATCGCCTTCGACGTCCCCGGCTGTTTCGCGATGACCGAGACCGGCCACGGCTCCGACGTGCAGAACATCGCGACGAGTGCGACCTACGACCCGGAGACGCAGGAGTTCGTCGTGCACACGCCCTTCCGCGGTGCGTGGAAGGACTACATCGGCAACGCCGCCCTGCACGGCAAGGCCGCGGTCGTGTTCGCCAAGCTCGTCACGCAGGGCATCGACCACGGTGTGCACGCCTTCTACGTCCCGCTCCGCGACGACGACGGCTTCCTGCCCGGGGTCGGCGGCGAGGACGACGGGGTCAAGGGCGGACTGAACGGCATCGACAACGGCCGGCTCTGGTTCGACCACGTCCGGATCCCCCGCACGAACCTGCTCAACCGCTACGGCGACGTCGCCGAGGACGGCACGTACTCCTCGCCCATCGAGTCCCCCGGCCGGCGCTTCTTCACCATGCTCGGCACGCTCGTGCAGGGCCGGGTGTCGCTCGACGGCGCCGCGGTCGTCGCGCAGAAGGTCGGGCTGCAGATCGCCCTGACCTACGCGATGCAGCGTCGGCAGTTCCCCACCGGCGACGGGCAGGAGGGTGTGCTCCTCGACTACGGCCGGCACCAGCGCCGTCTCATCCCGCGTCTGGCGACCGTGTTCGCGCAGTCCTTCGCCCACGAGAAGCTGCTGCAGACCTTCGACGACGTGTTCAGCGGGCGAGCGGACACCCCGGAGCGTCGCGAGGACCTCGAGACCCAGGCAGCGGCGTTCAAGTCCATGTCCACCTGGTCGGCACTCGACACGCTGCAGGAGTGCCGCGAGGCGACCGGCGGCGCCGGGTTCCTCGCCGAGAACCGCATCACGGGCCTCCGCGCCGATCTCGACGTCTACGTGACGTTCGAGGGCGACAACACCGTCCTGCTGCAGCTCGTCGGCAAGCGCCTGCTCACCGACTTCCGCAAGGCCGCACCGCGCGACGCCGCCTCGACAGCGAAGTTCGTCGCGACCCAGGTCGGGTCGAAGCTCGCCGATGCCACGGGCCTCCGCCGGCTGGGCCAGACCGTGTCCGACCGCGGTTCGCTCGCGGCCTCGGTGGCCGACCTGCAGGACAGCGGGACGCAGCGCGCGCTGCTGGCCGGGCGCGTCGAGACGATGGTCACCGAGATCGGGATGCGCCTCCGGACCGCCGGCAAAGACCGCGCCCGCGCGGCCGTGCTGTTGAACCGGTCGCAGCACGAGCTCATCGAGGCGTCGAAGGCGCACGCCGAGCTCATGCAGTGGGACGCCTTCACGGACGCGATCGCCGACGTCCCGCCGGGAGACACCCGGACCGTGCTGGTCTGGCTGCGCGACCTGTTCGCCCTCGGGTTGATCGAACAGCACCTCGACTGGCACCTGCTGCACGGTCGGCTCTCGGCGCAGCGTGCCCGAGCGGTCTCGGCGTACGTCGACCGGCTCGTGGCGCGGATCCGTCCGGTCGTCCCGCAGCTCATCGAGTCCTTCGGGTACGAGCCGGCGCACGTCCGCTCCCCCATCGCTGCCGGTACTGAGCAGGCACGACAGGACGAGGCCCGGGCCTGGTACGCCGCCGAGCGTGCTGCGGGTCGGCTCCCCGAGCAGGAGAAGAAGCCCCGGCCGTAGGCGCGGCGCGGCGCGGGGCGCGGCGCGCGCGGGGCGCGGCGCGCGGGGCGCGGCGCGCGCGGGGCGCGGCGCGCGCGGGGCGCGGCGCGCGGGGCGCGGCGAGGATCCGCACAACAGGAACCGGCCCGAACCGCGGGACACCGCGGTTCGGGCCGGATGCCGTTGGGCGCAGCCGAACGGTGCCGCGCCCGGGCGGGCGCGGCGGGCGGCACTGCCGCCGGGGTACCGCCGGGCTGCCGCCAGCTGGCGCGGCGAGGATCCGCACAACAGGAACCCGGGCGAACCGCGGGACACCGCGGTTCGAGCCGGATGCCGTTGGGCGCAGCCGAACGGCGCCGCGCCCGGCCGGGCGCGGCGGGCAGCACTGCCGCCGGGGTACCGCCGGGCTGCCGCCAGCTGGCGCGGCGAGGACCCGCACAACAGGAACCCGGTCGAACCGCGGGACACCGCGGTTCGAGCCGGATGCCGTTGGGCGCAGCCGTACGGCGCCGCGGCGCAGCCGAACGGCGCCGCGCCCGGCCGGCCGCGCCAGCAGCCGAGCGGCGCCACGCCAGCAGGCCGCAGCGCGTCAGTCGGCAGCGGGCGGCCGCGGGGCGCCGAGTGCGGCGCGCAGGCGTGCTTCGGCGTCGTCGTCGGCGCCTGCGGCAGCGGCGACGTTCGCCTCGGCCACGGCACGGACGACCTCTTCGCGCTGGATCTTCACGCCACGAGGGGCGTCGATCCCGATGCGGACGCCGTCACCGCGGGAGTCGAGCACCGTGATGACGATGTCGTCACCGATGAGGATCCGCTCGCCGACCTTCCGCGTGAGTACCAGCACCGCACCAGCCTAGCGACTCCCCCGCCGCCAGCCCGGCAGCGACGAGCACCAGGCGGCGGCGAGCATCGGTCAGAGCGTCCGGACCGGGACCCCGAGCAAGCGGACGGTCTCCGGGGTGCTCGTCTCCTCGGCGCCGATCGCCAGGATGCCGGCGATCGGGACGCCGACCTCGACCACGGCGCTGAGCATCGTGACGGCGTCCTCGTGCTTCCGCCCGACGTCGACGACGACCCACACCTGGTCCGGTGCGAGTGACGTGGTGGTCGCCACGTCGGTCCACGCCGCGACCGCGAGCAGTGCGACGCCGTCGCGCACGGCGTCGGCGCGGGCGAGGATGCCGCTCCGCCGGTCCGAGGCCGCCGTGGCACGCAGGCCGTGCCGACTCGCGAACACCCCGGCGGCGGCGTCGACGTCGGTGGCGCGGCCGACGAGCAGGACGAGGTCACCGTCCGCCGAGCGGACCGCGGGTGCGGGTGCGGGTGCCGGAGCGGAGGGGACACCGGTGGTCGAGGGGGCGCGCAGGTCGGCCCACGGGTCGGTGTCCGGGCCTCCCGGCAGGCTGGTCACGGACGGCACCGCACCGTCGGTCGCGGACGGGAGGCCCGGCTCGACCGCGGCCGGTCGGGTGGCGGCCCGGCGCGGCGGGGCCAGTCCGTCCGCGGCGAAACCGTCGAGGACCGACGCGAAGGCGTCCGCCCGGACGGTGGCGGTGCCGTCGGAGTCGGCGATGCGGGACTCGGCTGCCTCGGCGTCGGCGAGGAGCGCCGCGATGCCCGCTCGCTTGGCCGGGGAGGAGGCGATCGCGACGCGGGCGGTCGGCGGGTCGAGCGGGTCGGGGACCTCGATGACGGCCTCGACGTGGGCCTTCCGGAACAGCCCGGCCACCCCGCCGGTGGTGACGCGTTCGGCGGAGACGATGCGCGCGCCGGGGCCGAACTCGGCGAGGACGCCGGCGCGGACCTCGTCGAGCGTCGCGCCGCTACGCTGCGATCGGATCGGCGGCACGGACCACCCCCACGGTCTCGATGGTGGAGCCCGCGGCGGTCGCCTCCTGGTACGACAGCACCGGCAGCCCGTTCGCCTGCGCCGACACCATGCGGTGCACGGCCGGGCGGAGCTGAGGGGCACAGACCAGGACGGCGGACAGGCCCTGGTCCTCGACGGCGCGGACCGAGTCCCGGACGGAGCCCAGGACCTGTTCGATCCGGTGCGCGTCGAGGAGGATCTGGCTGCCCTGCTCGGACGGCCGGAGCCCCTCGAGCATCGCCTGTTCGAGCACCGGGTCGATCATGATGACACGGAGCACCGTGCCGTCGAGGTGTCGGGCGGCCAGTGCCGGACCGAGCGAGGCGCGAGCCGACTCGACCAGGCCCTCGGGGTCGGTGGAGACCTTCGCGCGGAGGGTCAGCGCCTCGCAGATCCGGCCGAGGTCGTTGATCGGCACCCGCTCGGCGAGCAGCCCCTGCAGGACCCGCTGCAGTTCGGCCATCGAGAGCATCCCGGGCACGAGCTCCTCGACGGCGGCGGGGTTGACCTGCTTGACGCCCTCGGCCAGGACCTTGACGTCCTCGCGGGTGAGCAGCCGGGCAGCGTTGTCGCCGATCACGGCCTGCAGGTGGGTCACCAGCACGGACACGCGGTCGATGACGGTCGCGCCGGTCATCTCGGCGGCGTGCCGGAGTTCCGCGGGGACCCACTTGCCGGCGAGGCCGAACACCGGCTCGACGGTGGGGTCACCGGGCAGGCCGTCGAGCTGTTCGCCGAGGGCCAGGACGCTCCGCGCGGGGGCGGTGCCGCGACCGGCCTCGACCCCGGCGATCCGGATGGCGTAGGTGGCGGGCGGGAGGTCGATGCTGTCCCGGGTCCGGACCGGCGGGACGACGATCCCCATGTCGATGGCGATCTTGCGGCGGAGTGCACGGACCCGGCCGAGCAGGTCGTCGGAGGCGCCGGAGACCATGTCGACGAGGTCGGGGGCGAGCAGGATCTCGAGGGCGTGCACGCGCATCTGCTCGAGGAGGTCCTCGGGGGTGTCGCTCGCCGGGGCGGCGGCCGCGAGCGCCTGCTGCTCGGCGGCCGTGGCGGCGGCACGCTTCGCGTTCTGGCCGATCCGCCACCCGGTGAAGAGCAGGCTCGCGCCGATGAGCAGGAACGGCAGGATCGGCATGCCGGGGATGAACCCCATCGCGATCGCGGCAGCGCCAGCGATCATCAGGGCGGTCCGGGACTGTGACAGCTGGTCGGAGGCCGACGTGCCGATGTCGGACTCGGCGCCGGAGCGGGTGACGATCATCCCGGTCGACACGGCCATCAGGAGCGCGGGGATCTGCGACACGAGGCCGTCACCGATGGTGAGGATGCCGTAGTGCGAGAGCGCGTCCGTGATCGACATGCCGTTCTGCAGCATGCCGATCGCGATGCCGCCGACGAGGTTGATGACGAGGATCAGGATGCCGGCGATCGCGTCGCCCTTGACGAACTTCGACGCGCCGTCCATCGCGCCGTAGAAGTCGGCCTCGGCGGACACCGCCGCGCGGCGCTCCTTGGCCTGTTCGTCCGTGATGAGTCCGGCGTTGAGGTCGGCGTCGATGGCCATCTGCTTGCCGGGCATCGCGTCGAGGGTGAAGCGCGCACCGACCTCGGCGACGCGCTCGGCGCCCTTCGTGACGACGACGAACTGGATCACCACGAGGATGAGGAAGATCACCGCGCCGATGATGACCGAGCCGGCCACGGCGACGTGCCCGAAGGCCTGGATGACGTCGCCTGCGAAGCCCTGCGCGAGCACGAGGCGGGTCGAGGCGACGTTGAGCCCGAGCCGGAACAGCGTCGCGACGAGCAGCAGCGACGGGAACACCGAGAAGTCGAGCGGCTTCTTCACGAACAGCGTGGTGAGCAGGATCACCAGCGCCAGCAGGATGTTGCAGATGATGAGGACGTCCAGCAGGAACGGCGGCACCGGCAGGATCAACAGCAGGATGATGCCGACGATGAGCACCGGGACGGCGAACTTCGGCAGGTCGGCGCGCTTCATGCGGGGAGGGCCTCTCCGGGAGTGGGTTCGGTGACGGGACGCGGGGTCCGGAGCTTGCGGGGGCGCACGTCGCCGCTGAGCGTGGTCGGGTCGAGCACGGTGGCGACCTCCTCCGGGGTGGTGGGGCGGGGCGGGGTGTGCGTGCCGACGGTGGCACCGCGGGCGGCGAGCGTCATCACGAACGACAGGACGCGGGCGACGGGCGTGTAGAGGTCGACGGGGATCTCCTGACCGAGCTCGCACGCGGCGTGCAGTGCACGGGTGAGCGGGACGTCCTGGACCATCGGCACCCGTTCCTCGGTGGCCTTCAGGCGGATTGCGTCGGCGACGGGTCCGGCGCCCTTCGCCACGACCCGGGGTGCGGACTTGCCGGCCTCGTACCTGATCGCCACGGCGTAGTGGGTCGGGTTGGTCATCACGACGTCGGCGGTGCCGATCGCGGCGATCATCCGGTTCCGGCTGGCGGCGAGCTGCCGGGAGCGACGCTGCGACTTCACGAGCGGGTCACCCTCGGCCTGCTTGTTCTCGTCCTTGACCTCGCGCTTGGTCATCATCGTGCGCTTGCGGTTCCGGCGGATGACGACGAACACGTCGAGCGCGGCGAGGACGAGCCCGGCGGCGATCGCGGCGCGGAGCAGGGTGCCCGCGCCGGCTCCGGCAGCTTCGAGGACGCTCGTCAGCGGCAGCGAGCCGCTCGACATGAGCACGGGGACAAGTCCCTGCACGGCGAACCACAGCACGAGCCCGACCACCGCCGTCTTCAGCAGTGCCTTCACCCCGTTCCAGAGCGCCTGCGTACCGAACACCCGCTTCACGCCGGCGACGGGATCGAAGTGGTCCGGCTCCGGGGTGAGCTTCTTGATGTGCACGCCGCCCTGGGCGACCGCGACGGCGAGCACCGCGACGGCGACGACGGCGAGCATCGGGCCGATCGTGCTGCCGATCGAGGCGAGGGCGTCGTCGAGGACGTGCCGCATGGTGCCGATGCTCGGGTCCGCGATGACGAGGGTCACGGCGTGCAGCTGCTGCTGCCCGGCCGCCGAGGCGTGCCCGATCGTGGACGGGACCATCAGCGCGGCGACGGCGATGCCGATCCAGGCGCTGAGGTCCTGCGACCGGCCGAGCTGCCCCTTGCGGCGCACCTCGCGCATCCGCTTGTCGGATGCCTGTTCGGAGCGTTCTCCACTGTCCGACATGCCGTCACCCCCTGCCCGTGATCGCCTGGACGGCGTCGCCGGTGAGCGACGACACGACGCTCGGCAGGGCCATGAAGAGCGCGCCGGCGAACAGGACGGTGAGGCCGATCTTGATCGGGAAGCCCATCTGGAACGCGTTCAGGGCGGGGGCGACGCGGGTGAGCAGGCCCAGGCCGACGTCGGCGAGGAACAGCACGACGACGAGCGGGCCGGCGATCTGCAGTGCCGCGAGGAACATCTGCCCGAACGCCGCGACGAGCATCGGCGCGATCCCGTCGATCGGGAAGCGGCCGTCCACGAGCGGCACGCCGTCGAAGGACCGGACCAGCCCGCCGATGATCAGCTGGTAGCCGCCAGAGGCGAACAGCAGCGCGAGCGAGGCCATCTGGAACAGCCGGGTGAACTGGGCGCCGTTCACCTGCGACTGCGGGTCGTACGCCTGCGCGAGCGTGAACCCGCCGAACAGGTCGACGAGCGCGCCCGCGGACTGCACGGCCGCGAACACCAGGTACACCATGAAGCCGAGCACCAGTCCGACGAGCAGCTGGGTGACGAGGGCGACGAGGAAGGCGGCCGTGTCGAGCTGCTCGTACCCGGCGGTGACCTTCGGGGCGACGCCGATCGCGAGGCCCAGGCCGAGGATCACCTTCACGACGCCGGGGAACGCCTTGTACGAGAACGGCGGGGCGACCACGAAGAACGCGACGAGCCGGACGCCGGCGAGCATCGTGCCCTCGAGCCGGGCGGCGTCGAAGACCAGGTCCATCAGCCGCTCCCGAGCAGCTTCGGGATCATGTCGAACGCCACGTGCGTGAAGGCGATCATCTCGGAGATCATCCAGTTGCCGCAGACGACCAGGGCGATCGCCACGGCCAGGGCCTTCGGCACGAACGAGAGCGTGACCTCCTGGATCTGGGTCACGGACTGGAACAGCGAGATCGCGAAGCCGACGACGAGCGAGGTGATGAGCACGGGCGCCGCGAGCTTGCCGG
Organism: Curtobacterium sp. MCPF17_031; assembly: GCF_003234035.1. Lineage (NCBI taxonomy): Bacteria > Bacillati > Actinomycetota > Actinomycetes > Micrococcales > Microbacteriaceae > Curtobacterium > Curtobacterium sp. MCPF17_031. The sequence goes on along the minus strand of NZ_QKSG01000001.1, from coordinate 142,331 downwards.
CGACCAGGAGCGCCTGGAGGGTGAGGTCGATGACCGCCTGCTGGTTCACGAGAGCCCCCCGGGCACGGTGTCGGGTCCGGACCACGTCGCGCTAGACAACGTGGTAGCTCTCGATGAGCGAGGTGATGATGAGTCCCCAGCCGTCGACCAGGACGAACAGCAGGATCTTGAAGGGCAGCGAGATCATCACCGGCGGGAGCATCATCATGCCCATCGACATCAGGGCTGCGGAGACGACGAGGTCGATCACCAGGAACGGGATGAAGATGACGAACCCGATGATGAACGCGCTGCGGAGCTCCGAGATGATGAACGCCGGGATGACCGTCGTCATCGGCACGGCGGACATGTCCTTCGGGTTCGCCTGACCGGCGGCGCGGGTGATGAGGGCGACGTCCTCGTCGCGGGTCTGGTGCAGCATGAACGTCCGGAGCGGCTTGGTGCCGATCTCGACGGCCTGCTGGAAGTCGAGGTGCCCGGCCAGGTACGGCTGCACGGCGTCGTCGTTGACGTGCCCGATGACGGGTGCCATCACGAACAGCGACAGGAACAGGGCGAGTCCGGCGATCACCTGGTTCGGCGGGATCGACTGCAAGCCGAGCGCGTTCCGGGTCATGGCGAGGACGACGAAGATCTTGGTGAACGAGGTCATCATCAGCAGCAGCGCCGGTGCGACGCTGAGCAGCGTGATCCCGATCAGGGTGACCACGGCGGAGGACGGCGTGCCGTCGGGGCCGTTGACGTCGACGCTGAAGCCGCCGGTGGACGGCGTCGGCGGGGCGGTCGGGGCCGCGGGGGCGGTCGGCTGGACCACACCGGCCGCGTGGGCGCCGGTCGTGGTGAGCATGAGGAAGCCGGCCACCATCGTCAGTCCGAGGAGGACGAACAGCAGCACCCTGCCCGTGCGGGCCGCGCTCACCCGGTCCGCCGGGAGCGGAGCGCCGACGCCGCCTGGCGCCAGGTGTCCGCGGAGAGGACCGAGCCCTGCAGCTGCGTGACCGTCGGGACGAGGGCGTTGGTGCGCGGCGCGGCGCGTCGGCCGCGCGGCCGCAGCGGCAGTGGATCGGTGGGCGTCCCGGCGGACGCGGTGTCGGACTGGAGGCTGGGTGCGGCCTGGTCCTGCCGGTCCAGTTCCGCACGGAACGCGTCCGCCGTCGGCAGTGCGACCGGGCCCGTCACGATCGTGAGTTCCGGCGCGGGTGCCCGGCCGCTCGTGAGGAGGGTCACGCCGTGCTCGGCCACGCCGAGGACGAGCCGCTCCCCGTCGACGTCGACCACGACCACGCTCGCCTTGCCGCCGATGCCCTGACGGGCGACGACCTCGAGTGACGCCGAACGACGCCCCCGGGTACGTCCCGCGCCGAACTGCCCCTTCTGCATGCGGCGGTGCAGCACCCACATGAGGGCGAGCACGACACCGAGGGAGAGCGCGACGCGGAGTGCGATGACGAGCGTGTCCACCGGGTCAGACCGTCTCGGCGACGTCGAGGATCTTGGTGATGCGGACGGCGTAGTCCTGGTCGACGACGACGACCTCGCCGTGCGCGATGAGCCGTCCGTTGAGGAGCACGTCGGCGGGGGCACCGGCGGAGCGGTCGAGTTCGACGACGGCACCGGGCTCCATGCCGAGCACGTCCCGCACCGACATCCGGGTGCGGCCGATCTCGACGGTGAGGGTCATCTCGACGCTGTTGATGCGGCCGAGGTTGCCGGCGGACAGGACCGGCGCGGCCGCGATCGGCTCGGCGACGGTGCCGTTCTCGCGGATCCGGATCGCGACCCAGCCCATCGGCTGCCCGGCGCCGGTCAGGGCGAACACCACGGCCTCCGGGTCGGCGACCAGGGCGACGGCGGAGTCGCGGCGGCCCTCACCGAGCACGCCGGCACCGAACGGGGCGACCGCTGCCTCGAGGGACGGGCGGAGGACGTCGGCGACGGACACGAGGCCGGCGTCGACGCCGCCCGCTGCCGTGATGGCGGCGAGGTCGAGCAGCACCACGGCGAGGTCCGCGGAGACGCCACCGACGAAGGAGGCGACCACGGCGTCGGCGGCACGTGCCTGCAGGTCGGCGGACGGGCCTCCCGGCTGGGCGACCGCAACGAGCGGGACGGCGGTGGGCAATGCGCTGGCGAGCGCCTCGGCGGCGGTCGTGTGCAGGGTGGAGGTGACGGCGGTCATGCGGACGGCTCCGATGCGGTGGTGGTGACGACGACGCCCGCGAGCCGCGAGCCGTTCGCGCCGACGGCGGCGGTGCCGACGGGTTCACCGTCGACGGAGATGGTCAGTGGGCGGTGCTGCGGGTGCGGCAGCGGCAGGACGTCGCCGACGGCGAGGCCGAGGACCTGTGCCGGCAGGACGGTGGCCGGGGCGAAGCGGAGCGAGACGCCGACCGGCACCGACGCGAGCTGCGCGTCGAGCAGTGCCTTCGCGTCGGCGGTCGAGACGTCGGCCGGGCGGTCGACGAGCTGGGGCAGGACGGCCTCGGCGGGCAGGGCTAGCGTGCCGGCGGCGATGCGCTCCCCCACCCGGATCTCGAACGACACGACGATCATCAGGTCGGACTTCTGGGCGGCCTGGGCGAACTGGCTGTTGAACTGGAAGGCCCCGGCGGTGACGGGCTGGTCGAGCAGCCCGCCGAGGGAGTAGCGGAGGTCGTCGAGGGCGTCCTCGACCAGGCGGCGCACGAGGGCCTGCTCGATCGGGGTGAACGTCCGCTCGGGTGTCGGCAGCGGCTTCGAGGCGCCGAGCGAGTGTGACACCCAGGCCAGGGCGGCGTCGAGCGGGACCTGCAGGACCCCCTTGGCGGTGACTCCCTCGATGGGCAGCAAGACCATCCCGGTGAGTGCGGGCAACGACGCCGCGTACTCGTCGTAGGTCATCATCGCGACCTGCTCGCAGGTGACCTGGCTGAGGACACGGACCTTCGCGGTCAGCTGCGTGCCCCACTGCCGCGCGAAGGTCTCGAAGGCGAGCTCGAGGACCCGGGCGTGCTCGCGAGCGAGCGTCGACGGGCGCGCGAAGTCGTACACCTCGGGCGCGGTCAGGGTCTCGGTCACGAGTCGTACTCTCGGCTGCCCGGGGGCGGCCGTCAGCTCTGGCCCCTCTTCTGGGGCGACGGTCGCGCCTACCCGGAGCGCGCTCCGTCCTGCGCCTTCGCGAGGCTCGGCATGAGGGCGCTGACGTCCTGGTCGGCGTTCGACAGGACCACGATGTCGACGCGGCGGTTCAACGCGAGGTCCCCGTCCGTGCTGCCCTTCGCGAGCGGCCGGCTGGACCCGAAGCCGACGGACTGGATCCGGGCGGCCGGCATCCCGCCCCGTTCGACGAGGTCACGGAGCACCCCGGTCGCGCGGGCGGCGCTGAGCTCCCAGTTCGTCGCGTACGGGGCGGTGGAGTTCCGGCTGTCTGCGTGTCCCTCGACGCTGACGTCGTGGTCGGCGCCGCGGAGGACCGGGGCGATGGCGTCCATGATCCGCTTCGCCTGGTCCGACAGGTCGGCGCTGTTCGTCCCGAAGTACGTCTCGCTGCCGATCAGCCGGACGGTGAGTCCGCGGGCGTCGACCGTGAACTGCACGTTGGAATTCTGGCCGGCCTCGTCGAGGTTGCCCTTGATTGCGGCCTCGATGGCTCTGAGGTCGTCGAGCTCCTCCTGCGCGGCCTTCACGTCCGCCTTGGCCGCGGTCTGCGGCACGACGGTGGACGCCGGGTCGACGTTGGTGTCCTTCGCCCCCGAGGCCGCGGTGGAGTGGTCCGCGTGCGCCTTGTCGGTCGAGTAGCCGGAGCCGTCCTCGACCTGGTCCTTCGTCACGACGGTGCCGGAGGCGGTGTCGACCTTCTGCGACTTCACTTCGCCGAACCCGGTGGCGAGCGAGTTCTTCAGCGCCATGTACTTCTCCTGGTCGACGGTCGACATGGCGAACAGCACGAGGAACATGCACATCAGGACCGTGATCATGTCCATGTACGAGGCCATCCAGCGCTCGTCGGGGTGTTCGGCCTCGTCGTGGCCGCGCTTCTTCCGACCACGCCCGCGCCCCCGGGGGTTGGCGCTCATGCTCAGGCCGCCAGCTGCTGGTCGTCGGCGCCGGCCTTGACCTTGGCGCTCTTGCCCGATGCACCACGGGCGCTCGGCGGCACCATCGCGGTGAGGCGCTCACCGAGGAGCCGCGGCTGACTGCCGGCCTGCACGGCCAGGAGGCCCTCCATCAGCAGTGTCTGCCGGTCCGACTCGAGCTGGGCGAGCTTCCGGAGCTTCCCGCCGATCGGCAGCCAGAGGAAGTTGGCGGTGAGCAGACCCCACAGCGTCGCGACGAAGGCACTGGCGATGAGCGGGCCGAGTTCGTCCGGCTTGCCGAGGTTCGCCAGGACGTGGGTCAGGGAGACGACGGTGCCGATGATGCCGACTGTCGGGGCGAAGCCGCCGAGCCCCATGAAGAACGCACTCGCGCTCCGCATCGGCGCGGCGTTCGACTCGATCTCGTCCTCGAGCAGGATCCGCAGCTCGTCGCCGTCGGTGCCGTCGGCGATGTTCTGCAGCGCCTTCTTCATGAACGGGTCGTCGTGCTTGTCGGCCTCCTGCTCGAGCGCGAGCAGGCCGTTCGAACGGGCGGTCTCGGCCAGTCCGACGACGTCGTCGATGACGGCCTGCGGCGGGGTGACCTTGCCGGTGAACGCCTTCGGCGCGGACCTGAACGCCGAGAGGGCGTCCTTCAGCGTGGTGCTCGCGATGCCGCAGCCGATGGTGGCGCCGAAGACCAGGAGCATCGGCGCGGGGAGGAACAGACCGCCGAGTTCGACGTGCTCCATCTCGACCATGCCGAAGAGTGCGCCGAAGGCCAGGAGGATGCCGATGATGGTCGCGATGTCCACGTCAGCGACCTCCGTCCTGGGCGCGGAGCGGAGCGACCGGGGCGAGGGTCGGCTGCGGGCCCGTGCCGTCGCGGCCGACGGGCCGGTCGGTGCCGTACGCCATGCTGACTATGCGTGCTCGGTACCCGGCGATGCGGTCGATGACCTCGGCCAGCGACTCGCGGACGATGTACTTCGCCCCGTCGACCATGATGAGCGTCGTGTCCGGCGTCTCCTGGATGCGCTCCACGAGATCGGGGTTCACAGCGAAACCGCTGCCGTTCAGTCGCGTGACGACGATCATGGCCCGTCCTGGTTCTCGATCGACCCGCCGCCGTCCGTGGGGCAGGTGTTCGACCGCCCGTCCGTGGGTGGTCAGTGCGCACTATCGGCGGACTCGGTCGGTCCGTAAGGAGGGGGACGGATCGTCAGCCGCGCTGGTCGAGCCGGAGCAGTCGGGTCTCCTCGGCGTCGTACTCGGCGCGGACCTGCCGCAGGACCAGGTCGTCGATCTCACCCTGGTCGCGCAACCGCAGGACCGTCGCCGCCTTCAGCCGGACGAGTGCGAGCTCGAGTTCGACCGCAGCGCCGCGCTGGACCAGCAGCGGGTGCTCCTCGTCGTCGCTCTCCTCGGCCTTGACGAGCGCCAGGTGACCCTCGTAGTCCTCGCGGATGCGGTCGACGATCTCCGCTTCGGCACCGGTCTTCCGGGCCAGCCGCGGCAGCGCGTCGAGAGCTTCCTCCAACGCCGTGCGCTCAGCGGATCGGCGCTCCTCGAGGACCTCGCCGCTGCCGTCGAAGGACGCCCAGCGCACGACGGCCGGCAGCACGAGCGACTGCCCGACGATGGTGACCACCACGACACCGGCGGTGACGAACACGATGAGGTCGCGGTCCGGGAACGCGCCACCGCTCTCGACCAGCCGCGGGACGGCCACGGCGGCGGCGAGCGAGACGGCACCGCGGAACCCGGTCAACCCACTGACCAGCCGGTCGCGGTGTCCTTCGCGGGGCGAACCTCCCGTCCGCAGCGTGACGAGCCGCACCGTCCCCCAGGTGAGGTTGAGGAACGCGAAGCGCAGGACGACGACGGTGACCGAGACGATCCCGATCAGCCCGAGGCCCCGGGCGATCTCCTGCCCGGCGAGCTCCCGGACCGCGATCGTCGCCTCGATCCCGACCAGCACGAACAGGGCGCCGTTGAGCAGGAACGTGCTGAAGGACCAGAACGACCGCACCTGCTGGCGCGTCTCGGCCCGGTCGAGCTTCGGCGCGACCTGGCTGACGACGAGCCCTGCCACCACGACCGCGAGGACGCCGGAGGCACCCACCGCCTCGGCAGCGAGGAAGGCGGCGAACGGCACCAGCAGCGTCAGCAGGTTCTCGAGCACGACCGCGTGGATCCGACGGAGGACGAGCATCCCGAGCCACGACGTCACGAGTCCGGCCGCGATCCCACCGAGGTAGGACAGGAGGAGCATGCCGGACACGTTCCAGACGGTGAGCTCCTGCTCCCCCGCCGTGACCGCGACCGCGATGCCGTAGATGACGAGCGTCGTCCCGTCGTTCACCAGGGACTCCGCGCGCAGGACGGTCGTGTTCCGACGTGGCAGCGACCGGGTCAGCGCACCGACCGCGGTGGCGTCCGTCGGCGCGACCGCGGCACCGAGCACCCACGCGGGGCCCCAGGGCATCCCGAGCAGGTGCAGGATCGTCGCCACACCGCCGGCGGTGAGCACGACCAGGAGCGTGCCCATCAGGACGATGCCGCGCAGGTTGTTCCGGATCTCGCGGAGCGAGATCGTCAGGCTCTCCCAGTAGAGCAGTGCCGGCAGGAACAGGAAGAGCACCACGTCGGCGGGTAGCTCCAGCTTCCCGAACGCGGGGATGAAGGCGATCGCGGCCCCGAAGGCGAGCAGGAGGACCGGGGGCGCGACGCGCAGCCGGTTCGAGACGGCGGTCGCGACGGCGATCGCCACCACGAGCACGACGACGAGTTCGGGCGCGATGAGTTCCATGGGGAGTCCAGCCTGACAGGGTGCGGGTGGACGTGTACGCGGTCGTCCGCTCAGCGTCCCCGCTCGGCCCGGGCCGTGAGCACCAGGAAGGTGACGTGCCCGAGCAGGGCGATGCCGAAGAACACGAGCGCGACCGCGTAGACACGGTCGAGCGTTCCGTCTCCGGTCAGCAGGAGCACGATGCAGCCGACCACGGCCGCGGACAACACCCCGACCTGCACCGTCGACCACGTCTTCCGCCATCGCGGCTGCTGTCCCTGACCGTCCACTCCCCCATCATCGGCCACGACGTACGCTGCGCTGATGGAACACACCGTCCTCGTCACCGGATCCACCGACGGACTCGGGCGGCTCTCCGCCGAGTCCCTGCTCGCTGACGGCCACCACGTCGTCGTGCACGCACGGAACGGCAGCCGCGCCGAGACCCTGTCCGACCTCGTCGACCGTGGCGCGACCCTGGTCACGGCGGACCTCGCCGACGCGCGTGCGGTCTGGCGCCTTGCCAGCGAGCTCGGCGGCTCCGGACTCACCGCGGTCATCCACAACGCCGGGGTCCTCTCGGGGCCGGACGTCCTGCCCGTCAACGTCGTCGCGCCGTACCTGCTCACCGCGCTGCTGCCGGACGTCCGACGGCACGTCGTCCTCACGAGCGGCATGCACCGCGGCGGCTCGGCGTCGCTCGACCGGATCGACTGGCACACGTCGACCGGCTCGTCGTACTCGGACAGCAAGCTCTTCGTGACCGCGATCGCCGCTGCGCTCCCCCGCCTGCGGCCGGGCGTCGTCGCACACGCCGTCGACCCGGGTTGGGTGCCGACGAAGATGGGCGGCGCGGGGGCACCCGACGACCTGGAGGCCGGCCACCGCACACAGGACTGGCTCGCCGTCACCGATGACCCCGACGCCGAGACCCCCGGCTACTGGTACCACGGGGAGCGGGCGACACCGCAGGCCGCCGTGCGCGACTCCGCGTTCCAGGACGCGCTGCTCGCCGCACTGGCGGACGTGACGGGCGAACGGATCCGACGGTCCGGTGCACCTGACTGACGGGAGGCCCGTGGCGGCGTCGCCACGGGCCTCCCGTCAGTCAGGTCCCGGGGGCTGCCGGCCGATCCCGAGCGGGCGGTTCAGCCGATCTCGGCGGAGAAGTCCACCGGGTCGCCCGCCAGGGAGGCCTTGACCAGGCGAGTCCAGTCGTCGACCAGCACCTCGGTGGCGTCCCGCTCGACCCCGTCGAGGGCCGCACGGACGACGTCCGCGGGGTCGGTCATCGGGCCGTCGTAGCCGGCCATCATGTCGGTGTCGGCGGCGCCGAGGTGGAGGCCCTGGACGGTGACTCCCCGGCCGGCGAGCTCGAGCCGGACGGCGTTGGTCATGTTCCACTCGGCCGCCTTCGCGATGGCGTACCCACCCGCGCCCGGCGCCGAGAACCAGGAGAGCGCGGAGAGGACGTTGACGATCGCACCCCCGCCGTTCCGCTCGATGACGGGCGCGAACGCCCGGACCATGTCGAGCGTTCCCCAGAGGTGGGTGTCGACGGCTCGGCGGGCGTCCGCCAGGTCGTCGGTGAGCAGCGAGCCGGACGAAGAGACGCCGGCGTTGTCGATCAGCAGCGTGACGTCGCTGGCTGCGGCAGCGGCGGCCGCGACCGAGGCCGGGTCGGTGATGTCGAGGGCGAGCACCTCGACCCCGGGGACGTCGACGAGGTCGGGGCGCCGAGCGGTGGCGTAGACCTTCGACGCGCCGCGTTCGAGGAGCTGTTCGACGAAGTGTCGTCCGATGCCGCGGTTCGAACCGGTGACGAGGGCGACGGATCCGGTGATGTCCATGGTGGTTTCCTTCCGCCGAACGGGTCCGTCCCGCTGCGGCTCGGTTACGGTAAGACCTCACATCAGTGTCAGGGGCAAGCCCCGAACGGAGACGACATGCGCATCGGCGACCTCGCTGCCCGGACCGGGGTGAGCGTCCGCTCGCTCCGCTACTACGAGGAGCAGGGGATGCTCACCGCCACCCGGACCGGCACCGGGCAACGGACCTACGGCACGGAGGCCGTGGACCGGGTCCGCCTGGTACAGCAGCTCTTCGCCGCCGGACTGCCGAGCCGCACCATCGTCCGGCTCCTGCCCTGCGTCGACGCCGGTGAAGCCACGCCCGAGTCCTTCGCCCTGCTCGTGCAGGAACGCGACCGGATCACCGCACAGCTGGCCGAGCTGACGGCGACCCGGGACCGGCTCGACGAGGTCATCCACATCTCCGAGCACCCGAGTCCCGAGCACTGCCCCGCGCTCCGGACCGAGGTGCTCGCGGTGGACGAGGGCGCCGCCGCCTGACGGTCTCTCAGGTGTCTCGACGGTGCGGAGCCCTGCGGTCCGGCATGATGACGGAACCGGGGCCTCTCCCGGACTGACCCCGGGGGATGCATGTCGGACGACGGACGAGCGCACGCGGACCAGTCGACGAGCTCGTCACCGCTCATCCGGCACGGCAGGCTGCGTCGTCGCGGTCCGTTCGGGTTCGTGCTGCGCGGCGTCGCCGTCGTCGCCGCGGTCGCCGTGGTGGGGTCCGGTTCGATCGCCGCCATCGCCACCTGGCAGGTCCTGCAGAGCGCCCAGCCCTCGGTCTCCCTCGTGATGCCCGGCACCACTGCGAAGAAGGCGCCCGCGCTGACGGCCCAGTCGGGCGAGGTCAACATGCTGCTCGTCGCGACCGACACCCGCGACGGACAGGGTGCCGGGTTCGACGACCCGGCGAACCAGCAGGCGAGCAACGGCGTCGGCAACAACGACACCAACCTCCTCGTGCACATCTCGGCCGACCACTCGAACATGTCGGTCATCAGCTTCCCGCGTGACCTCGTCGTCCCGATCCCCGCGTGCACGAACGACGACGGTGCCGTCACCCCGGCCTCGTCCGCCGCGATGCTCAACACGGCGCTCTCCCGCGGCGGCGAGCAGCACGGCCTGGCCTGCGTCGCGAGCACCATCGGCAAGCTCACCGGCCTGCAGATCGCCTACGCGGGCAAGATCACCTTCGACGGGGTCGTCCGGATGGCCGACGCGGTCGGCGGTGTCACGGTCTGCCTCGCCACGCCGATCAAGGACGATGACGTCACCCCAGCGCTCGACCTGCAGCCCGGCAACCGCGAGCTCCGAGGGGCCGAGGCCGCTGCGTTCCTCCGGTCGCGACACGGCGTCGGCGACGCGAGCGACCTCGGCCGGATCAGCAACCAGCAGACGTTCATGTCCGCCCTCGCCCGCCAGACCGTCTCCGCCGGCACGCTCACCAACCCGGCGAAGGTCCTGCGGCTCGCCGACACCGCCTTCAAGAACATGGTCCTGTCGGACTCGCTCGACGACGCGGCGACCCTGGCGCGCCTCGCCCTCGCCGTGAACACCGTCGGACTCTCGAACATGGTGTTCGTCCAGTTCCCGGTCGTCGACGACCCCCAGGACCCGGCTCGGGTCCTGGTGTCCGAGGGGCCCGCGGCGACCCTGACGGCTGCGCTGCAGGCCGACGAACCGGTGCGGCTCGCCCCGAACAGCCTCGGCCGTTCCGCCGTGCGCGATCCCGACGCGCCCACCGCGAAGCCGTCGGCTCCCACCAGCCCATCAGCCACCGCCACCCCGCCCGCCTCCGGGAGCACGACGACGGCTCCGGCGACGCCCCGGGCGAGCGCGTCCGCGGCCGAGCTGCCGGACTCGGTGTCCGGCCAGACCGCCGACACGGTGACCTGCGCGGCGAAGTCGGAGTACTAGGCCGGGCTCCGTTCAGGCACGACCGGCGAAGGTCTGCCGGCCGACCACCGTCACGACCAGCGCCAGGGCCCCGAGGACGGCCATGGACACCGCGAGGACCAGCCCGCCCGAGACCGCGATGAGCAGCGCGCCGACCAGACCGGCAGCGGAGATCGCCAGGTTGAACGCCACCGGCAGGAACGCGTTCGCCAGGTCCGACTCCGTGCCGCCCGCGATCGTCAGTGCGCTCTGCAACTGTGGCGCCGCTCCGCCGAAGGTCAGCCCCCACAGCACGGCCGCGCCGAGGACGACCGGGGCTGATCCGTGCCCGACGACGAGCAGCACCGCAGCGACGACGAAGCCGCCGAGGCTCGCCCACAGCAGCCCCCGGGGGTACCGGTCGATCAGGGCCGCCGTCAGGACGACGCCACCGATCGAGCAGACCCCGTAGACCAGCAGCACCAGGTCCGCCGAGAGACCCGTGTCGGTGTCGCGCAGGAACGGTGCGATGTACGTGTAGATCGTGTTGTGGCCCAGCATCCACACGAAGATGACGGCGAGGACGACCGGCACCCCGCGGAGGAGGAACACCCGCTGCAGCGGCAGGCGCCCGCCGGCGGGCTGTCCCGCGACGTCCGGCACCAGGAGCGTGACCAGGACGAGCAGCACGACGCCGAGCACGGAGATGCCGGCGAAGGACCAGCGCCAGTCCAGCACCCCACCGACCCAGGCGCCGAGTGGTGTGCCGAGGGCGAAGCCGACCGGCGCACCCGTCGACACGATCGCCAGGGCCAGGCCACCACGGGAGGGCGGGCTGATCCGACGCCCGTACGCGGCCAGCATCCCCCACAGGACGCCGGTGGCCGCGCCGCCGACGAAGCGGGACACGAGCGAGACGACGACGTCCGACGAGATCGCTGTCACGGCGTTCGCGAGCACCAGGCAGGTCAGGGTCGTGAGCAGCAGCGGCTTCCGGCGCATCCCGCGGGTGAGCGTGATGGCCGGCACGGTGACCACGACGGTGCCGAGCGCCCAGACGCTGATGAACTGACCGATGACACCCTCGCCGGCGTCCAGGTCCCGGGCCATCAGCGGCAGCAGCCCTGCCGGCATCGTCTCGGCGGACAGCAGCAGGAACCCGATCGCGGCGAGGGCGACGAGCGCGCTCCACGGGATGCGGGTCTGGGTGCCCCCCGTCGTCGGGGTGGGTGCGGTGGTCGTCATCGGGGTCCGTCCTGTCGGTGCTGCGGCCGGATCGACCGTACGGCGGGGCCACCGGACGGAGGACGCCCTGTCAGGGCACGTCTCGGTCGACGCCGGCCGGCCGGGAGGCGCGCATCTCGTCCGACACGCCGGTCGCCCGGGCACCGTCCGCCGCCCGTGTCGCGGCCCAGCTCGCCAGCAGCTGCAAGGACTCGGCGTCCGTGCTGCCCGGCTCCGCCGCGTAGACGAGCAGACTGTGCTCGCTGTCGAGGCCCGGCGTCAGGTTCTCGAAGTGGAGCCGGACGTCGCCGACCGCGTGATGGTGGAAGGTCTTGACGCCGTGGGTGTGCAACCGGACCTCGTGCGCCGCCCACTTCTGCCGGAACTCCGGGCTGAGCGTCGCGAGCTCACCGATCAGGTCCCGCAGTCCGCGGTCGTCGGGGTGGCGGCCGGCCGCGGTCCGCAGCATCGCGACCGAGATGTCCGCCGCTCCCTCCCAGTCCGGGTAGAGCCGACGGGACAGGTCCTGGTGCAGGAACGCGAACCGGGCGAAGTTCGGCTGGTCGCCTCCGGTCTCGACGACGTCGCTGTAGAGCGCCCGGCCGAGGTCACTCATCGCCACGACGTCGAGACGGGCGTTCTGCACGAAGGCGACGACATCTCGCATCGCCTCGAGTGCGAAGCGGAGCCCCGGACGGACCGACCCCGAGGTGCTCGTGCGGGCCCGGCGCACCGGTGACAGGTTCGCCGACCGGGCCAGGTCGAACAGATGCGATCGCTCGGAGTCGTCGAACCGCAGCGTCCGGGCGATCGCGTCGAGCACGGTGTCGGTGACCCCGGCCAGGTTCCCCCGCTCGATCCGCGCGTAGTACTCGGCGCTCACCCCGGCGAGGACCGCGACCTCGCCGCGTCGGAGGCCCGGGACCCGCCGACCGGCACCGCCCGGGAGTCCGACCGACTCCGGCGCGATGCGCGCGCGCCGCGACATCAGGAAGTCCCGTACCTCGTTCTCGTTCGGCATGGGCCCACGGTACGACGGGAGGTGCCGGAGAGGGGTTCCCTGTCGCGGTACCCCGGCGGCGGTCGCGGGGTCGCGGGCGTCCGGAACGCGCCGGACCCGGCGGGCCTCCCGGAGGGCCCCGGTTCGTCGACTGTCCGGAGCAGTCGGTATCGTCGGAGGGTGCAGAAGTCGGAACACCCAGGTCACGCCGTCGGTCGATGCCACGAGCGGGGCGACGCGTGACCGGTCCGTCCCCGGCGGACACCGCCGCCGCCGGCACGATCGAGCGGGAAGCCGAACGCCGTCGGACCGTCGCCGTGATCGCCCACCCGGACGCCGGCAAGTCCACGCTCACCGAATCATTGACCCTGGCGGCTTCCGCGATCGACGAGGCCGGTGCGGTCAAGGGCAAGGCCACCCGGCGCGCGACCGTGTCCGACTGGATGGAGATCGAGCGGAGCCGCGGGATCTCGATCAGCTCTGCGGTCGTCCAACTCGACGCCGGCGGCACGCTCATCAACGTCGTCGACACCCCGGGCCACGCCGACTTCTCCGAGGACACCTACCGCGCGCTCGCGGCCGTCGACTGCGCGGTCATGCTGATCGACGCCGCGAAGGGCATGGAGGCGCAGACGATCCGTCTGTTCGAGGTCTGCCGCACCCGCGACATCCCCGTCATCGCCGTCGTCAACAAGTGGGACCGCCCCGGCCGTGAAGCCCTCGACCTGCTCGACGAGCTCGAGGAGCGCACCGGACGTGCCCCGACGCCGGTCACCTGGCCGGTCGGTGAGGCCGGTGACCTGCAGGGACTGGTGGACACCATGACCGGGACCCTGACCACGTACGAGTCCACCGGCGGTGGGCACCTGCCGGTCGCGACCGAGCGCTCGGCGGACGAGGCCGCCGAACTGTTCGGCAGTGCGTGGGCGACCGCGCTGGAAGAGGTCGAGCTCACCCGCGAGGTCCGTGGGCTGCCCGACCAGGACGACTTCCACGCGCGCGTGAGCATGCCGGTGTTCTTCGGCGTCGCCACCAAGCACCTCGGCACGGTCGACCTGCTGCGCTTCCTGCGCGACACCGCCCCTGCCGCGCTCCCCCGTCGCACCGAGGACGGCGCGCCCCGTCCGGTCACCGAGCCCTTCGCAGCCCAGGTGTTCAAGGTGCAGGCGAACATGGACCCTGCCCACCACGACCAGGTCGCCTTCGTCCGCATCTGCTCGGGCCGGTTCGACCGCGGCATGATGCTGACCCACGCGCAGTCCGGCCGACGGTTCAACACCAAGCACGCGCTCAGCGTGTTCGGTCGGGAGCGCGACACCGTCGACGTCGCCTGGCCCGGCGACGTGGTCGGTCTGGTGAACGCGACGATGCTGCACCCCGGGGACACCCTGTACAGCGACGAGGCCGTCGAGTTCGAGCCGCTCCCCCGGTTCGCGCCGGAGATGTTCGCCACCGTCGCGCCCACCGACCCGAGCACCGCGAAGAAGTTCCGCAAGGGCATGCAACAGCTCGCCGGGGAGGGCGTCGTGCAGCTGCTCGAGTCCGAGCGTCGGACCGCGCAGGCGCCGATGGTCGGCGTCATCGGGTCGCTGCAGCTCGAGGTCCTGACGTCGCGCCTGTCGGCGGAGTTCGGCACCGCCGTCCGCGTCGAACCGCTGCCGTGGACGATGGTGCGCACCGTCACGGACTCCGACCTCGCGTTGCTCGAGCGGCGGCGCGACCTGGAGATCGTCACCACCGACCGCGACCGCTACGGGCTGTTCCGCGACCAGTGGCACCTCAACTCCGTGATGCGCGAGCTCAAGGGCCTGGAGCTGCCGGCACCGGTGTGAACCTCCCGCTGAGTCGCGACGGGCACGTCCGCCGACCTCGCCGTCGGGTCGTCAGCGCGCTGGCGCCACTGCATTCAGGGGCGGACGAACAGGCCGGCTTCGGCGTCGTCGGACGTGCGGCGCTGCATCACGAAGTGCTGCTTCTTCCCGGTGGCCGTGTAGGGCAACTCGTCGACGAAGGCGTAGAGGCGCGGCCGCTTGAAGTCGGCGAGGTCGGTGCTCGCCCGGCAGTGTGCGTCGAGGGCGGACACCGCTGCCGCGGGATCGGTCAGCTGTCCGCTGCGACGGACGACGTACGCCACGACGACCTGGCCCCACTCGGGGTCCGCCTTCCCCACCACGATCGAGTCCGCGACCCCGGCGTGACCGGCGAGGACCTCTTCGACCTGCACGGGGTGCACGTTCTCGCCGCCGGAGATGAGCATGTCGTCCTTCCGGCCGACGATCGTGACGACTTCGTCCTCGTTCCAGGTGGCGAGGTCACCCGGGTAGAACCACCCGTCCTGGAACTTGGCGCGCTCGGCAGCCGGGTCGTGCACGTAGGCGTACCCGGACTTGATCGACCGGATCGCGATCTCGCCGATCTCCTTGCCGTCCTTGGCCACCTGGTCCCGCGGGTCTGCGAGCCGTCCGGCGAGGGCCTGCACGACGGCGACGTCGTCGTCGATGTTCGCGCGTCCGGCGGCACCCGCGTTGGCGGTCAACTCGTAGCCGCGGAGGAACGTGTTCCAGAACGTCTCGGTCGTGCCGTAGCCGTTCGAGATGTTCGGGGTGAGCACCCGCTGGTACCGCAGCGCCGCCTGCCGTTCGAAGGGTGCCCCCATCGTCACGATGCCGGTGAGGCTCGACAGGTCACGGGGTCGCGCCTCCTGCTCGTCCGCGAGGCGCTCCAGGTTCGTCGGAGCTCCGACGACGAACGTCAGGCTCGACTCCTCGATCAGGTCGAGGACGCGCACCGGGTCGAACTGCCGCAGGGTGACGGCTTCCGCCCCGACGTAGAACACCGGGTTCGGTCCCGCGCAGTACACGCCGCCCCGGTGGAACCAGGGCGACATGTTCAGCGTCCGGTCCCGGGGTGACAGCGGCAGGTGCATGATCACGTCGTGCGCACTCAGGGTCTCGTTGAGGCTCGACAGGGGCACGGCCTTCGGGCGGCCCGTGGTGCCCGAGGTGTAGAGGCGGGTGGTCTCGTCCCAGACGGTGCCGGCTTCGGGAGCTCGGAACGACGGTGCCGACGTGTCGAGCAACTCCGCGAAGGTGATCGAGCCCGGCAACGGCTCGACGTCAGGGGCCGGCTCTCCGACCGAGACCAGCACGGCCGGTCGATGGGAGGCCAGTGCGAGCGCGGTCGCGACGTCGGCGGAAGCAGCGGCTTCGTAGACGAAGACCACGGGCTCGGCGTCGTCGAGGATGTGTGCGGTCTCCCCGGGTGCAAGACGGAAGTTCATCGGCGAGCCCACGGCACGCAAGCCCTGGGTCGCGACGTAGAGGAACGCGAACTCCGGCCGGTTCATCAGCTGGTAGCAGACGACGTCGCCGGCTTGCACACCGTGGCGTGCGAGGCCACCGACCAGGTGTCCGGTGACCGCGCCGAGCTGGGCGTACGTCCACGACCGCCCGGTCTCCGGGTCGCTCAGAGCGGGCTTGCCGCCGAACCGGTGCACGTTGCGCTCCACGGCGGAGGCATAGGTGAAGTTCCGCTCGAAGACCGCCCGCAGCCGGGTCGGGTCGTACGCACGTCGGACGTCGGAACCATCTGCACTCATGTGACGATCAAAGCCTCATGAACTTCCGCACCGGAACCATTCCGCCAGGAGCGAACCCGGACCCCGCAGTGCGGACAGACGTCCACCGCCGGATCACTCCCGGACTGGGCAGGGCTCGTCGAGCTCGGCCGACGCCGACGGGTCCCAGATCGTGGTCTCCGCGCCGACTACCGAGTCGCATGATGGTGGAGTGAACCGCACCGACCGCCTCTACGCCCTCGTCGAGGAGTTGCGCGCTGTCGCTCCCCGGCCCCGCAGCGCGCGTTGGCTCGCCGAGCGGTTCGGGGTGTCGGTGCGGACCGTCGAGCGCGACCTCTCGGCGTTGCAGCAGTCGGGCCTCCCGATCTGGGCCGAGCCCGGCCGGACCGGGGGCTACGTCATCGACGCGACCGCGACGCTCGGGCCGACCGGGTTCACACCGGACGAAGCGCTCGCGGTGCTGGTCGGGCTCGGGACGCTGCAGCGTGGGCCCTTCCGACAGGCCGCCGCGACCGCCGTCCGGAAGGTCCTCGCGGTGATGCCGGAAGACGACGCTCGACGGGCCAGGGCCCTGGCGTCACGGGTGCACCTGCTCGAACCCGCCGACGACGCACCGGTGCTGCCGGCCTTCGCCGCCGCACTCCGGGCAGACCGGGTGGTCCGGCTGCGGTACCGGGACCGCTCGGGGTCGGAGTCCGTCCGGGAGGTCGAACCGCTGGGGTCGATCGGCAAAGCCGGCGACTGGTACCTGATCGCCTGGTGCCGCCTGCGGGACGGTGTCCGCGCCTTCCGCGGCGACCGGGTGCTGTCGATCGAACTGACCGACGAGCGTCCGCAGGCGCGGACGCTCCGCCGCGAGGACCTGGACATCCCGTACGGTCGCCTCCGATCCGTCACCGAGCACGTCGACTGACCGGAGGCGACCGGATCCGGGAAACACCGACAGGACGGTGTCGCGGGTGTCGGCGAGGCTGGCCGGACCAGATCACCACTGCTCCAGGAGGCCCCCGTGTCGTTCACATCCATCCGCATCGTCACCGAGGACGTCGACCGTCTCGCCGCGTTCTACGAGCGTGTCACCGGCCGCCCGGCGGAACGACCCACGCCGGTCTTCGCGCAGTTCAGCGGCTCCGGCGCGGTCCTGGCCATCGCGAGCACGGCGACGGTCGCGATGCTCGGGGACGCCGTGTCCGCGCAGACGAACCGGTCGGTGTTCATCGAGTTCGAGGTCGCGGACGTCGACGGCGAGTTCGAGCGCCTGCAGCCTGAGCCCGACGACGTCGTCCTGGCACCGACGACGATGCCGTGGGGCAACCGGTCGGCGCTCGTCCGCGACCCCGACGGCAACGTCGTGAACCTGTTCAGCAGGCCGGCGTCCTGAGCGACTGCCGCTCGACAGCGGCAGGGACGTCGCGGCTCGTCCGGCGGCCGTCCGGTCCCTCCCCAGCCCGGCACCCGACGGGAGGCGCGGTGCGGGCCGGCGCCGCGCCTCCCGTCCGGCGGGTGCGCAGCGGTCAACCGTGCGACGCGGGAAGGCGGACGGTGACGCGACCGGAGGACGGACCGCCACACGGCTCCGCGTCGTGCGGACTGTCCCAGCGCAGCGCCACCGACTGCTCGATGAGCACGTGGCCGGCACGGTCGTACACGGCGACCGCACCGCGCTCCGGCGTGTCCATGCCCAGGTACAGCGTCCGGCTGTCGCCGCCGGCGACGGGTGTCGGTGTGTTCGCCGGGTCCGCCTCCGGTGGGAAGGGCGGCGGATCGTCGGCTGCGGGTGGCTCGCATCCGGCACCGCCGCACGCGGTCACGGTGGCGACGTCGGTGGTGTCGCCGAGGAGCGTCACCTCGACGCCGTTCGCCCAGCCGATCGCCGTGCAGGCGGTCGGACCGACGCTGCACCCGGCGACGCCGAGGGCGACGACGAGCGCCACCGCCCCGCCGATGGCCGCCGCTCGCCCCGTCCCCATGCGTCGATCCTGCACCGGGCGGTCCCGACCGCGGGACACGGTTCGGTCACGTCGTCCTGGGCGTCGGCCTCGGGATGCGGAGGAGCGCGACCGGTCGAGGGATCGGACCGATCGGACACCGGCTGTTCACGCGGGAGTCGGGCGGCGCCGCATCCACTCGGCGATGAGCGCGGTTCCCGTGGTGAAGGCCGGGAGGCCCGGGCGGTTCAGGAAGGCGTGCGCACTGCCCGGCAGCACATGGCGTTCCACGTCGGCGCCCGCGGCCGCGAGCTCGGCCGCGAAGCGATCGCCCGAGGTCCGCATCGTGTCACGCTCGGCGTTCACGACGAGCGTCGGCGGGAAACCGGTCAGGTCGTGCCCGCCGGGGAACGCGTACCGGTGCACCAGCGCCCGCCGGGTGCCGGCGTGGTTGCGGTTCGCGACGTCGAGCGCCCACGGCGCGTGCGTGATGCGACGATGGCCGCGCGAGCGGTGCGCTGGGTCGCTCTCCCGGGGGCGCGCGGCGTGGAAGAACCCGTACGCGAAGACAGCTCCGACCGGAGGGGTGCCGTCGTCCACCGCGTGCAGGGCCGCGGCGGCAGCCAGACACGCCCCGGCGCTCGCGCCGCCGAGGACGATCCCCTCCGGGGACTGGGCCGACACGGCCCGTGCCGCGGCGGTGACGTCCTCGAGTGGCAGCCGGAAGCGCTCCGGTTGCTCCGCTGGCCCTCCCGGTCGCCGCCGCAGCGGTCCTGTGCCGGGGAACGGCGCCAGGCGGTACGCCGCCGTCACCACCCTGACGCCCTGGTCGGCGAGGACGCGGGCGACGTCGTGGGCCTCGGGTTGCGCAGGACTCCCCCGGAAGAACCCGCCGCCGTGCAGCCAGAGCAGCGTGGGACCCGCGCTGCTGTCCTCCGCCTCCGGTCGGTACCAGCGGAGCGATTCCGCACCGACGGCGTCCAACTTGCGCACGGGGATCAGGCCCCCGCACCGAGGCGAACGAGGACCGCCCCGTGCGGCCGCGGTGTCCCGCTCGCCGCGCAGCGGGTGTGCGTCTCGACGACGTCGAAGCCCGCGGCCCGCAACTCCTGCTCGAGCGCTTCGGCGGGCCACCGGTGTGCCGTCACGACCGCGTGGTCGAACGGCTCGACTGCGGGACCGACGAAGAAGCCGACGAGGAGCATGCCGCCCGGGCGGAGGACCCGGGCGAACTCCTCGAGAGGACGGCGGATGCGCTCCGGGTCGTGGTGGACGAGCGAGTACCAGGCGAGCACACCACCGTACGAGTCGGACGGGTCGTCCAGGGCGTCGATGCTGCCGGTCGTGAACCGGACGCCCGGGTAGGTACCCCGGGCGTGGTCGATGAAGGCCGGCACAGCGTCGATCCCGCGGACGTCGTGACCCGCCTCGGCGAGGAACGCGGTCCAGTGCCCTGGACCACACCCGGCGTCGAGTACCGGCCCCTCGACCGATGCCGCCCAGGCGCTGACGAGCTGCACGTCCGACGGGTGGACCGAGTCCATGGTCCCGAGGAGTTCGACGTACTCGGCTGCTCGGTCGGTGTACGCGTCCTCGACACTCGTCCCCATCGGGGCAGGCTACCGACGAAAGCCGAGGGAGCGGTCCGACCCGGCGGTCCTGACGCTCCGTCGTGACCTACTGGTCGGTGCGGAGGTTCGCGCGCAGGCGTGCGATCGACACACGCCACTCGCCGAGCTCGGTCGTACCGGCGTCGTCCCACAGTTCCGCGAGTTCGCCCTCGCCAGCCGAGGCAGCGGCGACGGCCTGCCCGGCCAGTCGGACGAGCCCCGCATCGGGCTGGCCGGCACGGTCGACGAACTGCCCGATGGTTGCGGTGTAGGCGTCGTCCTGCGTCGGCCGTCCGAGACCGTGCGCGACGACCTCGGCGGCGGCGATCGCGAGTTCCGCGACGTCGCTGTCCATCCCGGGTCCGGCCTCCGTCGCCGCGGTGAGTGCCGACTCCACGACGGTCCACCCCCGCTCGTCGTCCAGATCGCCGACGAAGTCCGCCGCTGCGTCGTTGCCGACCGGTTCTGCGCTCCAGGTCCCCGTGTGGCAACCCTAGACGGCGTGCACGGTGGAGGAGCAGGACCGCCGACTCAGACGATGACGACCTTCGCGTGGACGAGGATGTCGTGCAGGTCGGGACGCAGCGCCTCCTGTGAGGAGGTCTTCACCTTCACGATGAGCGCCGCTCCCGGCTTCGCGAACGCGCGTGCCACCGTGGCTGACCACGATCCGTCGGTGTTGTGGCCCGCGATCGACAGGAACTGCGCCGTCCCGTCGGTCATGGTCGGCAGGAGCTGCTCCTCGAGCTGCTCGGCCGGCAGCCCGGCAGCCGTGAACAGCTCCTCGGTGGCCGCGCGGTCCCCGATCGACGGGTCGAGGTCGGTGATACGCTGCTGCATGATCGTCGCGACCGACCCGTCCGACTTCGTGTACTCCCGCGTCCCCGTCGCGGAGTCCTCGCCGGTCTGCTTCCAGTCGCCGAGCGCGGAGATCTCGAGGCTGAACGCCGGCAGCTCGGTGGTCGAGAGCGCGGTGCCCTCCTCGAACGTCAGGTCCGTCGGTTCTGCGGCGTCGGCGGTCGGTGTCGACGACGCGACCGGTGTCGACGACGCGCTCGGCGATGACGCCTGCGACGTCGGCCGCTGGCTGGCCTGCGCGGTGCTGCCGGGTCCTGCGCACCCGGACAACGCGATGACCGCGATGACCGTTGCCGTGCCCATGGTGGTGATCCTGGACGTGATGGACATGTGTTCCCCCTTGCCTCCGCCGTGCGCCCCGTGCACCAGCGAGTCCACGTCCGAGCCTAGAGGTCAGCGCCGTGGTGCGCGCATCGGGCACTCGTCGCCGCCCGGCGGTTCACCGGGCGTCGAACCGGTCCTGGTTCGCTGACACGTCGTCCCGGTGCGCTTCGGACCAGCGCTCGAGTCGCCGCACCGTCTGGTGCGGGGACGGTCTGAGGTCCGTGAACCCGATCATGACTGACGGCGTGGATCCCGCCCGGAGCGCAGCACGTCCCCGGTGAGGGCGCGGAACCACCGGTGCCCTACGTCGGCGGTGAACTGACGGTGCCACGCGAGGACGATCGGTACCGGCGGGAGAGCGACCGGCAGCCGGAACGACCCCACTCCGTCGTCCAGCCGTGCTGCCACGGAGGCCGGCACGACGGCGACGGCGTCGGTCGACCGGACGACCTCGATCGCCGCGCCGGTCGCCGCCAGGGACGACACGACCGTCCGCGACCGGCCGACCGACTCCAGGTGATCGTCGACGCGGTCCCGCAACCGGCCTCGGCGCGACACCACCACGTGCGGCACCGCGACCCACTGCTCGAGGTCGATCGGTGCCGAGAGGATTGGATGACCGGCACGGGCCACTCCGACGAGCTCGTCCGTGCCGACGGCCTGGTGGTCGATCGACGGTGACACCGGCGCCGCTGATCCGATCTCCAGATCGACCACCCCACGTCCGAGTTCGGTGTTCCCGCCGGACGCCTCACCGAGGAACCGCACCCGGACACCGGGCGCGACCGTCGCCACCCGCTGCACGAGAACGGGCGCCAGTGCCGTCGTCAGGGCGTCGTGCGCCTGGATAGTGAACACACGCTGCAGCGCGTCGAGGTGCAACTCCCGTTCCGGTGTCAATACGTCGGCACTCCGCAGGACCAGGGCACGCACTTCGTCCCGCAGCGCGATCGCACGCGGGGTCGGCCGCATGACGCGACCGGCACGGACGAGGATCTGGTCCCCGGTCGCCTGGCGGATCCGACCGAGGGTGCGACTCATCGCGGGGGCGGACAGGTGCAGTCGGTCTGCGGCACCGGTGACGCTCTCCTCTTCGAGCAACGCATCCAACGCAGTCAGGAGGTTCAGGTCCAGTTGCACGAAACGCAATCTACATGTGCGCGGATTGTATTTGTGCGCATCACCGCCCGCTCCTACCGTTGCCACCACAGCGACGAGGAACGCCGCGGCGAAGGAGAAGAACCCCATGGACGACACGATCAACTCTGCGCAGACGGTCGACGACCTCGCGCTGCTCGCCGGCCTCACGGCCGCGGTCACCGAAGCAGGGGCCGTGTTGCTCGACCGCTTCTCGACCGAGGACCGCGTCGACGACCTCGACACGCTCCTCGCGGCGATCGGCGACAACGACGTTGCTTCGGTCGCGGTGCTCCGCCCGGCACTCGAGCGGCTCCGTCCGGAGGCCCGGTGGGACGACGACGAAGAAGGTCGCGGCTCCCTGGGTGCCGGAGAGTGGTGGGTCACGGACGCCGCCGAGGGCAACGTGAACCACATCCACGGCCGGGTCGACTGGGGAGTCACCGCGACACTCGTCCGCGACGACGTCCCCGTCGTCACCGCGGTGTTCCTGCCCGCCCTCGGCCAGACCTTCACCGCGGTCCGAAGCGCAGGGGCGTCCCTGAACGGTTCACCCCTCGCGGTGTCCGCGAAGTCCGACCTGGCCGCCGCACTCGTCGGCACCGGGCAGGCCGCGCCCGGCGAGGCAGCCGACGCCCGCCGCCGCATGAGTGCGTCGATCGACCGGATGCTCAGCGCCGCACTGCTCGTGTCCGCCACCGTCCCCGCGACCCTGCAGCTCGTGCAGGTCGCCGCAGGGCACACCGACGCGTTCTGGCAGTACGGCCAGGTCCGGTCCGGTCTCGTCGCCGGCGCACTGCTCGTGCAGGAGGCCCACGGCGCCGTCATCGACACCACCGGCGCGCCGTGGACCCTCGCCAGCGACGACTTCATCGCCACCACCCCCGGCCTGGCATCGGGCATCGCCGCGGTTCTCCGCTGACCGCCGGTCGCCCCGCAGCTTCCCCAGGACAAGGAGTCCGCATGACCATGAACACCACCACGACCACGACCACGATCACGACGAGCACCATCGCCGTCCTCGGCGCCGGGCGCGTCGGCACGACCCTCGCAGCCGGGCTGGCCGCCGCTGGCCACCGGGTCACGCTCGGGGTCCGCGACCCGGGCACCGCCGCGGCCCGGAGCGACGCCAGCGTCTCGGCCGTCGCGACCGCGATCGCGAACAGCGATCTCGTCATCAACGCGACCCCGGGCGACGGTTCGCTCGAACGTCTCACCGGCCACCGTGAGGCACTCGCCGGCAAGGTGCTCCTGGACGTCTCGAACGCCACCGTCCGGAGCGCCGACGGCCTCCCCGGTGGGCTCCTCCACCGGGACACGAGTCTCGGTGAGCTCCTGCAGGCAGCACTCCCGGCGACGAAGGTCGTCAAGGGCCTGAACACGATGCTGTTCTCCGTCATGACGAGCCCCGGTGCGCTCCGGAACCCACCCACTACGTTCCTCTCCGGCGACGACCCCGACGCGAAGGACCTGGTGCGGGCCGTCCTGAGCAGCCTCGGATGGCAGGACGACTGGGTGGTCGACCTCGGAGACATCAGCACAGCTCGGGGCACCGAGGCGGTGGCGCTCCTGGTGCCGAGTCTGCTCGGGTCGGTCGGCTTCGTGCCCTTCGCGATCGCCGTCGCCCGCTGACCGTCCGGTCAGCACGCCGACACCGAGGACCCCCGGTCTCCCCTCACATGGGAGACCGGGGGTCCTCGTCGATCATCAGCGCTTCAGGTTCGTCAGCTCCTGCAGCACCTCGTCCGAGGTGGTGATGATGCGGGCGTTCGCCTGGAAGCCGCGCTGCGCGACGATCAGGTTGGTGAACTCCTGCGACAGGTCCACGTTCGACATCTCGAGCGTGCCGGCAGCCAGCGAGCCGACGCCCGCGGATCCCGGGACGCCGACGGTGGCGGCCCCGGAGTTCGCGGTCGCGCGGTAGCCCGACGCGCCGGTCTTCTCGAGGCCGGCCGGGTTGGCGAAGGTCGCGAGGGCGATGCGGCCGACGGCGAGCGAGGCACCGTTCGAGAACGTGCCCATCACGGTGCCGTCCTTCGAGATCGAGTAGCTCTTCAGCGACCCGGCCTCGTGCCCGTTCTGCGACGAGATCGACGCCGTGTTGAGCGCGGCGAAGCCCGTCAGCTGCGTCATGTCGACCGAAACGCCGCCGACCTGCAGGGTCGCACCGCGTGTGATCTTGCCGTCGGCGCCGAACGTGACGGTGCCGGTGGCCGAGGCGCCCTGCCCGTTCGAGGCGGCGACGGTCCACCCGGTGTCGGTCTTCGTGTACGCGAGCGACAGGGTGTGCTTCGTGCCGTACTGGTCGTAGACGGTGGCGTCGCGGTTGAGGACCTCGCCGGTCTTGGTGTCGGACGGCAGGTTGCCGGTGACGCCAGCGGTGCTGGTCGCAGTGGCGGGGGCGGCGGCCTGCAGCGGCAGCGTGATGTCGCTCATCTGGCCGCCGTCGTCGACGACGCCGTTGGTGGCCGAGTAGCCCTGGACGATCTTGCCGTCCGCGCTGACCAGGCGGCCGTCGGCGTCGAAGTCGAACGCGCCGGCGCGGCTGTACACGGTGTCGTTGCCCAGGCGGGTGACGAAGAAACCGTCGCCGGAGATCATCAGGTCGGTGGCCTTGCCGGTCGCCTGTGCGGAGCCCTGGGCGAAGTTGGTGGAGACGCCGGCGACCTGCACACCGAGGCCGATCTGTGCGGGGTTCGTGCCGCCGATGCCGGTCTGGGGGCCGCCGGCACCCTGGGTCATCTGCGACAGGGTGTCCTGGAACACGGTGGTCGACGACTTGAAGCCGACGGTGTTCACGTTGGCGATGTTGTTGCCCGTGACGTCGAGCATTTCCTGGTGGGAGCGGAGGCCGGAGATCCCGGAGTAGAGCGAGCGGAGCATGGTGCGTCCCTTCGTGGACGAGGAGTGTGGGAAGTGGATGGGGTCAGGAACCGGAGGCGGTGGTGATACCGGAGATCACGTCGAGATCGACCTCCTTCCCGTTCACGGTCACGGTCGGCACGCTCTTCGCGTAGGAGACCGCGGTGGCAGTCCCGGTGACGGCCGCGCCGGAGGCGGCGTCGGTGTAGCTGACCTGCTTCCCGACGAGGTTCGCGGCGGCCATGCGCATCTGCAGCGAGAAGTCCTCGTTGGCCGTCGTGGTCTGGTTGGTGACCTGCTCCATCATCGCGAGCTGCGTCTGCTGGCTGATCATCTGGTTCGTGTCCATCGGCGACGACGGGTCCTGGTTGCGGAGCTGCGTCACGAGGAGCTTCATGAAGACCTCGGAGTCCATCGTCTGCGACCGCGACGAGGTGGGGTTGGCGGCGACTGCTGCGGCGGCCGTGGCGGTGTCCACGGAGCCGGTGATCCCGTCGAGTGGCATGGTTCTCGTTCCTTGTCGTGGTGGCCGGTCAGGCGAGGACGTCGAGTCCCGCGGTGCGGACGGTGGTCGGGGCGGACGGGAGGGCCGTGGCGGGGCCGGTGCGGGCCTCCCGCCCGGTGGGACGAGCGGTGTCACGGCCGGCACCGTCGCGACCGGCGCCGTCGCGTCCGGCGGTGTCGGCGGCCGAGCGGTCGCGACCGTCGGCACCCGCGTCCGCCGGGTGGTTCTGCGCCGACAGGTCGAGCGTGGTGCCACCACCGGAGTCACGACGGAGGTCCGGCAGGATCTGCCGCACCGCGTCGCGACCCGCGTCCGAGGCCGCGAACAACTCGACGTGCATGCCGTGTCCGGTGACGTGGGCTCGGACGGTGACGGGGCCGAGGGCCTCCGGCGCGAGCTGCACCGTCAGGACGTGCTCACCGGGTCCGGCCTGCGCGAGGGTGAACAGCGGACGCGCCAGCTGCTGCGCCAGCGGTTGCGGCGCGGCAGCGGCGGTGGCCGGGGCGACCGACGCTGCGGTGGTCCCGACGCTCGCGGGAGCCGCGGTCGAGGGGACGGCCAGCACGGCGGGTACGTCGACCGTGCCGGTGACGGCCGGGAGGCTCGCCCCGCCCTGGTCCGCGGCGGCCGCGGTGGCCGGATTGCCAGCTGCGGTGGCCGGGTTGCCGGCAGCAGCGGCGGTCGCGGTCGCGGTGACGGTCGCGGTCGGAGTAGCCGCGCCCGAGGTCGGGGCGACCGGGTACGGAGCGACCGTGGGTGAAGCCATCGCGGCGGCGGGCACCGGGATGGAGACGGAGGACAGGGCGCCGGTGGGCGACGCCGCGGTGGTGCTCGGCGCGACGGTGTCCGCCGGCGCTGCGACTGCCGGCGCCCCGACCGCGGCGGTGGCCGAGGTGTCGTTCGCCGACGAGGACGCGGACGACGACGGCACCGCTGTCGGGATCTGAGGAGCCGTGCCCGCCGGTGCGGCGACGATCGACGCAGCCGACGGCAGGACGGGTCCGGGGACCGGCGCGACGGTCGGCGCGTTGCCGGTGGCATCGGTGGAGTCCGCAGTCGCCGCTCCGTCGTCGCCGTCGCCGGAGGTGTCGGGCATCGCGGAGGTGTCGGCGACGGCACCGGCGACGTCGGTCCCGACGACCCCGGCGCTTGCCGCACTGGCGCGGACGAGCACGGCGGCGGCGACGATCGGAACGGCCATGGCGAGGGTGCCCGCTGCGGGCTGCCCGGTCGAGTCGGAGCCGGTCTGCGCGGCGTCGGTCGGCAGGGCAGCGGTGCCGGTCGTCGGCGTCACGGGCCCGGTCTCGGGCGTCGCGGTGACCGGCGTGGTGAGGGTCGCGGGCGTGGTCGACGACGTCATTGACGACGACGTCGGGGCGCTCGTGCTCGGCTCCCCCGCCGGGTTCTGCCGCCTGCGGTCGCGCTCCCCCGCACCGGAGACGG
Organism: Curtobacterium sp. MCPF17_031; assembly: GCF_003234035.1. Taxonomy (NCBI): domain Bacteria; kingdom Bacillati; phylum Actinomycetota; class Actinomycetes; order Micrococcales; family Microbacteriaceae; genus Curtobacterium; species Curtobacterium sp. MCPF17_031. The sequence continues at coordinate 115,283 of NZ_QKSG01000001.1, read as the reverse complement.
CGGACAGAGCGGCCCCGAAGTCAGTGGCCGAACGGGACTCCGCACGCGGCCGGACGACGGCCGGCACCGGCGTCAGCGGTGCACCCGTCACGAGCGCGCTCACGCGGCGCTCCCGGCGAAGAGCGACTGCAGCGCGGCCATCTGCATGTCGGTGGCGTTCGTGGCGCTGCTCGCACCGGCGGTCCGGGCGACCTGCGCGGCGGAGGTGGCCGCAGCCTCCTGGCCGGACGGCACGATGCGGCGGATGGTGGCGATGTCGGAGTCCTTGTACCAGTTGTCGACGATCCGGACGTCCTTGCCCGGGCGGGGGGCGTGCAGCACCTTGCCGTCGCCGACGTAGATGACGATGTGCTGCTCGCCCTTGGGGATGATGAGGTCGCCGGGCTGCGCCTGCGCCAGGGACGGCACCGCGACGCCCATGTCCGCCTGGTCCGGGACGACCCGGGGCATGGTGACGCCGAGGTCCTTGAAGACGGTCTGCACCAGACCGGAGCAGTCCATCCCGGCGCGCGTCTCGCCACCGAACACGTACGGGACGCCGAGGTACTTCTCCGCCGCGGTGACGACGGCGTCGCCGGTGGCACCGCTGCCGGTCGCCAGGGTGCCGCGGCCGGCATCGACGGAGGTGGCGGGTGCGGCGGTGGCTACGGAGGGGGCGGTCGTGGCGGCTGCGCCGGTGGTCGTGGCGGACCGCGCGCCGGCGCCGGTCTCGGTGGCCAGCGCGTCGGCGAAGGTGGACGCGGCGGCGGAGGACGCAGCGGCCGACCCGGCGGTGGACGGCGCAGCGGCGCCTCCCTGCAGCGTCTCGATCTGGCTGCGGATCTCGCTGATCCGTGAGAGCACGGCGTCGATGCTCATCGGTGTCCCCCCTCGGTGCGGCGACGAGCCGCGATCTCGTCGAGCACGTTCTGTTCGGTGCGCAGGTCCTCGGCGGCGACCCGCGTGGTGTGCTGCCCCTCGAGCTTCTCGAGCCCGAGTGCCGAGCGGCGTGCGGCGTTGTAGGTCTGCTGCGCACGGTCGACGTCGGCACGCCGGGACCGGACGACGGCGTCGAGCTCCTCGAGCATCCCGCGCGTCGCGGCACGGGCCGAGGCGACGGCGCTGAGCGTCGCCGCGTCGGTGATCGTCGACGGTTCGTCGTCGAGGGTGCGGCGGGCGGCCATCCGGGCGTCGGCAGCCTCGCGGACCCGGCCGTTCGCGTCCGCGAGGGTCGCGGCGGCACGGTCCTGTTCGGCGTGCCGCAGACGCAGGAGCCCGGCGAGCGGGAAGCGGCGGGCCATCAGACGAGCCCCCCGCCGTTGCCGAGGGTGCGGACGAGACCGGCGAGGCGCTCCCACGACCCGGCGGCGGTGACCTGCTCGGCCATGCCCTGCCGGAGGAACGCGTCGATGGCGTCCTGGTGGTCCACGGCGGCGTCGACCAGTGGGTTCGTGCCGCGCTGGTAGGCGCCGACGTCGAGCAGGTCCTGCGCGGCACGCCGTGCGGCCATGACCTTCCGGAGCGCGGTCGCGGTGGCGCGCTGCTCGGGCGTCGTCACCTTCGAGGCGACGCGCGAGATCGACCCGAGCGCGTCGACGGAGGGGAAGTGCCCGGTGACGGCGAGCTTCCGGTCGAGGACCACGTGCCCGTCGAGGATGCTGCGTGCAGCGTCGGCGATCGGCTCGTTGTGGTCGTCGCCGTCGACCAGGACGGTGTAGATCCCGGTGACGCTGCCGACCCGGTCGGTGCCGGCGCGCTCGAGCAGGCCGGCGAGCACCGAGAACGTCGACGGCGGGTAGCCGCGAGTGGCCGGCGGTTCGCCGACGGACAGGCCGATCTCCCGCTGCGCCATCGCGACGCGGGTCAGCGAGTCCATCATCAGCACGACGTCCTGCCCGTCGTCGCGGAAGGACTCCGCGATGCGGGTCGCGACGAACGCGGCACGCAGGCGCATCAGGGCGGGTTCGTCGGACGTCGACACGACGACGATCGAGCGGGCGAGTCCCGCAGGCCCCAGGTCGTCCTCCAGGAACTCCCGGACCTCGCGGCCCCGTTCGCCGACCAGGGCGATCACGTTCACGGCAGCGTCGCTCCCCCGGGCGATCATCGACAGCAGCGAGGACTTGCCGACACCGGAGCCCGCGAAGAGGCCCATGCGCTGGCCCCGTCCGACGGTGGTCAGCGTGTCGAGCACACGGACGCCGAGCTGCATCGGGGTGTCGATGCGGGTGCGCGCCATGGCGTTCGGGGTGTCGTGGTCGAGCGGGACCCAGACGTCGGCCGCGAGCGGCCCGCGGTCGTCGATCGGACGGCCGAGACCGTCGATGACCCGGCCGAACAGACCGACGCCGGTCGGCACGAGCACGGGCCGACCGGTCGAGCGTGCCGGGGTGCCCGCGGTGATCCCGTTCAGGCGGCCGAGGGGCATGCAGCGCACCCCGGACGAGTCCGTGGCGACGACCTCGACCGCGGTCTGGGCCGTGCCCTCGCCGCCGACCGTGATGACCTCGCCGACGTGGGCGTCGAGCCCGGCGATCGTCAGGCCGAGGCCGACGGCGCTCGTCACGGTGCCGACCCGCTGGGGTTGCGCAGCACGGATCGCGTCGTCGAGGCCCCGCGGGCGGAGCAGCGTGTGCTCGAGGACACCGGCAGCGCTCACCGGACGCCCCCGAGGGCAGCGCGAGCACGGTCGAGGGCAGCGTCGATGCGGGCGTCGAGCAGTCCGTCGGGCAGGTCGACCACGGCGTCGCCGTCCCGGAGGGACGCATCCGCCACCACGGGGACCGGCATCGTCAGGTCCGCGACGGCCGCCGCGTCCGCCGGGCTGAGCCGCACCGACGTCATCACGGGCGCGCTCGCAGCGGCCAGGGCGCGTCGGAGCGTCTCCTCGGCGGCGGCCGGACGTCCGGACACCCCCTCCACGTCGTCTGCCCGGGAGGCCCGCACCGCGTACCCGACGACGGCCTCGGCCAGGTCGACGGCCGCGCTGGCGACCGACTGCTCGGCGTCGGCGAGGACCGGCGCGACCCGGGCCTGGAGCGCCACGGCGGCACGGTCGAGGACCGCGAGCCGGTCGACGACGAACGCCTCGAGGTCGGACAGCCGCGCGGCGTGCTCGGCGTCCATGCGGGCACGGGCTGCGTCGGTCTCGACCTGGGCGGCACGGAGCCCGGCGGCGTACCCGGCAGCGTGCCCGCGGACGTCCGCGCTCGCGGCACGACGGGCCAGGGCGGCGTCGGTGATCACCGGGAACGCGACCGGGGCGAAGGCGTCAGTCAACGAGCTCGTCCTCCTCGGCGCGGTGGACCGTGATGACGCCCTGGGCCTCGAGCTCGCGGACGGAGCGGACGACCTCGGCGCGGGCCTCCTCGACCTGCGACACTCGGACCGGGCCCATCGACTGCAGTTCGTCGTCGAGCAGTTCGCGGTTGCGCTCGGAGACGTTCGCGCGGATGGTCTCGACGACCGGCGTGGACGCACCCTTCATGGCGGTCGCCAGGATCTTCGAGTCGATGCCGCGGAGCACCTGCTGGATGTCGCGCGACTCGAGCTTCACGATGTCCTCGAAGGTGAGCATCCGGGAACGGATGTCCTCGGCGAGTTCCGGGTCACGGGCCTCCAGACCGTCGAGCACGGCCTTCTCGGTGGCGACGTCCGACCGGTTGATGATCTCGACCAGCGGCGCGATGCCGCCGACGACCTCGACGCTCTCGCGCGGCGAGACGACGGCTCCGGCGCGCGAGCGCAGGACCCCGGCGACGATGCCGACGGATTCGGGCGTGGCGGTGCCCATCGTGGCGAACGCCTGCGCGACGTCGGTGCGAACCCGCTCGTCGAACCCGGCGAGGACGGCGCTCGCCTGGGCGGGCTTCAGGTGCGCGAGCACGAGGGCGATGGTCTGGGGCAGCTCGCCCTCGAGCAGGGCGATGACCTGGCCGGGCTCGGCGTCGTCGAGGAACTCGAACGACTGACCGGCCAGGTTCGACGCCAGCCGGTCCATCACACCGGCGGCGCGCTCGGCGCCGAAGGACGCCTCGAGCAGGCCCAGCGCGGTCTCCTTCCCGCCGCGACGGCTCGTGCGGCCGGTGCGGGTGAGCCGGTGGAACTCGCCCAGGGTGCGGTCGACGACCTCGTCGTCGACGCGGCGCATCCGGACGATCTCCTGTGAGATCTCCTCGGCCTCCAGCTCGGTGAACTGCTTCATGACCTCGGCGGCCCGCTCGGTGTCCATCTGCATGAGGATGAGCGCGACCTTCTGCGCCCCGGTCAGCGGCCGGTCGGTGCCGGGTGCGGGGACGACGGCGCTCACACCGACGCCCGGTCGTCGAGCAGGCCGCGGAGGAGCTCTGCCGTGCGCTTCGGGTCGCGCTCGGCGAGGGCCGCGATGTCCTGGCGGCGGCGTTCGGCGGTGATCTCGTCCGTGGTGAGGACCTCGGTCGGGGCGTCGTCGTGCGGCAGGGCCTGCAGCGCCACGGTCGGGGCGTCCCCGGCCTCGAGACCGGTGCGGACGTCGGCCGGTTCGACGGCGAGCGGCAGCGGGAACGCCTCACCGAACGCGTCGAGCTCACCGATGTCGACCTGTTCGCGCTGCTGGCGGCGGCTGCGACGGGCCAGGACCACCATCAGGGCGACGAGGGCCAGGACGATCCCGACGACGATCCCGGCGGTGCGGATCGCCGACCAGAGCGACTCCTGCTGGTCCGCCTGCTGCTGCGCCTCGAGCGCCTTCGCGGCGTCGTCGGCGGCACTGGTGTCGAAGTCCATCATCGCGACCTTGACCTGGTCGCCGCGGGTCGCGTCGACGCCGGCGGCGTTCGCCACCAGGTCGTTGATGCTCTGCAGGTTGACGCCCTGCACGGACTTCGCCTTGGAGTTGAGCGCGACGGAGATCGTCTGGCGGTCCATCGCACCGGCCGGGATCTGCGTCGTCTCGGTGGTCTTGTCGACGGCGTTGTTCTTCGTCGCGGACTGGTTCTCGTACCCGCCGTCGCCGTTCCCGGTGCCCGAGTTGGCGGTGCCGTTCGGGACGGCGATGTTGTCCGGTCCGAGGACGCCCGTCGCGCCGGCGCCGGCACCGGTGGCCCCGGCGCCGTACTGCTCCTTCGTGGACGACTCGTTGAGCGCCACCGGGCCGGTCGTCGGCGTCGTGTAGGACTCGGTCGTGCGGGTGCCGGAGTTGTCGCTCATCGTCGCCGCGACGACGACGCTGGCGTTGCCGGCACCCAGCGTGGTGTCGAGCAGGTCCTGCACCTTCTTGCTCGTGGCGGCGTCGTAGTCGGCGGCCTGGTCGGTACCGGAGCCGGTCGCGCCGGTGCCGACCGCCGACAGGGTCTGGCCCTTCTGGTCGACCACGGACACGTCGGTCGGCTGCATGCCCTCGACGGCGGCGCTGGTCAGGTGCACGATGGCCTGGACCTGGTCGGTGCCGAGTTGGGCGCCGTTCTTGGTGGCGATGAAGACCGACGCGGTGGGGTCCTTCTCCTCGGACACGAACACGGACTTCTTCGGGATCGCCAGCTGCACGCTCGCGGTCTGCACGCCGTCCATCGCGGAGATCGTCTTGGCGAGTTCGCCCTCGATCGCGCGCTTGTAGGTGACGTCCTGCTGGAACTCGGAGCTCGTCACGCCCATGGTGTCGAGCAGCGAGTAGCCGCCCTCGTTCGACGACGGCAGCCCGTTCGAGGCGGCCTTGAGTCGCTCCGTGTAGACCTTCGCCTGCGGGACCAGGATCGTCGCGCCGCCGTCGGTGAGCTGGAAGGGCACGCCGTCGGTGGTGAGCTGGTCGGTGACCGAGCTCGCGTCGGCAGCGGCCAGGCCGGTGAACAGCGGCGCGTACGACGGCTTGCCGAGCCAGGACGCGAGCGCGATGCCGCCGAGCACGAGTGCCGCGATGCCGATGACCGCGATGGTCCGCTGTGCGGCGGTGAACCCCTTGACGTACGCGCCGAGGCGGCCGAGCACGTTCTGCATGCCGGCGGGCATCAGGCCTGCATCCGCATGATCTCGTTGAACGCGTCGACGCCCTTGTTGCGGACGGCGGCGACGAGTTCGAGGGTGACCTGCGCACGGGTGGAGGCGATGGTGGCGTCGTGGATGTCGTCGAGGTTGCCCGTGACGGCCTTCAGGGCGAGCGTCTTCGAGTCGCTCTGCAGCTGCTGCAGCCCGTCGACGGCGTTGCCGAGGCTGGCGGCGAACCCGTCGCCCCCGGTCCCGGTGACCGCGGACGAACCGAGGTCGCTGCTGGTGCCGGTGACGTTCGTCACGGCGTTCGTCATCGCGTTGGTGGTCACACCGTTCACGGCGTCGATGGGCATCAGTTCTTCCCGATCTGCAGTGCCGCCTCGTAGGCGGTCTTGGCACGGTCGACCACGGCGGCGTTCGCCTGGTAGCCGCGCTGGGCCATGATGAGGTCCGCCATCTGCGTGCCGAGGTCGATGTCCGGCATGCGGACGTAGCCTTCGGCGTTCGCGAGCGGGTTGTCCGGGTCGTAGGTGACCCGGCCGGCGGCACTGCCGAACGCGGCGCCCTTGACGTAGGCGCCGGAGACGCCGTTGCCCTCCTGGACCTCGACGTAGCGGGCCTGGAACGCGGAGTCGTCCATGGACCGGACGGTGTTGACGTTGGCGATGTTGTCGGAGATCGCGTCGAGCCACTTGCGGTGCACGGTCATGCCGGTGCTCGCGATCCCGATCGCGTCGAAGGTCGTCACGAGTTGGTCCGCATCGCCGCACGGACGCTGGTGAGCTCGGAGTTCATCGCCTGCGTCGCGAACTGGTACCGCAGCACCGTGTCGACGTTCGACAGCGTCTCCTCGTCGAGGTTGACGTTGTTGCCGTTCGTGTTCGTCGGCTCCAGGCTCCGCGCGACGGTCGGCGTGGCGCGGCCGTTGCCGTCGACGATCGACTTCGCGAGCGCGTCCTCGAACTGGACCTTGCCGGCCCGGAAGTCCGTGGTGTTGATGTTCGCGATGTTGTCGGCGATCACGCGCTGACGCATCGACAGGCCGTCGAGTGCACTCTGCAGCGCGGCAGACGTCACGGAGTCGAACACGGATGGGTCCCCTCGTCGGGCGTCGTCGGGGTGACGTCGCCGTGGCGGTGGTGGCCGATCCGTGGCCGGTGGTCGAGCGATCCGTGCTCAGAGAGGCCTATCGGCGGCTCCGCTGAGCCGTGTAAGCCGTCGCCCCGAACGGGGGCCGGTATGGCGTCAGGCGCTCGCGTCGAGGTAGACGGAGGCCTGCGGCGTGCGCGTGGCGTCGACCGCGCGGAGCGCGCCGAGGTGCTCGAGCGTCACGCGTCGGGCGTCCTCGACCGCCGTCATCCGGTCCCGCTGCGCGGCGAGCAGACGGGAGGCACGACCCACCAGGTCGCGTGGGATCGGTCCCAGCCCGGTCGGCTCGGGCCACGGGGTGCTGTCACCGGCCGCGGCGGTCACGTCGGCGGTGTCGCGCTCGAGGGTTGCCTCGAGGTCAGCGAGGGCCGCTTCCCAGCGGTCGTGGGTGTCCTGGTCAGGCGACACCGAGCGCCCCGCCCGCGGTGTGCTGCGGTGCGACCGGGGCCGCCGGCAACGAGGCAGCGGCGTCGTGCCACGCCTGACGGAGCGGGTCGAGGATCCGGATGCAGTCCCGGGTGGCCTGGACGTCACGGTGGACGTTCGCGGTGATGAGCGACGTCGACGCGTAGTTGTACACGGCGAGCAGTCCCTCGCCGCCGTCCCACACGTCGATCTTCAGCGTCGAGGACAGCTCCCCGACGATGGCCTGCGCGTGCAGGAGCTGCTCGCGGGCGGCGTCCCAGTCCGCGGCGACCTGGGCGGTCTCGGCGCGGTGCAGGTCGAGCAGCAGGCGGTCGTACAGCATCGTGACGAGCTGCGCGGGCGTCGCCGACAGCACGGCCTCGTTCGTGTACTGGGCGCGGCGCTGGTCGGTGACGGACCGGGGCTGCGCGGCCTGCCGGAAGGCGGCGGCGGCGCTGAGGTCGAAGGCGTTCATGACGGTTCTCCTGCGGCTCAGCTGGACAGTGCCGACAGCTGACCGGCCAGCCAGCTCGACTGCGACTGCAGTTTGCTGAGGCTGGTCTCGAGCGCGGCGTACTGCGTCTGCAGGGTCGCACGGCGCAGGGTCAGTCGGTCGGTCCAGGAGTCGATCTGCGTGTTGAGGTCCTTGACCACGGACTGCTTGCCCGTGATCGCGGTCGTGATGGAACCGGTGTACTTGTCACTGGCGGCCGTGGCTGCGTCCGAGACGGCTTTCGCCACGCCGGACAGCATCGCCTGCGTGCCGGCCGGGTCGGCGGCCAGGGCCTTCTGGAACGCGGCGGCGTCGAAGTCGAAGTCGCCGTCCTTCGAGATCACGATGCCGATCGACGACGGCGACTTCCCGTTGACCGGGGTCGACATCGCGCTCGTCAGCCGCTGGACGGCGGAGCGCGTCGTGCCGTCGCCGAGCAGGACCCCCGCCGTGGTGCTCGTCGTCCCGCTCGTCGGACTCGTGGTGCTCGTGACGCCGGTGTTGGACGCGTAGTACGACGTGACGGCGTTGATCGCGTCGACGAGCCCGGAGGCCACGGCCTGCGCCTTCGTGCTGTCCCGTCCGACCGTGATCGTGACCGAGTCCGTCGACGCCTTCGAGACGGTGACGTCGACGCCGGGCAACAGGTCGTTGAATGCGTTCGTCGCACTGGTGACGGTCTGCGCGGCCGCGGTCCCGGCCCACAGGGTCACCGACGCGTCGGCGGCCCGGGTCACCACGGCCGCACCGGTCTCCGACAGCACGTCGGTCGCGGTCCCCGCGGTGACGTCCGCCGCGGTCCCCCGGTGCAGGGTGAACCCGTTCGCGGCACCCGTCGCGGTGCTCGTCAACTGCAGCCGGTAGAGCTTCGTGCCGCTGGCGTCGGTCCCCGCCGCGACCTTCGTCGCGGTGAGCCCCGCGGCGGAGCCGTTGATCGCCGTCACGGTGTCGTCGAGCGAGCCCGACGCCGGGGTGATCGTCGTGCTGGTGCCGTCCGGCTTCGTGAAGGTCAGCGGCGACGCGGTGTCCCCCCAGGACGACATCGCGGCGGTGACGCCGACCTGCGCGGCGGCGGTCTGACCGACCGTGAAGGACACCGAGCCCGCGGTGGCGCTCGCGCTCGTCGACACGCTGGCGTTCGTGGCGCTCGACGTGGCCGTGAAGGTGTCGAGCGAACCGGCCTTCGCGGCCGCCGAGGCCTTCGTCGCCAGGGACTGCACGAGTCCGTTGATCGTCTGCAGCGACGAGATGAACGAGTTGGTCGTGGTGACCTTGGACTTGAGCAGGGTCTGCGGGACCTGCTCGACGCTCATCAGCGAGTTGATGAGGTCGGTGGTCTTGAGCCCGGAGACCAGGCCGTCGATCGCGAGCGAGGTGCTCGTCGCGGACGTGGTGGACATCGCTGGCTCCCCGGTGGGCGGCGGCTCGGAGTGTGGGCGGACCGGCCGAGGTCAGTCCGCAGGGGTGGAGGCCACCACCGAGGAGCACCCGAACGGCTCCTCGGCGGTGGCGACCGATGCGACTAGCGGAGCAGCGACAGGACGCCCTGCGTGCTCTGGTTCGCCTGCGCGAGCATCGACGTGCCGGCCTGGCTGAGGATGTTGTCGCGCGTGTACTTGACCATCTCCTCCGCCATGTCGACGTCGGTGATGCGGGACTTCGCCGCGGTGAGGTTCTCCTTGGCCACGTTCGTCACGTTGATGGCGTGGTCGAAGCGGTTCTGGATCGCACCGAGGTTGGAGCGGGCCGACGAGACCTGGGCGATCTGCTGGTCGATCAGCTTGATCGAGGCCTGGGCGTTCGCCGCGGTGTCGAACTTGACCCCGCCGGTCACGGCCGTGCCAGCAGCGCCGGCGCCGAGGCCGTCGCCAGCGGTGGCGTTGTCAGCGGTGGCGAGGGTGCCACCGTCGAGTGCCGTGACCACGATGCCGACACCGGCACCGTTGTCGTCCTTCTTGACCGCCACGGAGAAGTGCGACGAGAAGTCGGCGTCCGAACGGAGTGCCGACGCGTACTCGTCAACGCTCTGGAACTTGGCGGCTGAGCCGTCAGCGGTGTCCTTGAGCGTGCCGGTCTTGACGGTGGTGCTGACGCCGTCCTTCGTCGAGGTGAACGACACGGAACCGGTGGTCAGGTCCGCGACGTCCTCGATGGCGAAGGTGGTGCCGGTCAGGTCGAGGTCGCCTCCGGAGAGTGCGTTCGAGATCGACTTGACGTTGGCGCCCGACAGGTCGACCGTGATCTGGCTGTTCGCGTCACCGTTCGCGCCGACCTGGAACTTCATGTTGGTCTGGGACCCGTCGAGCAGGTTGATCCCGTTGAAGTTCGTGGACGTCGCGATGCGACCGAGTTCCTTCTGCAGCTGGTCCGACTCGGTCTTGATCGCCGCGCGCGACGTGTCGTTGTTCGAGTCGTTGCCGGCCTGGACGGCCAGGTCGCGCATGCGCTGGAGGATCGAGTGGGTCTCGGTGAGGCCACCTTCAGCGGTCTGCACGACGGAGATGCCGTCCTGCGCGTTGCGGGCGGCGACCGTGAGGCCACCGACCTGGGACTTCAGTCCCTCGGAGATCGACAGCCCGGCAGCGTCGTCGGCAGCACGGTTGATGCGGAGGCCGCTCGAGAGCTTCTCGAGCGACTTCGACAGGTCGTTCTGCGTCGCGTTGAGGTTCCGGTACGTGTTGAGTGCCGAGAGGTTGGTGTTGATGGACATACCCATGATGTGTTCCTCCGTGAAACTGGGCCGATCGTCAGCCCGTCCGTGGGCTGACATGTGTTCCTCTCGGCCGTTCCGCCGGAGGCGTTAGACGATCCGTCGGACGAGTTCGCGTCCGCTGGACCGCCGGACGGTCAACTGGCCGCGACGACGCCGACCGAGGTCGCGTCCTGCACCGCACGGGTGACCCCGGCGGCGGCGTTCGTGGCGACGCGGGCCAGGTAGGCGCTCCGGCGGGCGGCGGTGGTGCGGGACGCCGGCTCGGGGGCGGCACCACCGTCGCCGTAGTGCTCGGCGAGGCCGTCGCGGAGCAGGCGCATCGCCTCCGACCGCTGCTGCGAGACGGCGGAGTGGGTGATGCCCAGCTCGGCCGCGACCTCGGTGACCGTGCGGTCGGCGAAGTACACGGCCTCGACGATCAGGCGCATCCGGTCGGGCAGCGCCTGCACGGCGGCGACCAGGTAGCGGCGCTTCTCGGCTTCGAGCAGGTCCTCGCCGGGCAGTGGCAGGTCGGCGGCGACGGTGTCGTGCACGGTCTCGTCGATCGGGCTGACGGTGCGCGCGGCGTCGGTGAGGGCGTCCACGGCCGTCTGCCGGTCGACGCCCATCGCGTCGGCGATCTCCTGCGGGGTGACACGGCGTCCGAGCCCGGCGGAGAGGGCCTCCTGCGTGGCGAGGGTCTCCCGGATGCGCTTCCGGGTCCCGCGGCTGGCCCAGTCGCCGGCGCGCAGGTCGTCGGCGATCGCACCGGTGATGCGCGTGCGGGCGTACGCACCGAACGGCACACCGAGGGTCGGGTCGAAGGCGTCGGCGGCCTGCACCAGTGCGACGGAGCCCACCTGTCCGAGGTCGTCGCGGCTGAGGTGTGTGGCGCGAGCGCAGGTCTCGGCGACGATGTACCCGACGAGCGGCAGGTGCTCGACGATCATCGCGTTGCGTTCGTTCCGGTCCATGGTGTTCCCCTGGTCGTCCTGTGTCGACTGACCCGTCCCTGGGCATGACGAGCACCGGCGTCGGGACCGCCGGATACGTCGAAGAACCGCCGGGATCCGTCCCTGCGGTGCGCTCGCGCCCGTGGACGCGAGTGTGGGGTTGTCCCCCGGTGCTGATCTCGAACCTATCGGCTGCCTGAGCGCCGGACGAGACCACTTCCGTACCCAATGCGGGGGGAGGTGCCCCCACGCCGGTCCGCCTTTCGGGGGACTGCGTGGTGTTTGTCCCCCGGTCGGAGGACGCGGTACCCGGTGCTTACGCCGGAGCGGTCAGCGTCGATAACTCCTGGTGACCGCAGCTGGCGGTCGCCTGATCCCGGAGGGAGCTGATGAGCGTGAACGACCTGTCCGCCGTCCTGTGGCGCGAACGCGAATTGCTCGAACTGCTCACGTTCAAGCTCGAGGAGGAGCAGCTCCTGCTCGCCGCCGGGCGCTCCCGCTGGATCTCGCACGCCAGCCGTGAGGTCGAGCAGGTCCTCGACCGGCTCCGCACCACCGGCCTCGAGCGCAGCGCCCAGAGCGCCGCCGTCGCCGAGGAGTGGGGCATGCCCTCCGACGCTCCCCTGCGTGAGGTCGTCGCCGCCGCACCGTCCGGCCCCTGGGGCGAGATCCTCGCGTCGCACCTCGCCGCGATGCTCGAGCTCACCACGCACATCGGGTCCCTGCGCGACGAGAACGACCGCTTCCTCCGCGTCGCCGCGCAGGCGACGCAGGAGACCCTCGCCGGCACCGTGACCGATGCCGACACCTACGACGCCAGTGGGTCGTCCGGCAACGCCACCGACGGCGCACGACTCTTCGACGGGAACCTGTAGCGATGGTGAGCACCTTCGGCTCCCTCCAGACCGCCTACTCGGGTCTCGCCGCCGCCCGCGCGGGCCTCGACGTCACCGGCCAGAACATGGCGAACGTCGGCACCACCGGCTACACCCGGCAGCGGATCGTGCAGACCGAGGTCGGCGCTCCCGCCCAGACCGGGTTCGTCCGCGGCACCGCGGCGCTCGCGGGTCAGGGTGTGTCCGTCGACGCGATCGCCCGGCTGGCGTCCTCGACCCTGGACACCCGTGTCCGGTTCTCGGCCGGCGCCGCCGCGTACGCCGACACCCGGAGCGCCGCGCTCGACCAGCTCGAGACCGGTCTGCACGAGCCCGGCGCCGACGGCCTCTCCGCGAAGCTCGACGGGCTCTGGTCCGCCTGGAGCGACCTCGCGACGCACATCGACGACCCGGGTTCGGCCAGCGCGCTGATCGGCGCGGCGAAGACCGTCGCCACCGCCCTGTCCGCCGGCTCGTCCGCGATCGACGCGCAGTGGTCCGCCACCCGCTCGGCCCTCGCGACGCAGGTCGGCCAGCTCAACGACGCCGCGAAGCAGGTCGCTGACCTCAACGGAGCGATCCGCACCGCGGTGGCATCCGGCGGTACGGCGAACGAGCTCCTCGACCAGCGCGACCAGCTGACCGAGAAGATCGCGACCCTGACCGGCGCGGCCGTCCGCGACAACGGCGACGGCACGGTCGACGTCGTGATCGGCGGGAACCCGCTCGTGCAGGGCACCACCGCGCGCGGTGTCACGCTCGAGGGCCCGCCCACCCTCGACGCCATGAACACGACGACGAGCACCGGGCAGCCGTCGGCCCCGTCCCTCCGCTGGGTCGGCGGCTCGGTCGGCCCGGTCACCCTCGACGGTGGCTCGATCGCCGGCGGCCTGTCGCTGCTCGCACCGGCGGACGACGCCCACACCGGCGGCACCCTCGCCGAAGCCTCTGCCGCGTACGACCGCGTCGCCACCGACCTCGCCACGAAGGTCAACGCCCTGCACGCCACCGGCACGACCCCCTCGGGTGCGACCGGCACCGCGTTCTTCGCCCTCGCGACCGGCGTCCCCGCCGCCCAGGGTCTGTCCGTCGTCCCCACCGACCCCGGCGGCCTGCCGACCCGGAGCGCGACCGGACAGTTCGATGCGTCGGTACTCACCGCGATCGCGGTGATCGGCTCCGGCGCCGGAGCGCCGGACACGACCTGGGCGACGTTCGTGACGGGGGTGGGCAGCGCCTCCCGGACGGCCTCGTCGGAATCGACGCTCACCGGACTCGCCCTGACCAACGCGCGGACGCAACAGCAGTCCAGCGCCGGCGTCGACATGGACGAGGAGAACGTCTCCCTGCTCGCCTACCAGCACGCCTACCAGGGTGCGGCGCGGGTCCTCACCGCCGTCGACGAGATGCTCGACACCATCATCAACCGCCTCGGCCTCGTCGGGAGGAGCTGACCGTGATCACCCGTGTGACCACCCAGATGACCATGGCGGCGGCGCAGGCGCGGCTGCAGGCCGGTGCCGCGAAGGTCGCCGACCTGACCGACCAGGCGACCACGCTCAAGGCGATCCGGAAGCCCTCCGACGACCCGGCCGGCACGGCCACCGCGATGCAGGTGCGCAAGGAGCAGGCGCAGGCCGCCCAGCACGCCCGGAACGCGGACGACGCCGCCGGTTGGCTGGCCACGACCGACTCCGCCCTCGCCGACGTCGGCGACGTCCTCGGCAAGGTCCGCGACCTCACCGTGCAGGCGGCGAGCGACGGCACCATGAACCCCACCGCCCGCGACGCCTTCGTGAAGGAGTTGCAGGGGCTGAAGGCCGACCTGCTCAGCACTGCGAACACGAAGTACGGCACACGCTCGGTCTTCGCCGGGTCCTCGCCCGCCGGCACCGCCTACGCCGACGACACCACGTGGGCCGGCAGCGCGAGCTCGAGCGTCACCCGCACCATCGGCACCGGCGAGCAGGTCCGCGTCGACACCGACGGCAGCGCCGTCTTCGGGACCGGCAGCTCGTCGGTCTTCGCACTCCTCGACGGCATCGTCGCCGACCTGCAGGCAGGCACGAACGTGAACCCACGACTCAACCAGATCGATGCCGCCCAGCTCGCCGTCCGCGGGGCTCAGGCCGACGTCGGCGTCCGGCACTCGGCCGCGCTGTCCGCGCAGGACTCGCTGAAGACCCTGTCCACCACGCTGGAGGGACGACGGTCCGGTGTCGAGGACAAGGCCCTCGCCCAGGCCGTCCTGGACCTGCAGGTCCAGAGCACCAACTACCAGGCAGCCCTCGCCGTCACCGCGAAGGTCCTGCAGCCGACCCTGATGGACTACCTCCGATGAGCATCGACCTGACCTTCCTCGTCGCACCGTTCGGCCTCGAGCCGCTGCGCGCGTTCACGCTCGACCTGGTGGAGGGTGCCGAGGGCCTGTTCGCCCTGGTCGGTTCCGGCACCACGGCCTCCGGGGTGGACGCCCCGCGGCTGTACCTGCTCGACGCCGCGGTGCACCTGCCCGACTACGCGCCGCGTCTGTCCGACGAGCAGGCCGACGTCATCGGGCTGACCCGCGCCGAGGAGGCGATGCTGCTGGTCGTCGCGAACCCCGACGCGTCCGGCACGACGGTGAACCTGCTGGCACCCGTCGTCGTGAACGCCCGCACCGGTGTCGGCGCGCAGTTCATCCTCGAGGACCAGGACCTGCCGCTCCGCGCGGAGCTCGCGCGCCACTGACGCCCAGCGTCCCCGGGCACCCCCGGCGTAGCGTCGTCGGCATGTCCAGCACCCCTCGTGACCACGACGCGCTCGTGCCGACGCCCGCAGCACCCGTCCAGTCCGCTCCCTCCCCCGATGGCGGGCACCTGCAGCCCGACGCCCCCGCCTGGAACGGCTGGCTCGACCGGGCCATCTCGGTCCAGCGTCCGGCCGTCGTCGCGCACGTCGCCCGTGTCCGTCGCCGTCACCCGGACGCGTCCCCCGCGCAGGTCATCGAGATCCTGGAGCGCCAGTACCTGACCGCGGTCACGTCCGGCGGGGCCGCGGTCGGTGCCAGCGCGGTCATCCCGGGCGTCGGCATGATCGCGAGCCTCGGGTTGAGCGGTGCCGAGACCGTCGGGTTCCTCGAGGCCAGCGCGCTCTTCGCCCAGTCCGTCACCGAGGTGCACGGCATCACCGTCGAGGACCCCGAGCGGGCCCGCGCCCTGGTCATGGCGATGATGCTCGGCGCGCCCGGCTCGCAGCTCGTCAAGCAGCTCGCCGGGCAGGCCGGCGGCGGGCAGGGTCGGACCGCCTTCTGGGGTGAGCTCGTCACGTCGTCCCTGCCGAAGCAGGCCGTCAGCGGCATCGGCGGTCGGCTCCGCGCGTCGTTCGTGAAGCGGTTCCTGACCCGTCAGGGCACGTCGATCCTCGGCCGCGCGATCCCGTTCGGCATCGGTGCGGTCGTCGGCGGGCTCGGCAACCACGCGCTCGGCCGCAAGGTCGTGCAGTCCTCCCGCAGCGCCTTCGGTCCGCCGCCCGCACACTTCACCGTCGTGCTGCCCCCGCAGGCCGGCGGCGTACCGAAGGACACGAAGCCGCTGAGCAAGCGGCAGCAGCGCGCCCTGGACCGCGGACGCGGCCACTGACGCAGACCCTGCCGATGACGGACGGGAGGCCCGCCACCAGCTGGTGGCGGGCCTCCCGTCCGTCGTGCGGTCGCGACCGGCGAAGCGTCAGCGCCGGACCGGCGTCATGACGACCTGACCGGCGTGCGCGAACCCGCCGCCGAAGCCGAACAGCAGTGCCGGGACGCCCTCGGGGAGCTCCCCGCGGTGCCAGGCCTTCGACAGCCCGAGCGGGACGCTCGCGGCCGAGGTGTTGCCGGACTCGACGACGTCGCGGACGACGTACTTGCCCTCGCCGCCGAGTGCGGTGACCAGAGGCTCGATGATCCGCAGGTTCGCCTGGTGGAACGCGAACACCCCGATGTCGTCGAGCGTCAGGCCGGCGCGCTCGACGACGGCGCGGGCGTGCCCCTCGGCCTCGGTGATCGCCCACCGGTAGATCGAGCGGCCCTCCTGCTGGAAGATCTCGGGGTCGTGCGTGACGCGGACGGCGTCCTGCAGGTGCGGCACGCTGCCCCACGACACGGAGCTGATCTGCGGCTCGTCGGACACGCCCAGGACCGCTGCGCCCGCGCCGTCACCGACCAGGACACAGGTCGAACGGTCGGTCCAGTCGGCGATCCGGGAGAGCGTCTCGGAGCCGATCACGAGTGCGGTGTCGGCGGCACCTGTGCGGATCGCCTGGTCGGCCGTCGCCATGGCGTACTCGAAGCCGCTGCACGCGGTGTTGATGTCGATCGGCGCGGGACCGTTCGACATGCCGAGTGCCGCCGCGACCCGGCCGGCCGTGTACGGCGAGCGGTCCCGGTGGGTGGTCGATGCCACCACCACCAGGTCCACGTCGGTCGGCGCGACGCCGGCGTCCGCCAGGGCGTTGCGCGCGGCCTCGGTCGCCATCGACGTGACGCTGTCGTCGGGCCCGGCGATGTGCCGCGTCTTGATGCCGGTGCGGGTGGTGATCCACTCGTCGTTCGTGTCGACCATGGTCGACAGTTCATCGTTGGTGAGGATCCGGTCGGGCTGGTGGTGGCCGAACCCGATGATCCGGCTGCCTCGGAGTGCTGGGATGTTCACACCCGGCACGCTACGCCTGTCGTCCAGCGCGGCATGCCCGGCACGGCATGCTCACTCACGGGCCTTCGCCGTCGCGCGACGGTTCGCCTTCTTGATCGCGTCCACGAGCTCGTCCTTCGTCATGCCGGAACGGCCGCTGACGTCCAGACGCTTCGCGACGTCGAGCAGGTGCGCCTTCGAGGCGTTCGCGTCGACGCCCTCCTCGGTCGTGCCGGAGCCGCGGGACCCTGCGGCGCCGGAGTCCGACGGGCCGGAGGAGTCCTTCTCCTCCCAGTGGTCGCCGACCTTCTCGTACTCGTGCTTCACCGCGGCCCAGGCCGTGCGGCCGGCGCGCTGCCCGTCGCCGTACTCGGCCTCGGCGGACTCCCGGGCGGCGCGGTAGATGTCCTGCGCGTGCTCCGGGGACCGCTGCAGGGTGCTGGGGAGGTCGTCGTCGGCGGGCATGATCGCTCCTTGGTCGCGTGCTGGTCCGGCTCCTCACGGGTACTCCCAGTGCCTGGCAGGGCATCGAGGCAGGGGCGTACACCTGGAC
This sequence comes from Curtobacterium sp. MCPF17_031, assembly GCF_003234035.1. NCBI lineage: Bacteria > Bacillati > Actinomycetota > Actinomycetes > Micrococcales > Microbacteriaceae > Curtobacterium > Curtobacterium sp. MCPF17_031. Next base: position 97,571 of record NZ_QKSG01000001.1, on the reverse strand, counting down.
CATGGACTACACACACCTCGGACGGACAGGGCTGTCGGTGTCACGGGCAGTGCTCGGCACGATGAACTTCGGACCGGAGACCAGCGAGGACGACTCGCACGCGATCATGGACCGGGCCCACGAACTCGGCGTCAACTTCTTCGACACCGCCAACGCGTACGGCGGCTCGGTGGGCAAGGGCGCCACCGAGGAGATCATCGGACGGTGGTTCGCCCGGGGCGGCGGACGCCGCGAGAAGACGATCCTCGCCACGAAGGTCTACGGCGACATGACCGGCTGGCCGAACGGCGAGAAGCTCAGCGCGTACAACATCCGCCAGTCGATCGACGCCTCGCTCCGACGCCTGCAGACCGACCACATCGACCTGTACCAGATGCACCACGTCGACCGGGACACGCCCTGGGACGAGATCTGGCAGGCGATGGAGATCGCGGTCGGCCAGGGGAAGATCCTCTACGTCGGTTCGTCGAACTTCGCCGGGTGGCACATCGCCCAGGCGCAGGAGGCAGCGAAGCACCGGAACTTCCTCGGGCTCGTCAGCGAGCAGTCGATCTACAACCTGGTCGTCCGGGACATCGAGCGCGAGGTCCTGCCTGCCGCGCAGCACTACGGCCTCGGGGTCATCCCGTGGTCGCCGTTGCAGGGCGGTCTGCTCGGTGGTGTCATCGAGAAGACCGAGAACGGGTCCCGCCGCCTGTCCGGCCGCAGCGCCGAGTACGTCGACGCGCACCGTGACCAGCTGACCGCGTACGAGTCGTTCGCGAAGGAGCTCGGACACACGCCGGGCGAGGTCGCGCTCGCGTGGCTGCTGCACCAGCCGGGCGTCACCGCGCCGATCACCGGCCCTCGCACGGCGGAGCAGTGGGAGTCCGCGGTCCGTGCCGTCGACGTGCGCCTGGACCAGTCGGCGCTCGACCGCCTCGACGAGCTCTTCCCGGGACACAAGACGTCCCCCGAGGACTACGCCTGGTGACCTGACCTCCCGCAAGACGCAACGTGGGCGGTGTCATGCAACGGTGTTCCGTCGCGCGGCGCCGCCCACGTTGCGTTTCCCGGACGGCTCGGGTGCGGGTCCAGCCGGCCGGGGCTACGGATGGCTCGACGGAACCTCCGACGAAGGGACACGCACGATGACCACCTCGATGCCCAACGACCACGGCGGCGACGGCGGCAACACCGAGCTCGGTGAGGCGATGCAGCACGAGGCTGCGACCTCCGGGGACACCGCAGGCGGCAGCACCCACGTCGAGGAGCGCGCAGACGACGACCGCTCCGGCCTCGATCTGGAGGACCGTGGGGACCAGGAGCAGTCCGCTCTGGCTGCCCTGGGGAACGACGCCCGTGGTGGCGATGCCCTCGTCGGCGGCGGCGACGACCTCGGCGACACCTCCGCCGGCACCCAGACCGACGACCAGGCAGCACCGGGCGGCTCGCGCGAGCGTGGCGCCGACACGGACTGACCTTCGTCCCGTCCCAGCCCCGCGAAACGCAACCGCGGCGGCACCGCGCAGCGGTACTCCGTTGCGGGGCGTCGCCCACGTTGCGTTTTGCGGACGCCCACACGACGACGACGGCCCCCGCTCGGGTGAGCGGGGGCCGTCGTCGTGCGTGAACGCGTGTCAGCGGACGCCGACCGGGCTCTTGTCCTCCTCGTCGTAGAGGACGTAGCCCTCTTCGCCGTGGACCGCGGTGTCGATGCCGGCGACCTCGTCCTCGGTCTTGACACGGAAGCCGATCGTCTTCTCGATGATGAAGCCGATGACGAAAGCCAGGACGAAGGAGTAGACACCGACGGCTGCGGCGGCCGCGGCCTGCTTGCCGAGCTGCTCGAACGAGCCCGAGTAGATCAGGCCGGTGTCGTTGGCGAAGAAGCCGAGGAACAGCGTGCCGAAGATGCCGCCGACCAGGTGCACGCCGACCACGTCGAGCGAGTCGTCGAAGCCCAGGCGGTACTTCCAGTCGATCGCGAAGCAGCAGACGATGCCAGCGAGGAAGCCGAGCACCAGGCCCCATCCGGGCGTCAGGTTGGCGCAGGCCGGGGTGATCGCGACGAGACCGGTGACGGCACCCGAGGCGGCTCCGACGGAGGTGGCCTTGCCGTCCTTGAGCTTCTCGACGAGCAGCCAGCCGAGGATCGCGGCAGCCGGGGCGGCGAGCGTGTTCACCCAGGCGATCGAGGCGATGCCGTCAGCGGCACCCTCGGAGCCGGCGTTGAAGCCGAACCAGCCGAACCAGAGGATGGCGGCACCGAGCAGGACGAAGGGCGGGTTGTGCGGCTTGTGCGCACCCTTGGCGAAGCCGACACGCTTGCCGAGCACCAGCGCCAGGGCGAGGCCCGCGGCACCCGCGTTGATGTGCACCGCGGTGCCACCGGCGAAGTCGATGACGCCCCACGTGGCGGCCCAGCCGGAGGTCAGGTTGAACACCCAGGAGGCGACCGGGAAGTACACGACGGTGACCCAGACGCCGGCGAAGACCATCCACGCGCCGAACTTGGCGCGGTCGGCGATCGCGCCGGAGATGAGGGCGACGGTGATGATCGCGAACGTCGCCTGGAAGCCGACGAAGGCCATCGACGGGTAGGACGCGTCGATCTTCGAGGCCGTGGCCTCCTCGAACGCCTGGCCGAGGCCGAGCTGGTTCCAGTCGATGCTGAAGAAGCCGACGACGCCGGAGATCGCCGTGTGGTCGCCGGGGTTCGCGAAGGCGATCGCGTAGCCGTAGAGCACCCAGAGGACGCTCACCAGGGCGATCGCTCCGAACGACATCATCATCATGCTGATGACGGACTTCGCCTTCACCAGTCCGCCGTAGAAGAAGGCCAGGCCGGGTGTCATGAACAACACCAGGGCCGCCATGACCAACACGAACGTCGTGTTGCCCTGATCAAGCATGTGTGCACCTCTCGTCGCTGTGCGGCTCTCGTCCGCCTCGGGTGCGACCGAGTCTGGCGACGACGTGTTTCACCGGAGCGCTCGGTCTGTTTCGCGGAGGTAACGTCACGGCGCGTTCTGTGAACGCTGTGTTTCGTGGACCGGTCAGCGCGGTGTGCAGGTGCCCCGAGCGACGTGCGAGGACGGTCAGGAGGCCCGGGGCTCGGTCTCCGCGCTGGCTTCGGTCTCCGCGCGCGTCAGCGCCACGACACGGCTGGCCGCGCGCAGGTACTTCTTGCGGTACCCGCCCTCGAGCATCACCTCGGGGTAGACAGTGTCGAGCGGGATGCCGGAGGCGACGATCCGCACCTGCGCGTCGTAGAGCCGGTCGACGAGCGCCACCCAGCGGAGGGCATCGGTCTGGTCGGTGAACGCCTGCACGTCGGTCAGTCCGACGGCGTCGAGGCCGTCGACCAGCGCGACGTACTTCGACGGGTGCACCGACGCCAGGTGGGCCACGACGGAGCGGAAGTCGTCCTGCGTGACGCGGGCCGGGCCTCCCGTCCGGGACGTCGTCACCGAGGACAGGGTCGCCAGGACGGACGGGACGTCGTCGACCACCGAGGCGGACTCGTCGACGGCACGGCGACGGAAGTCGAGGCCGTCGATCCGCATCGTGTCGAACCGGTCCGACATCGCCTGGATCTCGCGCAGGAAGTCCTGCGCCGCGAACCGGCCCTCGCCGAGCGCTCCCGGCGGGGTGTTCGACGTCGCGGCGAAGCGGGTACCGGTCTCGGACAGCTCCTTGATGAGCCGCGTCATCACCATCGTGTCGCCCGGGTCGTCGAGTTCGAACTCGTCGATGCAGACCAGCGAGGTGCCGCGGAGCAGGTCGACGGCGCCTTGGAAGCCGAGTGCGCCGACGAGGGCGGTGTACTCGATGAAGGTGCCGAACGTCTTCCGGCCGGACGCGGCGTGGTAGGCGGCGGCGAGCAGGTGGGTCTTGCCGACGCCGAACCCGCCGTCCAGGTACACGCCCGATCGCGCCGGGGTCTCGGGCTCCTTGCGCTTCCGGCCGAACAGGCCGCGCTTGGCGGGCTCGGGCTGTGTGGCGACGAACGCTTCGACGGCGTCGCGGACCTCGGCTTGCGACGCGTACTCCGGGTCGGGGCGGTACGAGGCGAACGACGCGGTGGTGAACTGCGACGGCGGCACCAGGGAGTCGGCCATCTGCTGCGGGGTCACCTGCGGGTCGCGGTCCACGAGGTGGGCGACGGGAGCGAGTTCGGGCAAGACGGCCTTCCGGTGCGGAGCGTGCGTGCGTGCGTGTCGTGTACGTCGTGCGTGTCTGTACGTCGTGGAGTGTCACGGTGCGGCGGGGACTCGGCCCGTCCGCGTACCGTTGCCGTCGACGCGCAAGGACCGATCGTAGTCCGCGCGCCACCGATCCCCAGGAGGTACCCCCGATGACCGCACCGGTCGACCCGTCCGAGAAGTTCCGCTCCTACGCGCACCCCGAGCGCCTGGTGTCCACCGAGTGGCTGCAGGAGCAACTCGACGCCGGAGCCGGATCGCCGGAGCTCGTCGTGGTGGAGTCCGACGAGGACGTCCTGCTCTACGAGACCGGGCACATCCCGGGCTCGGTGAAGATCGACTGGCACACCGACCTCAACGACCCGGTGCAGCGCGACTACATCGACGGCGAGGCGTTCGCCCGACTCGTCGGCGGCAAGGGCATCGGCCGCGACACCACCGTCGTCATCCACGGCGACAAGAACAACTGGTGGGCGGCCTACGCCCTCTGGGTCTTCACGCTCTTCGGGCACGAGGACGTCCGCCTGCTCGACGGCGGTCGGGCGAAGTGGATCGCCGAGGGCCGCGCGATGACCACCGACCGGACGACCGTCGAGCCGGTCGAGTACCCCGTCGTGGAGCGCCACGACGAGCCGGTCCGCGCCTTCAAGGACGACGTCCTCGCCCACCTCGGCAAGCCCCTCATCGACGTCCGCAGTGCCCCGGAGTACTCCGGTGACCGGACCACCGCGCCGGACTACCCGGAAGAGGGCGCCCTCCGCGGCGGCCACATCCCCACCGCCGTGAACATCCCGTGGGCGACCGCCGCCGCCCCGGACGGCACGTTCAAGCCGCGGGACGAGCTCGACGCCGTCTACCGCGACGGCGCCGGCATCGGCGACGCGGACGAGGTCATCGCCTACTGCCGCATCGGTGAGCGCTCGAGCCACACCTGGTTCGTGCTGCAGCACCTGCTCGGCTACGAGAACGTCCGCAACTACGACGGATCCTGGACCGAGTGGGGCAGCGCCGTCCGCGTCCCGATCGCGGTGGGATCCGAGCCGGGTACGCTGCCTGCTCGATGACGGACGCAGCACTCCCCCAGCCCCTCGCCGAGATCCGCGACGACTTCCTCGCGCTCTCGTTGAACGACCGCCTGCAGCTCCTGCTCGAGTTCTCCGACGAGCTGCCTGCCCTCCCGCCGCGCCTGCAGGGACACGAGGACGAACTCGAACGTGTCGAGGAGTGCCAGTCCCCGGTCTTCATCACCGTCACGGTCGGTGCGGACGGCGACGCACCCGACGTCGTCCGGATGCACGCCACGGCGCCGCGCGAGTCCCCCACCACCCGGGGGTTCGCCTCGATCCTGGCGCAGGGGCTCTCCGGCCTCACCGCCGAGCAGGTGCTCGCCGTGCCGTCCGACTACCCGCTCACGATCGGGCTGTCCGAGGCGGTCAGTCCGCTGCGGATCCGCGGCATGGTCGGCATGCTCGGCCGGGTGCAGCGGCAGGTCACGGCCGCGGTCGCGTAGCGGCCTCGTTCCGGTCTGGAGGCGCGGTGCCAGCTGGTGCCGCGCCTCCCGTCCGTCGTCCCCCATCTGCCCGCAGAACGTCCCGGCGGAACGAGCGGTACAGGTGGCAGGATGGGCCCGTCAACCGACGAGGGGAACGGGACGACATGGGGAAGATCCACGGCAACGATCCGACGGGGTACTTAACAAGGTGCATCTGCCGCATGCGATTGAGAGGCTCGGAGATGACACCCGTCACCACCGGATGGTCAATGGTTCCCGGACCGACCACAATACGTCACGGACCTCGTTCCAGCTGTTCGACGCAAGCACATCCTCGATGGCGAGGTTCGTGGGGATGGGTCATTCGGTGGCGGGCATCGGCAAGGCACCGGATTCCCGGGCAAGTCGGAATTCCCTGCGTCTTGGAGCGATGGCAGAATCATCCACGATATCTCTGACGTCGCGACTGACCCAGATCTCGAGTGGGTGCCGCAGGGTAAGGCCGGGACGACCTTCATCGCGAACGGCATGCGGGACGGCGTCGCGATTCGAGTAGTCATCAGAAACGATGAGATCATTTCCGGATTCCCTACCAACACATCGAAAAACTCACAATGAACGACTTTGGCAATTACCGAAATCAGGCACTCCGCATCATTAGCGAACTCGAGGATCGGCTCGGAATTCAAGCGCTGGAAGATGCGCGCGATCTCGTTGAATGCGACGAAGCCCCTCTCGGTCTGAGCATCGCAGCAGGGATCATCGCGGAGCGCGACCTTACTGTTCCCATGTGGATCGTCGAGGACATCAAACGTCTCTTGCAAGCGTGGCCAGAGGAACTGGCTGAGCTTCCCGAACATTTCGAGACGCATGGCTCTGTTCTCCTCCGCGGCGATGTGCCACCCGAAGGGCCGAGCACCTGATCGAGGCTTCCGTTCAAATTGTCGCGACCAGCGGGGCCGCGAAGGTAGGGGAATTTGCTGCTGCGTTGACTCACGTCTGTGGTCGCCGCCCCTCCTGGAAACCGGGGTCTTGAACTGATGCCTGCTGAGAACCTTGCTCGGCAATGAGTCGATCTCGGACGGCGTGAGCCGGCTCATCCTGAACAGCTCGCTGGAAGGCGTGCGGATTTCTGAATCAGAGTATCCACACACCGAACTTGGATGGCAGGTGAGCAGCACGGGGACGGAGTATCCCCAGGCCCGCGAGTGGGACGGTGACGGAAATATGGTTCGGGACATTGACTTCACTGATCACAATCGACCGAAACTCCATCCAAACCCTCACTACCATCTGTGGGAGCCTGATGAAACGGTCGGATCACGAAAACGGAGCAGGATTGCGCTTCCACTTTTCTAGCCGCAAGGTACCGGATGCTGCGCCTTTTCACTCTTGACTTGATCCAAAATGAAGGCGTGGATGTCGAACTCGACGACATTCTGGAGTCTCTGTACCTGCCCGAGCTTCACTGGCCAGCAGAGGACATCTTCGTCAACGTCTCCCCTGGTTCCGGATTGGAGATTCGTGAACTCGAACAAGTGTCCGGCACGCCGGGTCTTCCGAATCCGGTGCTCGACCACGCCACGTTCACTCGTCTCGTCGCAGCCACGGTGCAGTTCATCCAGGGCGAGTTCATCGGCTTCGAGGAAGCAGATGTGGGTCAGCTCGACAAAGCCGTCATCGTCATCGATGTGGTGGACGGAGCATGGTGGACGGTGATCCTCGACCTGGATCGAGTCGGAGTGCAAGACCGTTTTACTTCGATCTTCGGGGAAGGAACACCGGCGACGGCCATGTCCCGCCGGCCACACGACGCCTGAAAGAGGGCCCGTGGTCGTCTTCGACTGGATCGAGAACACCCCAGCGCGGTGGTGAGACGAGGGCAGCGCTTTCCCTGGACGGCAACCGAGGCGGACTTGACGAGTACATCATCTGAACGGCATCAAGAAGGGCGCGATCCAGCTCGATCGCGTCAGCGGCATCAACCCGGAGTTCTGACATGCAAGAAGTCTTCTTTCTCTCGTCCATGGACAGCAAGCGGTTCTCGTCTGTCTTCCGGTGCGAAGTGGAACGACCGATCGAGCTCCCGAACGGTCACCATGCACTGATGGTCAGCTGCGATCCGCCGCTGAACGGACAGGAACTCGGCCACCTACTCGGCATCGGAGAGCTGTTGCTCTGGAGTCGCTTCGAAGACGAAGACCTCTGGACCTTCCCCGCCTTCCCGCACTTCGTGCAGATCTGTCTCCCTGACGTCGATCTGCCTGTCCATGCCATGCCTCCGAGCATCGCATGGGGCGAGATCTACAAGACCGAGGCCGACGCCCACGCCCACGAGATGAACGCTCGCCCGCGCTCCTCGACGAAGTGATCGAGTTGTCTGGCAAGCTCCCGCAGACTCGCGAACCGCTCTACGAGGCAGTAAGGAGCGATCCGTGCGAGTGAGTGAGTGAGTGAGTGAGTGAGTGAGTGAGTGAAGATCATGTCGTTCCGCAGGAGATCAGGCCGCCCGGTCACCCGGCGGTCCGAGCCGGAATTCGTCACCTACCACTGTCTGATCGGCTCGCAACCGATGGGCGTTCTGACGTTCCGCAACATCGTCAACGGGATGACCATCCCTCCGCTGCGCTGGCTCGTCACCGACCTGAACATGGTGGTGCTGCCGGACTCGGACATCAACGTCCTCGAGTGGGAGCAGAAGGTTCGCGACAGCAGCGGCGCCGGACTGTGGATCACCGACGACGACATGCGGCGCTTCGTCCGGTACAACCACCAGATGATCGATGGCGAGTTCTTCGGCTCTCCGATCGACAGCACCGCCGATGACGCGTCGCAGGCCATGGTTCGCATCGACTTCTTCGACAGCACGACGGTCACCGTCACCCTGGATCGTTCGGTGATCGGGACCTCCTGGGAGTTCGACCTGTTCCTCGGACCCGGCGTTCCCGCGTCCGGCATCGGGAGCCGCGACGAGGAGATCGCGGACGAGCAGCGCCGCGCACAGGAGGCACGGGACGGTCAGCAGATCCGCGCGCTCGTCCGCGCGTGCCTCCAGAACGCTCGGATCGACGAGGCGCCGGCGCTCCTCACTCAGCTCGACGCAGTGGTCGACGTCACGCCGTCCGGGCCGCGCGCGTGGTCGCTCGCGCTCGAACGCGACGACGCGCCCCGCGTGGACCTCCCCGACGGACCACTGCCGCAAGCCGCCAGGTACCAGACCGACGCCGAGGCAGCCGGGGGCGAGTTGCTCATCTGGGTGCACGACGGCAGGATGCAGATGGTCGAGCTCGCGTGGTGCACCGACGCGATGCCGACCGAACTGCCGCGTCTCGATCAGCTCGTCTTCCCCGCAGAGCGAGACGCCGGCGACGGCGAGAGGACACCGTGACGAACACCACGTCGGTTCCCATCCAGCTGCACCTCGCTGGCGACACGGTGGACGCCGTCACGGTCGACAACGCCGTCACCGTCAGCTTCTCGAGCGGGGCGACCCTCCGGTTCGAGACCGCCTTCTCGCTGACCGAGACGGACGGCACGCACACCTTCATGGAGCCCGGCGACCCGCCCTCGCTCCTGCCGCTCCTCGCCCTCCACGCGAAGGTAGTGGAACACGGCACCGTCACCGGCGCCCGCATCGCCGTCCGCTTCGCAACGGGCGAGTTGCTGGAGGGGTGGTCCCACCGCGACCGGCCCTCGTGGCACTGGTCCGAACCAGGACGAGCGCGCCTGGACATCGACGTCCTGACCGGCGGCGAGGTCGTCGCTCGAACGCTGCCGGGAGGAACGGCGTCATGACGGACGACCTGTCGGTCGACGACCTGCGCCGACGCCTACCGGCGTCCGACCCGCTCGTCCCGGGCCGGGTGCACGAGGTGTTGTCCGCTGTCGCCGACGATGCCGAGGTCCTCACCTACGACGTGCCGGCACGCTCCATCACCGAGGTCGTCCGGCGCAGCTACGCGCAGGACGAACCCAACCTGCTGCCACTGGTCGAACCACTCGAGCCGCTCGGGGACGCGCTCGTCCTCGTGTGCCAGGTCGAGTCCGGGCCGGAGATCATCACCGTCCTCCTCCGTGCTGCCGACCGGGGATTCGTGTCCGCCACGGCTCACGACCGGTCCGTCGGCGCCCAGCACGTCACCGCCGCTGAACTCACGGCGCTCCTCCGCTCCACGCAGGCACCGGGTGCAGCCGAGGCGCTGACGGTCACGCTCCGTCTCGCGCCGGAGGAGCGGATCGGGATCTTCGTGCAGGGCGCGCATCCGACTGCGCGGACGCTGCTCATCAAGTACACGCTGGCCACGGAGAATGGGTTCGACGTCCGTGGCCTGCACGCGTTCGCAGACGCGCTCCTCGCCCTGGAGGCCCAAACCGTCCCCTTCTGCATCGTCACGTCCGGTACGTCCATGACCACGGTCGCGCTCGGTGACGAGCGGAGGTCGGTCATCGCGGCCATGACCGTCCACGGCATCGGGACGCACCCTCAGCCGACGGAGAAGGCACCATGACCGACGATCCCGCACTCGAGTTCACCGACGCGCGGGTGGACTTCCTCAGCTTCACCTTCCAGACGACCATCGGGTTCTCGAACGGCACGACGGTGCAGTTCGAGGCCGAGTTCGCGATCACCGGTCCGGACGGGGAACGCCGGCTCGTGGACCCGACGGACCCGACGTCGCTCGCACCCGTCCTGGCCCTGCCCGGCGACACGGTCACGAACGCGACACTCGACGGCGCCGACCTCCGGCTCCACTTCGCATCCGGGACGGTCCTCGAGGCCTGGCCCGACGAGTCGTACGAGTCCTGGAACTACCACGGTGCCGGGCCGGAGCGGCGGATGATGATCGCCATGCCCGGCGGTGGCCTGGCAGTCTCCGGACCACCAGCAACGTCCGACTGACCAGTCGTGCCACGATGAGGGTGTCATCGGACGAGGGGAACGGACGACGTGTTCGGCAAGCGCAAGAAGGACCAGCCATCGGGCTCCGAGTTCCACCAGACCAACAGTGAGCAGCAGCTCTTCGCGCAGTTGTTGGCCGAGACCCGGGCCGACCCGGAGAAGCTGTTCACGATCGAGATGATCGATCGTGGCAACCCTGGCCGCGACCTCGACGATCGTCTGAAGCGACTCCGCCACGCGGGCGTGACGATGACGCGGCCGTCCCCCGCCGAGGGTGTCCCGCCACGGTCGTCGTCGCACTCCGAGTCCGGGACCGCCGAGACGCCCGCCGACGAGCTGCTCCCGCTCAGCCGCGAGCCCTTCACCGCCGAGACCGGTGACGTCTTCTTCATCCCGGACGGCGGCGGCAGCGTGCTGCTCGGGCACGTCCTCGCGACGCTGCACGATGCCGTCTACGTCGCGGTCTTCCAGCGCCCCGAGGACCTCCCGCGCCCCGCAGACCCGCTCGTCGTGCTCGCCACGCAGCCGGTGGTGGCAGGGCTGACCCTGCCGGCACGGTTCCAGCCGGGCATGTGGGAGGTCGTCGGCAACGTCGCCCCGGACACCGACCGCCTGTTGCCCGCGTACACCTGGGGCACCGATCTCGACGGCGTGCACGTCACCGACTTCGACGGGTCGCGTTCCCGACCCGCGACCGAGATCGAGGCGACGACGATCCCCCGCCGCGTCGTCGTGTCGCCGTACTTCATCGACATCGCCGTCCGCGCCGTGGTCGGCCTCGTCGACTGGCACCCGGACTTCGAGCACCTCCGCTACCGCTCCACCCCGCGCTCCGTCGACCTCTTCCCCGCGCGCTGATCCGGGCACGCGCTGAAGCCGGACAGGCCGCCACCGACGGCGGGTGATGACCACCCGTCGGACGGGAGGCCCGTCACCGCTGGTCCCGCGCCTCCCGTCCGACGTCGGTCACCGCACGCGCGTCACCGCGCGTCGGCCGCCGGCCGCGACGCCACCACCTCGGTGAGCCACGCCAGGATCCGCGCGTCGAACCAGTCCGCGTCGTGGTTCCAGAGCTTGGTGTGCCGGGCGACGTGCGCGACCTCGAGCCGCACCAGGTCCGGTCGGGCAGCGGCGAGGGCGTAGGACGCCGATGCAGGCACGAACCCGTCGTCGTCGCTGTGCAGCAGCAGGATCGGCACCCGCAGTTCGTCGGCGCGGGCGACCATGTCGAGTTCCCGCAGGTCGATCGGCTGGGCCAGCCCGGCGATCCGGTGCACGACCGGAGTGCGGAGCACCCACTGCGCCACCTTCCGGACCGGCCGGGGCAGCCGGAGCGCACGGCTCTGCGACTTGAGGACGGCGTTCCAGTCGACGACGGCCGAGTCCAGTACGACGCCGGTGACCAGACCCGCGAGCCCCGAGCGCACCAGGGTCTGCAGGACCACGGCACCGCCCATCGACCAACCCATCAGGACGATGCTCGTGGCACCCTGCTGGGCGACCCAGTCCAGGGCGGCGTCGACGTCCTCCCACTCGGTCGACCCGAGGCCGTACCGGCCGTCGGCGCTCGGGGGCGCGACGCCGTCGTTCCGCCACGACACCAGCAGCACCGAGTAGCCGGCAGCGCGGAACACCGGGACGGCGCGGATCGTCTCGGCGCGGGTCACGCCCCGTCCGTGCACCAGAACGGCCCAGGGCGCGGCCGGGTCGTCGGCGCGGACCACCCAGGCGGGCGCCGGGCCGTTCGGGGTCTGCACGTCGACGTCCTCGACCGGCACCCCGAGCTCCCCCGGGGTCAGGTAGAACCAGCCACCCCACCGGCCGCGTCGGGCCACGGTGGGGTCGCCGGCGTCCACGGCGATGACCCGCCGGGTGACGGTCGTGTCCGTCATGTCGAGCACCTCGCCGACGCGCATGTGCCCGGTCGCGCCGCCGAACCACAGGCTGTACCGACCCGGGGACTCGGTGTCGGGACTGCGTCCCAGGGAGACGGTGCGTGCCTCCAGGTCGACGGCGGTGATCGGCACCCGCTCGGCGCGCTTGCGGTCCGGGGTGACCACGGCCCGTGCGACGGCCGCGACCGACCCGGCGACGACGGCGACGCCGACCGCGGCGGTGGTGATGCCGGCACCCAGCGCGAGGAGGCCGACGGACCGGACGGCATCGGGACGGCGGGCCATGCGGGCCTTCCAGGACGAGGACGACTGCGGGCAGCACGACTGCGCGCGGAACGGCGTGCCGCCCGCGCCGGTGCTCGGTCCGGAGCCTAGTCTGCATCCGTGCCCGAATCCCGAGACCCCGACGCCGAACCGGAGGCGTTCGCGCGTCTCCGCGCGTTCGTGTCGAGTGGCAGGACCCGCACCGAGACCACGGTCACCGAGATCCCGTCGCCGAGCCGCATCGCACCCTTCTCACTCGCCCTGGCGGCGGACGTGTCGGGCGTCGTGCACGGTGTGGACTCGGACCTCGGCACCGGACGCTTCATCGCCCTGCACGACCCCGCGGAGCCAGAGGGGTGGGGCGGCGCTTACCGCATCGTCACATTCGCGCAGGCCCCGCTCGAGCCGGAGATCGGCGTCGACGAGTTCGTCGCCGACGTCACCTGGAGCTGGCTCGTCGACGCCCTCGAGGCGCACGGTGCCCGGTACGGCAACGCGTCCGGCACCGCGACGAAGATCATCTCCCGCGGCTACGGCGAACTCGCGGCTCAGGGCGACGGCGCCCAGCTGGAACTGCGGGCGTCGTGGACGCCCCTCGACGACGACCTGACGCCGCACGTGCAGGCCTGGGAGGAGATCGTGGCGATGCTCGCCGGACTCCCCCCGGCCTCGGACGGTGTCTCGCTCCTGGCCCCCCGGAGGCTCGCCCGTGACTGACGCCGATCCCGCATACGAGGACGCGCACGCCGCCGTCCACGTCATCGAGGAACGCGACGAGTACCTCGACGCCGTCGCACGGCTCGCCGCCGGTACCGGCCCGGTCGCGGTCGACGCCGAGCGCGCCAGCGGCTACCGCTACTCGCAGCGCGCCTACCTGATCCAGATGTTCCGCCGCGGGTCCGGCTCGTTCCTGTTCGACCCGATCGCGATCGGTGACTTCAGCGACCTGCAGGCCGCACTCGTCGACGAGGAGTGGGTGTTCCACGCCGCGTCCCAGGACCTGCCCTGCCTCCGCGAGGTCGGCCTGGTCCCGACCAAGATCTTCGACACCGAGCTCGGTGCCCGCATCGCCGGGTTCCCCCGTGTCGGCCTCGGCGCGGTCGTCGAGCAACTGCTCGGCATCACGCTCGCGAAGGCGCACTCCGCCGCCGACTGGTCGACCCGCCCGCTCCCGCAGGCGTGGCTCGTCTACGCCGCACTGGACGTCGAACTGCTGCCCGACCTCCGCGACTCGCTCGCCGAGGTCCTGGACGCCGCCGGCAAGACGCGGATCGCGGAAGAGGAGTTCGCGGCCGTCCTCGCTCGCGGCCCGAAGCCCCCGCGTGCCGAACCGTGGCGTCGACTGTCCGGCATGAACGTGCTCCGCGGCGCCCGGGCCCTCGCGATCGCCCGGTCGCTCTGGGAGGCGCGGGACGCCTACGCGCAGGAGACCGACATCGCCCCGGGACGCACCATCCCGGACTCGGCGATCGTCGCCGCCGCCGCTGCTGCCCCGGCTTCACGTGCCGAACTCGGTGCGCTGAAGGCCTTCACCGGCCGCGCCAGCCGCTCCGAGCTCGACCGCTGGTGGGCCGCCGTGGAAGCGGGCCAGACCACCGAGGACCTGCCACGCCTGCGAGGCGGGAGCGAGCCGAGCCTCCCACCACCCCGCGCCTGGGCCGAACGCAACCCGGCCGCCGACCGTCGGTACCGTGCGGCCCGCGCGGCCGTCACGGCGCGTGCGGCGGAGCTCGACCTCCCCGTGGAGAACCTGCTGACGCCGGAGACGCTCCGTCTGGTGTCGTGGAACCCGCCGAAGACCGTCGCGACCGAGACCGTCGGTGCGACGCTCGCATCGCACGACGCCCGGCCGTGGCAGGTCGAGGAGACCGCGTCGGTCATCGCGCACGCGTTCGAGGTCGCCGCGGACCGGTCCGTCGAGGACCCGGCGGCCGCGGTCACGGCGACCACGGCCTCCCGTCCGGACGAGACGACGGCGGACGCCGACCACGCGACGCCCGACGCCGGCGCGCCCGGTGCGGTCGGTCTTGTCGCAGACGGACAGACCGACGCCACGACCGGGACGACCGGCTCGTAGGAACCGCCCAACCGACGTGCCCCCGCCCAGCCGGGGGTACTAGCGTCGGAGCGTCGCCGGGCGAGGCCCGGCCGGTCGGGGTGACACGTCGCTCCGGCCCGATCGTTGTGGATCTGGAGGCTCGCATTGCCGAAGACATCAGACGTCGTGTTCGTGGACGGTGTCCGTACCCCGTTCGGCCGCGCCGGTGAGAAGGGGGTGTTCTGGCGGACCCGCGCCGACGACCTCGCCGTGCACGCGATGCGTGGCCTGCTCGACCGGAACAGCTCGCTCGACGGTGCCGCCGTGGACGACGTCGCCGTCGCCGCGACCACCCAGCAGGGCGACCAGGGCCTGACCCTCGGCCGCACGGTGGGCATGCTTGCCGGCCTGCCGAAGACCGTCCCCGGGTACGCCATCGACCGCATGTGCGCGGGTGCGATGACGAGCGTCACGACGCTCGCCGGTGCCATCGCCTTCGGTGCCGCCGACATCGCCATCGCCGGCGGCGTCGAGCACATGGGACGCCACCCGATGGGCTTCAACGCCGACCCGAACCCCCGCTTCGTCGCGGAGCGCATGGTCTCCAGCGACGCCCTCGTCATGGGCGCCACCGCCGAGCGTCTGCACGACCGCTTCCCCGCCATCACGAAGGACCGCACCGACGCCTTCGCCGTGCAGTCCCAGCAGCGCTACGCCGCCGCCTGGGGTGCCGGCAAGCTGCAGCCGGACGTCATCCCGGTCGAGGTCAACACCGGAGCAGGCTGGGACATCGTCTCGGCCGACGAGCCGCCGCGACCCGGCACCACCCTGGAGGCCCTGGCCGCGTTGAAGACGCCGTTCCGGCCCCACGGACGGGTCACCGCCGGCAACGCCGCCGGGCTCAACGACGGCGCGACGATGAGCCTCCTCGCGTCCGAGGACGGCGCGAAGCAGCACGGTCTGCCGACGAAGATGCGCATGGTCTCCTTCGCCTTCATGGGCGTGGACCCCGAGGTCATGGGCGTCGGCCCGATCCCCGCTACCGACAAGGCGCTGCGGAAGGCCGGGCTGTCGATCGACGACATCGGTCTGTTCGAGATCAACGAGGCCTTCGCCGTGCAGGTCCTGGCCTACCTGGACAACTACGGCATCGCGCAGGACTCCCCGAACGTGAACGCCTGGGGCGGCGCGATCGCCGTCGGGCACCCGCTCGCGTCGAGCGGCGTCCGCCTGATGAACCAGCTCGCAGCCCAGTTCGCCGAGCGCCCGGACGTCAGGTACGGCATCACCACGATGTGCATCGGGCTCGGCCAGGGCGGCACCGTCATCTGGGAGAACCCGAACTTCAGCAAGTCCGCGGCACGGAAGGCGGCCTGACCATGACCACCACCCCGATCGACCAGCTGACCGCCCTGAGCGAGGACGAGGTCGTCACGCATTCGTACGTCAAGCACGTCGCGCTGCCCTCGGGTGGCACGCTCGCGCTGATCACGCTCGACAACGGCAAGGACTACAAGCGGCCCTCGACGCTCGGCCCGCGCACGATGCGCGAGCTGTCGGACGTGCTCGACGCGCTGCGTGACGCCGCGTCGACGGGCACGATCCAGGCCGTCGCGATCACCGGCAAGGAGTACTGCTTCGCGGCCGGTGCCGATCTCTCCCAGGCGGCGGCGCTCCCCTCCCGCGAGGTCGCACACGAGCTCGGCGTGCTCGGCCACGCGACGCTCCGGAAGTTCAGCGAGCTCGGTGTGCCGTCGTTCGCGTTCGTCAACGGCATCGCGCTCGGCGGCGGGCTCGAGGTCGCGCTGCACTGCACCTACCGCGTGTTCTCGTCCGCTGCCCAGGGCATCGGGCTGCCCGAGGTCTTCCTCGGGATCATCCCGGGATGGGGTGGTGCGACCCTGCTCCCCCGGCTCATCGGTCCGGAGAAGGCCCTGCGGGTCATCGTCGAGAACCCGCTGAAGAACAACCGCCTGATGGACGGCCCGGCCGCGGTCGACCTCGGCATCGGCGATGTGCTGATCCCCTCGGTGACGTTCCTGCCGTCCGCGGTCGCCTGGGCCGACGGCGTCGTGTCCGGCCGCACGAAGGTCGTCCGCAAGAACGAGCCCGGACTGATCGAGAAGGCCGCCTGGGGCACCGTCGTCAAGGTCGCCCGTGGACAGGTCGCGTCGAAGATCGGCACCGTGCCGAAGTCACCGTTCCGCGCGCTCGACCTCGTCGCCGCCGCTCGTAGCGGATCGTTGGAGGAGCGCTTCGCCGGTGAGGACGACGCCCTGGCCGACCTGCTCGCCGGGGACCAGTTCGCCGCGTCGATGTACGCGTTCGACCTCGTGCAGAAGCGGGCGAAGCGTCCGGTCGGCGCTCCCGAGGGCGTCGACGCGAAGAAGATCACCAAGGTGGGCGTCCTCGGCGCCGGACTCATGGCGTCCCAGTTCGCGCTGCTCTTCGCCCGTCGTCTCGGCGTGCCGGTCGTCATCACCGACGTCTCGCAGGAGCGCGTCGACGCCGGTGTCGCCCGGATCCGCCAGTCCGTCGACGAGATGCTCGCCAAGGGCCGGGTCTCGCCGGACGACGCCAACCGCATCACCGCACTCGTCAGCGGTTCGGTGTCCTACGACGCCTTCGCCGACGCCGACTGGGTGATCGAGGCCGTGTTCGAGGAGATGAGCGTCAAGCAGGACGTGTTCCGCAAGATCGAGCAGGTCATCGCTCCGGACGCGATCCTCGCCACGAACACCTCGTCGCTCTCCGTCGACGAGATGGCCTCGGTGCTGACGAACCCGGAACGCCTGGTCGGCTTCCACTTCTTCAACCCGGTCGCGGTGATGCCGCTGCTCGAGGTCGTGCGGGCGGCGAAGACCTCCGACGAGGCCGTCGCCACCGCCCTCGCCGTCGCGAAGACGCTGAAGAAGACCGCCATCGTCACGGCCGACCAGCCGGGCTTCGTCGTCAACCGGGTCCTCGCACGCGTCCTCGGTGAAGCGATGCGTGGCGTCGAGGAGGGCACCTCGTTCGAGATCGTCGCCGACGGTGCCGCTCCCCTGGGCCTGCCGATGTCACCGTTCGAACTGCTCGAGCTCGTCGGTCTGCCGGTCGGTGCGCACGTGCTCGACTCGCACCACGCTGCGTGGCCGGAGCGCTTCTACCCGGGCGACGGGCTGAAGCGGATCGCGGAGCACGGCACGATCCTCACCCGCGACAAGAAGGGCAACGCGAGCGGGTACGACCCCGCTGCCGTGAAGCTCGTCGCACCGGCGAAGAAGGACGCGAAGCCGGTCGACGCTGCCGAGATGCAGCGCCGGTTCGAGGACGCCCTGGCCGACGAGGTGCACCGCATGCTCGAGGACGGGGTCGTCCAGCACGTCGAGGAGATCGACCTCGGGCTGATCCTCGGCGCGGGCTACCCGTTCCAGGCCGGTGGCATCAGCCCGTACCTCGACCGCTCCGGTGCGTCCGAGCGCGTCTTCGGCGGCACGTTCCACGAGCCGCCGATCGTCGGCCCCGCCTCCCGCTAGCCCGCACGGCGCTGCCCGGCGCACGGCGCTGACTGGCTCCGCACAACAGGAACCGCCCCGAACCACGGGATCCCGTGGTTCGGGGCGGTTTCTGTTGTGCGACGCCGAAGTGCACCGGGCGCGACGGGCGTCAGCGCTCGGGCGTCAGCGCTCGGCGGACTCCCGCGACCGCGCCGGCTTCGCCTGGGGCACCTTCGTGCCGACGACCTGGTCGATGACGTCGCGGGTGATCGCCTGCGCGGTCAGCCCCGCATCGCTGAGGATCTGACTCCGGCTGGCGTGGTCGATGAACGCGTCCGGCAGCCCGAGCTCGTTGACGCCGGTGTCGACCCCGGCAGCGCGGAGGTCCTGCCGCAGCCGGGTCCCGACACCACCGACACGGACGCCGTCCTCGATCGTGATGACCAACCGGTGGTCGCGGGACAGGTCGATGAGCGACGCCGGGATGGGCACCACCCAGCGCGGGTCGACGACGGTCACACCGATGCCCTGCACCTCGAGCAGCGCGGCGGCCTCGAGCGCCGTCGGCACCATCGACCCGACGGCCACGATCAGGACGTCCTCGGCCGAGGTGGGCTCGTGCAGCACGTCGACACCGTCGCCGAGCCGTCGGAGTGCGGGGATGTCCGGCCCGACCTGACCCTTGGACCACCGGAGGACCGTCGGCGCGTCATCGACCGCCACGGCCTCCCGGAACTCCTCACGCAGGGTGACGGCGTCGCGCGGGGCGGCGATCCGGATGCCAGGGACGACCTGCAGCAGCGCCAGGTCCCACATGCCGTGGTGCGAGGGCCCGTCGGGGCCGGTGATGCCGGCACGGTCGAGCACGAAGGTGACGCCGGCCCGGTGCAGGGCGACGTCCATGAGCACCTGGTCGAACGCCCGGTTGAGGAACGTCGCGTAGAGCGCCACGACGGGGTGGAGTCCCCCGTACGCCAGCCCTGCGGCCGTGGTGACGGCATGCTGCTCGGCGATGCCGACGTCGATGACCCGGTCCGGGTGCGCCTGCTGGAACAGGTGCAGTCCGGTCGGACGGAGCATCGCGGCGGTGATGGCCATGATCCGCGGGTCCTCGTGGCCGACCTCGGCGAGCGTCGCGGCGAAGACGGAGGTCCACGACGGACCCGAGGCCTTGTCGAGCGACTCGCCCGTCTCCGGGTCGATGTGCCCGACGGCGTGGAACTGGTCCGCCTGGTCGCGGAGGGCGGGCTCGAAGCCGTGGCCCTTCTCGGTGATCGCGTGCACGATGACGGGCGAGCCGTAGCCCTTCGCCTGCCGGAGCGCCGCCTCCATCGCCTGCTGGTCGTGCCCGTCGACGGGTCCGACGTACTTGATGTCGAGGTTCGAGTACAGCGCCTCGTTGTTGGTGAAGCGCGACAGGAAACCGTGCAGGCCGCCGCGGAGCCCGCGGTACACAGCCCGTCCGGGCGCACCGAAGTGGTCGGCTGCGGCCCGGCTCTTCTCGTACAGGGTGCGGTACTCGCGACGGGTCCGGACGGAGCTGAGGAAGCGGGCCATCCCGCCGATCGTCGGCGCGTACGAGCGGCCGTTGTCGTTGACCACGATCACCAGTCGGCGGTCGTTCTGGTCCGAGATGTTGTTGAGCGCCTCCCACGTCATGCCACCCGTGAGGGCGCCGTCCCCGACCACGGCGACGACCGTGCGGTCGGACTGCCCGGTCTGCTGGAAGGCACGGGAGATGCCGTCCGCCCAGGACAGCGACGAGGACGCGTGCGACGACTCGACGATGTCGTGCTCCGACTCGCTCCGCTGCGGGTAGCCGGCGATGCCCCCACGCTCCCGCAGACGCGAGAAGTCCTGCCGGCCGGTGACGAGCTTGTGCACGTACGACTGGTGACCGGTGTCGAAGACGAACGGGTCGTGCGGCGAGTCGAAGACCCGGTGCATGGCGAGGGTCAGCTCGACGACGCCCAGGTTCGGCCCGAGGTGCCCGCCGGTCTTGGCGACCTCGGCGACCAGGAAGGTGCGGATCTCCGCGGCGAGGTCGGTCATCTGCGCGTCGGAGAGACGCTTCAGGTCGCGCGGCGACGTGATGCTGGCGAGCAGGCTCACGGGCGCTCCTTTCGTACGGCGGTCGGCCCACTCTATGCGCGCGACCAGCGGACGGACTGGAGGCGCGGTGGCAGCCCGCCACGCGCCTCCCGTCCTTCGCGAAACGCAACGAGAGCGGCTCCCCGCAACGGAGTACCGCTGCGGGGAGCCGCCCAGGTTGCGTTTCGCGGAAGGGGTCAGACGAGCGAACGGAGGACGTACTGCAGGATGCCGCCGTTGCGGTAGTAGTCGGCCTCACCCGGGGTGTCGATGCGGACGACCGCGTCGAACTCGATCGGCTGCTTGCCGGCGGGCGAGTGCTCGGTCGGCTCGGCCGTGACGTGCACGGTCTTCGGCGTGGTGCCCTCGTTGAGCGCGGTCAGACCGGAGATCGAGATGGACTCGGTGCCGTCGAGCCCGAGGGACTCGATCGACTCCCCCGCCGGGAACTGCAGCGGGACGACCCCCATGCCGATGAGGTTCGAGCGGTGGATCCGCTCGAAGCTCTCGGTGATGACGGCCTTGACGCCCAGGAGGCTCGTGCCCTTCGCCGCCCAGTCACGGGAGGAACCGGAGCCGTACTCCTTGCCGCCCAGGACGACGAGCGGGGTGCCCTGCGCCTGGTAGTGCTCGGACGCGTCGTAGATGAACGACTGCGCACCGTCGGGCGTGGTGAAGTCGCGGGTGTAGCCACCCTCGACGCCGTCCAGGAGCTGGTTGCGGAGCCGGATGTTCGCGAACGTGCCGCGGATCATCACCTCGTGGTTGCCGCGACGTGAGCCGTAGGAGTTGAAGTCCTTGCGGTCGACGCCGTGCTCGCCGAGGTACTTGCCCGCCGGGCTGTCGGCCTTGATCGATCCGGCTGGGGAGATGTGGTCGGTCGTGACCGAGTCGCCGAGCTTCGCGAGCACGCGGGCACCGGAGATGTCCGACACGGCGTCCGGCTGCATCGTCATGCCGTCGAAGTACGGGGGCTTCCGCACGTAGGTCGACTGCGCGTCCCATTCGAACGTGTCACCGGTCGGGGTCGGCAGGTTCTTCCACCGGTCGTCGCCCTCGAACACGGAGCCGTACTCGTGGGTGAACATCTCGGTGTCGATCGACGAGTCGATGACCTGCTGGACCTCGGCCGTGTCGGGCCAGATGTCCTTGAGGAAGACGTCGTTGCCATCGGTGTCCGTGCCGAGCGCGTCGGTGTCGAAGTCGAAGTGCATCGAGCCGGCGAGGGCGTACGCGATGACCAGCGGCGGGGACGCCAGGTAGTTCATCTTCACGTCGGGGTTGATGCGTCCCTCGAAGTTGCGGTTGCCCGAGAGCACCGCGGTCACGGCGAGGTCGTTGTCCTGCACGGCCTGCGAGATCTCCTCGGGCAGTGGGCCCGAGTTGCCGATGCAGGTGGTGCAGCCGTAGCCGACCGTGTAGAAGCCGAGGTCCTCGAGGTAGGTCGTCAGACCGGCCTTCTCGTAGTAGTCCGTGACGACCTTGGAGCCCGGCGCGAGGGTGGTCTTGACCCACGGCTTGGCCTTCAGGCCCTTCTTCGACGCGTTGCGCGCGAGGATGCCCGCGGCCATCATCACCGACGGGTTCGACGTGTTGGTGCACGACGTGATCGCGGCGATCGCGACGGCACCGTGGTCGATCGTGAAGGGGTCGCCTTCGGCGATCGCGACCGAGGTCGGCTTCGAGACCGTACCGGGCGCGCTGGAGGCGTGGACCGGGACCTCGGACGCCGGAGCGTCCTGCAGGTCGTCGACGGCGTGCTCGTCACCGGGGGCAGCGGCCACCGGGTCGGACGCCGGGAACGTGTCCGCGACGGCCTTGTCCTCTTCGGTGTGCTCGATGCTCGCGTAGTTGGCGAGGTCGACCTCGAACTGGTCCTTCGCCTCGGACAGGACGATGCGGTCCTGCGGGCGCTTCGGGCCGGAGATCGAGGGGACCACCGTCGAGAGGTCGAGCTCGAGGTACTCCGAGTACGCCGGCTCGACCGAGGGGTCGTGCCACAGACCCTGCGTCTTCGAGTAGGCCTCGACCAGGGCGATCTGCGCCTCGTCGCGACCGGTCAGGCGCAGGTAGTCGAGCGTGACGTCGTCGACCGGGAAGATCGCGGCCGTCGAGCCGAACTCGGGGCTCATGTTGCCGATGGTCGCGCGGTTCGCGAGCGGCACCGCGCCGACACCCTCGCCGTAGAACTCGACGAACTTGCCGACCACACCGTGCTTGCGGAGCTGCTCCGTGATCGTGAGAACCACGTCGGTCGCGGTCACACCGGCGGGGATCGCACCCGAGAGCTTGAAGCCGACGACCTTCGGGATGAGCATGGAGACCGGCTGGCCGAGCATCGCCGCCTCGGCCTCGATGCCGCCGACGCCCCAGCCCAGCACGCCGAGGCCGTTGACCATCGTGGTGTGCGAGTCGGTGCCGACGAGGGTGTCCGGGTAGGCGTACGTCTCGCCGTCGAAGTCACGCGTGTAGGTGACCTTCGCCAGGTACTCGATGTTGACCTGGTGGACGATGCCGGTGCCCGGCGGGACGACCTTGAAGTCCTCGAACGCCGTCTGGCCCCAGCGGAGGAACTGGTAGCGCTCCCCGTTCCGCTCGTACTCCAGGTCGGTGTTGCGCTGCAGGGCGTCGGAGCTGCCGAAGAGGTCCGCGATCACCGAGTGGTCGATGACCATCTCGGCCGGGGACAGCGGGTTGATCTTGTTCGGGTCGCCGCCGATCTCGGCCATCGCCTCGCGCATGGTGGCGAGGTCGACGATGCACGGGACACCGGTGAAGTCCTGCATGACCACGCGGGCCGGGGAGAACTGGATCTCGGTGTCCGGGTCTGCCTCCGGCTTCCACGAGCCGAGGGCGCGGATCTGGCCTTCGGTGACGTTCGCGCCGTCCTCGGTGCGCAGGAGGTTCTCGAGCAGCACCTTGAGGCTGTACGGGAGCTTCTCGTGCCCGGGCACGGCGTCGATCCGGTGGATGGCGTAGTCGACACCCCCGACCGAGAGCGTGTCCTTCGATCCGAAGCTGTTGACTGCAGCCACTGTGCCGCCTCCTGAGTTGATCGGTGTGCCCTCATCCTCGCGGGCCGCGGGACGTCCCACCAGCAAGGTGAACCTAAACCCGGGGACTCCGTCGTGCCCGGAGGAAAGTGTCTTGACGTCGAGACAACTCTACACCGCGGCGGGTTCGTCCCGGACGAAGACGGTCCGGACGAGCAGCCACGTCACCCAGAGCAGGGCTGCGTAGAGCGGGACGCCGGTGATCAGCTTGATGCCGGCGAGCAGCTCGACCTGCGCCGCCAGCCAGAGCGGGATCTCGAACGCGAGCCGGAAGGCGAAGAGCCCGGCCCACATCCAGGTCGCGACGGTCAGGACGCGACGCTTCGCCGGGTCGTCCCGCCAGTCGTGACCGTCGTCGTCGCCCGGCACGAGCAGCCCGACGACCAGGCCGATCAGTGGCCGACGGATCGCCAGCGTGACGAGGATGACCGCCAGGAAGACGGCGTTGATGACGATGCCGGGGATGAAGTTGCTTTCGGCCCGACCCGTCAGCAGGGCGAGGCCCGCCGAGATCGCGACGCCGAAGATGCCCGCGAAGGACATCATGATCGACTGCCGCTGGAGCAGCCGGAGCACCACGAAGACGAGCCCGATCGCGACCGGGACGACGACGCTCGGCACGACCTCCTTCGTGATCGCGTAGACGATCAGGAAGGCGAAGCCCGGCAGCACCGACTCGGCGAGCCCGCGGACACCTCCGACCGCGGTCAGCAGGGCCTTGCCGGAAGGCGCCTCGCCCGGGGCGACCTGACCGATGCCGGCGTTGCGAACCGCGTCCCGCAGCTGGGCCTGCAGCGACAACGGCTCCGCACGCTCCTTCACGAAGGGATTGGACGCGGCGGATCCGGTGGTCGGGGTGACCCCGTCGGGACGGGAGCGGTCGTCGTGGTCCGTCACCGGGCCTCCAGGCTGGTTCGTGGGGGTCGGCCGCAGCCGCGTCAGATGGTCGACTGGGTCGACTTCGGCATGTGCAGCGGGATGAGGTCGCGCGGCGGCATCGGGGTCGTTCCGCGAACGACGACGACGCTGCGGAAGAGCTCCTCGATGTCGGCGGCGTCCTCGGGCTGCTCGGCGGCCTTGCCGGCGATGACCCCACGGAGGAACCAGCGCGGGCCGTCGACGCCGACGAAGCGGGCCGCTCGGACCCCGTCGGTGACCCCCGCGCCGCCCACGACGGGCACCTGCGCGCGGAGTTCCGGACCGAACGGGCCGTCGACCTCGGTGACGACACCGCCCTGCTGCTGGATCTGCTCGGCGATCTGCGCCCGGATCTCGTGCCAGAGGCCGGTCGAGCGCGGCGCGGCGAACGGCTGCACCTGCAGGGTCGACTCGTCGTAGTCCAGGCCGACGGCGACGACCCGCTGCGAGTCCTCTTCGACCTCGAGGCGGAGGTGCAGACCCTCGCGCGGCAGGATCTTCACGCCGCCGAGGTCGACGTACGGACGGACCAGGTTCGCCTCGGTCTCGTCGAGGGGACCGTTGTCGCCACGGTCCAGCGGAGCCGACTTGTCCGTCGACTCGGTGGCCAGGACCTCGTCGAAGCCCGCGTCGGCGTCGTCCGCGAGCTCGATCTCGGGCGAGGGCCCGGCGACCTCGACGTCGTCCACCACGGCCTCGGCGACCTCGACCTCGTCGCGCTTGCGTCGTCCGATCCTCATGACCGCGTCCCTTCCAGACCCTGCTCGTGCATGTCGACGGGCGTCACCGCTCCGTCGTTCCGATCGGCGTCCTGTCCGGCGCCGACGGCGCCGGAGGACACCTCGTGACCGGTCCGGTCACCGTAGCCCGACGACCCGAACCCGCCCTGGCCGCGAGCGCTCTGCGGCAGCTCGGCGACCTGCGTGAACGTCACGCGGGGCACCGGCATGACGATCAGCTGTGCGATCCGGTCGCCGACCCGGACCTCGTACGGCTCCGTGGCGTCCGTGTTGAGCAACGCGACCTTCACTTCGCCGCGGTACCCCGAGTCGATCGTGCCGGGCGCGTTCACGATGGTGATGCCGTGCTTCGCGGCCAGACCGCTGCGGGGCACGACGAAGCCGACGTGCTGGTCCGGCAGGGCGATCGCCAGCCCGGTGCCGACCAGGCGGCGTTCCCCGGGCGCGAGCACGAAGGACTCGGCCGACACGAGGTCCGCTCCGGCGTCGCCGGGCTTGGCGAAGGCGGGAGCGGCGTTGCCGGTCCAGAGGACGTCGACTGCTTCGGTCACGAGTCGAGGGTAGTGCAGACCGTGACCGATCCGTGACCTGCTCGGAGCACGCAGCGGCTCGTGGTCGAATGGAGGGGTGACCGTGTACCGCGAACGACTGTGGGCTCCGCCCGCCCTGTACCTGGCGACGGCGCTCGTCATCCCCGCGAGCCTGCTCGTCTTCCTCCCCATCAGCGCGACGGCCGGGGTCGCCGTGGCCATCGGCATGGAGCTCGCTGTGCTCGTGCTCCTGTGGGCTCTCGCACCCGTCATCGAGGTGACGGACACCGAGTTCCACGCCGGTCGGGCCCATCTGCCCCGCTCGGTCGTCGGCGAGGTCGCCGGCTTCACCGGTGCGGCCGCGACCAGCCAGCGTGGACCGGAACTCGACGCCCGCGCCTGGACCCTGTTCCGCGGCTACGTGCACGGCGTCGTCAAGGTGGAGGTCCGGGACGCCGCCGACCCCACCCCGTACTGGCTGGTGAGCGTCCGTGACCCGGAGGCCGTCACCCGGGCCCTGACGACCGGCGCTGAGCGGGCGAACCGGACCGAACCGGCCTGACGCGGGACCCCACACGCAGAACGGCCCGCATCCAAGAGGATGCGGGCCGTTCTGCGCTCGGTCGGTGCTTCAGAGTGCTGCGCACTCCATGCACACGGGGCCGAGCTTCGTCTCGTGGTCGAGCTGCGAGCGGTGCTTCACCAGGAAGCACTCGACACAGGTGAACTCGTCGACCTGCGGGGGCAGGACGACGACGTCGAGGTCGACGTCGCTGAGGTCCTGGCCCGCGAGCTCGAAGCTGCCCGGGTTGTCAGAATCGTCGTCGACGACTCCCGACATCTTGTCGGGGACGCGCTCCTTGAGGGCCTCGATCGACTCCGAGTCGGAGTTGTCGTCGGTCTTCCGGGGGGCGTCGTAATCGGTGGCCATGCCCATCCATTTCTCGTATCGAGAGGTCGTCGCCGGATTCGGCGGCGACAGTTTGCACCACGGCCCGTCCGAGTGCAAACCGAGTACTCGAGCGGTGCGTTCTGGCCGTGCAACCCGGCGCGCATCCCGACCATTCCCGAAGCCGGGGACGAGACGCACGGCACGCCGTGCGCCTGCGCGGAAAGTGCTGCAGCGGCCTGCATACTCCTCGGGTACGACGCACGACCGTACGCAGGCAGCGGAAGGCGGAACCATGCAAGACGTGAGAGTCATCGGAGTCGAATCCGGGTCACTCCTCCTGGCGACCGACGGCGGGACCGAGTTCCGGCTGCCCGTCACCGCGTCCCTCCCGGGTCAGGTCCGGCAGGCGAACCCCGACTCCGGGCCGCAGAAGCGCGTGTCACCGAAGGACGTGCAGGCGCGCATCCGCAGCGGTTCCGACGCCGCCGACGTCGCCGCGTCCCTCGGCGTCGAGGTCGACTACGTCCGCCGGTTCGAGGGTCCGGTCCTCGCCGAGCGCGCGTTCGTGCTCGACGCCGCCCGCCGGGTCAGCGTGACCCCGGTCGACGACGCGTCGCCGGACACCTTCGGCGAAGCCATCACGGCCCGCCTGGAGGCCGGGGACGCCACCGACATCGCCTGGTCGAGCTGGAAGCACGTCGAGAACGGCTGGCAGGTCCAGGTCCGGTACACCGCTGCCGAGGTCGCGCACGACGCCCAGTGGCGCTTCGACCCGAAGACCGCAACGCTCGTGCCGGACAACGGCGACGCGCACCGCCTGTCGCACACCGAGGACGAGGGCATCGCCCCGCGTCTCCGCGCCGTCGAGTACGAGCGTCAGGACGAGGACGGCACCCGCTTCGACTCCGGCGCCTTCCACGTCGAGGAGGCCGCAGCCGCCGAGGAGCCCACAGCCCCCGAAGCCGTCGAGCGCACCGCACTGCGCCCGCCGCTCCCCCGCATCGGCACCTCGTACGTCGAGGAGCGCGCGCCCGGCAACGAGACCGCCGACCTGCTGGAGGCCCTCCGCCGCCGCCGGGGTGAGCGCGAAGCCGCGACCTTCCCGGACCAGCAGGACGCCCCGCGCGGCACCTCGGTCGGCGTCGTCGACCTGCCTGTGTCGCCCGTCGACGACTCGGACACTGCCCCGCAGCCGGAGGCCCGCCCCACGGCCGTCCCGGACGCCGACGGCCGGTCCGACCGCCGCAAGCGCAACCGTCGCGCCATGCCCAGCTGGGACGAGATCGTCTTCGGCACCCGCCCGGACGACGACACCGTCTGACCCGTCCTGCCGACCGACCGGTCAGGAGGCCCGTCCCGCGTCCGTGGGGCGGGCCTCCTGTCCGTCCCGGCCTCAGTCCGTGCCGGCCCCGTCGGTTGCGGCGTCCGTTGCGGCGTCCGGACCGCCCGGGCCCCGGTCGGTCAGCGCTCCAGTCCGTCTGCGCGCGGGCTACTGGGCGAACGCGCCGGCCAGGCGCAGCGGGACGAGCAGTTCGTCGTCACTCATCGCCCCGTGCTGGCCGATCATCCGGCCGGGCTCCGTGCCCTCCGGGACCCCGCGGTCGTCGTTGAACGCCCACGACCCCTTCGCGACGAGCAACACGTCGCCGATCCGCGGCAGGACCTCCGGGTCGACCGGCCCGAACCACCCGGCGGCCACGGCCTCTGCCCGGCTGGCGACCACCGCACGCTTGCCCAGCGACGCCCGGAACGCCTCGACGAGCGCTGGCACGTCCGTTCCCGGCGCAACGGTCAGCTGACGGCAGCGCGGGTCGCCCGCCACGCCGACGACGTCCACCAGGAGTTCCGGGTCCATCGGGACGTTCGCGTGCGGCGGCACGTCGAGCACGCCGTGGTCCGCGGTGACGAGCACCCCGACGTCGGGCGCGATGCGGTCGGCGAGGCGGGACAGCTCGGCGTCCACGAGCTCGAGCGCCGCGGTCCACCGGTCGGACTGCCAGCCGTGCTTGTGCCCGATCGAGTCGAGCTCCGGGATGTAGAGGTAGACGATCTGCTGCCCGGTCCCGGTCGCGTCGAGCGCGGCGTCGATGCGGGCCGGGATCGTGTCGCCGGCCACGAAGCGCGCACCACCGAGGACGTTCGCCGTCATGCCCGAGGACCGGTAGCGGCTCGGGGCGACGACGACCGGGTCCACACCGAGGTCCGACGCCGCGGTGAACACCGTCTCGGAGCGCAGCCACCCCGCGGGGACCTCGGTGTCCCACCCACTGAGCAGGTTCATCACCCGCGACTCGTCCGGGTTCCACCCGCTGTACCCGACGACACCGTGCGCACCGGGTGGCCGGCCGGTCGTGAGCGTCGTCAGCGCCGCGGCGGTCGTCGTCGGGAAGCCGCTGCGCAGGCGCTTCTTCGTCGCGGTGAGGAAGCGCGCGTGACCGGCCCGTGCCGCGAGGGCGTTCGCGCCGAGGCCGTCGACCAGCACGACGATCGCGGAACGGGCGGGACGGAGGGTGATCCGGGCCTCCCGGCCGGTGTCCCGCAACCAGGCCTCGTCGGCGGCGCCCAGCGCGACGAGGCAACTCGGCAGCACGTCGGCGAGGTTCACAACGGCGTCGGGGGCCGTCGGTACGCTTGTTCCCACCCCCAGAGTCTTCCAGATCGAGCTGGGTCGGCAGGAAGGTGCCATGGCACGCACGGACGTCGTCGGACTGCCCGACGGTGAGCGCATCGAGGACGTCGACGTCTCGGAGGAGATGCAGGGCTCCTTCCTGGAGTACGCGTACTCGGTCATCTACTCACGCGCGCTCCCGGACGCCCGTGACGGCCTGAAGCCCGTGCAGCGCCGCATCCTCTACCAGATGGCGGAGATGGGCCTGCGGCCGGACCGCGGCCACGTGAAGAGCGCCCGCGTCACCGGTGAGGTGATGGGGAAGCTGCACCCGCACGGCGACGGCGCGATCTACGACGCGCTCGTCCGGCTCGCGCAGCCGTTCACCATGCGCGTGCCGCTGATCGACGGACACGGCAACTTCGGCTCCCTCGACGACGGCCCGGCTGCTGCCCGGTACACCGAGGCGCGCCTGGCCGAACCGTCGATGGCGATGACGGAGGGGCTCGGCGAGGACGTCGTCGACTTCGTGCCCAACTACGACAACCAGATCATGCAGCCGAGCGTGCTGCCGGCGGCCTTCCCGAACCTGCTCGTCAACGGCGCGTCCGGCATCGCGGTCGGCATGGCGACGAACATGGCGCCGCACAACCTCGGCGAGGTCGTCGAGGCCGCGAAGCACCTGCTCATGCACCCGCGGGCCACGCTCGAGGAGCTCATGGAGTTCGTCCCGGGTCCGGACCTGCCCTCCGGCGGGACCATCGTCGGGCTCTCCGGGGTCCGTGACGCCTACGCGACCGGTCGCGGGACCTTCCGGACCCGGGCGAAGGTCTCGGTCGAGAACCTCACCCCGCGCAAGTCCGGGCTGGTCGTCACCGAGCTGCCCTACCTGGTCGGGCCCGAGCGGGTCATCGAGAAGATCAAGGACGGGGTGCAGTCGAAGAAGCTCGTCGGCATCTCGGACGTCAACGACCTGACCGACCGCAACCACGGCCTCCGGCTCGTCATCGGCATCAAGTCCGGCTTCAACCCGACGGCCGTCCTCGAACAGCTCTACAAGCACACGCCGCTCGAAGAGAACTTCGGGATCAACAACGTCGCTCTGGTCGACGGCTCGCCCCGTACGCTCGGGCTCCGCGACCTGCTCGACGTCTACGTCAAGCACCGCCTGTCCGTGGTCACCCGGCGCTCCCAGTACCGGCTGGCCCGACGTCGTGAGCGCCTGCACCTGGTCGAGGGGCTGCTCATCGCGATCCTCGACATCGACGAGGTCATCCAGGTCATCCGCACCTCCGACGACTCCGAAGCCGCACGGAACCGGCTCCGCGACGTCTTCGACCTGTCGGAGGTGCAGGCCGAGTACATCCTCGAGCTCCGTCTGCGCCGTCTGACGAAGTTCTCGCGCATGGAGCTCGAGGGCGAACGCGACCAGCTGCTCGCCGACATCGCCGCGCTCGAGGAACTGCTCGCGTCCGACGAACGGCTGCGCGCCCAGGTCGCGACCGAGCTGACCGCGGTGTCCGAGGAGTTCGCCACGCCCCGCCGCACCCTGCTCACGGAAGCCGACGCGCCCGTCCGTGGCGGTCGGAAGGCCACGGTGGACCCGGAGTCGCTCCAGGTCGCCGACGCCCCCTGCCGCGTGCTGCTCTCGACGACCGGACGACTCGTCCGTGTCGACATCCCCGCCGCGGAGTCTGGCATCGTGCACGTGCCGAAGCGCTCGAAGCACGACGCCGTACGCTCCGCCGTCGTCAGCACCGTCCGCGGGCAGGTCGGCGCGCTCACCTCGACCGGGCGTGTCGTGCGGTTCTCCCCCGTGGACGTCCCGGCCGTCCCGCCCGCGTCGGTGCGGCTCGACGCCGGAGTCCGGGTCAGCGACTACCTCGGTGTCCCGAAGAGCGAGACCGTGGTCGCCCTCGTGTCGCTCGACGCGTCCGTCGCGGACTCGGTCGCCATCGGCACCGCGCAGGGCATCGTCAAGCGCGTCGTGCCGGCGGCCTGGCCCGACAAGCCGGACTTCCCCGCCATCGGGCTGAAGCCGGGCGACCACGTCGTCGGCGCCACCCAGGCACCCGAGTCGGACGACCTGGTGTTCATCACCTCGAACGCCCAGCTGCTCCGGTTCCCGGCCGCCGCCGTCCGACCGCAGGGCCTCCCGGCCGGCGGCGTCGCGGGCGTGTCGCTCGCCGGTGGTGCCACCGTGGTCTGGTTCGGCTCCGTCGCCCTGACCGAGGACACCGTCGTCGCCACCGTCTCCACCACCTCGAGCGCCCTGCCGGGCACCGACGCGGGTCGCGCCAAGGTCTCCGCCCTCACCGAGTTCCCGGCGAAGGGCCGTGGCACGCAGGGCGTCCGGGCACACGCGTTCCTCAAGGGCGAGGACGGCCTCAGCGTCGCCTGGGCCGGCGTCGCGCCGCCGCATGCGGTCGGCTCGGACGGTGCTGCCCGGACCCTGCCGGACTGGCTGTCGAAGCGCGACGGGTCGGGCAGTCCGCTCGATGCCGAGGTCGTCACCATCGGTGGCAGTGCCGCCGCCGTCGACGGGACCCCGGGCGAGGTCTGACACGCCTTCGTCTCCGCGAGACGCCGCCGTGACTGCGAGACGCCGCCGGATTCGGCGGCGTCCCGACATCGTGGCGGCGTCTCGACGTCATGGCGGCGTCTCGACGTCACCGGTCAGGCGTCGATGCGCTCGCGGTCCAGTCCCTCGCCCGCCAGGATGAACTCCTTGCGCGGCGCGACGTCGTTGCCCATGAGCAGCTCGAACACCTTCGCCGCCGACTCCGCGTCCGACACGTTCACCCGACGGAGCGTCCGGTGCGCACGGTCCATCGTCGTCTCGGCCAGCTGGTCGGCGTCCATCTCGCCCAGCCCCTTGTACCGCTGGATCGGCTCGAGGTACTTCTTGTTCGACCGCTCGAGCTTCTTCAGCAGCGTCGTGAGCTCCTGCTCGGAGTACGTGTAGAGCGTGTCGTTCGGCTTGCCACGGTTCACCACGACGACCCGGTGCAGCGGTGGCACTGCGGCGAACACCCGACCCTGCTCGATCATCGGACGCATGTA
The DNA here is from genome assembly GCF_003234035.1 of Curtobacterium sp. MCPF17_031. Lineage (NCBI taxonomy): Bacteria > Bacillati > Actinomycetota > Actinomycetes > Micrococcales > Microbacteriaceae > Curtobacterium > Curtobacterium sp. MCPF17_031. Next base: position 65,421 of record NZ_QKSG01000001.1, on the reverse strand, counting down.
GCGGAAGAACAGCGTCAACAGGAGCGTGCGGATGTGGGCGCCGTCGACGTCTGCGTCGGACATGATGATGACCTTGCCGTACCGGGCCTGGTCGAGCTCGAACGTGCGCCCGGACCCGGCGCCGATCACCTGGATGATCGACGCGCACTCGACGTTCGAGAGCATGTCCGACACGGACGCCTTCTGCACGTTGAGGATCTTGCCGCGGATCGGCAGGAGCGCCTGGTACTCGCTGTTCCGGGCGAGCTTCGCGGTACCCAGGGCCGAGTCACCCTCGACGATGAACAGCTCGGTGCCCTCGACGTCGTTCGACCGGCAGTCCGCGAGCTTCGTCGGCAGCGAGGAGTTCTCGAGCGCGTTCTTGCGGCGTTGCGTCTCCTTGTGCGCACGGGCCGAGATGCGCGTCTTCATCTCGGCGACGACCTTCTCGAGGAGTCCGGCTGCCTGTGCCTTCTCGGTGCGCTGCGTCGAGGTGAGGATCTCGGTCATCCGCTTCGACACGACCGAGTCGACGATGCGTCGGACCGCCGGTGTGCCGAGGATCTCCTTGGTCTGTCCCTCGAACTGCGGCTCGGGCAGCCGGACGGTCAGCACGGCGGTGAGACCGGCGAGCACATCGTCCTTCTCGAGCTTGTCCTGACCGACCTTCAGCTTGCGGGCGTTCGCCTCGACCTGGGTGCGGACCGCCTTGACCAGACCTGCTTCGAAACCCGTCTGGTGCGTCCCGCCCTTCGGCGTGGCGATGATGTTGACGAAGCTGCGGAACATCGTCTCGTAGCCGTCGCCCCACCGCAGAGCGACGTCGACTTCACAGGTGCGCTCGACCTCGGTGGAGACCATGTGGCCCTTGTCGTCGAGCATCGGCACGGTCTCCCTGAAGGTGCCGGAACCCTGGATGCGCCAGACGTCGGTCTTCGCGCCGTCGACCGCCAGGTGCTCGACGAACTCGCCGATGCCGCCCTCGTAGCGGAAGCGCTCGACGACCGGGCCCTGCTCCACGCGGGCGCTCGGCTCGCCGTCCAGGGGCGGCGCCGCCAGCGCGGCTCGTTCCGCGGCGGCCGACATCGAGGCGGGGCGGGCATCGGTGATGGTCAACCCGAGTCCGGGGACCAGGAACGCCGTCTGACGTGCCCGGTTCACCAGGTCGCCGGTGCTGAACGCGGCGTCCTTCGTGAAGATCTGCCGGTCCACCCAGTACCGCACCCGGGTGCCGGTGACGCCCTTCTTCACCTTGCCGATGACCCGGAGTTCGCTGCCCGAGGTGAACGGCGCGAACGGCGCGTCAGGCCCGATGCCCTGCGCGTCGTCGAAGATGCCGGGCTCCCCACGGTGGAACGACATGGCGTAGGTCTTGCCGCCCCGGTCGACCTCGACGTCGAGGCGCTCCGACAGCGCGTTCACGACGGAGGCACCGACCCCGTGCAACCCGCCGGAGGCCGCGTACGACCCCGAGCCGAACTTGCCGCCGGCGTGCAGCTTCGTGAACACGACCTCCACCCCGGTCAGGCCGGTCTTCGGTTCGACGTCGACGGGGATGCCACGAGCGACGTCGGAGACCTCGACCGACCCGTCCGCGTGCAACGTCACCCCGATCTCGTCACCGTGCCCCGCGAGGGCTTCGTCGACCGAGTTGTCGATGACCTCCCACAGGCAGTGCATCAGGCCGCGGGAGTCCGTCGAGCCGATGTACATGCCGGGACGCTTCCGGACCGCCTCGAGTCCTTCGAGGACGGAAAGATGCCGTGCGGAGTAGTCGGAGCTCACCTGACGAGCGTATCGAGCATCGCCGACACGGCAGGGAGGCGCGGGCGAAATACACATGGTTCACCAGCAGAAGCAGAAAGCATGTAGTACTTCAGTATGAAACCGACACGGGCGTCGCGGACGCTTGCCTCGACCTTCGACCCAGCCGCGAACTCCTTGAACGCCGCCCGACTGCTGTTCGCCGGACTGGTGCTCGTGTCGCATGCGGTGGGGATGGCCGGGGTGTCCGCCGAGCCCGAGCTCGGCGGGATGACCGTGGGACGTTGGGGTGTGATGGGTTTCTTCACCGTGTCGGGGTACCTCATCTGCCGGAGTCGCGACAACACGCGGTCGATGCTCGACTTCGCCGAGGCCCGCGCGGCTCGCATCCTCCCCGGACTGTTCGCCACCCTCCTCGTCACCGCCTTCGTCTTCGCCCCGATCTCGGTCGGATACGAACCCGACGCGAGGTGGGACCCGTCGAGTGCCGTCCGGTACGTCCTCCACAACGCGCCGCTCTACCCGCCGAGGTTCCTGCAGGAGGGCATCGACGACACCCTGGTCGGCGTGCCGTACGAAGGCATCTGGAACGGCTCACTGTGGACGCTCTTCTGGGAGGCCGCCTGCTACGTCGCGGTCGCTGTCGCCTTCTCGCTGGTCCCGGTACGGGTCCGACGCGTGACCTCGGTCGTCGCCCTCGCCGTCGCGATGATCGCGGCGCTCCCGAACACCCTCGGGATCATCGAGTACCCCGGCCTCGGTTCGGCCATCGACGTCTGTGTCGCGTTCGCAGCGGGTGCCGTCGCATACTTCTGGGCCGGCGCGATCCGTGTCTCGGCAGTCACGGTCGTGGCGCTGCTCACGGTGATCGCGGCGTCGATCGTGACCGGGACGAGTGCGGACATCGCTCCACTCCCGTTCATCATCCTGCTGCTCCCGCTCAGCACGGCAGTACCCCTGCATCGGGTTGGATCACGGTTCGACGCCTCGTACGGCTTCTACGTCTACGCCTGGCCCGTGCAACAACTCACCTGCCTCGCACTCGGTCCGGTGCTGCCGTTCCCACTCCTGTTGATCCTGCAGATCCTGTCGACTCTCGGCTTGGGGTACCTGTCCAGTCTGCTCGTCGAGCGACCGGCGCAACGTCGGGCGCGGGCGCGCCGCCTGCGCCGTGCGGTGCAGCACGAACAGCTCCGCAGCCGTCCCGACACTCGTACTGGGGATGATCGGTCCGCGCTGAGCGAAATGAGCGCCCCGGATGCCGCACATCCAGGCAGGACGTGTTGAGATGGTGCAACCAAGAAGCACCACCTGCAATCCGTGAGGAGCACAGCAATGACCCAGACCGTGCAGGACCTCTCCATCGACGAAGTCAGCAACCACCAGCTCACCGCTGCCGACCGGTGTGACAGCTGCGGAGCGCAGGCGTACATCCGAGCCACCATGGCGAGCGGCGAACTGTTCTTCTGCGCCCACCACGGCGCTGAGTTCAAGGACAAGCTCGCCGCCACCGCGATCGAGTGGCACGACGAGAGCAGCCGACTCCACGAGTCGAAGTAAGCGCGACGCACCACACGACGGGCCCGGATCCACATGGATCCGGGCCCGTCGTCGTCCTGGCATCCGTCATGTGACGGACGAAACCGCCTGGAGGCACGGCACCGGTCTCCCACACCGATGCCGGGCCTCCAGGCGGCCGCCGTCGACCACCGGCTACGCGATGCGCTTGAACGCCTTGTCGACGTACCGGTCGATCGTGGCGCGGGCTTCACGTGCGTACTCGTCGATCGTCGCCGTCCGACCCGGGTCCGGCGTGTAGTCGCGGCCGAGTCGGGCCGTCGCCGCGGCGAGCACCGCGTCGGTCAGCTGCGGGTTGAGCGGCAGGATCGGCCCCTGCGTGTGCGTGCCGAACGAGTTGCCGGTGACGGCACCCTCGACCGGCGAACCAGCCTGGTTGCCCCCACCGGAGACGACGTCCGCGAACGGCGCGACGCCGTCGGCGAGCTCGATGCGCGCAGCGTGGTCCTCGAAGCCGGCCAGCCGGGTCGACGCTCCCGGCAGCAGCGGGTACCGCGACTCGAGGACGAGGTAGTTCACACGGCGCTCTGCCCCACGAACGGCTCGGGCGTCGAACACGCCGAAGCCGTCGATCGGGGCGCCGTCGGTCGGGACGACCTGGTTCGTGGCGAGGTCGAACCCGCCGCCGACCGCCACCACCGGCACCCCGGCGGTCGCGAAGTCGCGCAGGACCGGACCGACCCGGGTGACGTCCGTACCGAGCGAGCGCATCGCGCTGAGCGGTCCGTTGCCCACCACCACCACATCGGCCGCCGAGGGCAACTCGTCGCCCGGGGCGTACTCGACGACCTCGGTGACGATGTCGGCGGTGGCGGCGCGACGGACGAGGGCTGCGACGTTGCCGCGGTCCCCCGACACCCCCATCTGCCGCGGGTAGACGTGCAGGATGGTCAGGCGATCGGCCGTCATGCGGTCTTCTCCATGTCCGGGTGGCCGAGGGCCTTCCGGGCGATCATCATGATCTCGTAGTTGACGATGAAGTTCTTCGTGCCCGTCGTCGTGGCGCCGAGGCCCTGCATGTGCCGGATCGCCGACTCGACGTCAGGCTCGACACGACCGATGCGGACACCGGCGTGCTCGAGGGCGATCGCGATCTGCCAGGCCTTGTCGCCCGAGACGACGTCGACGTGGTCGAGCTTCGAGAAGTCGATGTCGTAGATCCAGGAGATGTCGGGCGTGCCCTCGTCGATCGCCATGAGGACCTGCTCCGGGTGCGCCGGCAGGGCGTCGAGGTTGAGCTGCAGGCTCGCGGCGTTCTTGAACATCGTGAACTCGGCGGACTCACCGGCGATCGGCAGTCGCTCGCCACGACCGTAGGCCGGCTTCATCCGCTCGAACGCCTTGGTGACGGCGGCCGGACGGAACTGGTCGCCCAGTGCGGCACTGGCCGTCGCAGCGGCAGCGGCGGCGTCCACCGCGTAGTGGAGGCCGCGGGCCGGCAGGCGGACCGGGATCTCGGAACCCGCGAACGCGATGGTGGCGCCGTCCCCGGTGAAGGCCACGACCTCGGCGTCGGCGGTCGTCCGTGCCCGGTCAGCAGCGGCGACGAAGTCGTCGGCGTTCTGCAGGCCGTTCGGGGCGGCAGCGACCACCTCGGTGCTCGCGCCGAACCGCAGGACCCGTTGCCCGTCGACGGCCAGGTAGGCGTCGAGGAACTGGTCGTCGTGGTTCGTGATGACGTTCGCGGTCGACAGCGCGGCCGTGTCGAGCATCATCGTCGCGACCCGCTCGGTCTCGAAGAACCGGTAGAGCTGGTCGACCTGGACGTTGAGCATCGTCACCGTGGACGGCGACAGGATGCCGGCGAGTTCGACGGCGAAGGCCTCGTCGACCTCGAGGATCCCGATGTCCGCCTTGAGCTTGCCGCCAAGCGAGACCTGGGAAAGCAGGGCCGACGCGATGCCCTGCGGCAGGTTGGCACCGGACGGGTTCGTGAAGACCCGCAGACCGTGCGCCCGCACGATCTCCGAGATCATGTGGGTCGTCGTCGACTTGCCGTTCGACCCCAGCACGAAGACGACACCGTTGGGGAACTGCCGCGTCACGTGCTGCAGGAAGTCCGGCACCAGCTTGAGGACGATGTAGCCCGGGTAGGCGGACCCGCCGCCCCGCGCTCGCGCGAGGGCACGGAGGATCCGCCCGACCAGGATCGGGACCACGAAACGCACCGGTCGGCCTACTCGAGGTAGTCGCGGAGCGACTGCGACCGGGACGGGTGGCGGAGCTTCGCCATCGTCTTCGACTCGATCTGGCGGATGCGCTCACGCGTGACGCCGAACGTGTCGCCGATCTGGTCGAGGGTCTTCGGCTGGCCGTCGCCCAGGCCGAAACGCATCCGGATCACGCCGGCCTCGCGCTCGGAGAGGGAGTCGAGCAGGCTCTCGAGCTGCTTCTGCAGCATCGTGAAGCCCACCGCGTCGGCCGGGACGACCGCTTCGGTGTCCTCGATGAGGTCACCGAACTCGGAGTCGCCGTCTTCACCGAGCGGGGTGTGCAGGGAGATCGGTTCGCGACCGTACTTCTGGACCTCGACGACCTTCTCGGGCGTCATGTCGAGTTCTCGGGCGAGCTCTTCGGGCGTGGGCTCGCGACCGAGGTCCTGCAGCATCTGCCGCTGGACACGGGCCAGCTTGTTGATGACCTCGACCATGTGCACCGGGATGCGGATGGTGCGGGCCTGGTCGGCCATCGCGCGGGTGATGGCCTGACGGATCCACCAGGTCGCGTAGGTCGAGAACTTGAAGCCCTTGGTGTAGTCGAACTTCTCGACGGCACGGATCAGGCCCAGGTTGCCCTCCTGGATGAGGTCGAGGAACTGCATCCCACGGCCCGTGTAGCGCTTCGCGAGCGAGACGACCAGTCGGAGGTTCGCACCGAGCAGGTGCGACTTCGCGCGCTGACCGTCGCGGGCGACCCAGCGCAGCTCGCGCTCGGCCGGCTTCGACAGCCCCGTCGAGTGCTGCAGCTTGTCCTCGGCGAACAGGCCGGCCTCGATGCGCATCGCGAGCTCGACCTCTTGCTCGGCGTTGAGCAGCGCGACCTTGCCGATCTGCTTGAGGTAGTCCTTCACCGGGTCGGCGGTGGCACCCGTGATGGTCGTCGAGTAGACCGGCGCTTCGTCGTCGTCGGTCTGTGAGATGACGAGCGCGCCGGCGGCGACCGCGGCGGTGTCCGTCGCGGGCTTCGCAGCCGAGTCGTCGTCCGAGTCCTCGGTCGCGTCGTCGGTCGTCTCGGTGGCGTCCTCGGCCACCTCGACCGGCGTCTCGTCCTCGGCGCCCTCTTCGTCGTCCTCCGAGGCGGCGGCCTTCTTGCCACTCGCCTTCTTCGGAGCCGCCTTCTTCGGGGCGGCCTTCTTGGCGGCGGCGGTGGTCCTGGTGGCGCGCTTCTTCGGCGCGGCCGTGCCCTCCGTCGTGTCCGTGGCGTCTTCCGCCACGACGCCGTCGGGCGTGGTGTCCTTCGTGGGATCGACCGTCGTGCTCCGGGCAGCCATGCGATCACCTTCCTCGTCGTGCCACGTTCCTGGGGTCGTGGCCTTCCCTCGCCGCCCAGGGCCACCGCCGCGGTACCCCGCGTCGTCTGGTCCTACCGTTCCGGGCAGCACTAGGACCCATGTCAAGTCCCCCGACGCTGAACGCGGGGAACCCGAAAGGGTCCGTGATCATTATTGCACGCGTCCTTTCCGGAACCGTGCAACGAGTGCAACCCACAGTGGAGCCACCCGTATTCCGTCCTCCGCGTGCAGCCGTGCCCGCGTCCGACGGCGTGCCAGGAGCAGCATCACCACTCCGAACCCGACGACCACGTACTGGACGGTCATCGCGACGCGGAAGTTCTGCCAGGCGAACGTGTCGGTGCCGGACGCCGCCGCGAGCACGTCGAGCAGCGACCCGATCGCGAACATCATCACGAAGGCCGCGAGGAACCCGCCGACGTTCACCACGCCGTTCGCGGACCCGAGTGAGCCGACCGGGTTGAAGGACCGGGCGAAGTCGAACCCGATGAGGGAGCCCGGCCCGCCGACCCCCATCGCCACGACCAGCAGGACGAGGACCCACGTCGGCGGCTGGCCCGGCCAGAGCAACACCGCCGTCCACACCACACCGAGCGCGGCGACGATGCCGAGCACCAGGTTGGAACGCCGCATCGGGAACCGCGCGCAGAGCAGGCCGAGGACCGGGCCGGCGACGAACCCGACGACGACGATCACGGTGAGGAAAGTGGCTGCCTCGGTCGCCGAGTAGCCCAGACCGCGGAGCATCGGGACGCCCCAGAGCAGGCTGAACACCGTGCCGGAGGACTGCGTCACGTAGTGCGACCAGAAGCCGAGCTGTGTGCCTGGCCGGCGGAGGGCGTGGCCGAAGGTGTGGAACGCGGCGCCCCACGAGTGCGGGAGCGGGATCGTGTCGGTGCGCACCACGACCGGACCCGCGCGCACGAACACCGCCGCCAGGACGAGCCCCACGGCACTGGCGATCGCCGCGAACCCGAACGCCGCGTCCCACCCGACGGTGTGCAGGAGCAGGGCGAACGGGAACGCCGAGACGATCTGTCCGACCTGCCCGAGGTTGCCCGTCCACTGCGAGATCTGCGGCAGGAGGGACCCGCTGAACCACATCGGCAGCAGACGCATCACCGAGATGAACGTCATGGCGTCGCCGGCACCGACGAGCACCCGCCCGACGATCGCCGGCCCGATCGTCGGCGACAGCGCGACGACGGCCTGGCCGATCGTCAGCAGCAGGGCACCGAGGAGCACCAGGCGACGTGGTCCCACCCGGTCGAGGGCGATGCCCACCGGGATCTGCAGCCCCGCGTACACCGCGATCTGCACGACCGCGAGTGTGGACAGGACGGCAGCGGACACGGCGAAGCGGTCCTGCGCGTCCACCCCGGAGACCCCCAGGGACGACCGCTGCATGACCGCCAGGACGTAGGCCAGGACGGCGACGCCCCAGACGACGAAGGCTCGGCGGGAGTTCACCCGACCAGGCTAGCGAGCGGCCGACGGGTACCCGCGCGGGTGGAGGCTCTGCGGTCAGTCGTCCTCAGCTGCGCTGCGGCGGTCCGCCAGGAACCGCTCGAGCTCCGCGGCGATCGAGTCCGCGGTCGGCACCTGCCCGTCCGCCCCGGTGAGCGGCGATGCGACCGGGTTGCCCTCCATGTACGTGTCGTGCCGCTGCTCGAGCGTGCTGACCAGGCGCTGCAGCTCGGCGTTGCCCGCGACCTGTTCGGCCACGCGCGCCAGGAACTCGCGCCCCTCTTCACGCAGCGCGTCCGTCGGGAAGATCAGACCCGTGGCGGCCGAGATGCCCGAGAGCGCCGCGACCGCGGCGTCCGGGAACTCCGTGTCGGAGAGGTAGTGCGGGACGAGCAGCACCAGGCCGGTGACCTGCTGTCCGAGCCCCGCCAGACGGTGCTCGACCAGGTGCAGGACGTTCGCCGGCGCCTGGGTCTCGGGCTTCCAGACGCTCATCGACTCGACGAGGTCAGCACGGGTGCCGGACACCGTGACGCCGATCGACCGCGTGTGCGGCACCGGCATCGGGATCGCCTGGACCCACGTCGTGTCGGCGACCTGCAGGTCCTCGGCCAGGTCGACGACCGCCTGGACGAACCGGTTCCACTGGAAGTCCGGCTCGTAGCCGGACAGGAAGAGGAAGGGCTGCCCGAGCTCGTCACGGACGAGGTGCAACGTCAGCCGCGGCGGCTCGACGGCCGTGATGTGGTCGTGCTCGAACGTGATCACCGGACGACGGGCGCGCCAGTCGAGCAGGATGTCCGGGTCGAACTCGGCCACGAGTTGGGTCTCGAGCGAGCCGGTGATCGACGCCGTGATCTGCGCCACCGCCGAGCCCGCGTCCGCGAAGCCCGTCAGGGCAGCGACGAGGTGCAGCCCGGCAGGCACCGTCGGGGCGGAGACGTCGAGCGTGTAGAGGTCCTCGGGGTGGTTCATCGGGTCAATGCTAGGCGGGGCCGCCGACGCCACATGGTCGGGCGGCGACGCCGACAGCGAACAGGTGCAGAGCCTCCCGTCATCCGGCCGACGGGAGGCCCGTCCACCGCCCGTCGGTGGGCCGTCAGTTGGCCGTCAGTAGGCTGATCGCATGGTCCGACCGACGCTCTCCACCTCTTCTTCGTCCCCCTCCTCCGTCGACGCCGACGTCCTCGTGCTGGGCGTACGCCCGGGCACCGACGGCGCCCCGGCCACCCTCGTGCCGTCCGCCACGGGCCCCGTCGACGGACTCGCCGATCTCGACCTCGCCGCGGTCGGAGCGACCGGTGCGAAGGACCAGCTCGTCCGGATCCCAGGCGGGGCGTCCGTCGGCGTCGCCGCCGCGGGCATCGCCCTCATCGGTCTCGGCAGTGCAAGCGGACCGGCTGCCGTCCGCACCGCCGCCGGCAGCGCCGTGCGCCAGCTGCCGCACGTCGCCGCCATCGCCCTGGCCCTGCCCACGGAGGACGACTCCGCCGTCGCCGCGGCACTCGAGGGCGCCGCACTCGGCGCCTACTCGTTCACGCGACACAAGGGCGCCGGCACCACGGGCCCGACCCGTGGTGACCAGCGCATCACGGTCGTCGCTCCGGCCTCTGTCAGCGCCGACGCCACCGTGCGCCCGGCGATCGTCGCCGACGCCGCGGCCCTGGTCCGCGACATGGTGAACACCGCCGCCGGGGACCTCGGTCCGTCCGACGTCGCCGACGTCGCGGGATCGATCGCCGAGGGACTGCCCCTCACCGTCGAGGTCCTCGACGAGACCGCTCTCGCCGAACAGGGCTTCGGCGGGATCGCGGGCGTCGGCCAGGGGTCGGTCCGTCCGCCGCGACTCGTCGTCGTCCGGTACGAGCCGGTCGGCGCGACCAAGCACCTCGCGCTCGTCGGCAAGGGCATCACGTTCGACTCCGGCGGGCTGTCCCTCAAGCCGGCAGCGTCGATGCTCGGTATGAAGACCGACATGACCGGTGCGGCGACGGTCCTCGCAGCGACGGTCGCGGCTGCTCGCCTGGGCCTCGACACGAAGGTCACCGCCTGGCTCTGCCTCGCCGAGAACATGCCGTCCGGGTCGGCCATCCGCCCGGGTGACGTCCTGACGTTGAAGAACGGCAAGACCGTCGAGGTCACCAACACCGACGCCGAGGGCCGACTCGTCCTCGGTGACGGCATGGCCGCCGCGTCGCTCGAGCAGCCCGACGCGATCGTCGACATCGCCACCCTCACCGGAGCGCAGATGGTCGCCCTCGGAGACCGCACGACCGGCCTGATGGGCAGCGACGACCTGGTCACACAGGTCCGTGCGCTCGCCGACGCGGTCGCGGAGCCGATCTGGCCGATGCCGTTGCCGGAGGAGCTCGACGGCCGTCTCAGCAGCGACGTCGCCGACATGGTGAACGCCACCGTCGGACAGACCGCGGGCGGCATGCTGCTCGCCGCGAAGTTCCTGGAGCGCTTCGTCGGGCAGACCGCCGAGGGCACCACGATCCCGTGGGCGCACCTCGACATCGCCGGACCGTCGGAGAACCGCGGCGCGGGGTACGGCTGGCTCGGCAAGGGCGCGACCGGTGTGATGGTCCGCACCCTGGTCGCACTCGCAGAAGACCTGCAGTCCAAGTAGTAGGTTGGGTTCCGGCGGGGCCGCCGCGTCCGCGCGCGCTCCCCCGCCGGAACTGACGGGACGGGACCGGTACAGACGGTCCGACCGCCGGACGCCGCCGCGCGGTGTCCACCGGGACGGCGTCCAAGAGACACGAAGCCGCCCCCGACACGCACGAGGGAGTTGCACCAGGTGACGGAACAGACTTACGACGTCGTGGTCCTCGGTGGCGGCAGCGGCGGTTACGCCGCAGCGCTCCGAGCCGCTGAACTCGGGATGAGCGTCGCGCTCATCGAGGGCGACAAGCTCGGAGGGACGTGCCTGCACCGCGGCTGCATCCCGACGAAGGCACTGCTGCACTCGGCCGAGGTCGCCGACGCCACCCGTGACGCCGAGAAGTACGGCGTCGTCGCCGAGTTCGCCGGCGTGGACGTGCCGAAGGTCATCGAGTACCAGCAGGGCGTCATCAACTCGAAGTACAAGGGCCTCCAGGGTCTCATCAAGGCGCGAGGGATCACCGTCGTCGAGGGCTGGGGCCGTCTGACCTCGCAGAACACCGTGCAGGTCGGTGACCAGACCGTCACCGGTCGCAACGTCGTGCTCGCCACCGGTTCGTACTCGAAGTCGCTGCCCGGTCTCGAGATCGGCGGCCGGGTCATCACCTCGGAGACCGCCCTCCGCATGGACTACGTCCCGAACAAGGTCGTCATCCTCGGTGGTGGCGTGATCGGCGTCGAGTTCGCCAGCGTGTGGAAGTCGTTCGGGGCCGAGGTCACGATCGTCGAGGGCCTGCCGCACCTGATCCCGGCCGAGGACGAGTCGATGTCCAAGCAGCTCGAGCGCGCGTTCCGCAAGCGCGGCATCGACTTCTCTCTGGGTGTCCGGTTCGACCACGTCGACCAGCACGAGAACGGCGTCGTCGTGACGCTCGAGAACGGCAAGACCTACGACGGCGACGTCCTCCTGGTCGCCGTCGGCCGTGGCCCGCTCACGCAGAACGTCGGCTACGACGAGGTCGGTGTGGCCATGGACCGCGGGTTCGTCACGACGAACGAGCGGCTCGCCACCAACCTGCCGAACGTCTACGCCGTCGGTGACATCGTCCCCGGTCTGCAGCTCGCCCACCGCGGCTTCCAGCAGGGCATCTTCGTCGCCGAGGAGATCGCCGGTCTCAACCCGGTCGTCATCTCGGACAACAACATCCCGAAGGTCACCTACTCCGACCCCGAGGTCGCCTCGGTCGGTCTCTCGCAGTCGAAGGCCGAAGAGCAGTACGGCGCCGACAAGGTCGACACGTACGAGTACAACCTCGCCGGCAACGGCAGGAGCCACATCATCGGGACGTCCGGCGCGGTCAAGGTCGTGCGGGTCATCGACGGCCCCGTCGTCGGCGTCAGCATGATCGGCGCCCGCGTCGGCGAGCTCATCGGAGAAGCACAGCTCGCCGTCAACTGGGAAGCACACCCGGAGGACGTCGCGCCGCTCGTGCACGCGCACCCGACGCAGAACGAAGCCCTCGGCGAAGCCTTCCTGCACCTCGCGGGCAAGCCGCTCCACGCGCTGTGAGCAGCACCGTCGTGCGCACCACGAACACCACAACCCAGAACCACGCCTGCGAGAAGGAGTCCACCCGATGAGCGAATCCGTCAACCTCCCGGCGCTCGGGGAGAGCGTCACCGAGGGTACGGTCACCCGATGGCTGAAGAACGTCGGTGACCGGATCGAGGTCGACGAGCCGCTGCTCGAGGTCTCCACCGACAAGGTCGACACCGAGATCCCGTCGCCGATCGCCGGCGTCATCGAGGAGATCCTCGTCCAGGAGGACGAGACCGTCGAGGTCGGCACCGCCCTCGTCAAGATCGGCGACGGAGCCGGCGGCGGCGACTCCTCCGACCAGGGTGGGTCCGAGTCGACCGACAGCCAGACCGAGGCGGTCGCCGAGGACACCGAGCCCGAGACCGCGCCGAGCACGGAGCAGGACACCGAGGCGAAGGCCCCGGAGCCCGCCGAGCCCGAGCCGACCCCGTCCGGCCAGACCCAGCCCGCGGCTCCGCAGGCACCGTCGGCGCCGCCGGCCGCCTCGCCGGTCCCGCAGGCTGCCCCGGTCCCGCCGCCCGCAGCTGCCCCGCCCGCAGCCGTCCCCGCCCCCGCCAAGGCAGCACCCGCTCCGGCTGCGGCCCCCGCAGCCGCTGCGCCGTCGTCGACCCCGTCCGCGGAGGTCCCGAACCCGACCGCCAACGGTGCGGCCTCGGGGTACGTCACCCCGCTGGTGCGCAAGCTCGCGAACGAGCAGGGTGTCGATCTGTCCACCGTGACCGGCACCGGCGTCGGTGGACGCATCCGCAAGGAGGACGTGCTCGCCTCGGCCTCCGCTGCTGCGGCCGCCCCGGCACCGTCCGCCTCGGGCTCGGCGGCTCCGGCACAGTCCGGGCCGTTCGTCGCAGAGGTCTCGCCGCTCCGCGGGACGCGCGAGAAGATGACCCGCCTGCGCAAGGTCGTCGCCGAGCGTGCCGTGCAGTCGATGACCTCGACCGCACAGCTCACCAGCGTCGTCGAGGTCGACGTGACCAAGGTCGCGCAGTTCCGTGACGCCCACAAGGCTGAGTTCCTCGAGAAGACGGGTGCGAAGCTCTCCTTCATGCCCTTCTTCGCCCTGGCGGCGTCCGAGGCGCTCAAGGCCCACCCGAAGATCAACTCGACGGTGGACGGCGACGAGATCGTCTACCCGGAGACCGAGAACGTCTCGATCGCGGTGGACACCGAGCGAGGTCTGCTCACCCCGGTGATCAAGGACGCGGCGTCGCTCGACCTCGCCCAGTTCTCGCAGTCGATCGCGGACCTGGCGGAGCGCACGCGCAACAACCAGCTCAAGCCCGACGAGCTCGCCGGTGGCACCTTCACGCTGACGAACACCGGTTCCCGCGGCGCGTTGTTCGACACCCCGGTGGTCTTCCTGCCGCAGTCGGCGATCCTCGGCACGGGCATCGTGACGAAGCGCCCGGCGGTCGTGCAGGTCGACGGGCAGGAAGCCATCGCCATCCGCTCGTTCGTCTACCTGGCGCTCTCCTACGACCACCGGATCATCGACGGCGCCGACGCCTCCCGGTACCTGGTGGCCGTGAAGAACCGTCTGGAAGAGGGCAACTTCGGCCCCAACCTGGGCTACTGAGTCCTGGGCTACTGAGTCCTGGGCTACTGAGTCCTGAGCTACTGAGTCCTCGGCTACTGGTCGCTCGGTAGCCGGCGAGTTCGACGGCGGCCCCGTCTCCCCCGGTGGGAGGCGGGGCCGCCGTCGTTCCCGCGCCAGGCGACGTTCATCTCGCACCCCACGCCCCGGCCACGACGACACCGACCACGACGACCAGTCCGGTGGTCAGCCGGCGCACGCCGAACCGGTGCGATCCGACGGGCAGCCCGGACCGCAGGAGTCCGCGCCCCGACTGCAGGAGTCGTCCGACGGCCGAGTGCGGTGCCGCAGGCCCTGGCACTCTCGGATCCACATCGAACGCGAAGGTCATCGGCGGTGGATCCCAGCGCACCGGCCTCGGCGGGGCAGCGGCACGGATCACGCGGTCGAGCGCGAGGAGCGCCGCTCCGCCGTCCCGGCGGGCAGCCGAGCACGCCTGGTCGACCTCGTCGTGGCGGACCTCACGCGGATCGACGCGTTCCCAGACGGCACGCACGGCGAGGACCAGCGCCTCGACACCCGAGACGACACCGGGCCCGGAGCGATCGGTGGTTCCGGGCGGTCGGTCGACCAGCACGACGGCACCAGCGTCGTCGACCAGGACGTCGTCGATGCCGGCACGACCGAGCAGGACCGCGCCGGCGTCGGCCAGGAGGGCGAGCTCGAGCAGTGGGAGCGTCAGCGTCACGGCGACACCAGCCGTCGGTGACCCGATCCGGTCCAGTGCCGCGGGCAGTGCGAGCCCCACCGGCGCAGATGCCCGCGCGACCAGGGCGCCGGTCTCGTCGCGCCCGATCTCAGCGACTCCCACCAGGTGGTCGTGCGTCACGGTGCTGCGGTCGGCGAGCCACTCGGCGAAGTCGTCGGCGGGCTCCGGGGCTCGCCAACAGAGGTCCATCTGTTCCCACGGTTCCATGGCGACCATCGTGGCGGGGGCGGGGCGGGCCTCCCGGCCGGATCAGCGACCTGTGGACAACGCTGTTCGCCCACAGCCTGGCGTCGGACGGTCCACGATCGACGTGCCAGGCCGTATCCTTGTCGGCATGGCACGCAGCAGTTCCTCAAGCTCCCCGGCGAAGGAGCCCGGTCGTCTCAAGCAGATGTACCAGGTCTTCACCATGACCCGTCGGGCCGACCCCAGCTCCGTCTGGTGGTTCGCCCTCGCGTTCCTCGGACCGGTCGTGGTCGGCGTCCTGGCGGCGCTGCTCATCCCGGGTCAGAACTGGCTCGCGATGACGCTCTGGATCATCGCCGGCGTCCTGCTCGGTGTGCTGCTGTTCCTGATCGTGCTCGGCCGTCTCGCCGAACGGGCCGCTTACTCGCAGATCGAGGGCCAGCCCGGTGCCGTCGGCGCCGTCCTGTCGAACTCCCTGCGACGGCAGTGGCGCTCGAGCGAGATGCCCGTCGCCGTCCACGGTCGGTCGCAGGCAGCGGTCTACCGCGCCGTCGGGACGCCGGGTGTCGTCCTTATCACCGAGGGTCCGGTCACGAACCTGAATCGTCAGGTCGAGGAAGAGCGTCGCAAGGTGGCCCGTATCGTGCCGAACGTCCCGATCCACGTCGTCAACGTCGGTGACGCGGACGGCCAGGTCACGCTCCACAAGCTGCCGCGTGCGATGAACAGGTACAAGAAGGCGCTGAACCGCAACGAGGTCCTGGCGGTGTCGAACCGTCTCGACTCCCTCACGCACGGTCCGGCCGCGGCGATCCCGAAGGGCATCGACCCGACCCGGGTCCGTGCCGGGCGGCCGCGCTGACACGTCGCTCCCCCCGCGTGCCACGACGCCCTCGACCCTTCGGGGTCGGGGGCGTCGTGTCATTGCGGCGTGCTGGTCGGGTCGAGGTCGCACGAGGTGCTGATCTGCGGGCAATGAGGCGGCAGGTCGTGCGACCTCGGCGGACGAGCAGCGGCAGGTCGTAGGACCTCGGCGGACGAGCAGCAGGCTGCCCGGCAGCGGACCGCCATGCTCCGAGACGACCGGGCCCGACCGGGTCTGCCAGGCCGACCAGGCCGACCGGGCCGACCAGGCCTCAGCGGCGGACGAGCACCGTCCCGGCGACCGCGTCGTGCAACGCCCGGCCGTCCTTCGCGTGGATGAGCACCGGGACGACGATGCAGAGCAGGACCGTCCGGACGATTGGCCGCCACACGCCGACGTAGCCGCCGCGGACCGGGACGACCCGCAGCCCGACGCAGACGTGCCCGAAGGACCCGGACAGCAGCGCGATGAAGACGACCTGCAGTGCCGCGAAGATGCCGAGCGTCACGAAGTTGCCCGCCGCACCGTAGGTCCCGATCACCAGCGAGATCAGCGACGCGAGTGCCCAGTCGATGACGAGGCCCAGGAACCGACGTCCGAACGACCCCATGCTGCGTGGCCCCGACTCCGGCAGTCCGAGGATCTTGCCCGGCCATTCGGTGCGCCCGGGACCGGGAGCGGGCGAGGAGGGCAGAGTGGAGCGGGCCATGTGCTCAGCGTAGGCGTTCCCCCGGCACGTAACACGCTGGAAACAACCCAGTCACGTCCGGGAAACTCCAGGTCAATAGCCTCGTCGGAGGGTGCCTCCTGGTTCCCTCGACACCACCCAACCCCACAGGAGACCGACTCGTATGTTCAGCGATTCCTCCGAGGTGCTTGCCTTCATCAAGGACACGGACGTCAAGTTCCTCGACATCCGGTTCACGGACCTCCCCGGGGTCCAGCAGCACTTCAACATCCCCGCATCAACGGTCGACGAGGACTTCTTCGCCGTCGGTCAGCTCTTCGACGGCTCCTCGATCCGCGGCTTCGCGTCGATCCACGAGTCGGACATGCAGCTCATCCCCGACGTGACGACGGCGTACGTGGACCCGTTCCGTGCGGAGCGCACGCTGATCATGGTGTTCGACATCTACAACCCGCGCAACGGCGAGATCTACGGCCGTGACCCGCGCCAGGTCGCGAAGAAGGCCGAGAAGTACCTCGCCTCGACGGGCATCGCGGACACCGCGTTCTTCGCCCCCGAGGCCGAGTTCTACATCTTCGACGACGTCCGCTACTCCGTGACGCAGAACGAGGCGTTCTTCTCGGTCGACTCCGAAGAGGGCGCCTGGAACACCGGTCGCGAAGAAGAGGGCGGCAACCTCGCCAACAAGACCCCGTACAAGGGCGGCTACTTCCCGGTGTCGCCGGTCGACAAGACCGCCGACCTCCGCGACGACATCTCCCTCAAGCTGATCGACGCGGGCCTCGAGCTCGAGCGTGCGCACCACGAGGTGGGCACCGGTGGCCAGCAGGAGATCAACTACAAGTTCGACACGCTGGTCCACGCCGCGGACGACATCCTGAAGTTCAAGTACATCGTGAAGAACACGGCCGAGCAGTGGGGCAAGGTCGCGACCTTCATGCCGAAGCCGCTCTTCGGCGACAACGGCTCGGGCATGCACACACACCAGTCGCTGTGGTCCGACGGCACCCCGCTGTTCTACGACGAGAACGGCTACGGCGGCCTGTCCGACCTGGCCCGGTGGTACATCGGTGGCCTGCTCAAGCACGCTCCGGCCGTGCTGGCGTTCACGAACCCGACGATCAACTCGTACCACCGATTGATCCCGGGCTTCGAGGCCCCGGTGAACCTCGTCTACTCGGCGGGCAACCGATCGGCGTCCATCCGAATCCCGATCACCGGCACGAACCCGAAGGCCAAGCGCATCGAGTTCCGCGCGCCCGACGCCTCCGGCAACCCGTACCTGGCCTTCGCGGTGCAGCTGATGGCGGGTCTCGACGGCATCCAGAACCGCATCGAGCCGCACGAGCCGGTCGACAAGGACCTGTACGAGCTCCCCCCGGAGGAGGCGAAGAACATCCCGCAGGTGCCGGCATCGCTCGGCGCCGCGCTGGACGCGCTCGAGGCGGACCACGAGTTCCTCCTCAAGGGCAACGTCTTCACCGAGGACCTGATCCAGACCTGGATCGACTACAAGCGCGAGAAGGAGATCCTCCCGATGGCGCAGCGTCCGCACCCGTTCGAGTACGAGCTGTACTTCGGCGTCTGACGCTCCACGCTCCACCACGAAGGGCCCCGCACCGGTCAGGTGCGGGGCCCTTCGTGTGCCGTCCCCTCCGCGGGAGCGACAGATGGTGGCCGTACTCCGGCACGCATCTGTCGCTTTCGCGGATGAGACCGACCCGTTCAGGCGGTGGGGGTGGGCGACGGCCTGGAGGCCCGGCGGCGGCCCGGCGGACCGGCACCGGGCCTCCAGGCCGGCCAGGTCAGGTCAGCGGATCCGGAGCAGGTTCCGCAGGTTGGGACGCGAAGGCGACAGATCACCACCGGATTCCGGTGCAGATCTGTCGCTTTCGCGCACTGTACCGCGGCCCCGGCGCGGCGGCCGACGCACGAGAGCGGAACCCGTGCCGACGGCACGGGCCCCGCTCCGGGGACGATCAGCGGCTGGTGGCCAGCGCGTCGACCGTGCCCGCGGCGACGCTCGCGGGAGCACCCGTGACGGGGGTGGGCCGTCCCAGGGAGCGGACGGTCCACCCCGCCGCGACCCAGCGGCCCGTCGGGAGGCAGTTGCGCGCGTCGATCACGACGCGCTGGCCGACGACGGCCGCGAGGGCGACGGGGTCGGCGTCGACGACCTCGTCCCACTCCGTGAGGACGAGGACCAGGTCCGCGCCCTCGATCGCCTCGGTCATCGACGTGGCGTAGGTGAGCGTCGGGAACGACCGGCGGGCGGTCTCCATCGCCTCCGGGTCCCAGAGCGTCACCTGCGCGCCACGGAGGTGCAGCGCGGCGGCCACGTTGAGCGCCGGGGAGTCACGGACGTCGTCGGTCAGTGGCTTGAACGCTGCCCCGACCACGGCGATGCGACGGTTGAGGACCGATCCCCCGGTGGACTCGATCGCCATGTCGATGACCCGCTGGCGCTGGCCCATGTTGATCTCGTCGACCTGCTGCATGAGGCCGACGACCCGGCCGGCACCGATCTCGTTCGCCCGGTGCATGAGGGCTCGGATGTCCTTCGGTAGGCATCCGCCGCCGAAGCCGAGCCCGGCATTGAGGAACTTCCGGCCGATACGGGCGTCGTGGCCGAGTGCGTCGGCGAGGGTCGTCACGTCGGCCCCGGCGATCGCACACATCTCGGAGATCGCGTTGATGAACGAGATCTTCGTGGCGAGGAACGCGTTGGCGCTGACCTTGACGAGCTCGGCGGTGGCGAGGTCGGTGGTGATGACCGGGGTGCCCTCGCTGATCGGGGCGGCGTAGACCTCGCGGATCACGGCGTCGGCAGCGTCCGACGCACCGCCCCACACCAGGCGGTCCGGGTGCAGCGTGTCCTCGACGGCCTTGCCCTCCCGGAGGAACTCGGGGTTCCAGATGAGCTCTGCGTCGATGCCGGCGGGCGTGAACTCACTGACGATCCCGCGGAGCCGTGCGGCGGTGCCGACCGGGACGGTCGACTTGCCGACGATGAGTCCCGGGTGGGTCAGGTTCTCGGCGACGCCGCGGGTGGCGTTCTCCACGAAGGACAGGTTCGCCGCGTGCGACCCGGCCTTCTGCGGGGTCCCGACGCAGACGAAGTGCACGTCCGCCGCAGCGACCGCTTCGGCGATCGAGGCCGTGAACCGGAGCTTCCCGCTGGCGACGTGCTTCGTGATGAGCTCGGGGAGTCCGGGCTCGTAGAACGGCACCTGGCCGGCGGAGAGCGCGGCGAGCTTCGCGGGGTTGACGTCCACGCCGATGGTCTCGAAGCCCATCTCGGCCATGGCGGCGGCATGCGTGGCACCGAGGTACCCGGTGCCGATGACGCTGATGACCGGTGCGGGTCGGGCGTCGGCGGACTTCTTCGATGCGGTCACTTCTTGACCTCCTGCAGGTCGTAGTCGGTGTCGGTGCGGGCGATGCCGGCGACGAACGCCGCCAGGCTGTCGGCACGGGAGTCGAGTCGCCAGTCGTTGGTGGTGCGGGCACCGTCGACGATCGTGGTGGCGGTCTCGCTGAAGTACGCGAATCCGATGACGTCCGAGTTGGCGGGGTCGGCGAGAGCGTCGAACAGCGAGTCGATCCACTGCGACTTCTGCCCGTTCGACACGGCGGAGCCGGTCTCGGTCGCGCCGATCTCGCTGAGCAGGATGCGCTTGTCGGGCGCGATCTGCCGGATCTGGTCGAGCGTCGCACCGAAGGTGGTAGCGAAGGTGGGCGACTCAGCGGCCTTGCGGTAGTACCCGCTCATGCCGACCCAGTCCACGTAGTCGTCGCCCGGGTAGTACGCCTGCATGTAGTCGACGGTCTGGTACTTCGGGTTGCCCAGGGCGTCGATGCGGGTCGGAGCCCAGTTCCAGATGACGTAGTCGTTCGCACCCGCACGCTCGAACACGTCGTGCACGTGCTTCCACATCGCGACGAACGAGCCCGGCGCGTTCTGCTGGGCGGTGCCGTCGGACCAGTTGTACCAACTGCCGTTCATCTCGTGGTCGAGACGGATCACCACGGGCTGTCCGTTCGCCTTGAGCGCGTCGGCGTACTTCGTCAGGTAGTCGTCGAACGCTCCGCCGGTGATGTCGGCGTTCGCGTACCCGGCGACGTACTTCTGGTCGTTGCCGGTCGTCGCCGGCCGGGTCTCCCAGGTGAGCAGCGGCACGCGGCCGTTGGTCCACGATCGCTGCACGGCACCCGCGTTGAAGTCCTGGTCGAAGCCCTGGAAGTAGCCGACCATGTTCGTCGACCTGCCGACCTGCTGGGACACCTCGTCGTACTCGGCCCAGTTGAAGGGCGACTGGGCCGTGTACAGGCCGTACCAGCGGGACTGCTGGGCGAGGACCTCGGTCTTCGTCGGCACGTCGACCGGGGTCGCCGGGTCCGGGTCGGTCGAAGGGCCGTCGGTGCCCGGGACGACGGTCGGACCGCCGCCCTGGCCCGACCCGCCGTGGCCCGACCCGTCGGACGAGGAACCGCCCGCGCCGGCCCCCTTGCCCGCTGTGATCGACGTGCCGGAGGAGGACGAGCCTCCCGAACCGGCGCCGTGTCCGTGGCCGGAGGCCGTGCCGGAACGGGCGTGCCCGAGCTGCGACCGCAGGTCCGCGATCTGCGCCTTGAGCTGGGTGACCTGGTCGCTGCGGGAGCCGGACTGCGCCGAGGTGCTCTGCAGCTTCCCCTCGAGCTTCCAGATCTGCTGCTGTGCGGCGGCGAGCTTCGCCTGCAGGGCGTCGACGTCGGCTGCCGGTTCCTGCTGGGTCGGGACGCCGAGCGCCCGGCTGACGGCGGTGGAGACCGGCCCGGAGGGCGAGATCCACACGGACCAGGTGATCAGTGCGAGGACGGCGACGATCGCCGCCATGCCGAGGGCGGTGCGCTTGGCGTGCTTGGTGGAGGGCGCCCACCAGGTGCCGTCGGTGTGGTCGAGATCAGACAATGAGGAACGCCTCCAGAGCGAAGACCGCGATCCCGATGCAGTACGGGATCGATGCGTACGGGTTGAGTCGGCGACGTGCGGGCTTCGCCGCGCGGTGCGGTGCACGGGCGGTCGCGGTCGTGGTCGCTGTGGCGACGTCGCGTCGGGTGGCGAGCACGGTCGCGGTGGAGGCCGTGCTCGCTTCGGGTCCGAAGAGCTCGTCGAACGCGCGGTCAACGGCGGCCTGCTCGCTCGGTCGCTCGGACGTGTCGGTCAGTCCGCGGTCCACCGGGCTCATCGGCAGGGTCGTGCCCGAGCGCTGCGGCTGCGCCGGGTCCTCCTCCATCGGCCCACCGGCGTAGGCACCGGCCCGGGTCCCCCAGCCGCTGGCGTGCGCCAGGCGGAAGAACCCGATGAGCCGGATCGGCATGAGGAAGAACGTCGAGACGATGATGAACATCGGCAGGCGGAAGAAGTCCGACGGCTTCTCGGCCAGGTGCCGCATCTGCCGGATGGCCATGCTCAGCACGCTCGAGACCACCATGAGTCCGGCGACGTAGACGAAGCCGGTGGAGAACCCGTACTGGTGCAGGATGCCCTCGTAGAGGTTCTGCCCCTGCCCGGTGAGCGCCCGGTAGATCCAGCCGGCGATCACGCCGAAGAGCATGAACGGCAGGATGATGTCGGTCAGGAAGAACACGGCCAGGATCGGCGCGTGGCCGAGCATCCACGGCAGCATCCGCAGCGTGTTGTACTGCGACCCACGGGCCCAGCGGAGTTGCTGCTTGAACAGCTTCTTCACCTGCAGCGGAGCGTCCGTGTACACGAGCGACGTGTACTGGTAGACGGTCCGGTACCCCTCCTTGAGCGTCAGGTTCGTCAGGGTCCGGTCGTCGGAGACCTCGAGGAAGACCCCCATGAACTCCTCGTGCATGAACCTGTCCATGACGCGGACCAGGATGCTCCGACGGAACGCGATCGTGCGGCCGGGCAGGCAGCCGATCTGTCCGAGGACGCTCTGCGCCGGCATCGAGTACAGCGCGCGGGAGTTCTCGAGCCAGTCCGCCCAGCGGGTGATCCAGGATCGCGTCGGCTCGAGGATGCGCTGGCGGGTGGTCACGCCACCCACGGACTCGTCCGCGAACGGCTTGAGCAGCTCGACCAGCGCGCCGGGCGTCCACACCGTGTCCGAGTCGACGAGCACGGTGATGTCGCCGTTCGACATCTCGGTGCCGACCTTGACCGCGTTGCGCTTGCCGGGGATCGGCGTGTGGGTCCAGCGCACGAGGGGGGCGAACTCGTCGCACACCGCTTCGAGCGCCGGGTTCCGGGCGCCGTTGATGACGACGATGATCTCGCCGGGACGCTGTTCGACCATGCGGCCGATCACGTCACGGAACAGGTCGAGCGGCTCGTCCACCACGGGGACGACGACGCTCGTCGTCCCGGTGTACGTGCCGGTGAAGGGGCGGTACCGGGCGGAGAGGACGACTTTGAGCAACCAGAGCAACCAGATCACCAGTGAGTACACGGTGAACAGGTAGAACTCGGGGTGGCCGTCGACCATCTGCCGGATTTGGAGGATGAAGGTGAACATCGATCCCTGCTGCAACGTTCGAAGGGAGATTCCGCGTCATCGGGAAATCGGGGTCGGTTCGGGTGTCCTCATTCAGACAGATCGCAGACAACCCCTGCAACGTGCCCCTCGGGTGGGGGTGACCGCGGTGTCGATCGGGGGACAGAGTGGTCCACCGCACGCCGGACCGACTCTTGTCCCCACTGGTGCTGACAGCAGTTGCGCGGACCGGTCCGACGGCCGCCGGTGGTGGGCGGAGCGTCGGACACGGCCGGGAGGCTCACCCTCGGTCCGCAGAGAACCCCGGATCAGAAGGCGGTTCAGCCGGTCGTCGTCGACTGACGCCGTCGACGCTGCTCTTGTGTTCCGAAACCCTGGTCGTGCGCTGACAACGGTTCAGCGTCGGCACCGATCGGGGTACGGTGCACAGTGCAACGGGGTACGGACGGTTCGAGTCGAGAATTGTCTTTGACAACTCGTCATCTTGCCCCGGTTCGCAACACCCCGGGCGTGTCGCGTTGCCGGGGGCTCCGTGCGGGACGACGATCAGGCGCCGTAGAACTCGCGCTCGAAGACCTGCCGGGAGCGCCGGGTCACGGCGAGGTAGTCCTCCTCGAGCTGCGACGCCGACCCCGGCGGGTACTCCAGCAGGCGCGCGATGCCCTCCAGCTGCGTCCGCTCGACCGGCAGCACGTCCGTCGTCCGTCCCGACCACAGCACGAGCGCGCTCCGGGTCCGGGACGCGAACCGCCATGCTGCGGCCAGGCGCTCGGCGTCCTCCGGCGCGACCCAGCCGGCGTCCGTGGCCGCCTGCAGCGCCTCGAGCGTCGACGTGGTGCGGAGTGACGGCTGCTCGTGGCCGTGCTGCAGCTGGAGGAGCTGCACGAACCACTCGACGTCGCTCAACGAACCGCGACCGAGCTTCAGGTGACGCGCAGGATCGGCGCCGCGGGGCAGTCGTTCGGACTCCACCCGGGCCTTGATGCGCCGGACCTCGCGGACCTCCCGGTCCTCGATCGCGGCGGGGTACCGGGTCCGATCGGCGAGGTGCTCGAAGTCGCGGAGCAGCTGGGCGTCGCCCACAGCGCCGCGGGCGCGCAGGAGCGCCTGGGCCTCCCACGTCAGGGACCAGCGGGCGTAGTAGGCCGCGTACGAGTCGATCGAGCGCACCACGGGGCCGTTCTTCCCCTCGGGCCGCAGGTCGATGTCGAGGTCGAAGGGGTGCAGGGCGTCCTCGGTCAGGCGGTTCAGTTCACGCACGATGACCTGCGACGCGCGCGCGGCGACCTCGTTCGGCACCGTCGACGAGCGGTAGACGAAGAGGACGTCGGCGTCCGAGCCGAACCCGAGTTCGCGGCCGCCGTAGCGTCCCATCGCGATCACCCCGAACTCCAGACCCTGCGGGGCGTCCCGTCGTGCCAGGTCGAGCGCACCGCTCAGCGTCGCCTCGGTGACGTCGCTGAGCGCCGGACCCAGCCCGTCGACGTCCAGGTGCCCGAGCACGGCGGCCATGCCGAGCCGGAGCGTCTCGCGCCGCCGGACCCCGCGCAGGAGCGAGGCCGCCGTGTCCACGGCGTCCCCGTGTCGCGCGGTCGTCGCGCCCGTCTCGGCCAGCAGTGCCGGCAGCGGACGGGGCTTGAGGAGAGTGTCCGGCTCGTCCAACCAGGCCACGGCCTCGGGGAAGCGTTCGAGGAGGCCGGACAGGAACGCCGACTCGCTCAGCACCGTCGTCAGGCTGTGCGCGGCGCCCGAGGAGTCCCGGAGCATCCGGAGGAACCAGCTCGACTCCCCCAGGGTGTCGCTGAGTCGCCGGAAGGCCAGCAGCGCCCGGTCCGGCGCGAGCCCCTCCGCCATCCACCGCAGGAGGACCGGCAGGAGGTTCCGCTGGATCGCCGCCCGCCGGGTCGTCCCCTGCGTCAGTGCCCGGATGTGGGTGACCGCCCCGTCCGGATCGAGGAACCCGATCGCGGTGAGCCGGTCGCTGACCTGACTGCTCGTCAGGACGATCTCGCCGGCGGTGGACGCCACCGCCGCGAGCATCGGTCGGTAGAAGAGCCGCTCGTGCAGGCCGCGGACCTCGAGCTTCACCGATCGCCAACGGTCCTGCAGCGCCGACGCCGAGGACGCCAGGCGAGTGGAGCGAGCGAGGACCCGGAGTTCGTCCTCGTCGGACGGCATCAGGTGGGTGCGCTGCAGCCGCCGGAGCTGGATGTGGTGTTCGAGGACCCGGAGCAGGGCGTAGTCCGGTCCGAAGCGCGCCGCTTCCGGCCGTCCGACGTACCCGGCGGTCGCCAGGGCGTCCATCGCCTCGAGCGTCGAGCGGACGCGCACGGACTCGTCGTCACGTCCGTGGACGAGCTGCAGGAGCTGCACGGTGAACTCGACGTCACGCAGACCGCCCGGGCCGAGCTTCAGCTGCCGGTCGACCTGGGCGTCCGGGATGTGCGCTGTCACCCGCTCCCGCATCCGCTGCACCGACTCCACGAACCCCGGACGCTTCGACGACTGCCACACGAAGGGCTCCACCGCGGCGACGTAGCGCTCGCCGAGGTCCATCGACCCGGCGATCGCCCGGGCCTTGAGCAGCGCCTGGAACTCCCACCCCTTCGCCCAGCGCTCGTAGTACGCCACGTGCGACTCGAGCGTCCGGACGAGTGCGCCGTCCTTGCCCTCCGGCCGGAGGTTCGCATCGACCTCCCACAGTGCGGGCTCCGCGGCGAGGTCCGTGATGACGTGGGTCGCGGCGATCGCCAACCGCGTGGCGATGAGGACCGCGCGGTCGGTGCTGATCCGGGGCGCGTCGTCCCCCTCGGTCGGCTCGGTCGGCTCGGTCACGAAGATGACGTCGACGTCGCTGACGTAGTTGAGCTCGCGTGCCCCGGCCTTCCCCATCGCGATCACCGCGAGCGGCGTGGCGGCGACGTCCGCGACGGGGAACGGGACCTCGCGACGCGCGACCGTCACGGCGGCGTCGAGCGCAGCGCCGGCGAGATCGGCGAGGCCTGCGGCGACGTCCGGGAACGCCTCGGTCGGGGACGGGTGCAGGACGTCGAACAGGGCGATCTGCGCCAGGTGCCGGCGGTAGCGGACACGGAGTCGCCGGCGAGCGGTCTCGCCCGAGCTCCCGTCCACCGCCTGGTCGAGGGAGGCCGTGTACCGCTCCTGGGACCACGGCGGTGCGACGGGATCGAGCACCAGCGCGAGCTCGTCCGGCCGGCGCTGCAGGAACTCGGCGAGCCCGGTGGACGCACCGAGCAGCCGAACCAGGCGCTCGGTCGCCCCGGGGTCGGCCAGGACCGGGCGCAACTGCTCCGGAGCCGACTCGATGAGCCGCTCGAGCGCGAGCAGCGCTCCGTCCGGGTCCGCCGTGGCGGCCCAGACCGACTCGGCATCCGCGATCGGGACGCGCAGATCCGAACCGGGACGGGCCTCCAGGGCGGCGATCCGCTCCAGCGAGCCGGACAGGTCGGCGAACCCGAGCCGGGCCAGCTGGGAACGCGAGGTCTCGGTCCGGCTGGTCATCTGGCGTGCGCTCCCGTCGTGTGTCCTGACGTGGTGTCAGAGCATGCCGAGGTTGGTGTCCAACTCGAACGGGGTGACCTGGTCGCGGTACCGCTTCCACTCCTGGCGCTTGTTGAGGAGCACGAAGTTGAAGACCTGTTCCCCCAGGGTCTCGGCGACGAGCTCCGAGTCCTCCATCAGCGACAGGGCGTGGTCGAGGCTCGCCGGCAACTGGCTGTAGCCGAGCGCCTTGCGCTCCGAGTCGGACAGGCTCCAGACGTTGTCCTCGGCCTCGGCCGGGAGCTCGTAGCCCTCCTCGATGCCCTTCAGGCCCGCGGCGAGCAGCAGCGAGTACGCCAGGTACGGGTTGGCTGCGGAGTCGATCCCGCGGTACTCGATGCGCGCCGACTGGCCCTTGTTCGGCTTGTACAGCGGCACGCGGACGAGCGCCGAACGGTTGTTGTGGCCCCACGTCACGAAGGACGGGGCCTCATCGCCGCCCCAGAGACGCTTGTAGGAGTTGACGAACTGGTTCGTGACCGCGGTGATCTCCGGCGCGTGCCGCAGCACACCCGCGATGAAGTGCTTGGCCGTGCGCGAGAGCTGGTACTCGCCACCGGGCTCGTAGAACGCGTTCTGGTCCCCCTCGAAGAGCGACACGTGCGTGTGCATGCCTGATCCCGGCTGCCCGGAGAGCGGCTTCGGCATGAACGTCGCGTAGACGCCCTGCTCGATCGCGACCTCTTTCACGACGGTGCGGAACGTCATGATGTTGTCCGCCATGGTCAGGGCGTCGGCGTAGCGGAGGTCGATCTCGTTCTGGCCCGGGCCGGCCTCGTGGTGGCTGAACTCCACCGAGATGCCGAGGTCCTCGAGCATCCGGACCGAGCGGCGACGGAAGTCGTGCGCGCTGCCGCCGGGGACGTTGTCGAAGTAGCCGGCCTGGTCGACGGGCTTCGGGCCGCCGTCCTTCCAGTCGCGGTCCTTGAGCAGGTAGAACTCGATCTCGGGGTGCGTGTAGAACGTGAACCCGCGGTCGCTCGCCCGGGCCAGGGTCCGCTTCAGGACGTTGCGGGGGTCGGCCACGGCCGGCTGCCCGTCCGGTGTCGTGATGTCGCAGAACATCCGCGCGGTCGGGTCGATCTCGCCCCGCCAGGGCAGGATCTGGAACGTCGAAGGGTCCGGGTGCGCGAGCACGTCGGCCTCGTACGAGCGGGTCAGGCCCTCGATCGCGGAGCCGTCGAACCCGATGCCCTCGGCGAACGCGCCCTCGACCTCGGCCGGCGCGATGGCGACCGACTTCAACGTGCCGATCACGTCGGTGAACCAGAGCCGGATGAACTTGATCCCGCGCTCCTCGATGGTGCGGAGCACGAAGTCCGTCTGCTTGTCCATGCACGACCTTTCCGTGTTCACCGAGCCGCGATGCGACCCGCCGGGCCGCATCGCGGCCGTGCACACAGGCTAGTGCCCGTGCGGCTCCTCGTGGGCGGGGCGCGCGCGGGCTGTGGACGGCGCGAGGGCGACGACGACGCGTGTACCGGGTGCGGTCCGCGGCCTCTCGCGCCGGGCCTGTCAGCCGCCTGGGCCAGGCTCGGACCGTACCGACCCTGCGAAGGAGCACCACATGGCCGTCCTCGACGCCGCCGAAGTCCTCACCCAGACCCCGATGCCCGTGCCGGCACCACGGGGACCTCTCAGCACCGCAGTCCTCGCCGCACTCACCACCGGCGCACCGGACGAGACCCTCCGTGACGTCGCCGTCGCCGCCGTCGCCCGTTCCCAGGACGTCCTGAACGACGACGACCTGCAGCTCGCACTGTTCGTCCTCTACGAACTCCACTACGGCGGCATCGCCGGCGTCGACGACTCCCTGGAGTGGGACGTCCACCTGCTCGGCACGCGTGCGGTCGTCGAGACCGCGCTCGAAGCCGCCGTCCGCGCCGCCGTCCCGGTTCCCGAGCGCCCCGAGCCGACCGCCGAGGCGGTGTCCGCGGCGCTGTTCGCCCTGACCGCCGCCGACAGCGGACCGAGCGTGTCCCGGTGGGTGGCCCGGAAGGCCGATCGCGCGCAGATCCGCGAGTTCCTGGTGCAGCGCACCGTGTACACGCTGAAGGAGGCCGACCCGCACAGCTGGGCGATCCCGCGGCTGTCGGGTCGGGCCAAGGCCGCGTTGGTCGAGATCCAGTCGGACGAGTACGGCGGCGGACGCCCGAAGCGCATGCACTCGGCGATCTTCGCCAGGACGCTGCGCGCCGCCAGCCTGGACGACTCCTACGGGGCCTACGTCGACCACCTGCCGGCGATCACGCTCGGTGCGCTCAACATGATGAGCATGTTCGGTCTCCACCGGAGCCTCCGCGGAGCCATCGTCGGGCACCTGGCGGCGTTCGAGATGACCTCGTCGATCCCGAGCAAGCTCTACGGCGACGGGTTCCGGCGGAACGGGTTCGACGAGGACGCGACGTGGTACTTCGACGAACACGTGGAGGCCGACGCGGTGCACGAGCAGATCGCCGGCCGTGACCTGGCCGGCGGGATGGTCGAGGCCGACCCGACGCTGCTCGACGACGTGATGTTCGGCGCCGCCGCGTGCCTCGTCGTCGAGGGCATGGCAGGGACGCAGCTGCTCTCCAGCTGGGAGCAGGGACGCAGTTCCCTGCGGCTCCCCCTCGACGGCGAGTCCCGGAGCGCTGGCGACGCGGATGCCCCCGGCACCGACGTCACGGCGATGCGGTCGACGGACGGTGCCTCCCGTGTCGCGTGAGCGCGAGGACGAGCCGTCGGTGGTCGCGTACCCGGACGGCCCGTTCCTGCTGCGCGGTGACGTCGCGGTGCTCGGTCCGGACGGACAGGAACTGCCCCGGCGACGCCGGACGGTCGCCCTCTGCCGGTGCGGCAAGTCGATGCTGAAGCCCTACTGCGACGGCACGCACAAGATCATCGGGTTCCGGACCGAACCGGAGCCGCCCGCCGAGCCGACGGCCTGAGGCCGGTCAGCTCTCCTGGTCCGCGGCGTCGGCTCGCTCGTTGTTCTGCCGGACCCGGTCCAGCGCGTGTGCGGCCTCGTCGCGGGTCGGGAAGGGGCCGATGTGGTGCCGGTTCGTCGACTTCGGGCCCTGCTCGACCTCTCCGGTCTTGTCGTTGTACCACCACTGGGATTCGATGCGCTCGTCGGTCATGGGCCCGACCGTACCCGGGCGGACCCGGGGCGTCCGCGCAGAGGGTCGGGTCGTGAGCCGGGCGGTGAGCCGGCGGGCGGGCGCGTGCCGCGTGCCGCGTGCCGTGTGCCGTGTGCCGTGTGCCTGCAGACGAGCCCCACAGCCGGGAGGCGACGGCCGGGCCCGACACGCCGCTAGAGTGGAACGCATGCCCCGGGACGAACACGGACACCTGACTGCCGGCCGCATCTCACCGCAGCGGCCCGTCCCGAAGGACATCGAGCGACCCGAGTACGTCGGCAAGGTCGAACCCCATGAGCACGGGCTCGGCGACACGTACACGCCGGACGAGGTCGAGCGGATCCGCACAGCCGGTCGCATCGCCTCCCAGGCCATCGACGCCGTCGGTGCGGCGATCCGCCCGGGCGTCACGACCGACGAACTCGACCGGATCGGCCACGAGTTCGTCGTCGGCCACGGCGCCTACCCCTCGACCCTCGGTTACCGCGGGTACCCGAAGTCGCTCTGCTCGTCGCTCAACGAGGTGATCTGCCACGGCATCCCCGACGACACCGTGCTGCAGGACGGCGACATCGTGAACATCGACATCACCGCGTACAAGGACGGCATGCACGGTGACACCAACCGGACCTTCGTGGTCGGGCAGGCCGCGCCCGAGGTGCAGGACCTCGTCACCCGCACCGAAGAGGCGATGCACCGCGGCATCCGCGCCGTCGCCCCCGGCCGCCAGGTCAACGTCATCGGCCGCGCGATCGAGTCGTACGCCAAGCGCTTCGGCTACGGGGTAGTCCGCGACTACACCGGGCACGGCGTCGGACGGGCCTTCCACTCCGGCCTCGTCATCCCGCACGTGGACGACGTCCGCTACGACACCGTGATCGAGCCCGGCATGGTCTTCACGGTCGAGCCGATGCTGACCCTCGGTGGCATCGACGCGGACATCTGGGCCGACGACTGGACCGTCACCACCCGTGACCACTCCTGGACCGCGCAGTTCGAGCACACGCTCCTCGTGACCGAACGCGGCACCGAACTCCTCACCGTCTCCTGACCACCCGCGGCGCGCCCGGCCTCGGGACCGTGCCGGACACACTCGTCACCTACGGAAGGCACCGCTCCCCATGACCTCACTCGCAGTCGGCGTCGACATCGGCGGAACAGGCATCAAGGGCGCGATCGTCGACACGGCGACCGGCGAACTCACCACCGACCGGATCAAGAAGGCCACGCCCGAGGGCGGCCGGCCCAACGACATCGTCGAGGTCGCCAAGTCGATCCTCGACGACCTCTCCCCCGCCTCGGACGTCCCGGTCGGGGTCTGCTTCCCGGCCATCGTCCGCGATGGCAAGACCATGTCCGCGGCGAACGTCTCGAAGAAGTGGATCGGCTTCGAGGCCGAGGCGCTGTTCGAGAAGGAGCTCGGCCGCTCCATCCACTTCGTCAACGACGCCGACGCCGCCGGGTTCGCCGAGCAGCAGTTCGGCGCCGCGAAGGGCCGCGACGGACTCGTCATCATGACGACGCTGGGCACCGGCATCGGCACTGCCCTCATCAACGACGGCGTGCTCATCGTGAACGCGGAGCTCGGCCACCTGGAGATCGAGGGCGTCGACTACGAGACGAAGGCGTCCTTCGCCGCCAAGGAGCGGGACGACCTGTCCTGGAAGCACTGGGCGAAGCGCCTGCAGAAGTACTACTCGCGGCTCGAGGCACTGCTCTCCCCCGAGCTCTTCGTCGTCGGTGGTGGCGTGTCGAAGCAGTACGAGGAGTTCCTGCCGCTGCTCGACCTGCAGGCGGAGATCATCCCCGCGACGCTCCGCAACAACGCGGGCATCATCGGCGCGGCGACCCTGGCAGCACGCAGCACCCGCTGACCCGGCTGCGGGTGTGGGACCGGGTCGGGGTGCTGATCCGGGCTGACCAGCTGGGCCGCTAGACTCGTCGGAGCGAACGGGTCGGTGAGACGGTCGCGTCACTCCCCCGGGAGTGCCGAGGAACGTCCGGGCTCCACAGAGCAGGGCGGTGGGTAACACCCACCCGGAGCAATCCGCGAGACAGTGCCACAGAGAACAGACCGCCGGCGGCGACGTCGGTAAGGGTGAAACGGTGGTGTAAGAGACCACCAGGGATCCGGGTGACCGGATCTGCTCGGTAAACCTCGCCCGGAGCAAGGTCAGACAGAGGACGCTGAGGCTGCTCGCCGAGTCCTCGGGTAGACCGCTGGAGGCCGACGGCAACGTCGGTCCGAGAGAGATGGCCGTCACCGCCGCGAGGCGGGACAGAACCCGGCGTACGGCCGGCCCGTTCGCCCCGGACCGTACCGACACGACAGCCCGGCACCGCGAGGTGCCGGGCTGTCGTGTTCCACGCCCCCGTCGCCGCGAGACGCCGCGCAACGCGTGAGACGCCGCCGAATTCCGAGGCGTCTCGCCCGGATGGCGGCGTCTCGCGCAGACGTGCGCGTCTCAGCGGACGGGAGGCACGCGGCCAACCCGCACCGCGCCTCCCGCCCGGCACTCCCCAGGACGCCGCCATCGCGGCGAGACGCCGCGCAACGCGCGAGACGCCGCCGATTTCGGCGGCGCCTCGCGGAGACGGCGGGGTCTCGGCGACACCAAGCGACACCGAGCGGCGCCGGCTGGCCGCCTACAGGCCGGACTCAGCCGTCCGCACCAGGATCGCGTCGCTGTCCGGGCAGAGCACGACGTCGTCCGGCGCCGCGGCCCGGATCGACGCCAGGTCGGAGTTGTTCAGCGCCACGCCGGACGCCGTCGACACGCCGCCCTGCAGCAACGACGCCCCGAAGCCGTACCGGGCCCGCTGGCGCTCGTACAGAGCGAGGAGGTCCGCCGGCACCTTGGCTGCCACGTCGGCGCGGGACTGCACCGCGGCGACGCGGTCCTTCTCGAACCGGGCGATGCCGTCGTCGCGCACCCCCATCAGGCGTCCACGCTCGGCGTCGATGTCGGCGAGCTGCTTCTCGATGTCACCGACCCGGGCGCGCAGCTGGTCGAGCTTCTCCATGACCTCGAGCTCCTGCGTCTCGAGGTCGTTCGTCCGGCGGTTCAGCGAGTCGAGCTCGTTCTGCAGCCCGGCGGCGTCCTTCGCGCTGCCGACGTTCTGCAGCAGCGTGGTGTCGCGCTCGATGCGTGCCTGCGCGGTGGCGGTGTCCGACTCGAGGCGGGCGAGGTCACGCTCGGCGTCCTCCACGTCGCCCGTGGCCGCGGCGAGCTGTCTCCGCAGCCCGGCGGCCCGGGTACCGAGCTCGGTGAGGTGCTCACCCTTCTGCAGGGAGCTGATCCGGTGTGCCAACCGGGTGATGTCGTTGTCGAGTCGTTGGACGTCGAGCAAGATGGCCTGGTCCTCGGGTGCTGCCTTCATGGTCAGGCTCCTTCGTTGGGGGCGGATGGCAGGACGGCGAAGTCCCACGGGTCGGTGCGGAGGTCGCTCACGGTGACGCGGACCCCGGTGGCGGCACGCAGCTGTTCGGCGGCGACGTCGAGCCAGAGCCACTCGGTCGCCCAGTGCGAGGTGTCGATGAGCGCGGGCCCGTCGGCCACCATCGCCTGCTCGCGGAACTCGGAGGCGGGGTGGTGCCGGAGGTCGCTCGTCACGTAGACGTCGGCCGCCCGCACCTCGGGGTTGCCGAGGTACGCGTCGCCCGCACCGGCACACAGGGCGACGCTGCGGACCGGACGGTCGTACTCCCCCGACACCCGGACCCCGGTCGCGGTGGCGGGCAGGACGTCGACGATCCGCCGGGCGAGGACGCCGAGCGCCACGGGTTCGGCGAGGACGCCGACCCGGCCGATGCCGGTCACGCCGTCGGCGGCGGGTTCGAGCGGACGCTGCTGCTGCAGGCCGATCCGGTCCGCGAGCACGGCGGAGGTGCCGGTGGTGACGACGTCGGCGTTCGTGTGTGCCGCGAGGAGCGCGCAGCCGCCGCGCACGAGCGTGGCGAGGACCGAGCCCTTGTAGGTGGACTCGTCGATCGTGGTCACACCGCGCAGCAGCAGGGGGTGGTGCGTCAGCAGCAGGTCGGCCCCGGCAGCGACGGCTTCGCGTGCGGTGTCCGGCACGGCGTCGACGGCCAGGTGGACGTGTTCGACCACAGCGTCCGGGTCGCCCGAGACGAGGCCGACGGAGTCCCAGGACTCCGCCCCGGCCGCCGGCCACAGGGACTCGACGACGGACTGCAGTTCTCGGAGCGTCGGCATCCCGTCAGTGTACCGAGACGGCGGCCTCCACCCGGGTGTCAGCGACGGCCGACGAGGTGCAGCAGACGGGCGACGAGACGCGACCACCAGCCGGACGGCACGGTGGACGACGCGTCGGCACGGGCCTCCCCGTCGGCTGGGCCGTCGGCGGCGTCCGTCGCGACGGTGTCGTCGGTGGTCTCCGGTGCCGCGACCGGTGCGGCCACCGGGACCTCGACGGACACGACCGGCTGCTCGCCGGTGTGCGCGCGGAGCACGGCGGCGAACGCCTCGCGGTCGATGACGGTCGGCCCGGTGGCCGGCTGCACCAGTGGCGTCGGTCGACCGGACGCCGGGACCGGCGGGGAGGACGGCGAGACGGTCTGGAGGCTCGACACCGGTCGGACCGCGGTCCGCGGTCCGGCGGTGGCCAGGATGCCGTGGTCCGGTCGGTCGTCGGCCGGGACGTCGACCGTCACCGGATCCGCAACCGCGCGGTGCGGTGCCGGCAGGAGCGGGCGGACGGCTCCGAGCCGCACGGGCGACGTGGCGGCCCGGCGGAGGGCGGCTCGCTCACGACGGTCGGCCTCGAGTGCGGCGTCGGCCAGCAGGTCGGCGAAGACCTCGCGAGCGAAGGCCCGTGCACCCTCGACCTCCGCATCGGTGCTGTCGGCGACGACGGCCTCCCAGGCGGCGAGGCGAGCGAGGTCCTCGTCGCGGACGCGGACCTCGTCCTCGAGCAGGTCGATCCGTTCGATGGTGGTCCGGCCACTCGCGGCGTCGAGCGCGACGGCGAGGTCGTCGAAGCGGAGGGCGAAGCGCTCGGGCGGCTCCGGGAAGGACGGGGCGCAGACGGCCACGTGACGGGCACGGTCGCGGCGGAAGGCGCGGTCGTCACCCGAGGTGGTGGGGGCGGCGGGCTCGGCGGCGACCGCGGGCTCGGCGTCCACCTCGGGTTCGGTGCCGGTCTCGGCCTCGGCCTCGGGCTCGGGGAGGTCGACTGCCAGCTGTTCCCCGTGCACCGGGGGCAGCACGGGACGGCGCACCGGACCCGTCACCGGGGGGACGACGAGGTCTGCGAGGTACGGCGACCGCGTGGCCGGGGCGTCGCGCAACCACTCCTCGAGTTCGCGACCGAAGGGGTCCACGAGGGGCGTGCGTGCTCCGGACTGCGTCTCCATGTGAGGAGTATGAATATCGCACGCTCGATCGGTGCGGACATCGGCGGAGTGTCGCGGGATCCGGTGGCATGTCGCCCCGGTCGGAGCGGCGTGTCGTTGTGTCCGGGGACAGTGCGGGGCCGATCGCGGCGTCAGCCGTGCAGGGTGTCGCGGGGGTACTCCAGGAAGCGCCGGGCGTAGGCCGCCGAGAACCGACCCAGGTGCGCGAAACCCCACCGGACGGCGACGCTCGCCACAGTGGTGTCAGTCGGTGTGCCGGCGCGCAGCTCGTCGCGGACCCGGTCCAGGCGGATCCCCCGCAGCAGGGCGTTCGGTGCGACGCCGATCTGCCGCTGGAACGCCTGCTGCAGGCCGCGGACGCTGAGTCCGACGTGCTCGGCGACGTCGGTCGTGGTGATCGGCATGTGGGCGGCGGCGTGCATGTACTCGACGGCCGACCGCACACGCCCCGTGGCTCCGGACGGCAGCGGGACGTGACGGGCGGTGATGCGGTGCGGGAAGGTGGTCAGGAGCGCCAGGGCGGTCCGGCGGGCCGTGTCGGCGAGGGCGAGCACCGACACCGGGGCCTTGCCGAGCACG
The DNA here is from genome assembly GCF_003234035.1 of Curtobacterium sp. MCPF17_031. Classification (NCBI taxonomy): domain Bacteria; kingdom Bacillati; phylum Actinomycetota; class Actinomycetes; order Micrococcales; family Microbacteriaceae; genus Curtobacterium; species Curtobacterium sp. MCPF17_031. Next base: position 29,731 of record NZ_QKSG01000001.1, on the reverse strand, counting down.
ATCTGGGACGCCTCCTGCACCTGGTGGTTCCAGGCACGGACGGCCTCGACCCCGGGCGCTGCCGTGTGGTCGAAGACCAGGATGCCGGGTTCGGTGCCGTACGCCTCGGCCGCGATCCGTTCGAGGAAGGTCCGATCGAGCTGCACCACGCTCTGCCGCACGTCGGCCAGCTCGAAGCGGTAGGGGCGCCCGGTCGGGAACACCACCGGCCGTCCCGGCGCGAGGGCGACCTCGTCACGACCGACGTCCAGCACGCCGCCGCCGTCCGTCACCCAGGACACGCTGACCTGGTCGCCGGAATCGACCTCGCCGACCATGCGCGCGTCGAACCGGGTCGACCGGAACGACGTCGTCTGGTCGCCGACCGTCCGGAAGCGGTACCCGAAGGCGCGTTCGGTCCGCTCGGGCAGGAACCCGGAGGCCTCGTAGGCCTGCTCGAACACCGCACGGGCGGCATCGAGGTCGGCACCCGACGTCTCGAAGACGGTCCTGGGGTCCACGGTGGTGGTCATCCCGGGAATGGTGGCACGCACCGCGACAACTTCATGCATCTGGATGAACCTGCCGCGGGAAGCGGCTCACGCCGCGCGGGTGGACTTCCGGACCGTCCAGCGGTTCTCGTCGCCGTGTCGGTCGTAGCGCAGTTCGTCGACGACCATCTGCACGAGGGCGAGGCCACGACCGCTCTCTGCCATGTCGTCCGGCAGGGTGGCACCGGCCACGTCGACGGACGCGGGGCGGCCGTCGTCGGTGATCCGGGCCTCCAGTCCGTCGCTGGCGACCGCGAGCGTCAACGAGCACGTGAGCGGGATGCCGGCGGTGGCGTGCTCGATCACGTTCGACGCCAGCTCGATGATCGCGAGTTCGAGGGCCATCCGGTCCTCGACGCTGACGGCGGGCTCGGCCGTCCAGACGTCGCTGAGGAAGTCGTGCACCGAGGAGACGTCGTCGGGCGGCGACGCGAAGTCCAACCGGTGCTCGCCCACGACGGCTCCGGTCAGACCCATTCGCGGACGGCTTCGTCGCCGTCGGCGTAGCTGCGGAGGATCTTGTCGATGTTCGACAGCTTCAGCACCATCGCGACCTGCTCGGACGGTGCCGCGATCCGGAGGTCACCGCCGGCCTGTCGGGCGGTCTTCAGCGCACCGACGAGCGCTCCGAGGCCCGAGGAGTCGAGGAACTCCACGTGCGACAGCTCGACGGCGACACGAGGACGACCGCCCTCGATGACCGTCGCGACGGTCTCACGGAAGGCGGGTGCCGACACCATGTTGAGGCGTCCGGAGCACTCCAGCACCGCCGCTTCGGTGCCGGCTTCGTGTACGACGATGTCCATTGTGTGTGGGGCCCCCTCGAGAGTCTGCGCGTGCCTCATCGGAGGCTAACGGGTCATGGCGACCGGGGGAACAGGACGCGCTGGCGTCCGTGCCCCCGGTCCGGGGGATCACCCCGTGTTCTGCAGGCCGGCGGCGATGCCGTTCACCGTCAGCAGGAGCAGTCGGTGGTCGCCGTCCGTGGTGTCGGAACTGCCGGAGGAACGGATCGCCCGGAGTGCCCGCAGCTGCAGGTGCGACAGCGCGTCGACGTACGGGGAGCGCAGGCGGACGGCCCGCGCGAGCACCGGCCGGTCCTCGAGCACGTCCTCTGCGCCGCTGATCCGCAGCACCCAGGAGCGGGTCCGGTGCATCTCGTCCAGGACCTTCTGGCCGAGGTCGCCCCGGTCCGCGAGCGCGAGGTACCGCCGCGCGATCTGCACGTCGGTCTTCGCGAGCGACATCTCGACGTTCTTGACCAGCGCGGCGAACAGCGGCCACTCGGCGGCTGCCGTGCGGAGCAGGTCGAGGTCACCGACCGCCTCGAGCGCCGAGCCCAAGCCGTACCAGCCGGCGAGGTTGATGCGGGCCTGCGTCCACGAGAACACCCACGGGATCGCCCGGAGGTCCTCGAGCGACTCGACGCTGAGACCACGACGGGCCGGACGGGACCCGAGCGGCAGGAGCCCGAGTTCTTCCATCGGCGTGACACGGGCGAACCACGGTGCGAAGCCGTCGGCCTTCACGAGGTCGTAGAAGGCGGCACGGGAGACGTCGTCGAGCTGCTGCGCCAGGTCGGCGAAGCGCTCGGCGGCGGCTGCGGTACGGGACTCGTTGGACGGCGACGACGCGAACAGCGTGGCCGAGGCCATCTGCTCGAGGTGCCGGGCGGCGATGTCCTGGTCGCCGTACTGGGCGAAGATCACCTCACCCTGCTCGGTGAGCTTGAGGCGGCCGTCGATCGACCCGGGCGGCTGCGCGAGCACGGCCTCGTTCGCCGGACCACCGCCACGACCGAGCGATCCGCCGCGGCCGTGGAACAGCGTCAGCTCGACGTCGTGCTCAGTCGCCCAGGACGCGATCCGCGCCTGGGCGTCGTACAGGGCCAGGTTCGCCGACACCGGGCCGACGTCCTTCGATGAGTCCGAGTAGCCGAGCATGACCTCGAGCCGGTGCCCGGTCGCGGCCAGACGACGCTGGAACGGCTCGGTGCGGACGGCTTCGTCGAGGATGTCGACGCTGGCGTGCAGGTCGGCGAAGGTCTCGAAGAGCGGGATGACGTCGAGCACCGGAGCGGCCTCGACCGACCCGAGTGCGGCCACGGCGAGCTCGTGCACGTTCGCCAGGTCCTCGGCGGACTGGGTGAACGAGACGATGTACCGGCTGGCCGAGCGGACGCCGTAGCGGTGCTGCAGGTCCGCGATGGTGCGGAAGACGGCGAGGACCTCTTCGGTCATCGCACTCAGGTCTCCCCCGGCGCGGATCTCGGCGAGGGCCGTGCGGTGCACCTGGGAGTGCTGGCGGATCTCGAGCTCGGCCAGGTGGAACCCGAAGGTCTCGACCTGCCAGACCAGGTTCTGCAGCTCGCCGTTCGCGGCACGCAGGGCCCCGGCGGCGGTCAGCGAGGCCTGCACCACGTGCAGGTCGGCGAGCAACTCGTCCGGGCCGCCGTACGCCAGCGGTCGATCGTCGCGGCGGGTGGCGTCGATGCGGGCGGCGATGAACAGCAGCGCCCGACGGTGGGTCTCGGTGGGGGCGCGGATGCCGATGCGCTCGGCGACGTCCGGGTCGAGCGCCTCCTGCGCCGCGACCAGCGCGGTGAGCCCGGCGTCTCCCGGGGTGTGGTCGGAGTCGAGCGTCAGGGCGCTGCCGATGCGGGTGGCGGCCCGGGCCAGCCCGAGCAGGATGTGCTCTGCGGCGATCTCGGCGGCCTGGCGGGTGACGTCGGCGGTGACGTGCGGGTTGCCGTCGCGGTCCCCACCGATCCAGGTGCCGAAGCGCACGAACGCCGGGGCCTGCACCGGAGCGCGGCCGGCGTCGTCACCCTGCAGGCGATCGTCGAGCAGGCGGTACACCTGCGGCACGATCTCGAACAGGGTCTGGTCGAACACGCTCATCGCGGTGCGGACCTCGTCGAGCGGGGTCGGCCGGGTGGTGCGGAGCGGGGAGGTGCGGAGCAACGTCGCGATCTCCTCGAGGAGACGACGCTCGTTCTCGGCACGGGCGGTCGCGTTCTTCGTGCGGTCGCGCTCGTCGATGAGGTCGGTGATGCGCCGGACACCCGTGGTCACCGCACGACGGCGGGCCTCGGTCGGGTGCGCGGTGAGGACCGGGTGGAAGCGCAGGCCTTCCAGACGGGCAGCGGCTTCGTCGGCGCCGACCTGCTCGACGAGCTCGACGAAGGTCGCGGGGAACGAGTCACCCGGCTGGCCGCCGTCGTCACCGCGGGCACGGAGCACACGGACCCGGTGGTGCTCCTCAGCGAGGTTGACCAGGTGGAAGTACGAGGTGAAGGCCCGGGCGACCTCTTCCGCACGCTCGGCGGAGAACGTGGAGACGACCGCTTCGGCGCGGGTGGCGCCGTCTTCATCGGTGCCCTCGTACGCGTCGATGACCGCCTGGCGGAGCGCCTCGACGTCCCGCAGCAGGTCGTCGCCACCGGTCTCGCGGAGCACCCGTCCGAGCAGGTTGCCGAGGTACCGCACGTCAGCGCGCAGGTCACTGTCGACCGCTCCGCTGACGTCGTCACGCGCGCGTCCGAAGCGCGTCGAACCGTCGATCGCCGTCATCTCGTCCTTCCCGGGTCGGTCCGGGCTGTCCCGGCGTGGCAGCAGCGTACCGGGCGCCGACGCCACGTGACGACGACCGTCCGGACGGCCCGGTCGGACGCGCCCGTCGCTCAGGCCGGGTCGGCCAGGGCGGACGGGAGGCGCATCCGGTCCACGGCCGCGAGGAGCCCGGCGTCGAGACGGTACGCCAGCTCGACCTCGGCGATCACCCGCTCCCGCTCGTCGTCGCTCCACGGGGCCGCGTCGAGCTCCGCCCGGTAGGTGTCGGTGAACGCGGCCGGGTCGGCGACCTGGTCGAAGATCCAGAGCAGCACGCCGTTGGTCTCGAAGCCGAACTGGTCGGCGAGCAGGCGTCCGAGGGCGTGGCCGCCCGTCAGGTCCCCGAGGTAGCGCGTGTAGTGGTGAGCGACGAAGCCGCCGGGCCAGGTCGCCGCGACCTCGTTGAGCCGTCGGACGTACGCCGTCGTCGCCGGCAGCGGGGTGAGCAGCTCGTCCCAGTCCGGTCCGACCAGGTACTCCAGGTCGGCGCGGATGCCCGGCATGCGGGTCAGTCGGCTGGTCACGAACGGGGCGGCGACCGGGTGGTCCGCCATCCGGTCGGCCGCGCACTCGAGCGCGTCGTACACGAAAGCGTACTGCCCGAGGAGGGTCGCGTAGTCGGCGACGTCGCACCGCCCCTCGACCAGGTCGTGCATGAAGCCGCGGCCGGCCGAGACCCCGTGCGAGCGCCGGGTCCGGACCCGCAGGGCCTCGGAGAACGGGACGACGTTCGTGCTCATGAGGTGAGGCTAACCTCACGAGGTGTCCGTCGTCACCCCCCGGCAGGAAGACCCAGGAAAGGAGGCTCGTCCCCCGATGAGCCCCAAGCCGAACCGCCCGCAGCACGTCCTGGTCGTCGACCGCGCCGAGCGCCTCAGCCCGCACATGGTCCGCGTCCACCTCGGGGGCCCCGGGTACGACGCCTTCCTCGAGCACGCCGACCCGGACCGCCTGGCGACCACCGACAAGTACGTCAAGCTCATGCTCCCGAAGCCCGGCTCCGGCCTGCAACCGCCGTTCGACCTCGAGGTGCTCCGCGCGACGATGGCGAAGTCCGACCTGCCGGCCCGCCGTACCTACACCGTGCGCGCCGTCGACACCGTCGCCCGGACCATCGCGGTCGACTTCGTCGTGCACGGCACCGACGGGCTCGCCGGACCCTGGGCCGCCGCGGCCCAGCCGGGTGACCGCATCGCCCTGTCGGGCCCCGGCGGCGGCTGGGCCCCCTCGGAGGACCCGCAGGTCACCCACGTGCTGCTCGGTGACGACAGCGCCCTGCCCGCGATCGGTGCCTCCCTGGAGGCCATGGTCCCCACCGCGACGGGCGTCACCCTGGTCGAGGTGGCCGGCCCCGCCGACGAGCTGCCGCTCGTGCACCCGGCCGGCGTCGAGCTGCGCTGGCTGCACCGCGACGCGGCGGCTGCGGAGCCGGGCACGCTGCTGCTGGCGGCGACCCGCGAGCTGCCCCGTGCCTCCCGGCCGGTGAGCGTCTTCGCGCACGGTGAGCGGGCCGCGATCAAGGGGATCCGGCGGGTGCTGCAGGACGACTGGGGTCTCGAGAAGGCCGACCTGTCGCTGTCCGCGTACTGGGCGCTCGGCCGCGCCGAGGACCGGTTCCAGGAGGAGAAGCGCGAACCGATCGGCGTGGTCTTCGCGGACTGACCCGGGGTCGTCGGTGGCCGTCGGTAGCGTTCCGCCCATGGTCTGGTCCGAGAGCCTCGCACGCTGCTGCGTCCCCGGCTGCGGGGCGGACAGCTCCCCCGGCGCACCGGTGCCGCTCTGCACCGGACACGTCATGCTGATCGGCGAGTTCGCGGCCGAGCACGTCGGGGTGGACGACGTCCTCCCCGGCCCGTGCCTGGTCTGCGGCGGACGGATCGGGATCAGGTTCCCCTCCGGCTCGGTGTGCGCCGTCTGCGAGTGGCGCTTCGGCGACGTGCCGGACGGCGAGCTCGGCGCCCCACGGGTCGACGTCGTGTACTACCTGCGGATGCGCGACGGCACCGGCGACCGGATCAAGATCGGGACGACGGCGAACCCGCGGCAACGGCTCGGCCGGATCGCCCACCAGGACCTGCTCGGGTTCGAACGCGGCGACCGCACCCTCGAACGGCAGCGGCACGCGGAGTTCGCCGCCTCTCGCTACCCGGGCACGGAGTGGTTCCGCGTGACGCCGGAGCTCCTGGCGCACGTCGACGTCGTCGCCGCCGGCGTGCCCGACCCGTGGGCGCTGCACACGCGGTGGATGAGCGAGGCGCTGGCGCTCCGGTCCTGAGCGTCGGCGGCCCGTGTCGGCCGCGGCCGGCCGTCAGCGGGCGTAGGCGTCGACGAACAGCGGGCCGCGGACCTCGCGCAGGACGTCGACGAGCCGGTCGATCGTCCGTCCGGACACCCCGGACTCCTGCAGGTCCCACGGCCCCAGGACGGGCAGGCGCCCGGTGCGGATCCGGACGACCTCCCACCCGACGGCCCGGGTGGCGCGGTCCTTCCGGCGGTCCGACTCCTCGCGGGAGCCGACGTGTTCGAGCCCGTGTCGACCGGTGGAGTCGTACTCGATCGCGACGCGGAGTTCCGGCAGGATGATGTCCGGCCAGACCTCGACGTGCTCGTGGAAGGGCCGGTCGAGGCGGATCGCGGTGTGCTCGAACGTCAGGTCGAGGCGCTCGCGCAGCCCGGCCCGGAGCTCCGCCTCGACCGCTGAGGCCGGCGCCGGTGCGCACTGGCTGACGAACGACTCCCCCGACGGCAGCCGCGGGGTCTTCGGACAGATCGTCCGGGGCGCGGTCGTCCGGGTGCCGCGGCCGGGGACGCCGGTGCCGCCGGTGCGCGTGCGGGACTTGGTGCGCCGGGACGACGCGACCGCTCCGCCGGGCAGGCCGCGTGCGGGCGCGGCCGGGAGGGTCTGGCGCCCGGTGGAACGGACGGCTCGCTGCGGCACCGGGACGGCGCTCGGCCAGTCCTCGGGCAGCACCGGCCAGCGCTGCGGCTGGGCGAGCACGGCGCACTCCGGGCACCACACCGACCGGCGACGCTCGCGGCCGGGTCGAGACCGCTGCTCGCCCGGGGTGGCGACGAAGACGTGTCCGACGTCGCACTCCCACGTCAGCAGGACGTCGGCGGCCGGCGGGATCTGGGTGAGGACGACGCCGGCGTTCCAGTCGGGGTGGTACTGCCGCACCAGGACGGGCCATGACGCCCACTCCGCACGGAACTCGCCCACGGCGTACGGCACCGGGACACCGCGCGACCACTGCCGCCGGCGCCACCACGCATCCACTGGTTCGGCCACGACCGCACGGTAGGACGAGCCACCGACAGCAGCGGGACCGAGTCGGCCAGGGCGTCGGCGCAAGGTCCCGTCAGCGCGGCGGCGGGACGATCGTGAACCGCTCGGGCCCGGCCTGCGAGCCGTCCTCGAGCACCCGGATGCCGGACTCCCGACAGGCCGCGATGCCGTCACGGTGCACCCGCTCGGGTCGCGGCTTCCGGGGGACGCCCGCGTCGCCGAAGACCGCCCACGCGTTCGCCGCGGCGGCGCTGGTGAACCGGGTGCTGGAGCGGACTCCCGCGAACCCGGCTGCGTCGAACGCCCGCGCCCAGGCCTGCGGCACGCGGTAGTCGCCCATCGTCTGCAGCTCGGCACCGACGCCGGAGCGGACCGCCGTCGGGTCGGTCACATCGGCGAACCGTCGGCCCCGGGAGGCACGCGCCGCGACGACGACCATCTCGCGCGCCCGGGCGGCGAACACGGTGTTCGTGTGCAGCGTGTGGTGCGCCAGTCGTTCCCGCACGGCCACCTCGACCGTGTCCGCCCAGTAGCAGGTGCCGCGCGGGTCGGCGAGGTCGAACCGACCGCCGTCCACCCCGTCGGCGTCGGCCGGCGTCGATGCGAACCACCAGGCGCCGCGGTCGTGCCGCTTGGCCCGGTAGAAGGTGGTGCCGCGGGACTCGGTGGCCGGGAAGTCCGTGAGGTCGAGGTCGTCCGCCGGTCCCTGCTGGGCGACGTCTGTCCGCGCCGGTTCCCGCTCAGGCGTCGGCATGCCAGGCGTGCGCGGCTCGGCGGGCGGCGATCAGGACCGGTTCGACCCGACCGTCACGGAGCGCCTCGGCGGCCGTCGTCCCGCCGAACTCGTCCGCGACGGTGTTGAGCCAGAGCGCACTGCCCCAGGGGTCGATGCCGTCCCGGTCGATCAGGTCGAGCACCTGCCGCAGGTGCGGCAGCGGCTGGCCCGAGCGGCCGAACTGGAACGCGGGGAAGACCCGGGTGCCGTCGCCGATCTTCAGCCCGATCAGGTCGCGCTTCTGGGTGGCCTTGTGGATCGCCTGCCGGGTGACACCCCGCCAGTTCGCCAACGAGGCGGTGTCGTAGAACGGACCGACCAGCGCGTCGGCCTCGTGCTTGACGGTCGGCAGGGCGGCCAACATCCGCTCCGCCAGGGCGTCGACGTCCGCCGTGTCGGTGAGGGCGGCGTCCGCCTCACCGAGCCGGATCCGGTCGGTCAGCGCCCGCAGGAGCGCGGACTCGGCCGGGCTGAGCTCCTCCGCAGTGGCGGCGGCCCGTGTGCGGTGCAGTGTCGATTCCATCAGGACTCCTCTCGACAACCGTGTCAACCCGACGGTACTCGGAGACCGACAACCGCGTCAACCGCTCGTCACGGCGACGTCCCCCGCGGCCGTCTTCCGTCCGGCGCGCCCTCGTGCCAGGGTCGGAACGTGTACACCGACATCACCGGACCCGACCTCACCTCGTACCGCGGCAGCGTCGCCGAACCGGACGACTTCGACGACTTCTGGCGACGCACTCTCAGCGCGGCACGCGAGCACCCGATCGCCGTGCAGGCGGACCGGGTCGACACGGGTCTGGCCACCGTCGACACCTACGACGTCTCGTTCGCCGGGTGGGACGGGCAGCGCATCGCCGCGTGGCTCACCGTCCCCGCCGGCAGCAGTGCCGGCGCACCACTCCCCGCCGTCGTCGAGTACATCGGGTACGGCGGGGGCCGCGGTCTCCCCACCGAGCGACTGCTCTGGGCCTCCGCCGGCGTTGCACACCTGCTGATGGACACGCGCGGGCAGGGCTCGGGCTGGGCGATCGGCGACACGCCCGACCCGGACGGCACCGGCCCCGCGATCCCCGGCGTGATGACGCGCGGCATCGAGTCGCCCGACACCTACTACTACCGGCGCCTCACCACCGACGCCGTCCGCGCCGTCGACGCCGCACGTGACCTCGATCTGATCGACAGTGACCGGATCGCGGTCCTCGGGGGCAGCCAGGGCGGCGGCCTCGCGATCGCCGTCGCCGGCCTGGTCGAGGGTCTCGCCGGGGTGTTCCCTCGGGTGCCGTTCCTCTGTGACCACCGCCACGCGACGCAGATCACCGACGCGTACCCGTACCACGAGCTCGTCGACTACCTGGCGACGCACCGCACCGCGACCGACCGGGTCTTCGGGACGCTCGCCTACTTCGACGGGGTCCTGCACGCGGCCCGCGCGAGCGCACCGGCGTGGTTCTCGGTCGCACTGATGGACCCGATCTGCCCGCCGTCGACCGTGTACGCCGCCTACAACGCGTGGGCGGGGCCGAAGGAGATCACCGTCTGGGAGTACAACGGCCACGAGGGCGGCGGTCCGCACGAGGACGCCGACACGCTCCCCCGGCTGCGCGCGCTGTTCGGCTGACGAGTGGTGGGCGCGGCGTCAGCGGGCGAGGGCCTGCTCGACGTATGCGACGACCGCGTTCGCGTGGCCGTGCCCCATGCCGTGCTCGGTCTTGAGCCAGTCGACGACCTCCATGTGGCGGTGGTCGTCCAGGCGGTCGGCCGCCAGGTCGAGCCACTCCTGCACGGGTCGGCCGCAGGTGGTCGCGATGCTCGGGAAGTACGACGCCGGGCCATTCGGCTTGCTGCCGTCGGCCGGAGGTGCCGGTTCGCTGACGCGGTGCTCGCGCATGGCGTCACGCTAGGGAGCCGATGCGCCCGTTGGCAGGTCCCGGTCCCGCTCACCACTCGATGCGAGCGAACTCCTCGCGCAACCGCACCGCACGACCCGGGTGCACCTGGGCGACCCAGCCGATCCGGCCGAGCAGGTGCGCCCGGAAGTCCGCGTGCCCGCCACGGTCCTGCGACGCCGAGCCGTGCACCACGCAGTTGTGCAGGATCGCGTGCAGCCGGTCGACCTCGCGGCGGACCGGTGCGGTCCGCGCGTTGACGACGACGCCGGTCACCGACTGGCGGACACCGGCGCGTCGGACCCGGGTCTTCCGGGCGTTGAGCCGGTACCCCTGGTCGGTGACGATCCGCTCGACCCCGCGGAGGAACGCCTCCGGTCGCCGCGCCAGCTCGGCCCCGCCGCTGAACGTCAGGTCGTCGGCGTACCGGGTGTAGGCGGCACCGACCGATGCAGCCCATCCGGCAAGCCGGGCATCGAGGTGTCGCAACACGGTGTTCGCCAGCGCCGGCGAGGTCGGGGCGCCCTGTGGCAGGTGTGCCTCGGCGAGCACCCGACGGAGCGCTGCCCGCTCCTCCGGGTCGCCCCCGGGCGGCATCGCGGTGAGGACGTTCGGCGGCACCCGGTGCGTGCAGAGGCCGGTGAGGACGTGCGCGAGCGGTTCGGCGAACCCGGCGCTCCGGAACACGCCGTACACCGACCGTGCCCGCACACTCGCGAAGAACGTGGTGAGGTCCGCGGACACCACGACCTGCTGCCCGACGTGCACGGCGGCGCCCGTGACGACGCTGCGCCCGGGCACGAACCCGTGTGCCGCGTCGTGCACCGGCAGGACCGCGAGCAACTCGTCGAGCACGGTGCGCTGCGTCCGGCGGAGCAGGTCCATCGGCTTCTCCAGCAGCCGGGGCGTCCGTCCGGGGCGACGGACCCACTCGTGACGGTGGTGGTGCAGCGGGCTGGAGGGGCCCGGCCGACGGTTCCAGCCGCGGGTGTCGGCGAGCCAGAGCAGCCGACCGACGGTCACGTCGAGTTCCCGCGCGAGCTCGGGCAGCGTGTCGACCAGCAGGCGGCTCGACACGGTCGGGACCGCCTGCACCGCGACGGCACGTCGGAGCAGCACCCGCACCGGTCGGCGGTCGCGCCGCGAGTCGTGCAGGCGTACCAGCGGCGGCGATCCGGCCAGGACCGCGGCCAGCTGGCGGGGCGCACCGACGGGAGGCCGTGGGCACGTCTCGAGCGCAGCCCGGACCGCGAGTCCCACGTACGCACGCTCCAGGCCGACGACGTCGTACCCGGCGGCGGTCAGGTGGTCGGCGTCCCACGCGTCCGCGGCGAGGAACGCGTCGGCCAGCGCGGTGGCGACGACGTCGAGGGGCGTGGGGTTCCCGGAGGACCTGTCGGTGCCTCCGTGAGGACGCTCGCGCGGAGCGCGCCGAGCCTCTCGGGGCGTGTGGTCCTGCTGGTACTGCGTGCCCCGGGGTGACCCCGGAGAGGTCGACGCGTCACGCGCGCCGTCCGCCTCCCCCGGGAACTCCACGTGCCCACCATAGGAGGAAGCCGCTACCGTGACGAGCGACACCGCCGTCCCTGTGAGGAGCACCATGCCCGACACCACCGGAGCCCGCTACCGCGACCTGCCGACCGACGAGAAGCTCGCCGTGCTGCTCGACGAGGAGCGTGAACTCGACCACGACGCGTTCGACCTCGACGATGCCTGGGCGGTGGGGTCGTGGCTGCGGGCGACCGCGCTCGAGCGGGGACTCGGCATCGGCTTCGCGGTGTCCTTCGGCGAGCAGCGGGTGTTCCACGCCGCGACACCCGGGTCCGCCGCGGTCAACGACGCCTGGCTCGACCGGAAGTTCCGCGTGGTCCGGCACTTCGCGCACGCCACCCTGGCGGTGCGGACGCAGTACGAGCTCGGCGGGTCGTCCTTCGACGAGGCCGCGGCACTCGACCCCCGGCAGTACCAGGCCGCCGGCGGCGGGTTCCCGCTGTTCGTCCGCGGCAACCTCGTCGGGGCCGTCGGCGTCAGCGGGCTGGAGATGCACGACGACCACGCCCTCGTGGTCGAGGCCCTGCGCGCGCACCGCGCACGACAGGACGAGCGCCTGTGACCGGGACGGGCCTCCCGGACGACTGCGTCTTCTGCCACCTCATCGAGCACGACGACCAGGGCACGATCTGGGTCGAGCGCGAGCCGGACGCCGTGGCGTTCCGGCCGCTGCCGGAATCGGAACTCGCTCCCGGACACACGCTGGTCGTCCCGCGGGAGCACGCCACGGGCCTGCTGGACGTGTCCCCGGACGCGCTCCGAGCGACGACGTTGCTCGCCCAGCAGGTCGGCAGGGCGATGCGCGCCGCGCTCGGCGCGACCGGGGTCGTCGTGCTCAGCGCGACCGGTGCCGACGCCGGGCAGAGCGTGCCGCACCTGCACTTCCACGTCGTCCCGTCCTGGCCCGACGACGGGGTGCTGCGCTGGCCGGAGGCGCGGTCCGCCCACGTGGTGGACGGGGACGCGTCGACGATGCTCGCGGAGATGTTCGAGTGACGGACGCCGAGCGGCCGTCGGCGGTCCGGCTCCTCCGGTCCGCCGCGCTGAGCCCGACGGAGTACGCGTGCGCCGCGACCGCTCCGGCAGACGCCCGACTCGTGTTCCTCGCCGGGTCGTGTCCGCTCGACGCGGGCGGCGCCACGGTGGCCCCGGGTGACCACGCCGCCCAGGCCGAGCAGTGCATCGCGAACCTGCGGCAGGCACTGGCCGACGCCGGGGCACGGATGACCGACGTCCTCAGCACTCGTGTGCTCGTGGCATCGTCCCGCCAGGCTGACCTGGTCGCCGCCTGGCGGGTCGTCCGCGACGCGTTCGGCGAGCATGACGTGCCCAGCACGCTGCTCGGCGTCACCGTCCTCGGGTACGACGACCAGCTGGTCGAGGTGGAGGCGGTGGCCGCGGTCGTCGATGCGCCCTGAGGCAACCGATGGCCAGGCTCAGTCGTCGGCGGGGACCGAGCGACGGCGGCTCGCCAGGACGGCGACGACGCCGAGGACCACGACGATCGCGACACCGCCGAAAACCCAGGGCAGCGCGCTCGACGACCCGTCGCCGTCGGCCCCCACCGCGGTGTCCGCGACGGGGGTCGGCGTCGTCACGACCGACGTGCCGGACGACCCACGGGCCTCCCGACTCGGTGTGGCGGTGGGCGTGACCGTCGGTCCGGCGACCGCGGTCTGCGCCGCCTGCACCGTGAAGGCGACCTGCCCGTCGATCGGGTGGCCGTCCGGCGAGACGTACCGCCAGAGCATCGTGTGCGGCCCCGCCGACAGCTGCACCTGCTTCGACATGGTCGTCCCGGCGACGGTGACGTCGCCGGTCGACTCGTCCTGCCCGGCCTGGTCGCGGACCTCGATCCGGAGGCCCGCGTCGAGTCCCGCGAGCGGCGCCTCGGTGAACGTCAGGTCCACCTGGCGCAGGTCGCTCGCCACGACGCCACCCTCGGCGGGCGTGCTGCCGGTGAGGCCCGAGTGGGCGGACGCCGGTGCGGCGGTCGCGAGCCCGGTGAGGACCGTCGCGAGGGCGATCACCGCCCCGAGCACGGTGCGCAGGGTGGGCGTGGTCCGGGTGCGGCTGCTGCTCGCGGTCGATGGCACCCTTCGACCTACGGGGGGCGGATGTCAGTGGGCGCGCGCCGGTAGGGCCGACGGGTGGGGAACCAGCTGACGCTGCTCAGGACCGCGACCGCGCTGGCCGCCAGCGCTGCTGCCGTCACGCGAGCGTGTCGGGCGGCCGGGGGTGGCACATCGGTTCCCGCCCGGTCCGGTGGCCCGGTGACCGTCACGGACGGCGCACCGGCACCGCATCACCCGGTCGACGGGCAAGTCGCCGCCGGACCGCCCGGTGCACCAGGTGCACGACGACCAGGGGCGGCACGGTGACGAGGGCAGCGCGGCCGAACTACGGACCGGCGTCCACGGACCCGAAGGCGTTCCACCAGATCGCGAGCGCCAGGAAGCCCAGCCCGCACACCGTCCACGCGAGGACCAGGACCACAGTCCACGCCGACCCGGTCGGATCGCGCGTCACCGGCACCTCGTCCACCTGCGGCTCGTGACCGTCCATCAGCGCCCCTCGCGTCCGACCCCAGCACAGAACCGGGGTCGGGACGGGCAGCGACGTCAGCGGCGACCGCGCCGGACCACGAGCGTGACGAGCCCGGCCAGGCCGAGCCACACGAGCGGGCGCGTGACACGGCGGCGCTTCGCGACCCAGCCGCCGTCGGTGGCGTTGCCGGCGTCGTTCGGGGCGTAGAGGTTGCCGTCCGTCGGTGCCTGGTGGCCGCGGAGCGCGAAGACCTCGACCGCGGGTGTCGTGATGCGGTGGAACAGCCACGGCACGATGAACTCGGCGGCGACGAACGACGCCTGGAGGCGGCCGACGTAGCGGTTGCGCTTCGGGTGCACGGCCTGCGCGACGACGGCCTTCGCGGCCCGCTGCACGGAGACGGTGGGCGGCAGCGGGTGCGAGGCCTTGTCGGTGTAGTTCGCGCCGTTCTGGTAGATCGGGGTGTCGATCGTCGACGGCAGCACCGCGCCGAAGCGGATGCCGGTGCCCTGGTGCTCGTCCGCCAGGACGTCCATCAGCCCGAGGGCGGCGTGCTTGCTCGTCACGTAGGCCGACTGGTACGGCGCGGAGAGCAGCGACTGGATCGAGCCGACGAGGACGTAGGTGCCTTCACCGCGCTGCTTCCAGTGCGGCAGCAGGGCCTTGACCGCGTGGACGTGCCCGTGCAGGTTGGTGTCGACGACGCGCTTGAACGCCTCGGTCGGGGTCTGCTCGAACAGGCCGTACACGAAGAGCGCCGCGTTGCCGACGAACACGTCGATGCGACCGAAGCGGGCGGTGACGGTGGCGACGAGGTCGTTGACCTGCCGCTCCTCGGCGACGTCGGTGGGGATCGCGACGGCCTCGACACCGAGCGCGCGGCACTCGGCGGCCGCGGCCTCCAGGCTCTCCTTCCCGCGTGCAGCGAGGACGAGCGTGGCGCCCTGCTTGGCGAACTCGTGCGCAGCAGCCCGGCCGATGCCGCTCGATGCTCCGGTGATGACGACGACCTTGCCGCGGAAACGATGACCCATGCGTCCATGGGTACCCGCTCGCTCTGGCCGCGAGCACAGCGCGCTGTCCCCCGGCTGCTACGACGCTGCGCTCGGGGCCGTTCCGGGGTCCGAGCTGGTTCCGGTGTGGTCGAGCTCGTGTCGGAGCGAACGCAGCACCCGCAGGATGACGTCCAGCTTGTCCGGCCCGGCACCGGAGGAACGACAGAGCGCCGTCCGCGGAACGAGCACGACGTGACCCCGCGGGGTGGTCACCCAGATGCCCCAGTCCTGCCACTGCCCCTTCGCGTACGTCTTCGCCGAGCTGAACCCGTGGATGCGGGTCCAGGGCAGTTCGTGCACCGGTCGCTCGTGGTCCGGTGACCAGCCGTGCAGCCCGGCGTCGTCGACGGTCCAGATGATGGGCTTCGGGTCGGCGAACTCCTCACCGGCCACCAGTGCGGACGTCGTCACCGGCAGGTGGAAGGAGGGGCGAGGGCCCGCTACCCGGATCCGGGCGAGGGTGCGGCGGTCCCGCCTGCCGGACGCCCAGGCGGACAGTGCGATGACGGGCCCGGTGACCAGGAGGACGAGCGGGACGAGCAGCAGGGCGCCGCTGCGGCTGCTCGCATCGGCGATGCCCTGCGTCACCTCCGGGTGCACGAACTCCTGCCACAGCAGGAACACCCCGATCAGCGTGACCACCAGCGTTGCCACCACGATCCGCCAAGTCGGCGGCACCTCCCCGTCGCGCAGTCGCTGCACCCACCGGTCCGCGCTGTACTCCACCTCCCCAGCTTGGCAGCCACGGCGACGCTCGTCCGCCCGGCGCACGTCCGCCCGGCTCACCTCGCGCCGAGGGCCGCGTCCGTCCGCTGCCCGAGCGCTCCGACGAGCGTGGTGACGTACGTGCGGGTGAGGTGCTGCGAGTCGCGGTAGACGAGGACGTTGCCGATCACAGCGGGGCAGGCCCCCTGCGCGCAGAACGACGAGGTCATGTCCGTCACGACCGCCCCGGGTGTCGCCCGTGCTGCGGCGACGAGCCGATCTGCCGCAGCGAACGCCCGCCCGGTGCTGATCCGACAGGACCCCGGGTCGGCGCGGTGTTCGTCGACGCAGTGCTGCACGCCGCTGCCGACGGCCGGGGTGTCCGTGATCGCGACGATCCTCGCTCCGCGGTCGATGAGGGGCTGCCAGGAGGCTCGGTACCCGTCCCGCCCGCTCCTCGCCGGGTCCGTCCCCTCCGGTGCACCCCGGAGGTCGGCCCGAGCGGACGTGAACACGAGCGTGTACGGCGCTGCGGCCGCGAGGGACCGGTCGACGGCACGGTTCCACACGCCGCAGCGTCGTTCGTCCGCGGCGGAGACGTCACTCCAGCGGACGTGGGAGAACTCGCACCCGCCCTTCACCATGAGGTGCAGCTCCCATCCGCGCTGTTCGGCGAGGGCGATGAGGGCTGAGGACCACTGGTGTGCGTGGGAGTCGCCGATGAGCGCGACCCGGGTGCCACCATGGACGCCGACGACGCAGCTGCGGGCGTCGGTCGCCTCGGCCTGACAGTCGTCCCACGTGGGGTCCACGTCGTAGGCGGCGGTCATGGTCGACGGGGTGGTCCCGCGTCCGGGCTCCCCGGCGACCGCGCACCCACTCCCCGGCGCGATGGCGGCGGCACCCCAGCACCGGTCGCTGTCGGAGCGGAGTTCGGTGGCGAGGGCACGGTCCTCCCGGAGCTGCCCGGTGAGGGTGCCCCACCCGACGGCCGGGACGACGAGCACGAGGGCGGTGGCAGCGGCCACGACGGCGAGGGTGACGCGCGGTCGGTGGTGGGCGAGCCTCCCGGCCGTGACGGGTCGTTCGACGAGCACGGTGGTGAGGTGTGCCAGACCCGCGGCGAGGACGACCGTGACGGCGACACGCGCCGGCGGGGGCAGGTCGAGGGCCCGTGGGAGCAGGAGGGCGACCGGCCAGTGCCAGAGGTACAGGGCGTACGAGACCCGGCCGAGCCAGCGGACGGGTGCCAGGCGCGTGGCCCGGCCGAGGACGCCGGTCTCGGTCCGTCCCGCGATGACGAGGGCGGTGGCGGCGACGGGCAGGACGGCAGCCGTCCCCGGGTACACGACGGCGGGGGTGAGGAGGAGGCCGCAGACGACGAGCCCGAGCCACCCGGTCACGGCGAGGGCCGCCCGCACACGCGGGCCACGCACGGCACCGGGGGCGGCGTCGGGAGCGAGGGCGAGGATCGCGCCGACGCCGAACTCCCACGCCCGGGTGTGCGGCCAGAAGTACGCGGGTGCCGGGTCCGTGGTGGTGAGGACGGACGAGCAGGTGAGGGACGCGGCGACGACGACCACGACGGTGACGAGGACGGCGCGCTCGCCGGACCCTGGTCGTCGAACCACCCGCCACACCGCCAGGAGCAGCAGCGGCCACAGGAGGGTGAACTGCTCCTCGACGCCCAGGGACCAGAAGTGCTCGAACGGCGTGGACGGGTCCCCTGCGGCGAGGTAGTCGGTGCTGGAAGCGGCGAGCGCCCAGTTCTCGACGGCGAGCGCGCTGGCGGCGAGCTGGGCACCGAGGGTGGGCCAGTCCTGGCGTGGGGTGAGTATCACGGCGGCGGTCGCGGTGGCGGCGAGGACGAGGAGTGCGGCGGGTGCGAGTCGGCGTGCCCGTCGGGCCCAGAACGCGGGGAGGTCGATGTGTCCGGTGTCGCGGAGCTGGCGGAGGAGCTGTCCGGTGATGAGGAAGCCGGAGACGACGAAGAAGGCGTCGACGCCGACGAACCCGCCGCGGAGCCAGCCGAGGTCGAGGTGGTAGACGAGCACGAGCACGACGGCCACGGCGCGGAGGGCGTGGACGTCGGTGCGAAAGGGGGCCTGCTGCGTCGGCATCAGGGGCGACGGTAGGGACGCCGGGTGAACGGAAGGGGACGTGGGGCGGGTGCGGTATCCGGACTCGTGGAGTGGCCGCGGTTGACCGGTGCCGCGGATGCGGGGGATCGTGGATCGATGCTCTCCCTCGTCTACATGTCCATCGCCGCCGACGACCTCACCGACGCTCAGCTCGTCGCCCTGCTGCGTGAGGCGCGTCTGAAGAACGACGCCCTCGGTGTCTCGGGTCTGCTCGTGGCCAAGGACGGCCACTTCATGCAGGTCCTGGAGGGGCCGGCTTGGAGTGTCGAGGACCGGTTCGGCGCGATCCAGCGTGACCCGCGGCACCGGGACGTCCGTTCGTTGAGCCGCGAGGACATCGACGCCCGCCGCTTCGACGGCTGGTCGATGGCCTTCGGTAACCCGTCTGATGCGGAGCTCCGGGACGAGCCGGGGTTCAGTGACTTCCTGCAGCGCCGCGGTGGTCTGCCGGCCGGGCTGTCGGGTTCGCCGGCGGATTGGCTGCTGCGCTGGTTCCGTGGGCGGGAGCTGCGCGACACCCCGCTCGAGTCGGTGTCGGTCGGCCGTCACGCCGCCTGACCGCCTGGCCGCTTGGCCGCTGCACCGCACACGGAGCACGCCCTGTTCACCTGTCCTGGTCAGGATGGCCGGATGACCGCTCCCACGACCGGCTCCCTCGCGCGGCGTCTCCGGCTGCGGGACGCCGTCGTGATCGGGCTCGGCTCCATGATCGGCGCGGGCGTGTTCGCGGCGTTCGCCCCCGCGGCGTCCGTCGCCGGCAGCGGCGTGCTCGTCGCGCTGCTGGTCGCGGGCGTCATCGCGTTCTGCAACGCCACGTCGTCGGCGCAGCTCGCGGCGCAGTACCCGACCTCGGGCGGTGCGTACGTCTCCGGCCGGGAGCGCCTCGGACCCTGGGTCGGCTTCACTGCCGGGTGGGGCTTCGTGATCGGCAAGACCGCCAGTTCGGCGGCGATGGCGATGACGGTCGCCGTGTACCTGGTGCCCGAGGCCTGGCAGCGGCCCGTCGCGGTCGCCGTGGTCCTGTCCCTCACCGTGGTCAACACGCTGGGCATCACGCGGACGGCGTTCCTCACCCGGGTCCTCGTCGTGGTCGCCCTCGTCGCCCTGACCGTCGTGGTCGCCCTGGGGCTGGCGCACTCCGGGCCGACCGCGGACGACCCGGGCGTCGCCGCGACGCCGCTGGGGGTCCTGCAGGCTGCCGGCTTCCTGTTCTTCGCCTTCGCCGGGTACGCCCGCATCGCGACCCTGGGTGAAGAGGTGGTCGATCCGGCGCGCACGATCCCCCGGGCGATCACCACCGCCCTCGGGATCGCGCTCGTCGTCTACGCGTTGGTCGCGCTCGCCACGCTGCACGCCCTCGGGCCGGGAGGCACGGCCGCCTCGGCCGCGCCCCTCCGGTCCGTCGTCGCCACGGCCGGGCAGCCGTGGGCCGGCGTCGTCGTGCAGGTCGGTGCCGCCGCTGCTGCCCTCGGGGCGCTCCTTGCGATGATCGCGGGCATCGGGCGGACGAGCCTCGCGATGGCGCGGAACCGGGACCTGCCGGGGTGGTTCGCCGCCGTGCACCCGCGGACGGCGGTGCCGGCGCGTGCCGAGGTCGTGCTCGGTCTGGTCGTGTGCGTCCTCGTCGCCGTGACCGACCTGCGGGGGGCGATCGGGTTCTCGTCCTTCGGGGTGCTGCTGTACTACTTCGTCGCGAACGCGGCCGCCTTGACACAGGAGCGGCGGGACCGGCGGTACCCGCGCCTCCTGGCCGTCATCGGTGCCGCTGGGTGCGTCGTCCTGGTGGCGGCGTTGCCGTGGCCCTCGATCGTCGGCGGGGTCGTCGTGACCGCGCTCGGGCTCGTCTACCGAGCCGGGCGTCTCATCGCGCAGCGTCGCCGGCCCCGCTGAGGCTGCGTCAGGGTTCTTGCGATCCCTGGGCGTCCTCCTCGCTGGGGTCCGCGTCGGCGACGAGGGCGTCCTCGTCGGTGCCCGGGTCGTCCTCGGGCATCGCGTCCGAGTCCAAGGACAGGTCGTGCTGCAGACGCTCGGCCGTGACGGGTTCGCCGTCGACCATGGGTGCTCCCTCGTGGCTGTCGCTCATGCGGACAGCCGACTCCCGCGCGCCTGGGAGGCGTCGGAGCCGTGCCCGTGGGGCGTCGCGGACGGCCACCTCGATCCCCGCCGGCAGCGCCGCGGCCGCCGCGAAGGCGATGGGATCACCGTACCCGAACAGGAGCGCGTGTGCAGGGAGCGGCCACTGACCGAGCACCGGTGTCAGGAGTCGGTGGGGACGACGCGCCCGCTCGGACGTCTCCGCACCCGCTCTCGTCAGCGAGCCGTCCACCCTCCGTCGATCGGCAGCGCGGTCCCGGTGACGAGCGAGGCCCCCTCGCCGGCCAGGAACGTCACCGCCGCGGCGACCTCCTCCGGCTGCCCGATCCGGTGGAGTGCCGCGATGCGCTCGACCGTGTCGGTCCGGAACGCCGCGTCGGACAGCGCGGGAGCGGTGCCGTCCGTCTCGATGAAGGTCGGCGCCACCGCGTTCACCCGGATCCCGTACTGGCCCCACTCGACCGCCAGGCACTTGGTCAGGTGGATCACGGCGGCCTTGCTCAGGCAGTAGACCGACTCCCCCGGCAGGGCGACGAGCCCGGCCTGCGAGGCGACGTTCACGATCGACCCACCGCCGGCGGTCCGCATGTGCCGGGCGACGTGCTGCGAGACGAAGAACGTCGACTTCGTCGTGAGCGCCCACACCGAGTCGAAGTGTTCCTCGGTGACGTCGAGCGCGTCCTCGACGATGCCGCCGCCGGCGTTGTTCACGAGCACGTCGATGGTCCCGAGGTCGGCGATCACGTCGTCGACGGCCCGGCGACACGATGGCAGATCGGTGACGTCCATCGCCACGACTGTCACCCGGCGGCCCATCGCGCTGATCTCCGCCGCGAGCTCAGTGGCGGACTCGGTGTCGCGGACCCCGAGCGCGACGTCCGCACCGTTCGTGGCCAGGTCGAGCGCGATCGCCCGTCCGATCCCACGGGAGGCTGCGGTCACCAGGGCGACGGAACCGGTCAGGGTGGTGGGCTGCATGGCGTGTCCTTCACAGGTCGGGCCGCCGGAGGCGGTGCTGACGGGAGGCGCGGCTGGCGTCGTCGCCGCAGCCATCCTCGCGCAGACTGCCCAATCCCGGCCTGTGCGACCTCCGGGGACCGCGCGCGGTGGTCCGGGGCTCCTGGGAGTCCCGCCTCCCGCGTCGACGCTACAACCTGGGGGAGGCTCAGGGCAGGTGCGACGAACGTGGTGGGTCAACCGATCTCAGGAGGCCCGGATGGACACCGGACAGTTCGTCGACCTGGTCGCGCAGCGCGCGGACATCACCCACGTGCGGACGCGGGCGCGTCCGCTCACCGATGCGACCCTCAGCACCCTCGCCGAGCGACTGAGCGGTGGCGAGGCCGCCGCCGTCGCCGCTGAGCTGCCGGATGAGTTGCAGCACTGCCTGACCGGCGTGGACGAGGCGCCGGAACGTTTCGACGCGGACGAGTTCGTCCGGCGCGTGGCCGGGCGGGCTGACATCGACGAGTCGACCGCCCGCGAGGGCGCCCGTGCGGTGTTCGACGTCCTGCACGAAGCGGTGCCCAAGGGTACGTGGGAGAACCTGACGACACAGCTGCCGAACGACCACCTGACGGCGTTCGGGCTGTCGACCTGACCTGCGCCGTGCGAGACGCGCGGACCTGGAGCGGCTCCGGGAACGCGCCGAGCACCCGCCCCGACCACGGACGGGATCAGCCCGGTCGCGGGCCGCCTCCTCGCGGCCGACCCCTGGTCAGCTGATCCGGAGTTGCGACACCATCGGGCAGGTGAACGGGTCTCGCGCAGCGAGTCCGACGCGGTTCAGGTAGGCGACGACGATGCCGTAGGAGCGCAGCAGCGTGGTCTCGGTGTAGGGCACGTCGAGGCTGTCGCAGTGGTCCCGGACCAGGAGCCGTGCCTGCTTGAGGGCGGGGCGGGGCATCGAGGGGAACAGGTGGTGCTCGACCTGGTAGTTCAGGCCGCCCATCAGGAACGACACCCACCAGCCGCCGCGGATGTTGCGGGACGTGCGGACCTGGCGGGAGAAGAAGTCGACCTTCGCGTCGTGGGCGATGGTCGGCATGCCCTTGTGGTTCGGGGCGAACGAGGCACCCATCATCACGCCGAACACGGCCAGCTGCACCCCGAGGAACGCACACGCCATCCCGAACGGCAGGAACCAGAACACGGCGGTCAGGTAGATGCCGAACCGGGCGACGAGCAGGGAGCCCTCGATGACGCGGTGCCGGCGGTCCGCCGTGGTGCCGGTGCCGCTCACGACAGCGCGGACGGCGGACCAGTGCAGGTTGATGCCCTCCAGCGTGAGCAGCGGGAAGAAGAGCCATCCCTGGAACCGGGTGAACAAGCCCTTCAACCCGGTGACGGGAGCGTCTTCGGGGATGAAGGCGATGACGCCCGGCGCGATGTCCGGGTCCTTGCCGATCGTGTTCGGGTTGCCGTGGTGACGGGTGTGCTTGTTCATCCACCACGAGTAGCTCAGGCCGACGAGGAACGTGCCGACGTACCGGCCGGCCCGGTCGTTCCACCGCTGCGAGGCGAACACCTGACGGTGCGCGGCCTCGTGGGACAAGAAGGCGAACTGCGTGAACAGGACCCCGAGGACGCCGGCGACGATGAGCTGGAACCACGACTCGCCGAGGAACGAGAACGCCACCCATGCGAGGGCGAGCGTCCCGATCAAGGACCCGAACAGCGACCAGTAGAACCCGGTGCGGCGACGGAGCAGGTCGTGCTCCTTCACCTGTGCCAGGACCGCCGAGTACGTCGATGTGCTCGAGCCCCGTCCGTTCGTCGCGGGACGGGTGCGGGTGTAGCCCGACTGGACTGGGGTGGTGGTCAACGAGGGACCGACCTTCCGTCATCGTGGCCCTTCGACCAGCGCACAGGAGTTCACGCAATCGCGCTTGCGATGACGATATGGGTCGAAGATGCGAATCCACCGCCACCATGCGGAACTCATGGTGAATCGCCGCTGAACGCACCGGCCGTGCTTCGATGTGGGGATGCTGCTGCACGCCGAGACCACCGGAGCGGGACCCGAGGCGGTGGTGCTCCTCCACGGGATGACGGGCTCGGCGGAGAGCTGGTGGCGCATCACGGGCCTCCTGGCCGACCGCGGCGTCCGGGTGGTCGCACTCGATCTACCGGGACACGGACGCTCACCACGCTGCCCGACGATGACCGTGCCCGGTGCCGCAGCATCGGTGGCGCAGACACTCGACACGCTGGGCGTCCGGCCGACGGTCACGGTCGGGCACTCGTTCGGCGGCCTCCTGCTCGCCGTGGCCGTCGCGACCGGACGTCTTGATCCCGGCCTCGCGGTGTACGTCGACGCGCCGTTCGCCACCCGCGGTGGACACGACCGGGCCGAGGCGCAGGCCGAGTACGTGGCGGAGCGGGACAGCCGGACCGTGAACCGGCTCCGCGCGGACAAGCCGCACTACGGCGAGCGCGACTGCCAGGTGGAGGCGCTGGCCGCCTCCCGGTTCGACCCGGCGACGGCGGCGGCGATCGCCGCGGGTCCGGGCGGTTCGTGGCTCCCGCGTCCCGGCTCGTTCGTCGTCCGGGCCGACCCGAGCCACTACGTCGACGACGAGACAGCGGCGGCCCTGGCGTCGTCGGGGGTGGACGTGCGGAGCATCCCGGGGGCGGCGCACTCCGTCTGGTACAGCCACTTCGACGCGTTCGTGGCGGCGCTGCCGGAAGTGTTCGATCGCTGACGACCGCCGCGACGTGGTCGGGCACCTCGATGTCTGACACGATCGGCCCATGCCCCTCGACGGAACTCCCCCGGACCGTGTCGGCTTCCTGACCATCGGTTCGTTCGACCCCGCCCGCCCGTCCCTGGGCATCGAGGACACCCTCCGTGTGATCGAGCGCGGCGAGGCACTCGGGCTGGACGGCGCCTGGTTCCGGCATCGACACCTGCAGCACGGCATCTCCTCCCCCGTCGCGGTGATGGCTGCCGCGTCGCAGCGGACGTCGCGGATCGAGCTGGGCACGGCAGTCACCCCGATCGGTGCGGAGAACCCCTTCCGGCTCGCTGAGGACCTCGGCACGGTGGACGTGCTCCTCGGCGGTCGCCTGAACCCCGGCTTCTCCGCCGGACCACCGATGAACTACGACCTCTACCGCGATGCGATCTACCCCGACACTGCGGACCAGGAGGACCTCGGGCACGACCGTCTCCTCCGCTTCCGCGACCTGGTCCGCGGAGACCCCGTCACCGACACCGTCGAGCGGCGCGGCATCGAGGAGTTCTCGCGCACGGTGCAACCTCTCAGCCCCGGACTGGTCGATCGGCTCTGGTACGGGACGGGCAGCACACGGTCGGCCGTCTGGGCCGCTGAGAACGGGTTCCACCTACTGACGTCGAGCGTCACCCGCAGCGAGGTCGGCACCGACTTCGCCGCGAACCAGCGGGCCCAGATCGACGCGTACCTCGACGCGCACCCCGCTCCACACACGGCCCGCATCTCCCAGGGGCTCGTGGTGATCCCCACGGACAGCGCGACACGCGAGCAGGAGGAGCGCTACCGCCGGTACGTCGACTCGCGTTCCGGGCGGGTCGGGGTCCCGATCGGGCCCGCAGGGCTGCTCTTCGCCGCGGACCTCGTGGGCAGCTCGGAGGAGATCGCGGACCGCTTGCGTGCCGATGCCGGGTACCAGGCGGTCACCGAAGTCGCGTTCGCGCTGCCGTTCGACCTCGAGCCGGACGACTCCGCCCAGATCATCACCGACATCGCGCAGCGGCTCGGCCCGGAACTCGGCTGGAGCCCGACGGACGCCCGGTGACCTGACACGGAGGCCCGTCGCGCGGGACCGACGAGCGCGACGGTCCGCGGCTCACCGGGCGCCGCCGACCCGCCCGCCTCGCGCCGGTGCGATCCGTCTTCCTCGGTGCGACGGCCAGTACGGTCGGGGACATGGACACCAGCGCCCGTCCCGACAGTCGCAGCGAGCCGTTCGCCTCGGGCGACCCGGTCCTCCTCCGGAGCGTGCACGACTTCGGCGCCCGCGGTGACGCCGTCGCCTTCGCGGTTGCCGGCCGGGTCCTGGTCGACGACGACGACCTCGCCGTGGTCGCGAGTCCCATCGGCTCGGCGCTCCGACGTCGCGCCGGTGTCGGCAGCGGTCCGAACGGTCGCCTGGTCCTGCCGTCGGACTGGGACGGCTCGTACGTCGAGGACGGGTGGACGGGCGCGGCCGTCGTCCGCGTGCACCCGAAGGGCTCCCCCTGGTCCGTCTGGCGCTGGCACGACGGTTCCGGCTGGTTGCCGGACTGGTACGTCAACCTCGAGCTGCCCTGGGTCCGGACGCCGCTCGGGTTCGACAGCCAGGACTGGACACTCGACGTCGTCGCCACGACCGATCCGGACGGTACCTGGTCCGTCCGGTACAAGGACGAGGACGAGCTCGCGTTCTACGCCTCGACCGGCCATTGGCCCGAGACCATGCGCGCCGTGATCGAGCAGGCGGGCGAGGACGCGACCGCGGTCGCACGCGCGCGCCGCTTCCCGTTCGACGCCGACTGGACGGGCTGGGTCCCTGATCCCGCCTGGCCGGGTCCCGGACTGCCGACGGACTGGAGCGTGGTCCGGTGAGCAGACTGGAGGCCCGCCCAACGCAACCGACGCGGCCTGCGGTGCCGTGCCTCCCGGACGCCGTCCTCCCGGTGGACGCGACGACGGCGTTGACCGGGTTCAGCCTGGCGGACGGGCCGGCGCTCGCGGCAGCGGTCGCGGACCTCGAGATGCGTCGGTGGTTGCCGCTCCCGCGCCCGTACACGGTGCAGCTCGCCGGTCGGTGGGCGACCGAAAGCACCGAATCGATCCGTGCCAGCGGAGCCGGGCTGGTCCGCTGCATCCGGGTCGGGGGTTCCCTCGCCGGGTGCATCGACGTGAAGCGTGTCGACTGGCGCGCCTGCACGGCCGAGATCGGCTACTGGCTCGCGCCGGAATTCCGCGGTCAGGGTCACGCATCCGCTGCGGTGCGCGCGCTCTCGTCGTGGTTGCTCGACGTCCACTCCTTCGAGCGTGTCGAGCTCCGCATCGCGACAGGGAACTCGGCATCGGCGAGGGTCGCCTCCCACGCCGGGTTCGTTCGCGAGGGCGTCGCGCGGAACGCCGGGTTCACGGATGACGGCCGGGTGGACCTGGCGGTGTGGTCGCGCATCGCGGGAGAGGGGCGAGTCTGAGTCCGAGTGCTGCTCGCATCTCCGGTCCGAGGGCCAGTACGGTCGGAGCCATGGACAACGGCTGGCGCGGAGCTCTCGCAGCGATGACGATCATCATGTTCGCCGGGGCGATCGGGACGGGAGCGAGCGCGCTCGTCATCTTCTCCAGAGCGGGCGGAGACCTCGAGACGATCGCCGTGAACGCGCAGACCATCGTGTGGATGTCGAGCATCTGCGGGACGCTGCTCGTCGGGGCGTTCAGCACCCTGGTCTCGTGGCTCGCGGTCAGTGCCGTCGTCCGCGAGCACCAGAAGGACCGCGAGCAGGCCGCACGCCTGGCGAGCCACATCTGAAACTCGATCCGCGGTTCCCGTCCTGCACCGCACCGCTGGCACGGCGACCCCGGCGACAGACTGTTCTCCGATCACGTCGCCGTCGGAAGAGGTGAAGCGGCCGAGGAGGACGAGCGCGCGTTCCGGTGGGCCCTGCCGGGATCGAACCGACGACATCCACGGTGTAAATGTCCTTGTCCCTGGGCGCAGCCGGACCGGTAGGCAAGTAACCGCAAGCATCGCAGCTGTTTGAAGTCCGGTTCTTTGCGGTTGGTTGCCACCGCGTCCGCGTCTTCACCAACACCACACCGACACGCAGAAGCACCACCGCACACACCAGGACTCGCGGCGCCGGCGCCGAAGGCGGCGAAGGTCCGCGCGACGAATTGGCCGCGCCAGGAGCTCGACGATACCCGATTTGATCTGGGCTTTCCTTCATTGGAGATCCCGCGGCGTCGGGTCATGCATAGGGCGTGCATGACCAACGCAACCACCCACACCATCAAGGCCCACAGCGCTCAGACGTCGAACGGTGAGACCGCACCTTCTCGTCGTGGCCGCGGTTTCACGCACGAGTCGGGCCCGCACAACCCGAACATCGAGTGGTACACCCCGGCCGCCGTGTTCAACGCTCTGGGCGTCGAGTTCGACCTCGACCCCTGCTCCCCCGGTTCCGCTCTCTCGAACGTCCCCGCCGTGAGCTGCTTCACCATCGACGATGACGGGCTGACCTCCCCGTGGCACGGCATGTGCTGGGTGAACCCGCCGTACGACGACACGGACACATGGCTCGAGAAGCTGGCCGCACACGGCGATGGCATCGCACTCGTCTTCGCACGTACGGACACCAAGTGGGCGCACAAGGCGATGGCGTCGGCCGACGTCGTCTGCTTCACCGCTGGCCGCATCAAGTTCATCAACGGCCGGACGGGCCGGCCGCAGGGGTCGCCTGGCGCGGGGTCGATGTTCCTGGCGTGGGGAGAGCGAGCCGCGAGAGCGCTCCGCCAGGCCGACCTCGGGCTCTGCTTCTTCGTTCTGAGCTGACCACCGGCTGACCCAGAGGCCCTCGATGCGACTTCGCATCAAGGGCCTCTTCGCGCGCTCACATCACGTCGAGGATGCCAGCGCGCTCCAGCATCAGGAGCATCTGCACGACGTTCGGCCCCACCCGCTCCACCGAACCCATCGGTAACGGGGCACCGTGCAGCTGCGCGACGGTGAGGTAGAGCGCCGGCTTGCCGACCCACCGCTCGGGGAGGTCGGATTCGAACCGCTCCCCCTTCGGCGCTGTGTAGATGGCCAGCTCCTCTACCCTCATCGACGCGGCGCCATGACGTCGATGCACGCGCTCCCAGTGTTGCAGTTCGGCGTGCTGTGCTCTCTGGGCGACGGCAACCATCAGCTCGACGCTATTCGAGGCACCCGGCAGCAGGTGAACCAGCGCGGCTCGCGGATCATTGAACAGCAACCAGTCTCCGCTGATGTGGACGAGGGTGTGGGCTGACGGCTCGGCGGTCACGACGGCGGCCTACGCCGTCCCGCACGAATGTCGGCGAGGTAGTCGAGCGGTTGTTGCAGCGACCACAGCGCATCGAGCAGGTGGCCATCTTCCGGCATTGCCCAGCCGAGGAGAGCGGTGGCCTCAGCGGCTGAGAAGATCTCGCCTGCCCGGACCACCGCGGTCCAACCAGCGCGGATGTGGACGCGCCGGACCTCGTCGGGCGCATCCCGCTTCGCAACGCGCGCGTACTCCCCAGTCCCTTCCGGCGGGATGACGAGCTCAACGATCAGCCCGACGCCGCGACCCAGCGTGAGGACCTGTGCGCGAACGCGGACCTCCGCGTCTTCGTCAGGCCCGCTGCGGTACTCGATGAGCATCGGCTCGCCAGCGGGCAGCGACGACGAATGTGCATCGACGGTCGACCGCAGGCACGCCCACGAGATGGCTCGCCACGTACCGCTGCCCGATTGCAGGACGGAGAGAGTCTCGGCCGCGAGGTGCTGCTTGGCCTCGGGGTAGCGGCTCATGCGAGGCCCATAGCTGTCGGCGCCATCGCGCGTGGCACCTCGGTTGGTCCTGATCGGTTCACGAGAGGTGTATGCGCGGACTGCAAGACGAGAGTGCGTACGGACGGACTGACGACGGCATCGGATCTCGTGTTGATCCTCCACACGCGGTGGGTCCGCAGACCGATGGTCCCAATGCGCCGCGGGGGGCTGAGTTCATCACGCCCACGTCTATGCGGCGAACCGCGGCGTCGACGCGACTTTCCCGGTGATCGGCGCGATCTGGGCAGTATGGAGCATGCGGCGACTTGCCCCTGCTCGACGAACGAACGGGATCGTCAAGTCGCCGCAGATCGCCGCTAGCAAGCCGATCGGAAGGGGTAGGAGACCCCTTGACTTGAAGACTTATGTATTTGGTAGATATAGAAGAAGAAGAAGTAGTAGTTCGACCCTAGATCCCCATACCTATATACCTCCCAAAGGGTCTATAGCCGTACCTCCCCGCACCGGGTACGCAAGGAAGCCGGGCAAGGTATGCCCAGGTCAAAACGGCTTTTCATCGACTTTCGTGGCGCGTGACGGGCAAGCAGCATCCGTCCGGAACGACGGTCGGGCACCCAGGATGCACGTCCGGATCCCGTGCTGAGTTGGTCTATCAGCCCCCTGCCTCCCTGATGACGGTGGCTGCAACGCGCCAGCATCGCCGTCGAGGGATGGAACCGAAACACAGGTCAGCTCAGCCCGTCTTGGTCACTCCGAGATTTTCGCCGCATAGGTGTGTGTGGACAGCAAACAGCCTGTCCGTCCACCACGAGGAAGCGAACACATGTCCACCATCAACCAGCCAACCACCAACGGCGCAATGTCACTCCGAGAGCTCGCGGGAGCGGCCGACGTCACCATGGGCACCGTGTACGCATGGAACGCCAAAGGCATCTGTTCCGCCCCGGGTCTGATGGAGGCTCTCAATCCACGGGAGGATGAGAGTCATGGGAGCACCGAGGAAGTACCCGGAGGAGCTTCGGGAGCGAGCGGTCCGACTCGCGGT